>JAILLY010000105.1 GCA_024692905.1 Lachnospiraceae bacterium | reverse complement strand
TTCCGGATGCGTTGTCATCCGTTTCTGCCGGTTCCCTGACTGTACCCCGTGCTGCATTTCCTGACGGGGCCTGCGAGGCAACTTCACCGCTTATAGTTTCGGTAACAGTTCCCGTGTCCGCGCATGCCGTAAGTGATGCTGCAAGCAATACAGCCATTGTCATTGTTATCATTTTGTTTTTCATTCGTATATACCTCCTGTCTGTTTATCCGGAATTTTATCGTTCCGGTCACAGTGAATCCACGCTGTCGACCATTCTTCCAAGGCTTATATCCAGGTTTCCGTTACCGGTACGGAGCTCGTCGATAAATTCCCTGGCAGATACATTATCTTTAAGCAGAACGCTTAATGTTATCCTGTAAAGGCTTCCCATGTTGGTGGTCCTTACTTCGTCATAGGAATAAGATCTTAAGTAACGATTGAATATGTCATCGAACTTCCCTTCATAATCAAGGTTTTCAGGAACGGTTATCTTAAGCGTCTGAAGTCCCTTTGGATCATGACCGGGATCCAGTATATTTAATAACATATTTATCACGGAAATGATAAGTGAAAAGAATATCGCAACACCGATGTAACCCATTCCGGTCGCAAGACCTGCCGCCATGGCGAGGAATATCCCGGTGATCTCCTGTCCCTTTCCGGGCACGGAACGGAACCGTACAAGTGAGAAGGCTCCCGCCACTGCCACGCCGGCGCCGATATTGCCGTTTACGAGGATTATCACAAGTTCGACTATCGAAGGCAGCAGGATCAGTGTTATTAGAAAACTCCTTGAGCACCTGTTCTTTATCATGTACGCACCGGCGATGATCAGCCCGCATACCAGGGCCGTAAGCGTTGACAGGGCAAGCTGTGTCCCGGTAAATGTTCCGTTTGTCAGTATCGAAGAAAAAATCATATCAAACATAAGCTTTCACTCCTTTTTTTCATATCTGCGTATCCGGATCCGTATTTGGAAAAAGAAACCGGAAATATCGCAAGTTCACTTAGCTTTCTCGCAAGACCCATCGGCATTGCGTTGTTTACTTTTATCTCCATAAGGTACTGTCCGTCCTTAAGAAGCTTTTGACCGCTCATCGGATGCCTTAAGTCCATATAGCCGGTATACCATGCGATATTGCTGTCAAAAGTCACCCGGAATCCTTCATCCCAAAGACCGGCCATCGCGATCCTGTCATAGCAGATGCACATTGCGGGCTTAAGGCCGCCGTACAGCTTTATAAATTCGCATATCTCTTTTGAGATCTGTGTCGGGTCAAAGCATTTTTCCGAAACGCCCGGCTGTGTCAGGTAACTGTATGTGTCTGAGTATCGGCCGGATATCCTTCTCTTATACACGATACCTGCGAATTTTTTCTTTATCTCGATGAAAGAATCAGAATCATCTCCGGTGGGTCCGTAGGTCCTCAGTCTTAACTTTTCCTTGTACAGCGGTTTGTCCATCGATATCTTGGCAAGGCGGTAATCCGGAGTATCAAAATAGATATTGTTTATCCTTGTGAGTCCGTACTCATCGACCCTTGCGATGGTTTCAAGACAGGGCATCAGTCCGTTTAACTGTTCTTCGCTTAAAAGGTATTTGATCTCGGTTCTTTTGAATACCTCTTTGTATACGCTCATGTCGTTTAGTCCTTTCTTTTTTTTGTTCTGAACAAAGGATACGACTCAAATCTTAAATGAACATTAAAAAAAACAGGGGATCGTCCCCTGTCTTTGCAAAGCCCTGTTTTACTTTCGAAATACTATCTCAAATGTTGTATCCCCGTCCGCAGATCCGGCCTTTATATCACCGTTGTGATTCAAGGCTATCCTCTTTGCGATGGCAAGGCCAAGTCCGTAACGGTTATTACTGCGGTCTCTTGATCTGTCGGCCCGGTAAAACCTTTCGAATATCCTGTCCCTGTCCTCATCCTTTATCGGATCGCCCGTGTCTGTGATCTTTATTTCGATCCCGGTCTTGATAAGATGTGCACTCACCCTTACTGCCGTATCTTTATGACTGTGTTTTACGGCATTGTCGAGTATCGTGGAAAACATTTTTTCCATGTCGTCTTTATTGCATTTAAACATAAGGTTTTTTTCGATATCGGTCTGTATGGTGACAGAATGCTCAAATGCCACACCGTCAAAAACAAGACAGGTCTTTTCAAGGATATGTGAAAGATCTTCTTCCTTATATGATGTATCCGCACCGCTTTCTTCGAGCTTTGACAGATCAAGTAATCCGGTGATGAGACGGTTCATCCTGTCGGATTCGTACCGTATGTTTTCGATATACTGTTTATTGGTGCCGGGCGCTGCGTCATCCCTTAACTCATCAGCGGATGCCATTATAACGGCAAGAGGAGTCTTTAATTCGTGTGAAGCATCTGCGATGAATTCCTTCTGGCGTTTAAAGGCGTCTTCTGCAGGCCTTACGATCCGCCCTGTGATAAGCCGCGACACAAGAAAGAGAACGGCCTCCATGATCGCAAAAAATATGACCGATCCGATAAGGAGGAACTTAAGCTTGTCTGACTTTTCCGTATTGTTAAGGATCACTATAAGATCGTTATTCCTGTATTTATAGGAATAACTCTCATGATACAGGTTTCCTATGTGTATGATGCCGGCCGCCGATCCGTAAACCCGGTCTCTGACTGTGACTGCCGTCTTATTAATATCGAAATTACCGGATACGCTGCCGTGGTTTATGATACCGGATATTTCTCCGTCCGTATCAAGCTTTACGGTATAGATCTCATTGTCCGCGATCATCATATTGTCGATATCACGGGGTTTTTGCTTTTTGGCTTCACCGGATGTACCGTCCGGTCCCGGGGGAGCGTCTTTGAACCCGCCCCTGTTATCAAAAACATTAAGTCCTCTTTCAATACTCATATACTCGCGCCTGTATATGTTTATGTTCAGTGCGGCAAGCGCAGTTATAAGTATGACGGTAAGGATGGAAAACAGGGTAAGTATTGTTTTTCTTCGAAGTTCGTTCATGGTATCAGCCTTTGTAAACAGTCGGTGGTTTGATGGCTTATATCAGTCGCAGGTCAGTTTATAACCCATGTTCCGCACGGTTTTTATTGAAACCTGTGAATCTATAAGCTTTAATTTCTTGCGGACAAAGGACATATATGCCTCAAGATTGTTTGAAAGAGCATCGCTTTCCATCCCCCATACCCTGTCATATATCATCTCCCTTGACAGGATGCGGTCCGGATTGCTCATAAGATATTCAAGTAGCTGGAATTCCTTATTGTTAACGCTTATGCTTTCCCCCGATCTGTCCGAACATATTTCGGAGGATGGGTAGTTAAGTATAAGATCGCCGTATTTAAGAGTCTCATCCACGGCTCTTCCGATATTGAGCTGGGCATTTACACGTGCTATGAGTTCATCTATATGAAAGGGTTTCGGGACATAATCGTTTGCGCCCGATGCAAATCCGAGCAGCCTGTCGTCAAGCTCTGCCTTTGCGGTGAGCATTATGACCTTAACGTTATGATCCTCTTTTCTAAGCTCCTTAAGTATTTCGATACCGTCGACCTTCGGGAGCATGATATCAAGTATGATCAGATCGTATATCCCGGATAAGGCATTATATAATCCCTCTTCACCGTCATTGGATACATCTACCGTATATCTGTCTTTTTTGAGCCTGTCGCTTATCAGCTGCGCCAGGGATTTTTCATCTTCAACGATAAGTATGCGCATGGATTCTCCTTAAGGTTACTGCACCTGAATCATATCATTTGAAAAAAATGAGTGCAAGATGTTAAAATTATTTGAAAATGCAGGCGGTTTTGTGACATATAAGTGATGAACAGGGTATCGGGCAAATGGAACGGGATCTGTATAAAGAATATGAAGAATGTATTCTCTGCGCAAGAAAATGCAGGGTGAACCGGTATGAGAAAACCGGGTATTGTAAGAGCGGGGCGGATATGCGAATCGCAAGAGCTGCCCTGCATATGTGGGAAGAACCCTGCATTTCGGGGACAAAAGGTTCGGGTGCTGTATTTTTCACGGGATGCAACATGGGCTGTGTTTTTTGCCAGAATCATATGATAAGCAGCGGCGGAATCGGTAAAGAGGTTTCTGAAGGCCGCCTTGCCGAGATTTTTTATGAACTTGCCGATAAGGGAGCGAATAATATAAACCTTGTTACGGGAGATATTTATCTGCCCGGGATAAAAACGGCGATGAAAAGAGTAAAGGAGAGGGGATTTAAACTTCCGTTCATACTTAATACATCATCCTATTTGAACGTTGAGAGCATAAGAAGCCTTGAGGGACTTATCGATATCTACCTGCCTGACTTTAAATATATAAGGGATGAAGACGCTAAACGCTTAAGTAATGCTCCGGGTTATCCAAAAGCTGCGAAAGCGGCAGTGGATGAGATGGTACGGCAATGCCCGGAATGCATATTTGATGAGACGGATAATGGCAGTATCCTTAAAAGAGGGGTGATCGTAAGGCATCTTCTCATGCCGGGTATGCTGATACAGGCAAAGCTCATTGTTAAATATCTTCATGACAGATACGGGGATAAAGTCATTTTAAGCCTGCTTGACCAGTATACTCCAAACGGCAGGCTTGAGTCTTTTCCCGAAATAAACAGGCCCGTATCGGAAACGGAATACAACAGCCTTATAAGATACGCACAAAGCCTTGGAGTTAAAGGATATATGCAGGAAAAAGGTTCGGCTGATGACGGGTTTATCCCCGAGTTTGATCTGAGCGGAGTATGATACCGGAAAAGGAGACAGGAAACTATGGAAATCTGGATGGAAGAACTTTTGGAAGATATTAAAAAACATGTCGGCGATGCCGGGATAAGCCATTACCAGACGGTCATTATACCGCAGGTACTTATGGACTTTTATAAGATGCTTCAGGGAGCCGGCCGTGACCGGATCGTCAGTGAAGAATACAGGATGGAAGACGGAAGCTTTACGATCAGGCTTACCGGGAAAAAGAACAATAAGGGAAAAAGTGAAGTGATAAAGGCAGAAGTTGTGAAAAATACTGGTCTGATGCCGTAAATGGTGTTATAATTAAGCAAGTTACAGAAAAAAACCCAACAGGAGGTATTTCTATGAACAAATCAGAATTAGTTGATGCAATGGCCAAGAAGTCCGGACTTACCAAGAAGGATACGGAAGCTGCTCTGGCTGCTTTTACCGAGACTATCGCAAAGACCCTTAAGAAGGGTGATAAGGTTCAGCTTATCGGCTTTGGTACATTCGAAGTTTCCAAGAGGGCTGCAAGGGAAGGCAAGAATCCCCAGACCGGCGCCAAGATCAAGATCCCTGCTTCAAAGGCTCCTAAGTTCAAGGCCGGCAAGGCTCTTAAGGATACCGTTAATAAGAAGAAATAATATTGAATTCAAAGGATATTTGATCCTGTGTTTTCATAAGCGGGACAGGTACGATGGTACCTGTCCCGTTCTGTTATCACTTCAGCCATGTAATGCTTCACTTGCAGCGGTAAATGATTTATTATATAAGGGTCAGAAAAACGGATCTTTAAGCTTTATAAAAAGGAGAGAAATGTATGAAATATGATGTGATCATAATAGGTTCGGGACCGGGAGGCATATTTTCGGCGTATGAATTGATCAAAAACAACCCGGAGCTTAAGGTCGCAGTGTTTGAAAAAGGCGAACCGCTCGAGAAGCGCAAATGTCCGATCGACGGAGATAAGGTAAAGTCATGCATAAACTGCAGGACCTGTGCCATCATGAGCGGTTTCGGAGGAGCGGGAGCTTTTTCGGACGGCAAATATAATATAACCAATGATTTCGGCGGCACGCTGTATGAGCATATCGGGAAAGAGAAGGCGATAAAGCTCATGAAATATGTTGATGAGATCAACTGTGCTCACGGCGGGGCGGAAACCCACATGTATTCCACCACGGATACAAAGTTTAAGAAGATATGCATGCAGAACAAGCTTAAGCTTCTTGATGCATCGGTAAGGCATCTTGGAACGGATATCAACTACGTTGTTCTTGAAAACCTGTTTTCGGAGCTTAAGGATAAGGTTGATTTTTACTTCAATACCCCTGTAAAAAAGGTAGAGATAACGGATGGCGGATACAGGGTCATTTACGGGGACGATCATGCGGACTGCAAGTACTGCATACTCTCGGTAGGCCGCAGCGGCAGTAAGTGGATGGAAGAGATATGTTCGGATCTTAATATCGGGACAAAGTCAAACAGGGTGGATATCGGTGTCAGGGTTGAACTTCCGGCAGTGATATTCTCGCACCTTACCGATGAGTTATATGAGAGTAAGATCGTATACCGTACCGAGAAATACGAGGACAGGGTCCGTACATTCTGCATGAACCCGTACGGAAGCGTGGTAAATGAAAATACGAACGGGATAATAACCGTAAACGGACACAGTTATGACGATCCGGCAAGACATACGGACAATACGAATTTTGCTCTTCTTGTCGCAAAACATTTTTCCGAGCCCTTTAAGGATTCCAATGCATACGGTGAGAGTATAGCAAGGCTTTCAAACATGCTCGGCGGCGGTGTTATCGTGCAGCGGTTCGGTGATCTAATAAGGGGAAGGCGAAGCAACACGGAACGTATCGCCGAATCAACGGTGACGCCGACACTTGCGGCAACTCCGGGCGATTTAAGTCTCGTACTTCCGAAACGTATCCTTGACGGTATCATAGAAATGGTATATGCACTCGACAAGGTGGCACCGGGTACGGCGAATGACGACACTCTTTTATACGGTGTTGAGGTCAAGTTCTATAACATGGAAGTTGATATAGATGACAATCTTGAGACAAAGCATAAAGGTCTTTATGTGATCGGTGACGGCAGCGGTGTAACGCATTCTCTTTCACATGCATCCGCAAGCGGTATTTATGTTGCCGATCATATCACTCAAAATGATAAACCGGCATAAGTCCGTTTAAGAAAGATCGGGTGTTCTGAATGGCGATAGAGGATGGTGTATGGATCATGCGCGGCCTTGATCGGAATGATCCTTACCGCATACGTACATGGCAGGAACTTATAAACTGGATAAACGAAGTCGGATTTCTGCCGTTATTTGCAAACGGAGTGACCGGATTCTCGGCGGAAGAGCATGTTTCACCGGATTACTGGTGGACAGGCATAAAGGAAGAGGACCCGTGGGAATGGAGAGAGATCATTGCCGCAGGGCATCAGGTTGCATACGGGAAGTTCTTTGATCAGAAAGCAGGGTTCATCAGCCTTGAATGGCTTCCGTTCTTTGTCAATTACAGACGTGACGGGTATGACTTTGATTCGCGTTATGAGGACGGTCTTGCAAACCGCAGGGAAAAGAAGATCATGGATATTCTGACGGGCAGGGATGAAGACGGAGATGTAACGTTTCCGGACGATCAGATACTGTCAACGGAACTTAAGAAGAAGGCCGGGTTCGGAAAGGGAGGAGACAAGAACTATCCCGGGATAGTAACAGGCCTTCAGATGCAGACATATCTTGTTATAACCGATTTTCACAAACGTGTGAACAAACGCGGGGAGGAATACGGAATGCCTGTCTCCGTAATGCTCCCGCCGGAAGCCGTGTGGGGATATGAAAAGGTAACGGCCGCATATGATGAAAGTCCGGCGGAAAGTTATGACAGGATCGTTTGCCGTATCAGGGATAATTTTCCCGGAGCAAATGATGCGGATATTATAAAGATGATCGGAAAGAGACCCTGATGCATCCATAAGAGAAAGCCGGACATGCTGACACGGAGGATAAAGATAAATTGGATAAGGTCAACAGCAAAGAACCGTTATTTGAAAAATACGAAGAACTGAAGGAATATCTTCGTTCCCTTAAGAGCGTGGCAGTGGCGTTTTCAAGCGGTGTGGATTCGACATTTCTGTTATTTGCCGCAAAGGAAGCCCTTAAAGAAAACGTGATGGCCATAACGGCATCATCCTGCTCCTTTCCGGCAAGGGAACTTAATGAGGCCATAAAGTACTGTAAGAGTCAGGGGATCCGCTATGAGACATTTAACAGTGAGGAGCTTGAAATAGAAGGCTTTTCGCATAACCCGAAGAACCGCTGCTATCTGTGCAAAAAGGAACTCTTTACAAAGATAAAAAAGATAGCCGAAAGGGAAGGCATGAACGAAGTGGCGGAGGGATCCAATCTTGATGATAACGGCGATTACAGGCCGGGGCTTACAGCGGTGGCGGAGCTTGGGATAAAGAGTCCGTTAAGACATATCGGGTTTACCAAGGAGGAGATCCGCATATTATCAAAACATTTTGGTCTTCCCACCTGGGATAAGCCGTCCTTTGCCTGTCTGGCAAGCAGGTTTCCCTATGGTGATGAGATAACAAAGAAGAAGCTTGATATGGTGGACAGGGCCGAGCAGTTCCTTATGGATCTGGGCTTTCATCAACTCAGGGTAAGGATACACGGGGATGTTGCAAGGATCGAACTTGCTCCGGATGAGATGGAAAGGCTCATGGATGAGGGAATAAGAACGAAGGTTTACGATGCATTTAAGGAGACCGGATTTATCTACGTATCGCTTGACCTTAAGGGATACCGCACAGGCAGCATGAATGAAACTCTAAACACTTGACGGACCGTTGATCTATCACCAAAGTGGTATAACGGCAGAAAGGAGCTTATGTATGAACAATTTTACTTTTTACTCACCGACGTATTTTGTATTCGGTAAGGAGGCTGAAAACCGCACCGGAGAAATGGTGAAGAGATTCGGAGGGTCAAAGGTTCTGATACATTACGGCGGCGGAAGCGTGGTACGTTCAGGCCTTCTTGACAGGGTAAAGGCTTCACTTAAATCCGAAGGGATAGACTATACCGAACTCGGGGGAGTAAAGCCCAATCCGCGCAGCGGCCTTGTTTATGAAGGGATAGACCTGTGCAAAAAAGAGAATGTTGACATGATCCTTGCCGTAGGCGGCGGAAGTACGATCGATTCCTCAAAAGCAATAGCGGCCGGCGTGCTCTATGACGGTGATTTCTGGGATTTCTACTGCGGTAAGGTAATAGAAGAAGCCCTGCCGGTCGGTACCATTCTTACGATCGCGGCTGCCGGAAGTGAGGGAAGTCCGGATTCGGTCATAACGCGCGAAGATGATATGATGAAGCGCGGAGCGACCGGTGATGCCATAAGGCCCAAGTTCAGCATATTGAATCCCGCGCTTACCCAGACGCTGCCTGCATTCCAGACGGCAGCAGGCATAACCGATATAATGGCGCATCTGTATGAGAGATATCTGACCAATACAAAGGATGTTGAAGTTACAGACAGGCTGATCGAAGCGCTTCTTCTTACGATGAAGCATGAAGGTCCGAGAGTCATTAAGGATCCGGATGATTACGAGGCAAGAGCGAATATCATGTGGGCAGGTATGATGGCACATAATAACTCCTGCGGGGTCGGACGTTCCCAGGACTGGAACAGTCACGATATCGAGCATGAGCTGTCCGCACTGTATGACTGTGCACACGGTGCGGGACTTGCAGTGACTATGCCTGCCGTATTCAAATACGTTATGAAGCATAACATAATGAGATTTGCCCAGGTCGCGGTAAGGGTATGGGGATGCAGCATGGATTTTGAGCATCCGGAGGTTACCGCGCTTGAAGGTATCAATGCATTTTCCGCTTTCCTTACGTCGCTCGGAATGCCTTCCGACTTTAAGGGACTTGGTGCAAAGGAAGAGGATATCCCCGTACTCGTAAAAAATCTTTGCTACGGAAACGGCCGCGACGGAAAGATATCGGGATTTGTCCCGCTTGACACTGATGACTGTACGAAGATATATCAGATGATGGTATAGGAGAATATGCTTATGGGTATAGACTTAAATAAGATGCCAAAGCTCGGATTCGGGCTTATGAGGCTGCCGGAAAAAGACGGAAAGATCGACCTTGAGCAGGTATGTGCAATGGTTGACAAATATATGAAGGCGGGTATGAATTATTTCGATACGGCCTATGTGTATCACGGGGGAATGTCTGAAGTTGCCGCAAGGGAGGCGCTTGTCAGGAGATATCCAAGGGACAGCTTTATGCTTGCCACGAAGCTTCCGGCATGGGAAATGAAGAGCGCGGCGGATGCCGAGAGGCTCTTTAACGAGCAGCTTAAGAGAGCCGGTGTTGAGTACTTTGATTTTTACCTTCTGCATTCGGTTGAAGACGGCTCAAACTATGATACGTATGTTAAATATGACTGCTTTGACTGGTGTATGAAGCGAAAGGAAGAGGGAAAGATAAAGCACTTCGGCTTTTCGTATCACGGAAGTCCGGAACTGCTTGAAACCGTGCTTGATGCGCATCCGGAGGTTGAGTTTGTCCAGATCCAGTTGAATTATCTTGACAGGACAAACCCGGTAGTACGTTCGCAGGAATTATACGAGATCCTGCATAAAAGAAATATACCCATGATAATCATGGAACCGGTAAGAGGCGGAATGCTTGCTGACTTAGGACCCGATATAGAGAAGAAATTTAAGGAGCGTCAGCCCGATAGATCGGTCGCGTCATGGGCCTTAAGGTTTGTCGGATCCCTTCCGGGTGTGATGACCATATTGTCAGGCATGTCAAGTGAAGCTCAGATGGATGATAATATAAGGACGTTCACTGATTTTGAACCGCTTGCGGAGGACGAGCTTGATATCGTAAACGAGGTTACAGAGGAAATACTTGCCATTCCGCAGATAGGATGTACGGGCTGTAAGTACTGCTGTGACGGCTGTCCGATGAGCATAAGCATCCCCGACGTATTCAGGACGATAAATACGCTCAGGAGATATCCCGATGACTGGCGGTCCAAGAATTTCTATTCGGGTCTTATACAAAGGAGCGGAAAAGCATCCGACTGTATCGGATGCGGGCAGTGTGAACGCGTATGTCCTCAGCACCTTCCGATAATCACGCTGATGGAGGAAGCAGCCGGGATACTGGACCAATGAATCTTTTATACGGACGGTTATGAAGGGAGAATTATATGAACAGACATTACAGGAATTTTACGACAGTGGTCTTCATACCTGCATGGGTATCGGTATCCATCGATACGGAAAAGCTTGAGAAGGACTATGACTTTCTTGAAAAGTATTTAGGTCTTGATAAGGTGTATCTTGAGACTCACCGCGGCGATATCGATGTGGATAAGGAGCAGATCCTTAAGATAAAGTCATTCCTTGAAGGCAAGGGGGTGACCGTATCGGGGGCCATAACCACCATCATAAACGAACATGAAGATCCCGCTAAGGGAAGGCGGAGGATATTTAATACTTTCTGTTACACGGATCCGCAGATGAGAGAGAGTTTAAAACGGATATCCGAATATGCGGCGGGCCTTTTTGACGAAGTTATCCTTGATGATTTTTATTTCACGAACTGCACCTGTGAAAGCTGTATAAAGAGCAAGGGTGATCGTAACTGGACTGATTTCAGGCGTGAGCTTATGCTTGATGTTTCGAAGAACCTTATCGTCGATCCGGCAAAAAAGGTAAATCCCGATGTTAAGATGGTGATCAAGTACCCCAACTGGAGAGAATCATTCAATTTCACGGGATATCTGCCCGAAGCCCAGGATGAGATATTCGATCTTACATATATCGGGACGGAGACAAGAAGTCCCGCATACACAGACCAGCATCTTCCCGAATATCTTAGCTATTCGCTTGTAAGGTTTATGAAGAATGCATGGCCCGGAAAATGCGGCGGGGGATGGTACGATACCTACCAGTGCTGGTCGGCGGACAGATATATGGAGCAGGCATATCTTACGGCTTTCGCGCAGGCAGGGGAGCTAATGCATTTCCAATGGGGGGATCTTATCGATAATCCATGGATATGCGCGCTCGGATTCAGCCTTCGGAAGATAGATAAACTTATGGACAACGTTGGTACTCCGACAGGGATACCCGTATATATACCGCATGCTTCATCAGGCGAAAACCATCTTGAGATGAGGCTCGGAATGCTCGGACTTCCTATGGAGCCAACCCCTGTTTTTCCCGGGGATGCAGATAAGATATTACTTACCGAAACCGCTGCCGGAGATCCGGATATAACGGATAAGCTTGCGCGGTTTGTACAAAAGGGCGGGGATGCGGTCATAACAACCGGCTTTCTTGCAAGGAAAGGTGAGGAACTTTTAAGGCGCGGGCTTACGGAAGCCCGTGTTAGCACAAAGAAATATCAGGTCACCAGATATCATATAACCGGTGATAACGCAGGATATATCGAGGACAGAGAACCGATCCTTTTCCCTGAGATCATCCATGGAAACAATGCCTCGTGGTCATTGTTAAACGGCGGGTCGGGTGATCTGCATACATCGCTGTTCTTAAGGAGCACATACGGCAGGGGCAGGATATATATCATGTCGGTGCCGGATAACGAAGCGGATCTGTACAGGATGCCGAAGGCAGCGGTCGATGTGCTTAAGAGAGCTCTTCTTTGCGGCGGTACGGATACATATGCTTCGGGCCGGGATTTCTCGATGTTCACCTATGATGACGGAAGCATGATCTTATACAGATATGTAAAGGACAAGGTACATCCCGGGCATGTGACCATGCATACTTCCCGTGAGGTAACAGGGTTAAAGGATATGATAAATGACAGGATCATTCCGGTTATCAAAACGGAGATACATGAGGACTTTGAAATGCATGTTGAATATACAGCTGACGTAATACTTCAGCCGGGACTGATATCGGTGTTTAAGTGGGAGGCATAGGCAGAAAGGAGAAGGTATAATGTTTGATTTTAACTATTTTACCCCGACAAAGGTCATATTCGGGAGAAATGCGGAGAGTAGTACAGCCGGGCTTATAAAGGAGTTCGGAGGAACGAAGGTACTTATACATTACGGCGGAGGAAGCGTCGTAAGGTCGGGTCTTCTCAAACGTGTGACGGACCGGCTTGATGCAGAAGGGATAAAGTATGTCACTCTCGGCGGTGCTGTACCGAATCCCCGTCTTAAACTGGTATATGAGGGTATTGAACTGTGCAGGAAAGAAAATGTGGATTTTCTTCTTGCCGTGGGAGGCGGAAGCGCGATCGATTCTGCCAAGGCGATCGGATACGGAGTTGCGAACGGCGGCGATGTATGGGATTTTTATGACTATAAGCGTAAAGCGGAAGGATGCCTTCCTCTCGGAGTAATACTTACGATCGCGGCTACGGGAAGTGAGATGAGTGATTCTTCCGTTATCACAAAAGAAGAAGGACTCATTAAGCGCGGATACAGCAGTGATCACGGCAGGGCTAAATTTGCGATCATGAATCCCGAACTGACCATGACTCTTCCGGATTATCAGACGGCATGCGGATGTACCGACATAATGATGCATACGATGGAGAGATATTTTACCAACGGAGGAAATATGGAATTGACGGATGCGATCGCGGAAGGACTCCTGCGTACGGTGAAGAAGAATGCGCTTATCCTGCGTGACGATCCGAAAAACTATGATGCAAGGGCTGAGGTCATGTGGGCAGGCAGCCTTTCCCATAACGGTCTTACCGGATGCGGTAATGACGGCGGGGACTGGATGACACATAAGCTTGAGCATGAACTCGGAGGCCTTTATGATGTTGCGCACGGCGCGGGTCTCGCCGCGATCTGGGGCAGCTGGGCGAGATATGTATACAAGGACTGCCTTGTAAGGTTTAAGAAGTTCGCTGTAAATGTTATGGAAGTTAAGGACACTGGGAGCGATGAGGAGACAGCGCTTGCGGGTATTGAGGCGCTCGAGGATTTCTTCAGGAGCATAAACATGCCGACCAATCTGCGCGAACTGGGCGTTAAACCCACCGAAGAAGAACTTAAGCTTATGGCGAAGAAGTGCGCGATCGGCGTTGGCGGAGAAATGGGTTCCGCAAAGGTACTGAATGAGGAAGCGATGCTTGCCATATTCCGTGCAAGCGTTCAGTGATCAGAATGAAGTCCTGCGGTCCGCATCGGGATTGGTCTCGTAATAATCGGCCTTGTCCCTGTACATGTTCTTATCCGCAATATGCATTATCCTGTTTATATCCATACCGGTATCGTCATAGTACGCACCTATAGCAAAGGCAGGTTCTCCCTTGACACGTGAAAGTGATCTGAGTTTATCGAAGAGAGATGAGAACCTGTCTTTATCCATGTCATCTATGATTACAAGGAATTCATCCCCGCCGGCGCGATAGATATTATTTCCGGTATATACGGATCTTATCTTTGATGCGACGTTCTTAAGTATTTCATCGCCTTCATTATGGCCTATGAGATCGTTTACCGTCTTTAGGCCGTTCACATCGATGAAGACAATACCGATGCCTTTTTTTCCACTGTGTTCATCCGAAATAAGTTCGTCGATCTTTTTGCTCATGGCATTACGGTTCAGAACACCTGTGAGCATATCCGTTATTCCGATCATTTCAAGCTTCTTCCGCATCCTGTAATTTTCGACTTCCGCCGAAAGGATAAAGGAGTTCAGTTCCATTATCTCCCTGATAAACGATGTCTTATCCGAATTGAAATTGGATGCGAGGATATATCCGTAGAGGATATTATTGGTCCTTAGAGGATATAATACAAGGCTCTTTATCCGGGATATGATAAGGGATTCGTACCATGCGGGATCCTTGAGCTTTACTGCGTTAAGTTCCTCATCATTTGTGATGATAAAGCAGTTGGTGCCCTCCATGATCTTTTCCCAGTTTATGACGATATCATAGAACTCGGGTTTAAGAAATACGTCATTCTTATCCGGAGCAAAGTTATCCGTATTATCGTAGAAGATGGTATCTATCCGGTTTTCTTCGTTATTGATAAGTATAATGGAACAGCCTTCCGATTCACACTGGGACCGGATGTCCTTAACAACGGAATCGAAGTTGGATATGAAATCGTCGTTCTCCCTCAGTTTGATACATGTCTTTAAGACCATATATGCGGTCGCCGCGGATATATCGATCAGTTTTTCGGAATCGGACATCGGAGACATTTCATATGAGAAAAGAGAGTATCCGTTTCCGTCCGCATCATCCTCAAGGGGGATCATGTAGAAGTCAAGCCATGCACCGTAACGGGCGGCATTGACATACTGGTGCTCGATCTTATGTTCATTGATGCAGTTCCGGGTAAGTACTTCAAAGTTAGGATCCGGATAAATATAATATGTATAGGGCCTGTTCGGGATAAATTCCTCATCCTGTTTGTTTACGGAAGCAAGGTAATTCCTGTTGGCGGCCGTAATGGTGATCGTATCGTTCCCGTCTTCGGCTCTTCGCAGGGACACTATGCATGCGATCCCGTGAACGTTGTCTATCATGGCTGAATAATCCATCGCAGGCTCCTTTCAGACGCAGTTAAGCAAGGATGGTTTCCTGTGCTGCCCATGATTATATCATATATACTTATACTTGAGGAGACAGTCAATGAAGAAAAATAGGACAACGCCTGAAATATATGTTAAAATCGAGAAAGCAGGTGAAATGACCGGCGCGTTCGGAGGTGGCAAGATGGACAGTTACATGTATTATTGCGCAGACTGCAACAGGTTATTTAAGGTCGGTGGTACCGGAAAAAAGGCTAAATGTCCGCAGTGTGAGGGGATGCTTAAGGATCTTGGGGTATCGTCGGAAGAATATGCGGCTATGGATACCGAAAAGAAGAACGCGCTGAAAGCAGGGATGACAGAGCCTGAACCCGGGATTCAAAATTCAAAGGCGCAGCAGCCTGAATTTAAGGACCGGCAGCCCGGGGTACAAGATACACAGCAGGCCGGATATGAACCGGAGCAGGAGTCCTTAATGTCACAGCCGCATCCCGAAGCACAGTTTGCGGATGAACAGTCAGAACCCGAGATAAGGCTTCGGATCGAACGGCCGCAAGGATACAGAACACGCCGTCCGGATCAAAGACGGCGCGCTCAGGGAACAGGCCGAGGAGCCGGTATGCAGGATGAATGCTCCACGATGCGTACAATGGTCATAGCGGGAGTCGTTTTCGGTGCCTGCGCGGTCGTAACGGCCGTATGTCTGTTCATCGCTTCCTGATCTCTGCGATGACTGTTTTTAATGCCTTGATACGTGCATAGTGCTTGTCATTTGATTCAAGTATATGCCATGGAGCATATTCCGTACTGGTCTTCTGGATCATCTCATTTACGGCTTCTTCATACAGGTCCCATTTCTCACGGTTTCTCCAATCCTCATCCGTGATCTTCCACTGTTTTTCCGGTGTATTCTGTCTGTCGGTGAAGCGCGCAAGCTGCGTATCCTTATCTATCTGTACCCAGAATTTGATAAGGACAGCACCCCAGTCATCCAGTTCCTTTTCAAATTCGTTTATCTCATTATAAGCCCGCTGCCAGTCATTTTCGCTGCAGAATCCTTCAAGCCTCTCGACCATGACACGGCCGTACCAGGTCCTGTCAAAGATGGCTATGTGTCCGTCTTTGGGAAGCCTGTTCCAGAACCGCCACAGATAGTGCCTGTTCTTCTCTGCGGGTTCGGGTGAGGCTATGGGATGAACTTCGAAGCCTCTTGGATCAAGCGCCGAGGTGAGTCTCTTTATGTTTCCGCCCTTACCTGCCGCGTCCCAGCCCTCATAGGCTATAACGACCGGTATCTTCTTGCGGTATATGAGGTTGTGAAGGTCGGCAAGCTCGGCCTGGAGTTCCTTTAATTCCTTTGAATAATCCTCATCGCCTATCGTCTTGTCAAGGTCGATCTCGTTAAGCTTCGGCATCCTTACCAAAGGGAAGGTATTCTGGAGTATGGCGGCGGCACGGCCTGTGTTGCTTAAGGCAATATCTATGCTCTTTACGAGTATTTCCGTAACCTGCAGTTCCGCCCATTTGCGGCTGTTTGAATCGATAAAATACCACGGGGCAATAAACTGGTTCGTCAGTTCAAGATATTCGTCGTAAACATCCACGCACTCCTTATAGTGCTTGTTCTGCCACAGATCCCATTTACCGACTCTCCATGAGGTATTCTTGTCTTCCTTAAGAGCCGACAGCCGTTTTTTCTGTTCTTCCTTTGATATATTGAAGAAGAACTTGACGACCAGATAACCGTTATCCGACAGCTGTCTTTCAAACCGTTTGATCGAGGTCAGCTGGCGCTTATACTCATCGTCACCGGTCCTGCCTTTAAGGCGTGACTTCGTGATCTCATCCATCCAGCTTCCGTCAAAGAATGAGAACCTGCCGGCTTCGGGGATACGGACGAAATATCTGTAAAGGAACGGCCTTCTAAGCTCATCTTCCGACGGTTTTGAAAGGGTTTCGGTCTTATAGAACCTCGGATCCAGGTTTTTGATGACTTTGCCCATGATCCCGCCTTTTCCGGCTCCGCCCCAGCCATCAAAGATAACAAGTACCGGAAGCTTCTTTTCCTTTATTGACATCTGCCTTGCGTTTAATTCTGCCCTTGCGGTTTCGAGTCGGGAATCTATTTCGATATCATCGGGTTTATCGGCCTTTGACCAGTCTTTTAACATATGAACACCTCCTGAAAAAATGCAAATACAATTGACTGTATATATTTATAATAACAGAAAACTTAATAAAAATCTCCATATTTATCAAAAAGTTTGAACAAAATAAAAACCTACTTGAAATCGGAATTATATTCATATATCGTTTTATAGTGATTTAAGATGTTTTGACTGTAAAGGAAAGAGACCAGATATGCTTAAAAAGATCGCATACAGCGGGATAGAGGGCGCATTCGCCCATATAGTCGCAAGGAAGCTGTTTCCCGATGAATTATATGTTTCCTACAGGAATTTTAAGGAGACATATGAATCTGTCGTGTCGGGCGAGAGCGACCTGGCAGTGCTTCCCATAGAGAACAGTTACTCCGGTGAGGTCAATGATGTAATGGACCTTTTGTTTGAGGGGGATCTGTACATAAATGCCATATATTCCCTTCCCGTGACTCAGAACCTCCTGGGTGTAAGGGGAAGCAGGATCAGTGATATTAAAAAAGTCATCAGCCAGCCCAAGGCTCTCGAGCAGTGCGATGAATATATAAGAAACATGGGATATGAGGCCATACAGTCACCCAACACCGCTGTTGCCGCAAGGGAGGTCTCAAGGATGCAGGATATGTCCGTTGCGGCCATTGCAAGCCTTGAAACGGCGGCCATATACGGCCTTAAGGTCCTTGATGAAAAGATAAACGAAAGAGATGACAACACCACGAGATTTGTGGTAGTATCACGTGAAAAAGGGTGCATTGCCTCCGTTGAAGGAAAAAGGAGCTTCGTTACGGTATTTACGGTGGAAGACGGAGCCGGTGCGCTGCTCGGACCTCTTCAGGTCATAGCAGAATATGACTATAACATGAAGGTGCTCCATTCAAGACCGCTCAAGAATCATAAATGGCAGTATTATTTTTATGTTGAGATAGAAGGGGATATAGTGAACGAAAAAGGGGATGCAATGACCCGGAAACTTGAAAAGACGTGTTCACATATCAGGGTACTCGGTCCTCATTTCGGGGATAAGTAAATGTAACGGCTTTTGGAATAAGGAGATAAGATCATGGGAATGGTATATGAAAGACAGCTTTCGATCCCGGCGGAACTTAAGGAGATGTATCCGCTGACCGCAAAGATGAATGAAACGATACAGTCAAGGAGGGCGGAACTCGTTTCCATATTTGAGGGAAGAAAGGATAAGCTCATCCTGATAATCGGACCGTGCTCAGCCGATAATGAGGATTCGGTCATGGACTATATAGGAAGGCTCATTCCGGTCCAGGAGAAGGTTAAGGATAAGATATTTATCGTTCCGAGGATATATACAAATAAGCCGAGGACGACCGCCGAAGGTTATAAGGGAATGCTCCACCAGCCCGATCCCACCGAGAAGCCGAACCTGTTCAAAGGTATCGAAGCTACCAGGCATCTGCATATGCGGGCCGTTATGGAGACGGGATTCGCCTGTGCGGATGAGATGCTGTATACGGAGAATTACGGATACCTCGACGATCTTCTTATATATGTCGCAGTCGGAGCCCGTTCGGTCGAAGACCAGCAGCACAGGCTCACTTCCAGCGGGATAAGCGTGCCTGTCGGCATGAAGAATCCCACATCGGGTGATTACAGGGTCATGATGAATGCGATAAGCGCTGCTCAGAACGGACATACCTTCATTTACCGCGGATGGCAGGTCCATTCCGACGGGAACAGGCATACGCACGCCATACTCAGGGGATACACCGATCAGCATGGATCGATGAAGCCCAATTATCATTATGAGGATCTTGTAAGGCTGTGCGATATATATGATGAGATGAAGCTTATGAATCCGGCGCTGATCGTTGACACCAATCACTGCAATTCGAACAAGGATCCGTTTGAACAGAGGCGTATAGTTAAGGAAGTCCTTCATTCGGCCAGACATGATGAACGTATTGCGGGCATCCTTAAGGGATTCATGATAGAAAGTTATATAGAGGACGGTGCGCAGGAGCCCGGCGGCGGAGTTTACGGTAAGTCGATCACCGATCCCTGTCTTGGATGGGATGCAACGGAGAAACTTATTTATGAGATAGCGGAGCTTTTGTAAAACCGGGTATTATAAGAAAGTGAGGTAGGATCATGGCAAGAGAAAGTACGGGTTTATTTGAAAACAGGAAACTTGAAAGACTCTATGCGGATTATGACTTAAACGATGTCATCGACAGACAGAAATATAATCTGATAATGGGCGGTGTGGTCATATACGGACTTGTGGTGAACCTCATTTTATGCAAGGCCGTACCCAATGTTTATGATTATATCAATCCGATACTGTTTTTAATATTATATCTTGTGTCCGCGATCGCGGGAACGCTTATTTCGGCAAAGTCAGACGATCCGATCGTAAGTTTCATAGGATATAATCTGGTCGTCGTTCCTTGCGGGCTTGTAGTATCCATGGCGGTTGAGATGTACGGCGGCCTTGAAAGTGAGCTAGTGACCCAGGCGTTTACATATACGCTGTGTATCACCGGCATAATGATCGCTGCAAGCATGCTGTGGCCGTCGGTATTTGAAACGATAGGAAGATATCTTATCTTCGGACTTGTTGCCGTACTTGCGGGATCGCTCCTCGGAATACTTTTTAACGGCGGGTTTATGGCGTTGTCATGGTTTGCGGCACTCTTATTCAGCCTTTATATCGGGTATGATTTCTACAAAGCCCAGCAATATACACCGACGCTTGATAATGCGGTTGACTGTGCGCTTGATATCTATCTTGACATCATAAATCTGTTCTTAAGGATCCTTCGCATATTGGGAAGGGGCAGCAGGCGGAACTGATCAGATAAGCGCGGTACTGAAATATCTTTCGGCGCGGTCGGGAAGTACGGTTGCGATGATCTTATCCTTTCCGTATTTGGCGGCCATGGTCTTCGCGGCCCATACATTTGCGCCTGATGAGGTGCCGACCAGCAGACCCTGTACTCTTGCAAGTTCACGGGCTGTGTTTATGGCATCGTCATCCGACACTTCCACGATATCGGTTATGATGGAAGTATCAAGGATATCCGGGATAAAGCCGTCTCCTATACCCTGGATCTGATGAAGGCCGGGTTCGTCTCCGAGCAGGGCGGAAACGTTCTGAGGTTCCACGGCAACGATCTTACAGTCCGGGTTCTTTTCAAGGAGATACTGCGCCACGCCCTGAAGTGTTCCTCCGCTTCCTATCCCTGACACATAAATATCGATCTTCTTCCCAAGCTGGGAGGTAAGTTCTGCGGCTGTCGTTTTATAATGCATCTGCGGATTGGCAGGATTCTGGAACTGCTGGGGTACGAAATATTCATCCGATGATGCTGCTATCTCAAGAGCTTTGTCAACGGAACCGCCTATGCTCAATTTGGGATCTGTCAGCACAAGTTCGGCACCGAGAGCCTTGATTATCTTCTTGCGTTCCTCACTCATGTTTTCGGGCATTACTATGATAACGCGGTAACCCTTGCGTACTCCGCACAGGGCAAGTCCTATGCCTGTATTTCCCGAGGTGGGTTCTATGATGGTCATTCCCGGTTTCAGACGCCCGTCCTTTTCCGCTTCTTCTATCATGTTAAGTGCGATCCTGTCCTTTATGCTGCCGCCCGGGTTTAAAAACTCAGCCTTTGCATAAAGATTAAGACCTGTAGTCTGCTCAAGGCTTATAAGAGGTGTATTCCCTATAAGATCGAGTACATTTGTGTAATACATGTTTTTTACCACCCTGCTCCTATTTTTTTGTCTATCTCTTCGAAAGTTTTAAGGCCGCCGAGTGCATCGTATGCCTCCACGCAGCAGGCACCTTCCGCGGCCGCATATCTGACGCATTTTTCCGGCCCGTTGCCGTTAAGTATTGATGTAAGGAAAGCCGCGACGCTCGTATCGCCGGCACCGGTCCCGGAAAGTACCCGGCCGGGCTTGAAGCTTTTAACAAATCCGTTCTTATCTGCCCAGGATGAGATATCAAGTGAAAGCCTTGCGCTTATCTTCCCAAGATGCTCCGGGCCTGCCGTGCAGTAATACATTCCAGGTGCACCGCATTTTATGAGGACTATCTTCGCGCCCATATCAAGGCAGGTACTTCCAAGCGGTTCTATATCTTCCTCAAGGCTTATGACACCGGTAAGGTCGCAGTCCGGATTGTCATTTCTTAAACGGTCATATTTCCCGCGGTCAAGCATGAATATGAGTTCCTCGATGCTCGGTACAAAGATATCGACATAGGGAAGGACATTTATAAGGATCTTCCTCCAGTCGGTCCTTCCTGCATCCGTGTCGGGATCTACGGCGGCAAGATCAAGGCTTGTCGCGGCACCTGCCTGTCTGACCTGTTTGAATATCTTTACAAGTTCGCTTCCGTCGTTTGCGTATATCCGTTTCATGAGGGGCGGATAACCGAAGTGGAAAAGTGCCGCTTCGTTAACGGCATCCATCGGAATGTCATCCGCACAGAAGGTATCGTTGGCTCCGGGATCGTGCAGGAATATCCTGTCTATTCCGGGAACCGCGAGAACTACGGAGTATGAGGTAGAATCACCGGCGCTCCTTATAAGACCTTCCGACGCGCCGAAGCTGTCGGTGATCGAGAGGATCATGTCACCGAAGGCATCATCTCCGATCTTGCCCGCAAGAGTCACATCCGCTCCCAGGAACTTCATCGCTAGTCCGGTATTGGCAACTGCTCCGCCCGTATGTATGTCAGCCGCACCGACATTGATAAGGCGGCCCGGAGCAAGGATATCCTGTATCCTGTCAGATCCCTGCGAAGGTATCCCGGGCGTTATATCGATACATATATGACCTGCGACCACAGCCTTTCCGATCATGTAAAGATCCGTCCTCCCTGTCCGTTCATGCTCTATACTATACAATAATGACCGCGAATTATCAAATGGAGAAATACGATGGAAATACGATGGACTTGACGGAGCAGGGGCGGTGACTTAGTATTAAAATACTTTATGAGAACAGTAACGGGGAGATAAGGATAAAAGAACCGGGCTGATCAGCAGGGAGTATGGTTAAGCGGTGAAAGGCAGCGCTTCAGTATGCCGTTCATATGCGCGATCGCTATACCGTAATTGGTAAAAGGCACGCCCGAGCGCTCAGACAGTTCCATACGTTCCCTTATCTCCCTGTCATTTAACATGCATCCCCCGCAATGTATCACGAGATCATATCCTTCGACGCGGTCGGGAAATCCGTGTCCCTGCGTAAATGAAAAGTCAATATCGCAACCGGTGTGTTTCCTAATCCATCCGGGAAGTTTGACTGTGCCTATATCACCGCACTGCCTGTGATGAGTGCAGCCTTCGCTGATAAGCACCCGCGCCCCGTCACAAAGGCCGTCTATCGCGGAAGCTCCCCGTACCGCGGTATCGAGAAATCCCTTGTAGCGGGCCATCAGTATGGAAAATGATGTCAGTTTTATCTCATCCGGAACAAGATCCATTACTTTTGAGAATACCTGAGAATCAGTCACCACGAGAGCCGGCGGCACCTTTAAGGAATCCAGGGTTTTTGTAAGACGTTCAACGCCGGTCACAACACAGACCCCACCGGCATCAAGTATGTCCCTGAGCGCAAGCTGCTGGGGAAGTATAAGACGGCCCTTAGGAGCCGAAGAGTCGATCGGTATGACAAGGACCACGGTATCTGAGGGTGAGATAAGATCGGCAACATAACGTATCTTTTTTGCTGTACCTTCAAGGGAAGATGCAAGGCTTTCCTTAAGTTCATTAATCCCGGTACCTTCATGTGTGCTTACGATGAACACTCCCATACTGCCCGGAGCCTGACTGTTTAAGGCCTTTAATATATCACCGGTTTTGTCAGGGCAGATATCGGCTTTATTTCTTACGATAAAAAAGGGGATGTCACGTTCCTTTATAATCCCGATAAGCTTAAGTTCATCATTTCCGAATGTATCGTTTTCCGTTACGAATACGGCTGCATCGCAGACCTTTAAGACTTCGAGAGTGCGTTTTACGCGCAGATCACCGAGGGCTCCCGAATCATCAAACCCCGGAGTGTCGGTAAGGATCACCGGCCCTAAAGGAAGGAGTTCCATTGTCTTATTTACGGGGTCGGTGGTAGTGCCGCCTATATCGCTTACGAGCGATACCTGCTGGCCGGCTATTGAGTTTATCAGGCTGCTCTTGCCTGCGTTCCTCATACCGAAGAATCCTATGTTGAGCCTTTCGGATGAGGGAGTGTCGTTAAGTCCCATTAGCGGTACCTCTGATGGTTCAGAACCTGAAGTCTCTTTCACCTGCTGCTATCTTTTCAAGCCTTTGACAGACTGTCTTTCGTACCTGTTCGTTCGGTATGCTCCCGATTTCTTTTTCAATGAGGGCATTTCCGATCTTTGCCGTATCCGGGGCTGCGTAATCAATGAGGTATTCCTTTAAAGTCATGAGCGCATTCGGATGGCAGCAGTTCTGGATCTGTCCCGACTTGCAAAGTTCCATGAACCTGTCTCCCGTACGTCCTTCCCTGTAACAGGCGGTACAGAAGGAGGGTATGTAACCTGCCCGCATCAGCCAGTTGACCACTTCGTCAAGTGTCCGGTTATCCGATACGTCAAACTGCTCGGTATCATGAGGACGTTCCTCCTCGCAGTAGCCGCCGACGGAAGTCCTTGAGCCGCCGCTTATCTGGCTTACTCCGAGACGGATTATCTTTTCACGGACCTTCGGAGTCTCACGGGTGGATATGATCATGCCGGTATATGGAACGGCTATGCGGATGCATGCCGCAATCTTGCAGAACATCTCGTCACTGAGTGAATTATCGAAATCACCGGGATCTATATCATCCGCTTTCTTGACACGGGGAACGCTTATCGTATGCGGGCCCACCCCGTGAACGGCTTCCAGATGCTCGGCATGCATAAGAAGTGCCGCGAATTCGTAATCATAATTGTCAAGGCCGAACAGTACACCTATGCCGACATCGTCTATGCCGCCTTCCATCGCCCTGTCCATCGCTTCGGTATGCCATGCGTAATCGTGTTTGGGTCCTGTGGGATGGAGCCGTTCATATTCGGTTTTGTTATAGGTTTCCTGAAAAAGTATATATGTTCCTATGGCGGCGTCGCGAAGCCTGCGGTAGTCATCAACCGTGGTGGCGGCGATATTGACGTTTATCCTTCGTATCGCGCCGTTTTTATGCTTTATGGAATAGATCGTTTTTATACAGTCAAGGATATATTCGAGGGGATTATTTACGGGGTCTTCACCTGATTCGATCGCAAGACGTTTATGTCCCATATCCTGGAGGGCCGTGACTTCACGTGCGACTTCCTCCTGTGTTAACTTCCTTCGGGGTATGTTTTTGTTCTTAAGATGATATGGACAGTAAAGACAGCCGTTTATGCAGTAGTTTGAAAGGTAGAGCGGAGCAAACAGGACTATACGGTTTCCGTAGAAGTCTTTTTTGATCTGTTCGGCAAGATCATATATATCCTTTACCCTGATTTCGTTATCACATGCCAGAAGTACACTTGCCTCCCTGTGGTTTAGCCCCTTTCTCATTTTCGCTTTTTCAAGGATCTTATCTATGAGTTTAAGATCGTCCTTATGGTCTGATGCGTAGCGGAGAGTTTCGCGTATCTCCTCGTCGTTTATGAATTCTTCGGCTCTCATTGAGCGCATATCATAGTTCATTTTTTCACCTCTTTAATGCCAAAAGATCATACTAAATTTTAATACTCCCGTATTTTTCTGTCAAAATTCGCTCAAATGTGATATAACCAAACTTACACCCAATTCAATGTCAGATGAGACCGGCGCACCGGGTGGACTAAAATCGGAAAAGTTTTTTGGAGGTGGTATGAATGGATTCTTTGGTTTACACCAACGAGAAATGTGTAGGATGCAATAAGTGTATCAGCGTATGCAGCTGTATGGGAGCATGCAGATCAACCGAGGCTGATGAGGAAGGACGGAGCTTGAAGCGCTTATAGAGAAATAGGCACAGTCAGATATACCTGCAGTCACCCCGGTCCGTCACTATCGTGCAGCCGGTGGCTCTTACAAGGTCCTTAAGCAGGCCGATATTTGCGGCTGCTCCCGGGCCGGATGTGAGTTTGTTATCATAAAGTGAATAATCATTTCGAAGATCTTCGGGCGTCAGATTGGGCATCAGCACATTGGCGCCCGAATTTATTCCCTTTATCCGTCCTTGCGGGTCAACCGTATTGAGAGCGGTTGTCGCAGGGAGCAGTACATAGGGAAGAGTCAGCCGTATGAGCGAGAGCATGAATACGGTAAGTTCGCTGCTGCCTGCTTCCATACCTGCAAAAGGCGTATCCTTATGCGGGATGAACGGGCCGATACCGACCATATGGGGCCTTAACCCGCGGAGAAATATGAGCTCATCCGCAAGGTCTTCCTCTGTCTGGTACGGTGAACCGACCATAAAGCCCGCTCCCGTCTGAAAACCAAGTTCCATAAGCATTTTAAGCCGGTTTGTCCGTTCTTTGTGACTCATCGATGAAGGATGAAGGCGCGCATAGTGGCCGGGATTTACCGTTTCGTGCCTCAGAAGATATCTGTCGGCACCGGCTTCCCGCAATTTACGGTAACTTTCGTAACTCCGCTCGCCTGCCGACAGAGTGACCGCACAGTCGGGATGAAGCTCCTTTATGCTCCGTATGATATCTGACAGGATGTCGTCCGTGTAATACGGATCTTCGCCGCCCTGCATGACAAAGGTCCGAAAGCCGAGTCCGTAGCCTGTATCGACGCATGAGAGGATATCTTCCGGGCTTAACCTGTAACGGCGGATATTTGTGTTGGACCTTCTGATCCCGCAGTAGTAACAGTCATTACGGCAGCAGTTGGTAAATTCGATAAGTCCGCGCACGAATATACACGGGCCGTAAGAGCGGTCCCTTTCCGCCCGGGCAAGTTCCGATGCCATATCACGGACCGTCTCCCGGTTCCTTATGAGTTCAAGATATTCATTTTTTGTAAGTTCCGCCCCTTCCGAAAGCTTTTTCAGGAGAGCGGGATATAACGGGTTATTCATGATCGTCACTTTTTTAACCATATGTTTTGTTTCATTGTAACAGAATTATTAGTCAATTTCACTCAAAAAGCAATTATTTCTTGAAAATTTTGTCAAAAGTAGTAAAATATATGACATACTCAACAAAAATTTGCGGAAAGTCTGAAAGAGGCCTGAATCTATTGAAAAAAAGCATTTCCCCAAGTTCCACAATCAAAGAATTTAAAGCAGTAGTAAGCAACCTGCCCGTAGTACAGGACTACGTTAAGAGTATAATGTCAGATCTCGGCTGCGGCAAGCAGATGATAAGCAGTATCGATGTTGCCGTTGAGGAGGTCTTTGTCAATATCGCATCCTACGGCTATGAGGAGGATGCGCAGTACAGGCCCTGCTGGGTTGAGAGCGGTGAGGCTGACGGATACTTTTATCTTGCTTTTAAGGATAAGGGCAAGCCGTATAACCCGCTTGAGAAGGAGGATCCCGTTATCGGTGATCCCGACAGGATGACGATCGGAGGCTACGGCATATTCATGGTCAAGACGATAGCCGATGAAGTCACCTATGAATACGATAATGAAGAGGGACTTAATATCCTCATTATGAAAGAAAAAATCATAAAATAAATTACGAAAGGAAGCGAGCTATGAAAATTCAAAAACTGGAATTCTCGGATCTGATCTCAGGGTATGTGAAGGAGTATGACGGCGGAGAGAAGTTTGTCATGACCACTACCGACGGACGTGATTTTGACGTTATCCTCGGAAGCAACATCTATGCAAGGCTCTTGCGTAACCTCGGCGAGCCTTATTCGGATGCGACGGCCATGATCAAAAACCTTCTTAAGCCGGGCCAGATGCTTTTCGTTTACGGTATCTTCTATCCGAACGGAAGCAACAAGGATGATTACGTTTTCGAAGCCAAATGTATTGACTTTCCCGGCAAGAACAAGGATGATTTCCGTTTCGAGGAGGAAGACTGGTGGGTTAAGCAGAGCAGGGAGATATGCGACTTCTTTATCCATTCCCAGTTCCCCGAAGGCGAGATCAACTACGACAATTACAGGACTTCACTCATGCTTACGGGTGAAAGGAATGACAGCACCTACCGTCAGGAGACCGATACCATTTCCCGTATGATCTACGGTATGGCTTCGGCTTACATGCTGACCGGTGAGGACCGCTTCCTTGAAGCCGCCGAGAAGGGCTGCAAATATATGCAGGATCATCTGAAGTTCTACGATACCGACGAGAATATCGTTTACTGGTATCACGGCATCGATGTTAAGGACGGACGTGAGCATAAGGTATTTGCTTCCGAGTTCGGTGATGACTACGATGCGATCCCGATGTATGAGCAGATATATGCTCTGGCAGGTCTTACCCAGACCTTCCGTATCACCGGCGATCCTTCCATATACAGGGATATCAAGATGACAGTCGATCTCTTCGATCATTTCCATGATGAGGAGAGGGGCGGCTACTATTCACATATCGATCCCATATTCTTAGATCCCCTTTCGGACAGCCTCGGCGGAAACAGGGGTAAGAAGAACTGGAACTCGGTAGGTGACCATGCACCGGCATATCTTATCAACCTGTGCCTTGCCACCGACGAGAAGAAGTACTGGGATTTCCTCGTTGAGACCGCGGATACGATTACGGGTCATTTCCAGGATTATGAGAACAGTCCTTTTGTTCAGGAGAAGTTCAATGACGACTGGTCACATGATTATAACTGGGGATGGCAGCAGAACCGCGGTGTCGTAGGACATAACTTAAAGATCGCCTGGAACCTTATGCGTATCAACAGTTACGCAGCCAAGGATGAATATGTTAAGTTCGCAGAGACCATAGCTTCCAAGATGCCCGGCGTCGGCATGGATATCCAGCGCTTCGGCTGGTACGACGTAATGGAGAGGAAGACCTTCGACGGTGAAGATTTCCACCGCTTCGCATGGCATGACAGGAAGGCATGGTGGCAGCAGGAGCAGGGTATACTTGCATACCAGATCCTCTACGGAATACTCGGCAAGGATGAATACCTCAAGTACGCAAGGGAATCCGCTGCATTCTATAATTCATTCTTCCTCGATCATGATGACGGAGCCGTTTACTTTAACGTATTAAATAACGGACTTCCTTATCTGCTCGGTACCGAGAGGATGAAGGGATCTCATTCGATGAGTGCTTACCATTCGGTTGAGCTGTGCTATCTGTCGGCAGTATATATCAATATGCTTGCAACGAAGAAGCCTCTTGATCTCTATTTCAAGCCCCAGCCCGGTGCGTTCAGGGATGATATCCTCCATGTATCTCCCGATATCCTTCCGAAGGGATCGGTCAAGATCGATAAGGTGACCGTCAACGGTACCGCATGGGATAAGTTCGATGCCGATAACCTTACGGTTACGATACCCGCTACGAATACTGCACCCAAGATCAAGGTTACCCTTAAGCCGGTATAAAATATGATAAGAATAGACGAATATCCAACTCATGAACTGAATGGAATAAAGTACCGCTGCGGACGCGTGCAGCCCTTCGGTGCGAGCGTTGTAGGGAATACGGGGATCAACTTCTCTATATTCTCAAAGGACGCTACGTATTGTGAGCTGGTGCTGTTCCATCACGGTGCACCCGAGCCCTTCGCGAGGATCCCTTTTCCCGAGGAATTCCGTATAGGGAACGTGTTCTCGATGATCGTATACGGCCTTGATATAGAGGACGTTGAGTACGGATACTGTATGGACGGGCCGTACGATCCCGAGAACGGTTACAGGTTTGACCGCAGCAAGATCCTGCTCGATCCTTATGCCAAGCTCGTCAGCGGGCGCAACGTATGGGGCAGGGAGCCCGACTGGAATGATATGTTCCAGCACCGCGGCTGCGTTATCCTTGAGGATTACGACTGGGAAGGCGATAAGCCTCTCGAGATCCCGATGAAGGATCTGGTCATTTACGAAGCCCATGTAAGGAGCTTCACGAAGGATGAGTCCAGCGGGGTCAGGTATAAGGGAACCTTCGCGGGACTGCTCGATAAGATACCGTATCTTAAGGAACTGGGCGTCAACTGCATAGAGCTGCTCCCGATCTTCGAATTCGATGAGTTCGAGAACAGCCGCGTGATAGACGGTGAGCGCCTGTATAACTACTGGGGATATTCGACGGTATGTTTCTATTCTCCCAAGGCGGGATACGCAGCTTCGGCACCGCTGGGACTTGCCGCCGATGAACTCAAGAACCTTATAAAACAGCTTCACAAAAACGGGATAGAGGTCATGCTCGATGTCGTGTTCAACCATACGGCCGAAGGTAATGAGCAGGGACCATATATATCCTACCGCGGCATAGATAATAAGACATACTATCTGCTGACTCCGGACGGATACTATTATAATTTCAGCGGATGCGGCAATACGATGAACTGCAATAACGCGATAGTCAGGAACTGTATCCTCGATGCGTTAAGATACTGGGTCTCGGACTACCATATAGACGGATTCCGTTTCGATCTTGCTTCTATTTTATCAAGGGATGAGAACGGCGCGCCGATGACGAGCCCTCCGCTGCTTGAGACCCTTGCGCATGATGCCGTGCTCGGCAAGTGCAAGCTCATCGCCGAAGCGTGGGACGCGGGAGGTCTTTATCAGGTCGGCAGTTTCCCGGCATGGGGAAGATGGGCCGAATGGAACGGCAAGTATCGTGACTGTTTAAGAAAGTTCATCAAGAGTACGGCGGAAGCAGGTCCCGAGCTTGTATGGAGGCTCAAGGGTTCGCCCGATCTGTACGGCAACCGCAGTGCGGAGGCATCAATAAACTTCATAACCTGTCATGACGGTTTCACCCTTTATGACCTTACCGCCTATAACGAGAAACATAATCTTGCAAACGGTGAGGATAACAGGGACGGCAGCAATGATAACGACAGCTGGAACTGCGGAGCCGAGGGTGAGACGAAGGATAAGGACATAAACGAGCTGAGGCTCAGGCAGGTTAAGAATGCGGCCGGGATACTTCTCTTAAGCCGCGGCATACCGATGATCTTATC
>JAILLY010000034.1 GCA_024692905.1 Lachnospiraceae bacterium | reverse complement strand
TACGGTCGCGCTCATCTTGCCGACATCAGAAATACCCGGTGTAGTGGAGATAACATTGGTATTTCCGCTTCCTCTCGGGGTACCTCCTCCCGTGTTTCCGCCGCCGCTGTTCCCTCCGCCGGAGCTTATGTTCCCGGCATTCCCCTGCGGGGTATAACCTGAAACCGCACCGCTTACAACTACAGGAGTCGTTGAGGAATTCACGTTCGAGGACGAAGTGCCCGCACTTGAGCTTGAAGACCTTGAGCTCGAGCTTGAAGAGCTGCTCTTAGAGGATGAACTGCCGGAACTCCCGCCGCTGGTGCTGCTACCGCTCGTACTGCTTCCACTCGTGCTGCTTCCGCTCGTGCTGCTTCCGCTGGTGCTGCTTCCGCTGGTGCTGCTCCCACTCGTACTGCTTCCGGTAGAACTGTTATCTTTATAGACTGCCTTAAAATAATACTCATGCTCCGGCCCGCCTAAATCATATGGAATAGACGGATCCCATCCTAAGAAAGTCTTTCCTGTCATGGAATTAACATGCATTTGGACCGCGGGAGGAACATTAACCAGATCAAGCCTTTGATTACTCGGATAATACATCTGATATTGATAGCCATCTTCAACAGCATAAAAAATGACCGAAACCTTATCATCAGCCTTGTATGAGATAGTAAAGGACAGATTAGCCGGCGTATCAGCCTTGACCTCAAACGGTAATTGCGGATTCCAGCTGTCGATCACGCCAATTTCCTGAGCTTTGGCAACAATATCGGAAAGGCCTTCCTGAGTTATGACACTCCCCCTCGGGAAAACCTTAGTACCGAAATTATTCCCCTTTGTATCTATGAATACAGCCGTAACGGAATCATAATCAGCTATAACGCTGAAGCTCTCGGTAATATTATTATACGGAATAGTCAAAGGATCCCCGCTTCCCTGTATCCTCCACCCATTGAATTTATGCCCCTCTTTTTCCATATTTTCGGGTTTGGCCGCATCCGGAAGTTCGTAAAGGGTTCCGCCGTTTTCGACTTCTGCGGTAGTCACAAGAGTGGTACCGTCAGAATCATAAAATGATACAAAGCACTTGTCGATAGGATCCCACTTCATATCTTCAATTTCATGCGCGGCCTTAAAGGTTGCCTTATTATTCTTATCATAGAAGGTTTTAGTGGAGGAAGGATCGTAACCGTGGAACCACACGATCTTATCTCCGTCAAATGCATTGGTATCTATGGTGGAAAAATGCGAATAATTATAAATATGCAGAATGTTTGGATCGCATCTTGCAAAAGCCTGGGTATTGACAGCCGTCAGTTCATCAGGTAACGAGACGGATGTAAGTCCGTCACAGTCATAAAAACAATATTCCGGTATTTCTTTCAGATCAGCCGCGCTTCTTAAGTTGACCTCGGAAATTCCGTCGCAGTTCTGAAAAGCCGCAGGATTTATGGATGTAACTTTCGATATATGCTCCACTTCAACGGAATCCGAAGGATCGGGAATAACCTTGGACGTACCGCTGTTCTGTGTTCCCCTTATAGGCAGAACCTCTTCTATCTTATATGTTGTGCCATCCGTAGTGCTGTAAATTATACCGTTGATGCACTCAAATCTCGGGTTATCGGAAGAAGGGTCCTGCTCTCCGTTAAATATAACCTCGGAAAGATTAATATCGTTATAAAACGGAAGAAGAGCCAGATCAGTCACATCCGAATGAAATGTCACTCTTGTCAGATCATGATTGTTTGATAAAGTCGTATTCAGATAGGCATTATCCTTATCCTCCGTATATGATGTCTGAGGAAGTCTGGATACATTGTACAGCTCCAGACTTGAAAGACCGTCGGAGCCTGCATACTGGGTCCCACTTCCAGTACCCGTCTCCCCGTCATTAACATGAGTTATATACGGATATCTGCTTGTTCTTAATGTATTGTCTGCGTTATCTATGTATTTCACTCCTGCGGGAACAGTTATGTTTTTCGCATAATTTATTATCTCACGCTGATGATCTGATACACTGTTAGGGTCCGCTGCATACCTATCAACCAGATCGCCGATTTTCGTACCGTCGTCACTGACTACAGTTTCCAAAGTAGGATAGGCCAACAGTGACGTGCCTCCTAAATTACTGTCATATTTACAGGTAATATTCCACGGATTTCCGCTGGCATAGGTGACATATGCCTCTTCATAATTGCTGACCTTATTACCTTCTGATACGGAAAATGCATACGGAGAATAATCCATGCTCTGCCCCATGGGTATCTTTCCATGAACAATAAGGTAAACACTTTCGTCACTGTCCGTATACTTGCTGATAAACGCAGTATCAACAATAGGCGAAGTCCTTCCGGTATAAAAGGCATTTGGTCCTACAGAAGTCACATTGACGTTATTATCGGTACTGTCATCATATCCGTAATCCCTGAGATCTATCAGCTTAAGATTCGGACAACTGTTGAAGCAGCTCTCACCGATGACCGTCTCTCCGCTTGTTCCCTCCTGCTGGTTAAAGTCCACTGTTTCCAGGTTTGTACACCCGTTGAACGCAGCAGTGCCCAGGTTAATACCCGCGGTATCGATCCTCACGTGTTTCAGGCTCCCAATACCGCTGAACGCCGTATCTTCAACATTTGTTATATTCGGCGGGATAATAATGGAGGTAGGTTTTGCCGTCGACGTAATATTGTCAGAGAAATTGCTCCCGATATTTGTCATCACCTTGTCCCCGATGGTAGTTGAAGGAATCGTTAGCGTTTCGCTGGCATCTTCATCCCATATTTTCAGTATCCCGTTGATGGTCTGTGAATCGGCATCGAAGTCAAAGGTATAACCGCCCAGGGTAATAACGTAATTATCCGGGTTATATCTGTATATATTACTGCTTTTCGATGCATATTCATATGCTTTAGGGTTTTCATTAATATGCGGTCCCCATATATAAAACGAATTTGACACATTGACTTCTTTTGAAGGGTCTTCCAGCTGTGCGTACGACAGATTATCATTTGTGACAAACTCATATTTCGCAGCAGGATCTATCGTCGCATTTACGTCATTGAACTTGATATATTCCAGTAACCCATCTCCCTTGAAAGACCCTTTAATAACATTTGAAGTAAAGTTTGCGGGATACTCCACGTCAAGAAGAGCATCGCAACCGATAAACATCCCCTTTGCGTTTGTCAGTGTTTCGGGCTTTATGCATTTATCAAGCATCATGTGCTGCAGTCCGAGGCATCTTGCAAATAGATAGTTTCCTATACTCACCTGATTCTCTATGGATTCGGCATTCAACTTATTAAACAGAGCATCCTTGTCAGCTTCGCTAAAATTGAGGGATCTGCAATAATAGAACGCGCCCGGGCCGATAGTATTCACCGTTTTCGGAAGCTCAAGAGTACCAATATTTGTTCCAGAAAAAGCAAGCGTTCCAATCGTCTCAAGAGGACATACATCATCAAAATTAACCACGGAAAGACCGCTGCATCCCTCAAATGCCTGATTGCCAATAGTCTTTATTTCGGTTCCTATATCTATCTCCTCAAGATATCCGCAGCCATAGAAAGCTTTATTACCGATATTTACCGCATAATAAGGGAGTTTGATCCTCTGAAAATTCGATGCTCCCGAAAAAGCTTCATCGGCTATTGCCGAAACATATTTATATTTATTACTGAAATATCCCACCCTGACAGGAATACCCGCATCTATAAATGATCCCGGATTTTCTTCATCCTCGACTACCGGGGTATCATATACTTCCATATAGTCGCTGTTACTGTCACCTTTTCTTAAATATTCAACCCGCTTTTTATAACTTAAGTCTTCAGCCTGATAAACATACTCATCAATGACCTCATCCGCGCCAACCGTTGAATCAGTATAGCCGACCTTCTTTCCGAGGTTTATAGTATACTTGCCTTCGATCTGTTCCGGGTGATAATCCGAATATCCGCCACCCGTATATTTATTGAGGATACCGCTTTCCTTATCCATATCAGTCTTCTGCATCTCATAGATCGGAATAATATAGTCCCCCATTCCTGTCTGGTCGATCTCATAATATATATGGGGATTATGATTTATATCCGCAATGGTGATCGAATCCTCCTTTATCGGATATGCGTAATATAGCTTGTCACTATCTGTTTCAGCAGGAACGGAAAGATCAGCTACCGGAGAACCCTTAAGTTCAGTATAAATTGTATCCCATTCATCCGTAGTAACCGATTCAGCCTCTACCTGCCTTACAGGAACGGCTGCCACGATGATCGCCGACACCATCATAAGCGCGGCGATAGTCCATCTGACACTCTTCTTAAGCCTCAGCTTTCTCCTCTTCTTTACAGGTTTTACTGTCTTTTTCGCCATCTTGATTCCCCCGGGCGGGCAAAACTTCTATCCTTCCGTTTCCCCACATATGTAAAGTGTGTCTTTGTATTCTTAAAACCAGTTCCTTATAACAGGCTATATGCCGGAATATCTCATATAGTTATATCGGCATTTTCCTCAATAAAATGAGTTTTTCACATAAAAAAACCCCTGCAACCCAAAATACAGGGGATAAGAACATGTATAAACCAATCATGCCATCAGGCGGTCGTGCCAATGGCTGCCGGGAAAGCGCCCGGTCTCTTCAATATGAATTACTCCCTGTTTATCCCCTTCCCGATTATTGTACTATATCTTGGGTAAAATTCAAGAAGTTTTCGCAGATATTGTAAGACCATATAGTCGCTGTATGTGCACGCGATCTTATACTCAGCCGGATAATTTGTAAAAGATCTTATTTCACCCTCTTTGCCACTACCGCGAATCTCTCGGAACCGGGCTCGTAATCGCAGGTTGAGAGGGTGATAAGGTCGTCACCGAAGGTTGAGCGAACCCCCGTATCATAAAGGGACATCTCCTCCATAGCCCTCATGTTCGAA
>JAILLY010000098.1 GCA_024692905.1 Lachnospiraceae bacterium | reverse complement strand
AGCTTATTCCGTCTGCGCCGGGATGTACGGAGTTCTGTGCATTTCGGGTGATGTTTCGGATCTTGCAAAGAATAAGTGGGAGTTTGCGCTCCGAGGGGTTGACTTTTACAAAAAAGCATCCCCTGTGATAGTAAACGGCCTTACCGAGAGGTTCGGGCCTTTCCAGGTTTCAAACAGGGAACTTAAGGGATACCAGGCAGGAGTAAGATACGGGCAGGAAGGTAAGGCACTTGTGATAGTGCATTCCTTTGAGCATGAGGGAGTACAGGAGATCAGGATACCCCTTAAGGGCGAATACCGCATTGCCGGGAAATATGAAACCGGCGATCATGGGATACGGACCACCGGCAGTGAACTCATCATGGAATTCAGTGAACCCTTCGACGCTCTTGCGGTTTTGCTTGAGCGCTGACAGGCAGGTGAAAGATCATACGTTTTTCAAAGATACCGGAGGGTGCCGTGACTATGAAGTCACGACGCCCTTCTGTAACATTACGTTAGCGTAAAGGGCCGATTCGCCCGTGACGACTATCGCGTAAGCCCTGCGTGCTTCTTCGTAAAAGGCAAACCGTTCGATATGTCCTATCATAGCGCTGCCCCTGTCATCATGTTTTTTGAGTATATCCGCATAGGTATCCCAGATCGGGGTTTCCACGGGATCGCCCTTCATGACTTCCATGAGATTAACGGGATGTTCCACATATGTATCAAGCGGAAAGACCTGAAGGATCGCGTCAAGTACTTCGGGTACGCCGTGTCCGTCAAGACGGACCACTACAGAATCCTTTCCGACCGATTCCGCGGGGAAGTTGCCGTCAGATATGACTATCCTGTCGGCATGTCCCATCTCGCATAATACTTTTAAAAGTTCAGGTGATAATATTTTAGGTATTCCGGTAAGCATGGTTCCTCCTAAGGTATGATTTTTACTCCCAAAGCTGTTTCCAGTCGGTGGCGCCGGGCCATAAGAAAACCTGGCCCTTTACCAGACGGCAGTTGCGTTCCGCACCCTTTAGAATATCCATTTCTTCTTCCGTTAAAGGGTCTTCCGTTGTGCACTTGAGGTTTGAGATATACTGCGATTCCTTTACGGAAAACGGTATGGTGCACAGTCCGCGCTGTACCGCCCATTTGATGCACACAGTCGCAGGATGGATATTGTGTTTGTTCGCTACGGTCACGACCTCGGCCAGCTCCATATCCGCAACGTCGGTGCTGCAGCGGTCCCTCTCGGGCCTGCTCGGTGAACCGATGGGGCAGAAGCCTATGGGAACGATATCATGAGCCTTAGCATATTCAAACAGTTCCTGCTGCTGGAAAGAGGGATGGCATTCCATCTCAAGAGCTGCGGGCTTTATCCTGCATAAAGGCAGTACTCTCGAAAGTTTTGAGACCGTCATGTTGGACATGCCCAATGCCTTTACGAGACCTGTATCATGCAGTTCTTCCAGCTGATGCCATGTATCCATGAACTCATCTACCGAGAACGGCTTGGAGTCGGGATTCCTGGAATCGCCGTTGCAGCCGGGTGCGTGATAGTTCGGGAACGGCCAGTGTACGAAGTAAAGATCTATATAGGAAAGTCCCAGATCCTTAAGGCTTTTCATGCAGGCCTTCCGTACTTCCCTGTGCTGATCGTTCCATACCTTGGAAGTTATGAAAAGATCCTCTCTTTTTACGGTGCCGTCCTTAAACAGCTCGTCAAGCACCTTTCCGATCATGTCTTCATTCTGATATACGGACGCGCAGTCAAGCATCCTGTAGCCTGACTTTACCGCGCCTGACACAGCCGCTGCTATCTGTTCGGGCGAGTATTTGTCCGAACCGAAGGTACCGAGCCCCACAGCAGGCATAACGGCACCCGTATTTAATGTATAAGTCGGGACATTAGTTATGAATTCGCTCATCATGCCCTCCTACTTTTCATCCTGATCGCCGAAGACTACAGCAACCTTGCCGCATTCGCCGGACGCCATGAGCGCATAGGCTTCGGGAGCCTGATCCAGCGAAAACTCATGGGTTATGAGCTTGTCAGGGTGTATGTTCCAGCGAACCAGCTTATCGACAAGTTCCTCCATCTTCCAAAGTGATGTTACCCATGAACCGTAGATGGTCTTCTGGCCGTGGATGATATCCGGGCTGGGATTAAAGGTACAGGTCCCGCCTTCGCCCACAAAAGCGATCTTGCCGTATGAACGTGTCGCACGGATGGCCAGCTGCCTGCCGGGATCCGAAGCCGAACAGTCTATGGCCTTTTCAACGCCCTGGCCGCGGGTGACTTTTAATATCTCATCAAGGGTATCCTCGCCGGGTTTGAAGACATAGTCCACAAGTCCGAGCTTCTTCGCGAGTTCTATCCTGTAATCGTTCATTTCAACGCCGATCAGGGTGTTCGCCCCCATTGCCTTGCTGAGCATGAGAGCCGCAAGCCCTACGGGACCAAGGCCTGTTACGAGGACCGCGTCATTTCCGCTCACGCCGATCTTCTCGATCGCTTCATAAACAGTACCGAAACCGCAGGCAACCTGGGCCCCGTCCTTATATGTAAGCTCATCGGGAAGAGCGATAAGATCCTTCTCGTCGGCCAGTATGTATTCGCCCATGCCGCCGTTCCTTTGCCAGCCGTAAGCCGCACGGTACCTGCTCGTACATGAAATGTAGTAACCCCTTCTGCAGTCGTTGCATACGCCGCAGCCCGAAATGTGGTAGACGATGACCCTGTCGCCCTTTTTGAAGCGCCTGAGGCCTTCTCCTTCTTCAACGATAAGCCCGCAGGGTTCGTGTCCGGCGATCATACCCGGGATATAACCTTCGGCGCCTTTTCCGGTATGTTTCCTGTATATGCACCTTATGTCGCTGCCGCAGATCGTTGTTGCTTTTGTGCGGATAAGTACCTGTCCGAATCCCGGCTTGGGGACTTCGAAATCCTTAAGTTCAACCGTTGAATTGCCGGGCAGGATCGCACCTCTCATTTTTACTACCATAATACCTTCTCCTTTCAAACAGAAAACTAACTGATCCTGAGAAAATTATATGTCCGCATGACTTTTTCAATAAGAGATTTTGATGACAGGTTCTTATGGTAAATGTCGCATTAGCGCATATTTTATGTTATTATAATCGCATGAAAGAAACAGGCGTGTTTGAAGACATCGGAAACGGTGATAAAATAGCATATCAGGACCGTAACATCGTGTTTATGATGGAGGGCGAGTCCGTGTTTGTGGGGAACATCGTGTATGAACGTTTCAAAAGGTCCATACCGATGCACGCCCATTCGGATAACAGTTATGAGATCCATTATATCTCGGCGGGACACGGGAAAGTCACGGTCAGCGGGAAGGAGTATGATACCGGACCGGGGACCCTGTATATAACGGGGCCGCACATAAAGCATTCGATGATCCCGGATCCCGAAGATCCTCTGTCCGAATACTGTGTTTATCTTAAACTGTCAGCCGATACGGGGAAGGATAAAAAGTTACTGTCGCCGCTTAAGGTGTTCAGGATGACGGGGTTCTGGTACGGAAAGGACCGTTACGGGATACATGCCCTCATGAAGTCCCTGTTTTCGGAGCTTAAGGAACAGCACATAGGATACAGGGCGGTTGTTGAATCCCTGATAAAGCAGATCATCATTTCCTGCGTGAGGGATTATTCGGATAAAAAGAGCGACCCGGATCTTCAGGGGCTTAAGTCAAATGACGATCAGTACCTTACCATAGAGGAAGCTTTTCTGTATGAATATGCCACACTGACACTCACCTCGCTGGCAGCCCGGCTGAACCTTAGCACGAGACAGACGCAGAGGCTTCTCATGGAGCATTACGGGATGAATTTCCAGAGCAAGAAAACGGAAGCGAAAATGAGCGCAGCAGCGATCATGCTGTGTTCGCCGGATAATACGATAACCCGGATCGCGGATGAGCTCGGGTATTCATCCGTTGAACATTTTTCATCGGCTTTCAGGAAATACTATGGCATGAGCGCGAGCCTGTACAGGGAAGAAATGAAAGCGGATACAGAAGGAAAGGGAAAATGATATGAAGAGAAAATTGATCGCTGTCATCATATGTGCTGTCTGCATAAGCGTTACGGGGTGCGGTAAGAAAGAGGCCCCCGTTGAGGAAAACGTGCACGCAGAGACGGAGCAGGAAGCGGAGGATAAGGAAGAACCGGAGGTTCCCGAAGAAGAGCCGGGGGAAGAAAAGCCTGAAGAAAAGTCCGCCGGGGAGACTGAGGAAGCCGCCGAAGAAGCCGTGCAGGATGATAAGGACGTGCCTCCCGCCGGCCGCGAGGAACTTTATCGGGAGATACTGTACAGATACAAGGAAGCGCAGGACGGTAAATATTCGCAGGAGCAGGTTGAGTCTATGGAGCTTGTGACAGAGCTTATACAGCACGGCTGGCCGTACGCGGTGGCTGGTGATGAGGTAAGGTATCTGTATTATGATGTTGATTCCGACGGAAATGACGAGCTCATCATAACTTATTATAACGATATAGTTGATATTTACGGTTATGACGGTAAGAAGGTAAGGAAGGCGTTTTCGGCAGGATACAGGGATTTTGCGACTCTGTATCCCGGCGGGATGCTGAGGCTTGACTGTTCGATAAGTGCAACGGACTACAATACGATATGGTATCAGTATGATACGGGCCTGGGGGATTATTTTGCTGTGTTTGAGGATAGATACGAAGAGGAATACGGCGCGGCTTATTACACTTTCTGTTATTACGGGATAAGTGATGAGGAGCGAAAAGAGATCGAGGACGCATACAGGGACTATGACGATTATCCTGTCTGGGTATATGAATGGGGCGATGAACTTACCAAGGACGAATATGAAAAGATCGTTCCGAAGGATAAGGCCGTAAAGCTGCCCAAAGGGGAACTGCTGTCAGGCGTGGTGCTTCCGGATGGCTATGTTCCCATGGTGACAACTGATGCCCGGTCCGGGCAGGACGACAGCGGGCAAAAGGTTGAGATCACGAAGGATATGCAGAAGAAGATGAATGTGTTTTTGTCGAATTTTGCCGAGCAGAGGATGCAGTTTTACGATCACGGAAGGCCGGATATGTATCAGGTAGGGTATTTCGCGTTTCTGTGGTCATATATCAACAAATCTTCGGATGTTAAGACGGAAGATAACTATTATACGGTAAGTTACGACACGGTAAAGAGACTGGCAGACAGGTATCTGGGGCTTAACATCAGCGATGATGACCTTAACATCTGTTACAGGCCGGATGAAAACCGGAGCTTCTTCGCAAAGGGGAAATACCGTACCCCGGCAGCGGACGGAGAAAGCTTTTCCTCTTTTGCCGTTGTAAGGTCTGCCGAAGATGTCGGGGGCGGAAACCTGCGGCTTGAGTTTACCATATATGATCTGGATACAGATGCATATTTAGATAACCGGGGCATACCGTCGAAGTATTACTCATTAAGCGAGGAGGAGGTCAGGGACAAGCTCAGGATAAACGAGAGCGGCTGCAGCGAGCTTACCGAGATGGAAAAAGGGTATGCAATAGTAAAAAAGGACGGGGATTCATATAAACTGATGTATTATGAGATATATGGGTAAAGTTTTCCTTTTGGCCCATATAAAAAGAGGCTGTCAACCGACAGTCTTTTTTTATATGGAACCGAAGGGATTCGAACCCTCGACCTCTGCGTTGCGAACGCAGCGCTCTCCCAACTGAGCTACGATCCCGCGCTTTTATATGATAGCTCAAATCAGGGGAAGTTACAAGTGAGAAAAATATTACAAATTGATATTTATGTGACACAAATTGACTTGTTTGTGGTATTATATTAGTTACTGCAGTTATAAAAATAATGATGCATTCTGAAAGGTGAAAGAAATGAAGGATCATAAGTGGAATTTTAAACGGTTTACAGCCATTGCTTTAGCAGCGGCTCTTGTATTTGAGGGAGCGGTTCCCGCATATGCGTTTCCGGGGAAAACAGAGGATCTGTCTCTTGCCGGAAATGAAGCGGAGGCGGCTTTGTCGGCCGAGTCATCGGTATCTGACATCGATGCTGATTTTGCGGAACCTGTAGGGAGCGTAAAGGAAGAAACCGAAGACGTAGTTTCCGTGGATATAGAGGCTGAAGGAGACGCCGGAGATTTATCGGCGGATGAGGATATCCTTGATGCCGGAGCGATATCAGTGAACATGCTGATGCCCGAAGAGCCTGAGATCATAGGATCAGAGCTGGATGAGGTTATGACCGTTGAGCAGGGCACGGGTTATATTGCTCCCGAATGGGAAAAAGATCTGCCTGTGATCGATCCGTCACTTACACCTGCAGAAGCCATGAGGATGCTTGAAGAGAATAAGGCAGGCGCATCGGAAGGTGAACCGGCTGAGGGGTATATGCCGATACTCAACAATACAATGCCGTCTTCTTATCCTGCTGCTTATAATAAAGAAGCTGATCTGAGAAATGCTCTTGAAGCTCTTCCGGATACAAGGAACCAGCTTAATTACGGGACGTGCTGGGCACATTCGGCGATGGCACTGGCGGAATTATATAAGGAAAGCTATGAAGCTGACCCGATCGCAGACTATGATGAGGTAGATTACAGTGAACGGCATCTGTCGTACTTTACTTATCATACAGGAACAAATCCTTTATCTGATCAGTCGGGTGATACATACAGATATGAAGATGCGTCAGGGAATCTGGTAGACGAAACTAAAACTCTGGCGCTTGGCGGTAATTTAGATGATGCTGCAGCGACTCTTGCCCGTTGGAGAGGTGCGGCGGACGAAGAGAAAGCGCCATATCCCGCCAGCCGTTATTCTGCGCTTACAACTGTTGATTGGGGTAAGGTTGAGTCGGACGACGAGGTACATCTTACGGATGTCTATTATCTGAACATCAGTGATGATACAGGAAGGAACCATGCAAAGAACTGGGTGAAAGAGCATGGTGGCGTTGGAATATCTTTTCATACGAATGGCAGTGGGTTGAGCAATGATTCAAGTTATTTTTATAATTCTACGCACAATTCATTCTATAATTACAGTAATCCGGAAGAAGTTAATCATGCGGTGACTATAGTAGGGTGGGATGATGATTTTCCGAAAGAATTCTTTTCTGATGGGGAAACCAATCTGCCGTCAAATAACGGAGCCTGGCTGGTCAGGAACAGTTGGATGAGGCCTGGTGAATACAGTTATAAGGATCTGTTTGATTATTACAGTTATTTCTGGATGTCGTATTATGATACCAGTCTGTCTCCGACCGCCTATGCATATGTTGTAAGGGATGCATCCGAAGATGAGTTCAGACACAATTATTACTACGACTCACAGACTTCGAAGAGTGTCTCATTTGGAAAAGTAAGTTGGGGAGGTGGTATAACAACACCTTCATATTCTGCCAATGTTTTTACCATACAGGGAAACAAGCCTCAGAAGATAAAAGAAGTATCATTTGAAGTAGTGTCAAATGATGATTATACAGCTAATAGTGCCACAATAAAGATATACAGGCTTAATAGTAATACCTCGATGCCTGATGACGGTACGAAAATTGCGGAACTCAGTGCAGCTCTTCCTTATCCCGGAAGATATACGGTTCCTTTATCGAGTCCGGTCAGTATAGATGCCGGTGAATCGTTTTCGATAATAATATCGCTTGCAACAGGGCGTACAGTATGTATTGAGGACGGATGGGTTATCGAGTATGAAGATTCTACTACCCATCAATACACAGGAAAGCGGGAGATGAAGACCGGATTAAATGCGGGAGAAAGCTTTTGGGGCTCTAATTATCAGCCAAACGATCCGACGCTCGTTTGGGAGGATCTGATTGAAAGTTCATCAACAGGATCCGGTAATTTCCGTATAAGTGCCATTACCGAAGATACGGATTCGACAGGACTGGATCCCCAAGTTAAATTTGATCTTACGAGTGATACCAGAACGTATGGCGCCGCACCGTTTACATACACGGCGACAAAGAAAGGAAATGGTGCTTTAACATACTCAAGTTCGAATACATCGGTAGCGACAGTTAATGAAAC
>JAILLY010000087.1 GCA_024692905.1 Lachnospiraceae bacterium | reverse complement strand
GTCGCAGCACGGCAGGTTGTATATCTGAATATGCTGTATTTATCCGGATTATGAAGCCAAAGGTAAACCGTTATCGCCATAGGTCTCTGATAATGCTGTTTTCCGGGCGATAAACGATCACAAAGATCCTGCGCATCAGATTGGAACTTGATAACTCGCTCCGATACATCCTTACTCTCATCGAATAGATTGATAAACATTGCTCTTACCGCTTCAGGTTCCTGCTCGGAATACACCTGTATCATTCCGCGGGGGAAATTATTCATGGAGGCCAACAGATTATATGTCTTCTCAGTCGCATCCGTGAACATCTGGTAGAAGTTTTCTGCATTGATATCCCAATGAGTCTGAAACCACTGCGCAGCTTCCCACTTATATCGCTCATCCCTCCATCTGTCAGAAAAGCTTTCCTTATACTTACTCAAGCATTCTTTCATCAATTCGTTATCAAACATGTTCTCATCTCCTTAATCAGATAAGTGCTTTCAAAGCCTGTAATTCCTCATCTGTAAGAGTAACGCCCTTACCCATCTTCTCATGATCCGGTGACCAATCACGAATATCATATTTCGGTGTCCCGCCATTCCAGGAAATCTTATTTAATTCCTTCTTCCATCCCTTGGAGCTTTCTGACAGCACACCTATTGTCTCCACAATTTCATACTGAAAATCAGCCATTATACACCTCCCACAGCAGTTTTCTTTTCTATCGACGGCATAATATTCAATAAACTCTGATAGCTGTCCACATCATGATAAACAACATTATCTGTCGATATCTCATTAAACAGTTTCCTAGCGCATGATATCTTGGCTTTCTCTATCGGCCGAAGCTGCAGGCTCTCCATAGTTCCTTTTGTTTCGGCGATAAAGAAGATGTGTTTAACTGTTCCTGCATTAAATGCTATTGCCCAGTCGGGACTGTAGTTTCCGACCGGTGTAGGAATAGAAAAGCCTTTAGGCAGTTTGGCATACACACATACCTCATCTGCCCCCTCAAGTTCCTCCGTGAACTTCTTTTCATTACTCTTTTCAGCCATACCGTCGGTAAAAACATAATCCTGAATGTGTTTATCAGCGCGGATCGCCTTGTCAAGCGTTGTATGCTTCTCGGCTGTGAAAATCGTGCTGTCATATGTACTTTCAAGACGGTCATACGATATATGTTCTACAATCATCGTTGCCTTCTGTTCATTGATAAGCTTTATGACCTTGGATATAAACTCCTCCGGATTGTGCTTGTACATTGAGAACTTAACCGGGCTTATGCCTTTTAGAATCGCCGCAACAGTTTTTCTTGTAAGGACAGTTCCCTGTGCTATCTTACCAACGAGATCGTATTTGATCTGACTCGTTTCAAAATGCTTAAGCACCTGTGTATTAGACTTTATACCCTTAAAAGAATCTCCACTCTTGACGGCATCCGCTGTCAGATCGTCCTTCTGTTCGGAGCTTGAAACTGTATACTGCAGCATAGACACGTACAGTTCGGAATCAATCGCCTCGATTGCTTTCTTAATTAGTTCCTCGCTCTCAAACGTAACAGTATAGGCATATTTATGGTTAATATACCCCCACAGCGTCTGGAACTCCTTTTTGAAGAAATTGTCATTCAGTTCATTATTCGGGACAACGGTCTCGTTGCCGTTTCCGATCATCTCACTAAAGATCTTTTCATCAAATACACTCTGAATGAGCTTATGTATTCCCTCTGCGTATGCAGCAATCCTGTCTCCCATTGGAGCAAGACTGTTGTTTTCAAGATCAACCCTATATTGTTCAGTCACATTTTCATCATCATCTATGTAGTCGTTCTTGATAAGATACTGATAAATCGCCGTAGCCTGGGCATCTGAAATAGCAGTTCTTTCTCCACCCACAAGTATCGACTTCCCCTTGAAGTAATCAATAGAAGCCTTGGCAGGTCTTTCGTACAGATCCTTCTTGATCTGCTTCTGCAAGTCAGTTACAAACTCACGATAGCTCTCGCTTGCTACAACGGTAAGCTTATTGATCTTATGAACAAGACTCTTTCCAAGGCTCTGTTCATCCATTCTGAAACCATCCTGGTTCACGCAAAGCCTGAGTCCTCTTCCGACCTCCTGTCGTTTCATCACGGTACTGTCACTTCTCTTGAGTGTGCATATCTGGAACACATTCGGATTATCCCAGCCTTCCCGGAGCGCTGAATGAGAAAAGATAAAACGTACCGGTTCATCAAAACTCAAAAGCCGTTCTTTATTCTTCAGGATAAGATCATAAGCAGTAATATCATCCGAAAAATCCGTGCCTTTCTTTACAGTGCTGTTTACGGCATGTCCTTTCTTATCAATACTGAAATAACCGGCATGGGTCTTTCCCGCATCTATTGACTTAAGGTATTTCTGATACGGAGTGTCAAAGATCGTAATATAATCATTTACAATCTCTGTATATTCCTGCTCAAACATCTGACCGTATTCACCAAGCAGTTCATTACCATCTTCATCATACTGACGGTATTTTGCCACCTCGTCTATGAAGAACAGCGATAAGGTCTTAATACCACGTGAAAACAGTTCTTCTTCCTTTGCCAGATGAGATTTGATAGTTTCCCTGATCTGAATACGACGCATATCCTTTTCAGAAACATCTCCAACCACATCTCCGCGGTATATTATCTCGCCGTTTACAAACGTAACCGTTCCGGCTATCGGATCTATTTCTGATATACGAAAGCCTTTATACTGCTCCATCTTGGAAATCTCATAAAGATTGTCATCCACCCCGACAATACGACTCTCACGGTTTATGGATTTGTTATAGGATATCTCCAACTCAATCTTTGCTTTAGGCGGATGTTTCGGGGATATGATTATATCTTCCAGATACAGATATTTATCCGTTCCACGGAAATTCTTAACCTGAAAGCCCTTTACCTCAATCTTCTTAACAAGCCGCTGATTATAGGCATCAACCGCATCAAGGGCATATACAAGATTATGGTGTTGCGCGTGGGTGGCCGAAAAGTTCAAACAGAACAGCGGATTGAAGTCTTTCAAGCCTTTCTGAGTCGCATCCCCACCCATCTTCTGCGGTTCGTCCAGTATAACAATAGGATTATTTGCCTTTATAACATCAATAGGCCTGCGGCTCCCAAACTCATCACGCTTACTTCGGATAATAAGAGCTTCCTTTGTCTTGCCATCCTCTTTCATGGACTTGTTAAATGCCTGCATGTTTATGATCATTGCATTGATGCCGGAATTACTGGAAAAAGAATCAAGCTGATTAAGGTTACTGCTGTTATACACAAAGAACCGGATCTTCTTTCCATACTGTTCCATGAAATGATCCTGTGTTATCTCAAAAGACTTATTCACGCCCTCTCTGATCGCTATGGACGGAACAACGACAATAAACTTCGACCATCCGTAATGCTTGTTCAGCTCATACATGGTCTTGATGTAGACATAGGTTTTCCCCGTTCCGGTCTCCATC
>JAILLY010000081.1 GCA_024692905.1 Lachnospiraceae bacterium | reverse complement strand
ACAGCATGTCTTATAGAAGATGAAAGATATTTTCTTGAAGTCAGCCGATATATCCATTTAAATCCCGTCAAAGCAAAGATGGTTCGAGAACCGATCACATATGAGTACAGCAGTTATAGCAAATTCGTGTCAGAACCCTACGAGTACAATACAAAAAACAAAAAGTCAACAAAGGTTACCGGCCTGATAAATGAACTTGTGGAAACAGACAGGGTGCTTGGAGCCTTCAGGCATGATCCCAGGGAGCAATATCGTATGTTCGTTGAGGGTAAGATATCCCATGAAGAGCAGGAACTTCTGATACGGAAAGATATGAAGGAAGATGATATGTGGCTGCCCTGGTGAGGAAAAAATTTTTTTGGTAGCAATATTCATATATTTGAATAATGAAAGGAAAAGTGATTTTGGCAACAGTAGTAAAGAGTATGGCAACGTCAGGCGTAGACGGGTTTATGGTGGAGATCGAGGCTTCGACCATCAGAGGGCAGCAACAGTCAATGTCAATCATTGGCCTGCCCGATCAAGCTATAAAGGAGGCAGGAGAGCGTATCCAGGCGGCTATTGAATCATGCGGATATGATATACCGAAGGATAAGGCGATAATAAGTCTTGCCCCCGGTGATAAGAAGAAACGCGGATCGCATTTTGACCTTGGGATGATCATCGCCCTCCTGTTCCAGACAGATCAGATAGCGCCGAAGAACCTGGGAGAGTACGCTTTTATAGGGGAGCTGTCGCTTGATGGCCGGATCCGACCATGCACCGGGATACTGTCTATGATCACAGAGGCAAGAAAATGCGGTGTTCAGTCTGTCGTTGTTCCGCTTGGTAATTGGAAAGAAGCTTCTACCGTATCAGGGATCAAAGTATGCCCGGTAAGATCCCTGACTGAAACCATCCGATTTCTTGAAGGACGGCTGGATCTTGATAAGATCACAGAAGAAAATGAAGATGAAGCAATGCTTGCGGAGATAGTAGAAAGTTGTAAGGGTGATTCTGCTTATACGCAAGGATCAGGTATTGATTTTTCGGATGTCAAAGGGCAGGATGAGCTTATCGATGCGATAGTATTGGGAGCGGCGGGAGGACATAATGTTTTGATGCTCGGGGCTCCCGGTTGCGGGAAGACCATGATCGCACAGCGTATCCCTACCATACTTCCGAAGATGACAGAAAAGGAGTCGCTTGAAGTTACCAAGATACACAGCATTTCCGGATTACTTGATGCAGGAAGTGGGCTGATAACCGAGCGTCCCTTCAGGGCACCACATCATAATGTATCGCTTAATGCACTTATAGGAGGCGGCAGTTATGCCCAGCCGGGAGAGGTATCGCTTGCCCATAACGGTGTGCTTTTTCTGGATGAGCTGGCAGAGTTCTCAAGGTCCACTCTTGATGCCCTGCGCCAGCCTATGGAAGATAAAAGGGTTACTATATCAAGAGTCAACGGTACGAACTCCTATCCTGCCAACTTCATGTTTGTTTCGGCCATGAATCCCTGTCCGTGCGGCTATTATCCGTCTAAGAAGTGTCGGTGTACCGACTATGAGATCATCCATTACAGGGGTAAGATTTCAGGCCCCATACTTGAACGGATAGATATCCAGAAGAGTGTTGCCCACGTGGATTATTTCGAACTGAACGAAAGCCGCGCAAGCCGGTCCTCGGAGGAACTAAGGCTAAGGGTTGAGAAGGCGCGGATGATACAGCAGGAGAGGTTTAAGGATGATCCGGATGTGAGTTGCAATGCCCAGATGACGACCACAATGATACAAAAGTACTGTAAGCTTGACGAAGAATCAACGCAGGTTTTAAAGAAAACAAGCGAGAAGTACGGATACAGCGCAAGGGTCATTCATAAATTATTAAGATTAGCCAGGACATCAGCGGATATTGATGGTGCTAAAGATATACGGAAGGAAGATATTGTAAGAGTTTTGTCTTGCCGTGACCTTGATGTGTCAAGCAGTCAGATGTATACGATCAAATGATATGAGGGATGTTTATGGAACGACGTAAGTATATAAAGTATTCCCTGATACCGGGGCTTGGGACAGTAGGGCGGAGTAAATTAATGAGATTGTGCGGAAGTATTGATGCCTGCTTTGAGATGAGCGGGGATGATATATTGGCGGCAGATAAAGCTGTTTCAAGAGAGCACAGGATCGGTGAAAAGAGGTTAAGATCTTTTATTGATAACAGGGATTCACCGATTCTTGAGCATAGGACGGATGAGCTTATAGCTGGCTGTAAAGAGATGGGTATTTATATTATTACGGCGGATGATGCGGAATATCCCAAACGGTTTTCCGGTTTAAACGATATGCCTTTTGTACTCTATATACGAGGCAGACTCGATATCAATAATCACAGTCGTTCTGTTGGTATAGTGGGAGCAAGGCGTTGCAGCCATGAAGGAAAATTTGATGCTATATCATGTGCTGGGATGGAAACAGAAAAAGGAAACGCGATCATAAGCGGCATGGCTAAAGGTATTGACTCATATGCACACACAGCGGCTTTGAAAAACAACGGGTATACAATAGCGGTTCTGGGGTGCGGACCTGATATCTGTTATCCTATTGAGCATGAGGATTTATATAATGAGATTATCCGTAAGGGTTGTATACTGTCAGAATATCCGCCCGGCACAAATCCCAGAAAATATATGTTTCCGGCAAGGAACAGATTGATAGCTGCCCTGTCTGATAAACTGTATGTTATAGAAGCCGGAAGAAACAGCGGAACGGAATCAACGATCAGGAGTTGTATTAAGTATGGGCGGGAGTATCACCGAAACGCTATATTTTGAAAACTTGGAACTTGGAATTTAA
>JAILLY010000065.1 GCA_024692905.1 Lachnospiraceae bacterium | reverse complement strand
GCCGGCCACCGAAAATGTAGAGATGGATGATCCCAATGAGGGACTGGGAGACCTTATCGAGGATGAAGCCGAAGAGGAAGAGGCAGCGGTAAACGAGCTCGCACTCAGCGGCCCTTCATATACGGGACTTGAGAATCTTACTAAGGAAAACAATGATGACGGTTCATATTTTTATGAGGATATGACCGAGGATGGTATCACCATTATCACCAATATATGTGCGGCTAATTCCCAGAGCGACGGTCAGAGCCCGGATGCATATGCCGAGAATTTTGTATGCGCGATGGTGGATAATGATGCTAAGATCATCGACAGCAAGGGAGATGAGAAGCTGTCTCCGGAGCTTACCTATCCCACATACAGGATCCACTGGGAATCGGGTTCCAATGAGGACAGCAGGCAGGCAGCAGGCGTGGTAGTTCTGACAGATAACTTTACATATTATTACGGATATGAATGTCCTCTTGACTACTATGAGGAGAATGAGGAATTCTACGAGAGCGAGCTTGATGAAGTTAAGCTTATAGACCTGTCCGAACTTGGGGCAGGATCACCCGATGGGGCTTCAGATGCCGGCGAGGATTCAGGTGACAATGCAGGTGACAATGCATACGGAGCACTCTATCTTGATAAGGTAAATGAACTGTCATCTGAGGGGTTAGCTGATCAGTTTGCCCTTGAGTATATAGATGAGGATGAGATACCGGAACTTATAGCGAGTGATTCTGAAGGATCTTTTGATCATGAAAATGCATTTATTTTCACTATATATAACGGAGAAGTCACAGAGCTTGCAAGTGTGATCGCAGGCGTTGACGGCGGCAGCCTTGATTTTGCACAGGGAGCTAACCTTATCCATGTGAGCGGATCCGCCGCAGGTATGAGGGATGTGTTCTCGCAGATAAAGGACGGCAAGCTTGAGGAAGTCTTTACTGCCGAGGCATCGAGCATGGATGATGATGCCGGGTATTCGGTGGACGGCAAGGAAGTAAAGGAAGAAGAGTATTACGAGCAGATAAACGGGTTCGTTGAAGGGTATGGTCCCATGACCCGTATTGATTATGAAGGCTTGTATGAGATCAACTATAAGTACGAGGACGGATACGGATATTTCGAGCAGGACAGCGCTGATAATTACAGCAGCCTTGATGAGATCACGAAGGACCTTAAGTAAGATTCGGATGAATAGGAGGAGATAGGATATGTTCATACTTGCGATCCTGCCGGGTATAGTGCTTTTCGTTTTGGTATGGCGTTTCGATAAGACCGAAAAGGAGCCACCGAAACTTTTGTGGAAGATCTTTCTTTTCGGGGCTCTTACGACAATAACCACATGCATAATAGGTTCCGCCGGTGATAAGCTTATCGCTTTTATGGATCCTGAAGGCATACCATATAAGCTGATCGAGAACTTCATAATGGTTGCCCTTATCGAAGAGAGCGGCAAGTTCTTCGTCCTGAAGAAGATCACGTGGAACCATCCGGCTTTCGATTACACATTTGATGCGGTTGTTTACGCGGTCACATCAAGTCTTGGGTTTGCGGTTGTAGAAAACATAGTCTATCTGCTCGACGGGGATCTTTCGACTGCGATCTTAAGGGCCGTTTTAAGCGTTCCCGGGCATGTTATCTATGGTGTCTTCATGGGCTGCTTCTACGGTATGGCCAAGGTGGAAGATACCAGGGGGAACAAGGATATCGCGAAGGGCTATCTGATAAGGGCTCTGGTGTTCCCGGCTGCGATACACGGCTTCTACGATTTCTGTCTGGATAGTGACATCGCTATCTTATACATCGTACTGCTTGTCTTCGAGGTAGTGCTTACGGTGAAGGGCTTCAAGAAGCTTAAAGAGCTAGCCAACAACGACACGGCGATCAACCCGGTGGAAGAAGTGACACATTTAGCTCAGGGCTAAATGTATCACTTTTCCTTTGTGCGGCAGGTGATTTTGATTTATAATTGTGCCATGACTATGACTTTCAAGCAGAGAGGAGAAAGCTAATGAGAAGAAGAATGAACCGATGGATAGCACTTGCGATATCCGCTGTTTTATTGACGGCTGATATCTCAGTGCCTGTATTTGCTGCGGATATTGCGGGCGCGGATGATACCGTGATGGCAGATGATCCGGTATCAGCGGATGAGGTTGTTTCCGTGACCGATACGATCGCGGCGGATGATCCCGTACAGGAAGAAGCGGCATTTATCACGGAAGATGTGGTATCTGCGGAAGAAACTCTGTCACCGGATCAGGACACCCTGACGGAGGATATCGATCTTGTGTCGGAAGATCCTGACGGATCAGCCGGACCCGACGAGGACGTGATAAATGATGAGTCAGCCGATAGACCGGACCGGTCAAGCTCTAAATATATTTCCCCTGTTGCCGTAGGCAAGCCTTCAAGGGATCAGGGCAATTTCAACTCATCGATCTCTTTTTCGGTAGCAGGGGCAATTGAGATGTCGGCAGCCAAGAAGGGGATAAAGCTTTCCGGCGCAACCGATAACGATCCTGTTGATCTGTCCGAGCTGCATCTTGCCTATTTCATGGGTAAGGATATGGCTCCTTATGATCCTCTTGGCGGATTTAAGGGCGATCGCAACAAGGCAGTTGACGGCGATTTCATTAATTGCGGATCACGCGAAATTGCAAGCGAGATGCTCGTATCCTGGACGGGTGCCGCAGCCGAGAGTAAATACCCTTACAGCAGGGGGGCGTCTTTCTCCACGCAGGAGCAGAACGCCTTTGATGATGTCCTTCATGTAAGCGGCTACTATGTGGCTGACCCCGTAAATTACAGGGATGAAGTTAAGGAACTGGTAGAAAAATACGGTGCGGCAACCATCGGATTCTATTCATACGAAGCTGAAGAGGAAGAGGCTACTCCCCCGATAGGTCTTGATCATACATATGATGAAGAACACAACAGCTACTGCCTGCCCACGCAGTATGAGGCCAATCATTCAGCCCTTATAATCGGATGGGATGATGATTTTTCCAAGAATGATTTTGCCCAGACAGCCCGCGGTGACGGTGCCTGGCTTATAAGGGACAGCTGGGATGCGGGAAACACCATAGATGCAAACGGTGTGCCTTCGGGTGATGATGCCGAATACTTTTCGTATTTCTGGCTGTCATATTACGACGGATCGATAGCGTCGTATTCTTCCATGGCATATGACGTGGACAAGGCAGATAAATATGACCACAATTATCAGTATGACGGTGCCAGGACCTCGAGTCAGTACGCAGCAACGGCAGCCACCAAATATGCCAATATCTTTACCTGTCAGGCTAAACAGTCCGAATATCTTAAGGCGGTCTACTTTGACGAATACAACCCGAGCCTGAATTATAAGATAGAAATATATAAGGGCGTTACGTACGGAAGGCCTGAAAGCGGTAAGCTTGAAGCGACCCAATCAGGCAGAGTCACTTATCCCGGCGGTCATACCATAGAGCTTGATAAACCTGTATTTCTGAGGAAGGGTGAGAACTTCTCCGTTGTCATCACGGTACCGGAATACACATTAATGAAGGTTGAATACTCTCAGGTACCCGTTGAGAGCTGGACCGAGACAACTGCCTTAACCGTAAGCGGACGGAGTATGATCTATGAGATAGACCGTTGGCTTGATTCAAACGACGGTAATTCCAAGACGGGAGATATCCGTATCAAGGCCTTTACCAAGGAGGATGATGATTCCGATTCCATTACCGTGACATTTGATGCGGGAAGCGGAGTGTGCGCGTTAGCGTCCAAGGTCGTAAAGAAAGATGAGGCATACGGAACCCTGCCCGAGGCTGAATGGGACGGGCATGATTTTGCAGGATGGTTCACCTCACCCGACGGCGGCGACCAGGTCCTGGAAGATACGACCGTTACAAGTACAGCGAACCATACCTTATATGCCCATTGGGACAGCGTGAAGATCCGCGTGAACCTTAACCCGGGTACAAACGCAACGGTATCGCCCTCTTATCTTGATGTAACGTACGGCGGCAAATATGCGGGACTTATTAATCCGACAAGTTACGATCCCAAGCAGATATTTACCGGATGGTATACCGAAGCGGAGGGCGGAACAAAGGTCAAGGCGGAAACGACCGTTACAAATGCATCGGAACACACCCTCTATGCCCGTTACACCGGTGCTGAGGGAGATGAGTCCGAAATAACAGAAGAAGACAAGGCCGATATTGACAGCAATGCACTTGAAAGCGACGGCTTCTGGGTGCGCGGCGTTCCTTCGGTGACAGCTTACACCGGTTCGCCGATAAAGTTTGACGATCTTCGTCTGTACAAGGGCAATAAACGTCTGGTACTTGGAAGGGATTACACCCTGGTGTACAGAAATAATACCAACGCATACACATTGGGTGAAGGAGATCCCGGATACCTGCCGGCAAAATCACCCATTATCACAATTAACGCCAAGGGCTGCTACAGCGGCAAGAAGGAGATAAGGTTTAAGATCACCCCTGTCGATCTTGAAGAAGCGGATCATAAGGGCAAGGTTTATGTCGCTCCCGTTTACCTTAAGGATAACGGCAATGTCCAGAAGGGTAAGACAACGGTTTATTACATGCCGGACAACGGTAAGGCCCTTACGCTGAAGATGGGTCCGGACTATGAATACAGGGCTGATTCATATGCTTCTGTCAAGGCTGAACCCGGTGATTATACGGTTGCTTTATATGGTAAGGGCAATTACACGGGGAAGCTGACTTTCAAGCAGACGATAACCCCCAAGAACGGCAATGTATACGATATGAGCACTGCGATCGTTAAGCCCATACCCGCCCGGCAGGCGACCGGAAGGCCTGTAACGCTTGCCGACAAGGATCTTGTTGTAACATACAGGACCAAGTCTGGAACAGTGACTCTTGATACTACCAATTATTCCATTGTATACGTAAACAATGTCCTTCCGGGTATGGCTACCGTGATCCTTGAGGGCAAGGACGGATTCACGGGTACAAAGACTGCGACATTCAGGATAAACGCAAGGATGATCGTAAGGGCGGCTGCAAGCTTCACCGATCCGGCGGCGGCATCGGGCTACACCTATACGGGCGCGCCCATTACCCCTGCAGTGAAAGTCACCTACACGGAAAAACCCGGGATGTCGCCCGAAGAACTTAAGGCGTATTCCGAAACAGAGCCTTACGGTGACTATGCATTGTCATATAAAAACAATGTAAACGCAGGAAGAAACAGGGCGACTGCGCTTATTGACGGTAAGAACGCATATACCGGAACGCTTAAGAAGATGTTTACGATAAACCAGGTCGATCTGGCCGATACATCCGCCGTGTGCGTGACTGTGCTCGATCCTGTAACCGGGTCGTCCGCAGAAACCGTCAGGATAGGCAGCAAGGATTATCCCAAGGTTGCATACCAGAAACTGGGTACCAAACCGGGGGCATCATTAGTCTTCCACGGACTTGATAAAGACGGTAATGCGCATGACTATACGATGGTTGAGGGAACGGATTATACCATTTTGTACAGGAACAACATGGCGGTTGATACAAGCCTGTCAAATCCCATGAAGAAACCCACGATGACCATAAACGGCAAGGGTAATTTCAAGGGAAGCAGGGTGATAGAGTTTGCGATAGATGCGGCAAAGATCACGAACGCGACCGTTGCAGCCGATGATGTTGTTTACGCCAACAGGGCAGGAAATGCTTCGACCAAGGTGACCGTCAAGGATTCAAACGGCAAGCTGCTCATTGCGGGCGTCGATTATGAAAGGGATGTTAAGTTCGTTTATAAGACGATACCGACAGGAACCACGGTCTATGACAAGAATAAAGCAGTACAGAGTGTAAGCGCCGGGGATCCGGTAGATATAAAGAACCATATCGTTCCCCTGGGTACG
>JAILLY010000045.1 GCA_024692905.1 Lachnospiraceae bacterium | reverse complement strand
GCCCGAGCCAGAACGGGATGATGCTGTCTGTAAGATGTGTGAGCATCTCATTTTTCATATTTTGAAGCATGTTTTTTCTCCACGGTAAAATGATTTTCCGGTCTGAATCTGCGGTCCCGTAAGGCATTTGCGGGATCGGTTATCTTTCCGGTCCTGCAGGGCATTTGCGGGGTCGGTTTTCTTTCCGGTCCTGTAATGCGTTTGCGGGGTCGGTTTTCTTTCCGGTCCTGTAAAGTGTTTGCGGATCAGGCGTTTTTGCGGTCCCATACAGCCTTCGCTATGGACACGCCGGGAACTGCGTACGGGATGAGCATAGCCTGGAAAGCATGATACAGATCTGATTTTCCCGGCCATACAGTTTCTTTTAATTGATTTTTCTCATCGAGCTGATGAAACCATGACCCCGTCTTATGGTCGAGCACCGTGGTATCGAGATATCTCATAAATGCCGCGTAATCAGCGGCATATCTTTGGTCATCAGTGATCCTGTAAAGGACAGCGGATGTATTGATCGCTTCCGCAAGGGTCCAGTGCATCCTGTCATGCACAACGGGCCTGCCGTCCCAGTCGGTCGTATATACTATTCCCTCTGCTCCGTCTGAATTCCACGCATCCTTTATTGCCCTGTCATACAATGATTCAGGGACCGGTGGACGGTTCTGTGGTCCCTTATTTGGGACCGGGGGACGGTTCTGCGGTCCCTCACTCAACATCCACTGGGCGATGAGCCTTGCCCATTCGATGCCATGCCCCGGTGTGGCCCCATAGGGTTTGAAAGGGTCATCCGGCCTGTCACTGTTCATATAAAGATCCGGCTCCCAATTTTTGGTAAAGTGTTCCGGTATCCTGTAGTCATTTTTTTCGGCCCAGCCGGTAACGCGCCCGATTATCCTGCCCGCGCGGGTCCGGTATATGTCTCCCGGCCTTTTAACATCCGTACCCGCCCCGGCGCCTGTTGATCCCGACATACGCGGCCGCCTGTTATACTTCATGAACCCGATATACTTAAAACCGGCCTCATCAGACATGGAATCGAGACAGTCAGCCGCGGCAAGAAACGCTTCAACCGTATGCATATTCGCATTCAACCCACGGTAATCATCAAGAACCGTAAATTCGGTATTCCACGTATCGCAGGCAAGTCCTTCCTCCTCGTTCCAGAAATATTTATCATATGTTTCGAGCGCATCCTTAAGGAGCTTTCCGGCACAGTCAATGCCTGCAAGATAAGCGCTTGTTGCGGCAAGAATGACAAACGCATGGGCATAACACTGCTTTCCCGGAACTATCATCCCGTCCTTTGTTATACCCGAATACCATCCGCCGTTTTTCTGATCCTTAAGTTCACCGAGAAGTCCTTTTACTGCCTGTGCGGCGAGCTCTTTACTGCCGCTGTCACCCATCATCGAACCGATCGAATAGACATGTGCCATCCTGCAGGTGATCCAGGTTTCCCTGTTCCTGTCAGTCCAGGGTGTCCCGTCACCCGAAAGATAATAGCTCCCGCCTCCGGGCGAAGGAAAACGTCTGCCAAAGTCAAGCAGAGCCTGCGCATTATCCTTAAGGAATTCCCTGTTTTCCTGCGTATCTATAATGTATTTTTTGTCCATCACATTTTCCTCTTATCGGATATCATAAACACTTCTTACGCTCAATCCAACCGGTTCGCCTTTTATGATCTTTACCCTTCTTTCACCCGCATTTAAGTCAAAGAAATTGTCGGATAAGATCAGATCGTCATTTTCGTTCCTGATCTCGACGCTTTTTGCGTATGCGGATGCACTCACAACTATCTCGCCGTCCGTGACTTTTACTTTAAGGCAGGGATCTGCAAACTTAAAATGCTTCGGTGGGCAGAAAAGGACCGTTCCCTGCGATACGACTGTTCCGTTTTCTTCAAGCTGATAGCTGACATAGTTTTCATACAGTTTCGCATCGGGAAGTTCCTTAAGATCCAGCCATTTGGCCGACAGCGGCGAAAGGCTTACGGCCTCGTTTTCTTCCCTTATCACCGTCCCGTCGCTGTTTCGAAGCTGCCATCTGACTGTCCCATTTCTCGGACACATAGATTCATTCGCAACGCTCAGCCTTATTGATCTTTTCACCTCAAACGGCTCGGCATTTACGTTCATCGTCTGCGTCAGAAGCCCCTCTTCCTCGCACGAGATCATAAACGGGGCAAAGAATCTCTTTGCATAATAATGCAGCGCTTTCCATCTTCCGAAATAATCGATCGATGACCAGGACGCCACCGGCCAGCAGTCATTCAACTGCCAGTAAACGGTTCCCATGCACCTGCCGCGGTTCCTTCTGAAATGCTCAACGCCGTATCTTATCGCTTCCGCCTGAAGGAGCTGCGAGGCATATATGAGCGTGTCAAAGTCATTCGGGTACAGGAACGTCTGCTCCATGTAATTCATGATCTTTCCGTTTGCGGAAGCATTTCTCTGATGCTTCTCCATGACGTACGAAAAGACATTTCTGTCTCCGGGCTCCGTGAAGCCCTCAACAGTCTTTATCGAAGGAAACGACTGGAAGCCGAACTCGGATAAATATCTGAAATAAAACTTACGGTATTCGGTAAACGGCTTGTTCCCGTGCCATACATCCCAATAATGGACGTCGCCCCTGTCGGGTGAATTTGGATCGTCGAATCCGCCCCCGCAGGACGGTGATGCCGGCCAGTAGAACCTGTCCGGATCCTCTTCTTCAAGGAGCCTGGGGAACAGGTATTCATACATCTTGACATAATCACTCTTTATCTCATTCTTCGCACCCCACTCGCCCTTATCAACGAACATCTCCATCTCATTGTTGCCGCACCACAGGCCTAGACTCGCATGATGTCTTAACCGTCTTATATTGTCCCTTAATTCGGACATTATATTTTCTTCAAAGTCACGCGTCAGCCGGTAATTTGCGCATGCGAACATGAAATCCTGCCATACAACAAGACCCAGTTCATCGCACGCATCATAAAAATCATCCGAGGGATACAGTCCGCCTCCCCAGACGCGTATACAATTGAAATTTGCTGCCTTGCACTGCTTGAGAAGATCGCGGGTCCTTTCCCGGGTACACCTTGAAAGTATGTTATCCTCGGGGATATAATCGGCACCCATCGCAAAGAATTTCACGTTATTGACAACATGGGCAAATTCCGAGCCGTACTCATCTTTTACCGTGCTCATTTCCATCCTGCGAAGGCCGATCCTTTTCTCCCATGAATCAAGAACTTCCCCGTCCCGGTCTGCAAGTTCAACCCTGACCGTATACAGAGGCTGTTCACCCAGTCCGTTCGGCCACCAGAGTTTCGGATCGTTTATTATAAGGTCCTCATTTATGTCCGCCTTATCGTACAGTTTTTCGCCTTCCGGCCCTGTCACCGTGACATAAATAACCGGTTCGAACGGCTCGGAACCGTCCCCCGGTACCACAAGAAGTTTTACTTTTGAAAGATCATCACTGAACACCTGCCTTATATATACACCGTTAAGCCTTGCCTTCTTAAATGCAAGGACTTCAACGCTCTTCCATATGCCGGCATCAGGCAGCCTCGGACCCCAGTCCCAGCCGAACATATAATGCCCCTTCCTTATCTTCGGAAAGCCTCTCATGGCATCTTCGGTCCCAAGGATTGCGGGATCTTCTTCAAACTGTTTTGCTATATATCTCACAGGCGAATGTATGACCACCGTAAGCTCATTATCCACGGGCTTGAGCATATCCCTGACGGGATACTCCCATACACGGTGCATGTTATCAACGCTTCCGAGTGCCTCTCCGTTAAGGGATATATCCGCGATCGTATCGATCCCGTTAAAACGGAGTATTGCCTCATCCGCACCGGCGAGTTCGTTTTCATCAACATTAAAAAAGCCCCTGTACTCAAAGTCATTCTTCATAAGTTCAAGAGCTTCCGTTTCATTGTCCCGCCAATAGGGGTCCTCCATCCTTCCGGCCGTTATAAGATCGTTATATACGGATCCGGGCACTTTTGCCGGAATGGTTTCCGAGGCCTTGGCAGTAATGGTGCCTGGTGCATTTTCTGTATCACCTATGATACTTAAATTCCATCTCTGATCGGTGTCTATCCTTTTCATGATATACCTCGCGTATGATCGTTCCTGATGATCATGTAAACTTTACGGACTTATATGTTTCCATTTTGGGACCTAAGAACCGTCCCCCGGTTCCTAGGAGAGGTTTCTGACTGACTGGCGTTCTATCATGGTGCCGGCGACAAGCACGCGGCCCGCGGTATAATCCTTATTTTCTATCTTCTCGATCATTATCTTTATCACGTTACGGACCAGTGCATCCGTATCGACTCCGTACGTCGTTATCCCCGGAGAACTCATTTCCGCATAGATGAAGTTATCGAATGCGACTACCGAGATATCATCGGGGATCGAATATCCTTCGCTCTGAAGCCTCTTTACGAGGTTAAACGCAACCGCATCGGAATTGCATACAAACGCCGTTGGCATGACATCCGGAAGCTTCAGTTCAATGAACTCACCTTCTTCATCCCTGTCCTCTATGCGCCACTCATCCTTAACGGCAAGTCCCGCAGACAGCATAGCCCTGTAATAACCTATATAACGGTCCATGATACTGCTGGTACTCTTAATGCTGCCGACAAAGGCTATGTCTTTATGCCCTCTGTGGATGAGGTAATTCGTAAGGATCCCGGACCCGAAGACAGAATCACTTATCACCGCATCCTCGACGACCTCATCATCATAAAAATCCATGTACAGCACCGGCAGCCCGTAACCCTTGAGCATCTTAAGGTAGTCAACGGACATCTGTCCGAGGACGATAACTCCCTCTATCTGCCCCGATGCCATAAGGACAGGCGGCTCCAATGACTTTTCCACATCCCTCTTTATTATCTCGAGCATCCCTATCTGTTTCTCGTCCGAGAGCATCATCATCGTCTTCTCGTACAGCCTGCTGTAGTATGCGTCCCTGGTTATGAAATGCTCGCTTATTATGATCCCGATATTGCGCCGTTCCCTGGCGTTCTCCTTTTTGGAACCGGTATATTCATAACCCATCTCGACGGCTTTATCTACTATCGTTTTTCTTACCTGTTCACTCACACCTTCCCTGCCGGTGAGCGCCTTCGAGACAGAAACGGTACTTACTCCGAGTTCCCTGGCGATATCGCCCATGGTTACGCTTTTTCTTATCATTCCTCAGCCTCTCCTTAAAGATTTTCATTTCGTTCCGAATGACATCCGTGGTACAGCCTGTCGTCAAAGACCGCGTCACGAACGGCTAAGAACATGATAACTTAACTAAGTAAATAATACAACTTAAGTAATAAACCAAATTTAGGTAATCTCACGCTGTGAGTCACCGAAAACATACTCCTTTAAATGGTCGAGGATCACTCCCGCAGCCTTCTTATGCGCATCAAAACCCGGATGACCGTTGGATCCTTTGTCTTCTTCAGCCGTATCGGGAAGCTTAAGATACGAAACATTATCATCGCCGCTCTCACGCTTATACCGCAAAACAGCGCCGGACAGCGCAGCCCCGAGATCATACCCGAGCATACCGTACATCCATACAATGTGGGATGCAGGGTTATTCTTCCTCACCTTCTTAAGAAAGCCTTCTGCAGCCGAAACGATCCGTTCAACATCTTCTTTAAGGAAAGTACCGTCGCGTTCCGTATTCAGCTTATAAACCTCTCCCGTAACGGGATCGGTAAACGGAGGCTGTCTGAAGCCTTCAGAATCATTCGTCCCGAGGTTTATAAGTATAACTTCAGGCATCCATGAGCCAAAGTCATGATCCTTCCCCGCACCGTACTCATCACATGAGGGTGATGCAAGGCCGCAGATCTTATCATAAACACGTGGTATCGCATGTCTCCTGTCATTATCCCAGCCGGAGAACACTCCCCATCCGCCCTGCGATATCACGCGGCATTCAGCGTTTAACGCCTGCCCGATGAGATTTATATATGTACGGCTGTAACTCATTACGGCAGGTATCCAGTCAGTGTCCTGCCGTGCCCCGTAGGTACCTTCGCCCGAGCTTATACTGTCTCCTATGAATTCAAGTTTATGATCGTATACCGGAGGTTCAAGGATCCTTCCGTCGGTCATGAGACCTCGTATTATCAGGCTCGTCCCGCTGCCGTCGCTCATTGCCTGAAGTTCGCGGTAGAACTTGACGCGCGTGATGCGTCCGGGGTCCCGCCCTGCAAAAAGGCAAACCTTTTGACTGCCTCGGTCAATCATAAACCTGCTCACAAGATCTCCGTTTATTTCGATCGCAGCCCACGGCTCGAATTCCTTATAATCCGCCTCAAGGTCGACCCAAAGCTGCGATGCAGCAACGTTTAACTCGATGCCGTGGCCGTTTGAGAGCATCGGGATCACATCAAGAGTCAGATCCATCCGCCCGTGATTCTTAAGCTTTACATCTTTTATACCGTAGTATCTCATATCATCCTTTCACCGCTCCGGATGTGAGTCCGGAATAGATCTGTTTCTGGCACGCAATGAACACGATAAGTGCCGGCAGCAATGATATTATAACACCTGCGCATATAAGATTGTACTTACTTCCAAGCGGGCCCACGAAAGTGTAAAGGGAAGTTGCGACCGTCGCAAACCTGGTCTTGTCCTGAAGGTAGAGGTTTGCCATATAATACTCGTTATAGGTCCCGACCCCCTTAAGTATACAGGATGTTACTATCGCCGGCTTAAGCAGCGGCAGGAGTATCCTGTAGAATATCGTGAAATAAGATGCTCCGTCCATGATCGCCGATTCATCAAGCGAGATATCTATGTTCTCAAAAAACTGGATATAGATATATATGGCAATAACATCCGTACCGCACATGACCGTTATATATCCCGGGAGAAAATTGATGAAATGGAGCTTATACATTATCTCAAAGACCGGGATCTGCATCGCAACGCCCGGGAGCATCGATGCAAAAAGGAACATGTTCCTTATAAGGGTGTTGCCGGGAAATTTAAACCTGTTGAGAACGTAAGCCAGCTGTGTCCCGATGACAGTCGAGAACAGCAGAACGCATACCAGTATGATCGTCGAATTGATAAACGCCCTTCCCATTCCTGCCTTATTGAAAGCATTCACGAAATTGTCGAAATTGAGCCAGCTTTTCGGCAGCACCATAACGTTCGTTTCCTGATATTCCCTGTCCGTTTTGAATGCCGTTATCACACACGATACCACCGGCAGGAGTGCCCAGAAGGAAAAGAATATAAGCGACAGATATTTGATCACGTTAAGAACGATCTTCCCTGATTTTTCCATGAAAGTCATTTATCTTCTCCTTTCTACTCCACACTGTCCTTAAAGACATATTTAAAGAACAGTTTCTGAAGGATCGTGACTGTGAATATGATAAGCAGCAGTACAACGGCCATGGCCGATGCCAGTCCCACCTTCTGCTGCGTATGCGCTATCTGATGCATGATAACGAAATACGTTCCCGTTCCGTTTGCTCCGTCCGTTATGACATAAGGCGGTTCAAAAGCGCTCAAGGATCCGGATATCGACAATATGACGTTAAGTACGAATATTGTCTTTATGCTCGGAAGGATTATGTACTTAAACTGCTGGAAACGGTTGGCTCCGTCAAGCATCGCCGCCTCATACAGTTCATTGTCAACGGACATTATCGCTCCGATAAACAGGACCATATTCTGCCCGAAATATCTCCATACGGATGTTCCGACAAGAGAGATGTTGTTTATGCTCCTGTCCTTAAGCCAGTAAGGCAGGTTATCCAGGGAAAATCCGCACCACTGGAGCACGGTATCAAACACAAAGCCCCTGGTATAAAAAAACTTGAATATGAAGCCAATCGCGATACCGTTTATAAGGAACGGGAAGAACATAAAGCCTTTGAACAGGCTGCCTCCCTTGACTTTAAAGCTTAAGATGGTCGCAAGATAAAGCGCAAGGCTTAACTGTACAACTGATCCGCCCATATAATACAGCGAGAGCTTGAGGGCTCCGAAGCAGTCCTTTCTTGAGAATACCTTGATGTAGTTCTTCATCCCGACGAACTTTCTCGCGCCCACATACTTCATGTTATAGAAGCTGTATCTGACCATCTCAGCAAAGGGAATGTACGTGAAGACCATAAGGAGGACCATCGGTATGATCAGAAACGCCATCATCACAAGCACCTTCTGACCGTCCCTGCTCCTTAACCATTCCGGGAATGAACGCTTATTCTTTCTGACCGCAGCATTTGCCGGTGTACTCATATTTACCATCTCCTAAAAATACGACTTCCTGACTCTTCCTGCATGCAGGGCTTTTCAGCTGGCGCACGCCGGTCATATACGATACGGCCGGCGCACGTCAATATGCCTTATCGTTACATCAGTTATCAGCTGTTATCCCGAGCTCTTCCTGAGCGTCGTTCCACTTCTGAGTCCAGTCTGCATAAATATCATCAAGCGTCTCGGATCCGGTTGCCGCAGCTTCCACTATCCTCTGGACCTTATCGTTTCCGCCTGCGTTAAAGGAAAGCTCAGATTCCGCATTCATATCGTTAAGATAAGTCTCTTCGCCTGACTTTGCGGGCTGGTCCGATAATACGGTACATCCGTCAAATGCAGCGTACATCTCGGGGTTCTTGCCGCCCTTTACGACCGTGTAACCGCCTTCGTTATAGCACCAGTCTGACTTTTCAACCATCCACTTAACAAAGATCATCGAAGCGAGCTTGTTTTCATCGGATGAATTAACGTTGATGCAGTAATTGTAGTCACCGCCTGCCGCAACATACTGGGTTCCGCCGACAGTCATGGGGAACGGCATATATCCTACGTTTTCAGGTGTGTCGCCGGCTTCCTGCATCTGAGCATATGCCCATGATCCAAGAACCATCGTTCCGATCTCACCGCGGTTTAACATGCCCTTGCATGACTCCCAGTCAGTGGTCGTATAGTCATCTTCGATAAGTCCGTTCGCAACGGCATCATAAAGTATCCTGTAGAGGTTGTAGATGCCCGTATCATCTCCGGGATCCTTGAAGGGTTCGGCGGTATGGACAAACTTCTGGTTGATGTAGGTATCATCTCCGTTTGAAACTATGCCGATATAGGCATCCCATGCACCCATGGTCCAGCCTGCCGCGTAGTTGGTATAAAGCGGGATCGCATCGGTTTTGTCCTTGATAAGCTTGAGATCGTCAAGGAATTCGGTGGGTGTCTTGGGAAGTTCGGTTATACCTGCATCTTTAAATACAGCCTTGTTATAAAGAACGCCCTGGGCATTTGCCATGTAAGGTATACCGTAGCAGTTGCCGCCAAACTCCCAGTTGTCTACAAAATTGAGCTCGGCAGACAGATTCTCGAGAGTATCAAAAGGCATGAAATAATCCGAAAGATCCGACTTGTCAACTGCAGGGATGAACATGATATCGCCCCAGTCGCCGGTTGACAGACGAAGGAGTGAATCCTCCGCATAATCCGTAACGGCTTCCATCTCGACCGTTATACCCGGGAATTCGGTATTGAACGCGGCCACCATCTTATCCATCGTTCCGTCCTCAGCACGGTCGGTCTTATGATGAAGGAACTTGATCGTAGCCTGCGTGTCGGCATACTTGGAGAGATCAAGCTGTGTGTATGAGGGAACAGCACTTTCTTCCGCTGCGTCTGCGGTATCGGCTGCTTCATCCTCCTCTTCCGCGGCAGTATCTTCAGCCGCTTCTTCCTTCCCGGCTTCTTCCGCCGCACCGGGTGCTGCCTGAGAAGGCGCGCCTCCGCATGCCGCAAGAGAGAAAGTCATAGCCGAGGCAAGAGTTAATGCCAAAACCTTTTTCAACTTCATAATTTTTCCTCCTTTGTTGTAAACGGGTTTAAGTTGGTTAACTTAATTCAAGTATATCGTTTACTTAACTAATGTCAATGAGATTCGCTAATTTATTGGTTGTTTTTACCTAATTTACAAATTTTCGGGGGTCTGATTGTGTATTTTCACTAAAAATAAGCATAAAAAAAGCCCCGAGGGGCATCGCCTTCGGGGCTTAATTTACTTAAATTACTTAAATGTCATTATATAAGGGGCCGGGGGACAGTTCTGCGGTCCCTTTATTGGGTACCGGGGGACGGTTCTGTGGTCCCTTTTATTTTGGCTTCGATCTCATCCGGCGCGGGCATGACTCTCAATGCGCCCCTCCTTGTGGTGATTATGGAAGCTGCAGCGTTTGCATATATAAGCATTTCCTGAAGATCTTTTTCATCAAGGGCCTCGATCCCTTTCGTAAGGACAAAATGCAGGATGCAGCCGCCGAAGGTATCGCCGGCACCCGTGGTTTCAATTGTATCCTTACTAAGGAAAGGCGCGGCCTGTGACTTTATATAAGCCATGTCACGGCCCTTCCTGTAAAAGGCCATGCTGCCGCATTTGCCGAGCGAAACAGTCATCAGCCTTACATCTGACCGTTCAAATATCCACTCGACGCCATCGACATAATCATCCTTGCCCGTCAGCCACTGTATCTCGTTATCCGAGATCTTGAGGATATCGCAATGCTTAAGTCCCTCAAGGACCTGCTCTTTTGCCTCATCAAGGCTGTTCCATAAGGGTTCCCTGAGATTCGGGTCAAATGATATAAGCGCGCCGGCCTTCTTAGCCTCCGTAAGAGCATACATGGTCGCTTCCCTGACACCTTCATGAGTCATGGACAGGGTACCGAAATGGAATATCCGGGCCTTTCTTATAAGATCCGTATCTATATCTTCCTTCCGAAGGAGCATGTCGGCTCCGGGATTTCTGTAAAAAGAAAAATCCCGGTCTCCGTCTTCAAACGTCTTAACAAACGCGAGTGTGGTCCGTGCATCCTTATCAATGATAAGCCCCCCGGGACAGATCCCGACTTCATCAAGCACCCCCTTGAGTTCATGGCCGAATATATCATCTCCAACCTTGCCTATAAAAGCGACTTTGTGCCCAAGTTTCTTTAGCATGGCAAGTACATTGCACGGTGCACCCCCGGGATTTGCCTCATACAGGGCATTGCCCTGGGCTGACTTTCCGTTCATGGTCATGTCTATAAGGAGTTCACCGACTGCAACAACGTCAAACTCATTTTTCATATTCTTTTTCCTCTTTCCGCGATCTTATGATTTATAGTAAATCAGCGGGAAAACCCATTCCGGCATGAGCCGGTTTCGGGCAGTTTATGTGCGACGGTTAACCAACTTAACAGATCATAACAGACCTTTCGCAATTGACTCTCATGCTCCTGATCATTATCCGAACGGTCCATGAACAGAGTACCACCTGATGCCGGGATATTTCAAGCGGTTTATAATACCGGCATCCGAAACCGCATAAAAAAGGGGCCGGAGAACCGTCCCCCGGTCCCCGGCCCGTCACTATCGGCATAAAAACTATGCAAACGTCTTATAATATGCCTCCAGCATTTCTTCCAAATGTAATAAGAATTTCTTCATAATGATCGCCTCCTGTCTTTTTTATATTTTTCAATCGCTGTGTTTTGTTTTATTTCTCTTTCTGATCATATGATAAAGCCTTGACCGGCTCATGTAAAATACATATAATCATAGAGTGGTCATACCTTTTAGGTATCGCAGGAGGGAGGAAAGATCATGGAGCTTAGACATATACGTTATTTTCTGACTGTGGCTGAAGAACGGAACCTTACCAAGGCCGCCGAGAGGCTTCACATTGCACAGCCTCCGCTCAGCCGGCAGATCCGGGATCTTGAAGAAGAACTCGGCGAGCGACTTTTCATAAGGAAAAACAATGGGGTAATACTCACCGAAGCCGGTGTCAGGTTCAGGCAGTATGCCGTACAGATAACTGCATTGGCGGACAGATCCGTCGAGGATATAAAAGACATGAAAGGTCTGACCGGAATACTGTATCTTGCTGCCGTCGAAGCCAAGGCGCCGCAGATATTGTCAGGTTGGATAAGTGATTTTGCTTTAAAGCATCCCAAAGTCGAATATAATCTGTGGAACGGAAACACGGATGATGTCGTACACAGAGTTCGCAGCGGTTTATGTGAGATCGCCGTGATCACGGCCCCTTACGACCAGGAAGAACTTGTCGGATTCGATGTTTACAAAGAACCATGGGTCGCAATGATACCCTGCTCACACCCTCTGGTCAAAAAAAGGGGAAATAACATAAAACTCGAGGAATTGGCCGGGTGTGATCTGCTGATCCCTTCGAGGACTTCGCGGTTAAGAGAGATCGAAGAATGGTTTGCTCCACTCAATATAAAACCCACAATAAGATGCCGGCTTGCGCATATGCAAAATGCCATCGAGCTAACAAAAGCAGGCCTCGGAATCGCAATATTCCCGGCAACCGTGGCAGATTATCTGGCTGACGGAGTAACAATAAAGAAAATAACCGATCCCGATGTGTTCGCAACTTACGTGTGTGTCCGAAGCAAGGAGCACAGATTATCAAAAATCGGCGAGGAATTTTGGAGCGATATCACGTCCCCAAAATAGCCTCGAAAATAGGGACCACAGAACCGTCCCCCGGTCCTTTATTTTGCCCATTTATATAAGCCGGCATAAATCCCGTTCTTAGACATGAGTTCTTCATGCGTACCTGATTCTTCTATCCCGTTCTCGGTCAGAACGAGTATGGTTTCCGCATTTCTTATCGTAGAAAGCCTGTGGGCGATCACAAATGTCGTCCTTCCGCCGGCGAGTTTTTCAAGTGATTCTTTGACGATATTCTCACTCTCATTATCAAGGGCACTCGTGGCCTCATCAAAGATCAGTATCGGCGGATCTTTAAGGAACACTCTGGCGATGGAAAGCCTCTGTTTCTGACCGCCCGAAAGCTTGATCCCGCGCTGCCCGATATCCGTATCATAGCCGTTCGGAAGCCCCATTATAAAGTCATGCGCGTTGGCCAGTTTTGCCGCCTTAATGATATCCTCCCTTGTTGCCGAGGGGTCACCGTAGCTTATATTCTCATAAACCGTCCCCGCAAACAGATATACGTCCTGCTGTACGATTCCAATATTCTTCCTTAAGCTTTTCAAAGTCACATCCCGTATATCGATACCGTCAACACTTATGCTTCCGTCCGTAACATCATAGAACCGCGGGATAAGGCTGCACAGCGTTGTCTTCCCGCCGCCCGACGACCCGACAAGTGCAACATACGAACCCGCCTTAATATCAAGATCTATATGCTTCAATACCCTGTGCGAGGTGTCATTGTATTTGAACGAAACGTCGTTGAAACGTATATCGCCCCTGACATCCTTTAGCTCGACTGCGTCCGCCTTATCTTTGATGTCCGGTTCTATCGCAAGCATCTCAAGGAACCGCTCAAACCCCGAATATCCGTTTTGAAACTGTTCGGTAAAATCAATCAGCGTCCTGATTGGATCCGTAAAAATATTTATATACAAAAGAAAAGTCACAAGATCGGCGGTTTTAATGAGCCCTCTCGTCATAAGGAATCCGCCGGCCATTATGACTGTTACATTTATGAACATGGTGAACGCGGTCATTCCCGAATGGAAAAATCCCATATAGAAATAACTGTTTTTCTTCGCGGCAAGAAAGCCCCTGTTCCCGCGTTTAAACTTTTCCCGCTCGATCGCCTCGTTCGCGAATGACTTTACCACCCTGATGCCGGCCAGGTTATCCTCGATCTGCGTGTTGATCTCCGCTATCCGGACGCGGTTCTCCCTGAATGCCCTTTTCATCCTTTTGTTCAAAACAAACGCATACGCGAACATAACGGGCACAAGAGCAAATGCGGCAAGAGTCAGATAACCGCTTATGTTTGATAGAATTACAAACGCTCCCACGATCTTTATGAAGGAAATGGCAAGGTTCTCGGGCCCGTGATGCAGCAGTTCCGAGATGTCAAAAAGGTCGCTGGTGATCCTGCTCATCAGCTGCCCCACCTTTTGATCGTCGTAAAACGAAAATGACAGTTTCTGATAATGATCGAATATCTCGGCTCGCATATCGTATTCCATCCGGGCTCCCATTACATGTCCGATGTTTGTGATAAAAAAGTTTGACGCAAACTGTATAAGGACCAGTACGATAAGCGTTATGCCGATAAAAATCAGACGCTTCGAAGCCATGCCCGCTTCCATGCCCGGAATATTGGTCGTTATGTACCGTACGGCAAGCGGTATTACGAGGCTTATCGCAGATGCAAGAAACGCAAAGAACATATCGAGCATGAATGTTCCGATATAAGGTTTATAATAACCGGCCATTTTCTTAAGGTTTTCTTTCATAAACTGACATCCTCGCAAATACTCTTCCGTCCCTTGATCGCAGGACCGCACTCCCCGGCTCCTTAAAAAGGGACCACAGAACCGTCCCCCGGTTCCTGATAAGTATATCATACTCATATTCAAAACTGATTAATTTCTCTTTATGCAAATTAGGATATCTTATTTTGCTGCAGATGATATTTATATTTTTCCCGCGTTGTGTTAGGCTCATCTTAACAAAAAGAAAACCGTTATAAGACGCCGGGAGGGCAGCGCCCCGACTAATGCGTCATCACGGAAGGAGGAGACAATATGTCATTTACAGGTATCATCATTACAGCGATAATCATTCTTTTGGTCATCGTGGTCGCGGCCGGATATGTAAAGGCTCCGCCCGATAAAGCCTACATCATATCGGGACTTCGCTCAAAACCCCGAATCCTTATAGGGCGTGCAGGGATCAAGATCCCGTTCCTCGAGCGCGTAGACCGTCTGTATCTGGGCCAGATGACGGTTGATATCAAGACGGAACAGTCAGTCCCGACAAATGACTTTATCAATGTTAACGTTGATGCGGTCGCAAAAGTAAGGATAGGAACGGATGCGGATGCCATCCAGCTGGCGGCAAAGAACTTCCTTAACAAGACCCCCGCACAGATAACCCAGGATCTTCAGGATTCACTTCAGGGTAACATGCGTGAGATCATCGGTACCCTGGCGCTTAAGACGATCAACACCGACCGTGATTCTTTCTCCGATCAGGTAATGGAAAAAGCTTCAAGGGATATGAACAAGCTCGGCATCGAGATCCTCTCATGCAACATCCAGAATGTCACGGACGAGAACGGCCTCATAAGCGACCTTGGTATGGACAACACGGCCAAGATCAAGAAAGACGCTGCGATCGCGAAGGCACAGGCTGACAGGGATGTGGCGATCGCGCAGGCCGAAGCCGACAAGGCTGCCAATGACGCAAGGGTTTTAGCACAGACCGAGATAGCCGAAAAGAACAACGCTCTTGCAATAAAGCAGGCGGAACTCAAGAAGGAAGCGGATACCAAGAACGCCGAGGCGGATGCCGCTTACGAGATCCAGAAGCAGGAGCAGGAAAAATCAATCCAGACGGCAACCGTAAACGCCCAGATCGCCAAGGCCGAACGCGAAGCCGAACTCAAGGAGCGCGAAGTTACCGTAAAACAGCAGGAACTTGCGGCCCAGATAGAAAAGCAGGCTGATGCGGAGAAATACCGTGCGGAAAAGTCAGCCGAAGCAGATCTCGTAAAACGCCAGAAGAACGCCGAGGCGGAAAAATATGAGCAGGAGAAGGATGCCGAAGCAAAGAAAGCGCAGGCCGAAGCCCAGAAATATGCCGCAGAGCAGGAAGCCGCAGGTATAAAGGCGAAGTATGATGCGGAAGCTGCAGGTATAGCCGCAAAGGGTCTTGCAGAAGCCGAAGCGATAAAAGCCAAGGGTCTTGCAGAAGCCGAAGCCATGGAAAAGAAAGCCGAAGCTTATAAGAAATATAACGGCGCGGCCATGGCAGAGATGATGATCAAGATCATGCCTCAGATGGCCGCCGAGATAGCCAAGCCTCTCTCGCAGATCGATAAGATCAATATCTACGGTACGGGTGACGGCAATAACGGTGCAAGCCAGATCTCAGGCAACATGCCGATAGTCATGAAGCAGGTATTTGATACAATGAGCGAGGCTACCGGAGTTGACTTTACGGAGATAATGAGAGCCGGCACATACGATGCAAAGGTAAACCGCAACGTGAACCTCTCCGGCAACGGTATGAACGTGCATGTAGACGGTTCTTCAAAGACTGAAGAATAGAATTTAGGGACCGGGGGACGGTTCTGTGATCCCTAAATCGCATAGAAACAGGGACCGCAGAACCGTCCCCCGGTCCCTGTTTTACTTTACATATCCCATGCTCTTTAGCTTATCGCCCAAAGCATAGGCTATCGCATCATATGAATTCTGTGTCAGATGCACCTGGTCACGCGAATAGCCGTTGCCCTCACGGTCTATGATCTCAACAACATCCATATAATGTTCACCGTAATGAGCTTTCAGTGCATTATTGATCGTTTTATATTTTTCACCGTCTCTTAATTCTCTCCTCGCGGTCGTACCGAGCACCACGTATCGGGTGACTTTGCCCGAAGCCAGAAAATCATCTATCTGCTTTATCACCGGCCCGGTATTCGTATTTGCAGCCCCGTCATGGAACCAGTCGCACGAGCCGACCCAGAAGACATATGCTTTTTCCGGATCCACCTTCTGTTTATGGGTATTCCTGTAAGCAGAGAATATCTGCCTTGTGTTATATGCCCAAAAACCATAGCCCTCGACCGGCATGTTAAGGTACGCCCGAAGCTTAACGTACGGTGCATTATCGAGATTATTGTTCGGACTTCCGAGAGAGCCCTGGGTCAGTGAATCTCCGAGCCAGACCACGGAGTTTGCAAATACGATCCTGATCATCTCAACCTTTTCAACACAGGTAACTCCGTCAGGTCCCGTAACATAATACCTTATCCATCCCGTAAGATCGTTATCGTCCACGGGAACCTCAGACGATACCACCTTTAACACCGGTTTTCCGTCAACGTCAAGTCCGGCGCTGAAATATGATGTGAAACGATTGACTTTTCCTTTGGAATTATTA
>JAILLY010000024.1 GCA_024692905.1 Lachnospiraceae bacterium | reverse complement strand
TTAAGATTGTAGGAATAATGCCAGCTGAGCTCCGTATAAATATCTTCATCAGAGGAATAGAATCCTTCATTCACAAACTCGTCAAAACTTCCATCATACTCCCCGCTGTCTCCGCTAAACACATAACTCGTGGGAAATGCGGGCTTAATCTCGGTAAAGTCATCAAGTCCCGCATATTTAGCTGATACTTTCCGGCCCTGTTCACCAAGCCAGCAGTTCTTATATTCGGTAAACTCAAAACCAGATTCATCATATATGCCCGGATCTATATCATATCCTGCATACTCGTTAAGCCCCTGTGCCATGATCCGGGCCGCCCACAGACCTGCAGGCACCGTCCAGTGATGATCAGTCCTGTAAAACAGGCTCTTTACATCAATGCCCTCATCCCTTGCATTATCGCGAAGGTCGATAACCGGGACACCTGCATCTTTGAGCCTTTCAAGCAGCAAATCCGAATTTCGGTTTACATAAGTTTCCAGCCCGATATCATTTACCGCTTCCATATCGTCCGAATACTTAACCGGTTCATTTACGTAGATAAGATTAATGCCGTTTTCCTTAAGAAACCCGTAAAGTGTAACCGTCTGCTCGTATTCATAGTCGGTTGATGTCTGCGGATACATTCCTATAAGATATCCGTCCTTTGACATATATATATTATTGCTGCCGTAATAGTCACGCATCCCAAGCTTAGATGAAACTTCGCCACTAAGCTCAATAAGGTCCGAGCGGTGCGTAAGACCATCGTTTAAATCCTTCTCAATCTGCTCGGGCGTAATGGAATCAGGTTCTTTAAGCTTACCCGTATCCAGATGAAGGTATTCGGAAATATTGGCAAGCCTGCTCCAAGGATCATTGCGTATAAAACCCATGAGAAGTAGCAATATAAGGAATACCGCACATATTTTTGTTGTCTTACTCTCTTTGGTCATTCATGCCTCCGTCAGAAATTGGCATATACAAACGGGTTGTTTCCACCGGCCACCACGAATGCGAGTGCCGTTATAAATATCCCGATAACAAGCAAAGCATGCAGGCACTGATATACCGTATCCGCTGCTGCATTTGAACTTAACTTCTTCCTGACCGCATCAGCTGCGGGGAAGCAGAGTATGATCGCTGCCGCGATGAATACTCCATAGTTTGATATAAGGAAAAATACGCGTCTGTCCGTAAGTGCGGCATTACCGGGCACAAACAGATGCTTTATAAACTCAAATCCGTTCCTCATACCGGATGAACGGAACATTATCCACTGACAGTTTATGAAGAACAGGACAAAGATGCGGTACAGCCCTTTAAGAAACCCGGATCTTATCTTTCCGGGGAATCCGGTCATGCGTTCAAACGATATCATGACAAAGTAACCCAATCCCCATACGATGAAGTTCCATGACAATCCGTGCCAAAGTCCGGTCAGAAGCCATACAATGAACAGGTTTACATAAACTCGCAAGGGTGACTTTCCCCTGCTCCCTCCAAGCGGGATATAAACATAATCCCTGAACCATTCGCTTAATGATATATGCCACCGCCTCCAGAATCTTGAGACGGATTCCGTCATATACGGGTAGTTAAAGTTCTCAACACAGTCATACCCGAACATCTTCGAAATACCTATTGCCATATCTGAATAGCCTGAAAAATCATAGAACAACTGAAGTGAATAACAAATTGACCCAAGCCATGCATAAGCGGGAGTAAAGGATGAAGATGGCGCCGCAAAAACCTCAGTGGTTATATGGGATAAGACATCAGCAAGCAGGACCTTCTTGCCAAATCCCGTAAGGAAACGGTATGCTCCGTCCGAGAAACGTGACATTGACGGTGAAGATACCATACTCTTATATCTTGTAAGCGGCCCTGACTGGATCTGAGCAAAAAAGGAAAGATACAGTGCGTCATGTACGATCGGCGTTCCGTTAAGAGTTATCTCACCCTTATATACATCCGCAAGATATGATACTGCCTTAAAGGTATAAAATGATATCCCGAGCGGAAACAGAGGAGCAAATGCCGGATCCATCACGGCTATGAGTATCTTATACCTGAAAAGCATCCCTATATTTGCGATCACACCGGCAGCAAGCAAAAGGCGCCGTACCCACAGTGCCGATACGCTTGATAATATCCTTCCGGCAGCAACAGTCAGAACGACCATTATCAGCAAAAGCCATATATACTGAATGGCGCCGAATGTATAGAAAACAATACTCAGGGCGAACAGGACATACTCTTTGATCCTTTCGCCCGAGATATAATAAAGCAATAATGCTATTGGAAGAAAAACAAATAAAAACAGGATTCCGTTAAATGCCATCTCCTCACCCGTTCACGCATTCATTAAGGTAATTTACGGATTTTTTTACCTCTTCATCGATTATCTTATCAACGTGTTCCCTGTCAAACCTTGCCTTAAGTTCCTCTTCCGTATCAAGGCTTGGCTGGATGTAGATATCAAGGAGCTTGAGCAGGTTATAGATACGGCCGCGGAACTTCTTACTCGGAACAAGGCAGAATTCCTTCTCAAATACCAGAGAAAAAACAAGGCCGTGATATGAGTTGGTGCATATAAACTCCGCATTCATGAAAAGCCCAAGAAACTCTGCCGGCCCTACATCGATGAGAGTCTTGTCAACAAATTCGGGCTTATATCCGTATCTGCTTATCTCGACCACCGGAAGGTTTAATTTCTTCTTTATCTCACGCACATATGAATAAACTGTCTCATCCTTCTGCATGATATATAAAAGGATATACTTGCCCTTTATCCCGGGATCGACCGCAACCTCGGACCACTGCTCCTTTGTGAGCAGGAATGTCGG
>JAILLY010000123.1 GCA_024692905.1 Lachnospiraceae bacterium | reverse complement strand
ATATGCCAGTAAAAGTACCTTTGACAGTCTCCTGTCGCCTCTTGCGAATACGCCTTCGAGTATGCTTTCGTCTGCCTGATGGTAATTATATTTGATGCTTTTGCTGTTTAACTGTTCATGCATGCAGTCATTTACAAAATGGGCTTTTTCAAGGAACTGTTCTTCTGTGTTCATTGATGCCCACTGGAAAGGCGTAAACGGTTTGGGAACAAAAAATGATGACGAAGCAACTATCTGTACACGGCCTTTCCTGTCCTGTTTGGGAATGAGTTCATAATATGTCTTTGCAATTTTATTGCATAACTCAGCGATCCCCCGCATATCATCCTGCGTTTCGGTCGGCAGCCCCAGCATGAAATAAAGCTTGACTCTTGTCCACCCGCCGAGAAAAGCCTTTGATGCACCGTCAAGGATCACCTCTTCGGTAAGTCCCTTGTTAATGACATTCCGAAGCCGCTGGGAACCGGCTTCGGGGGCGAAGGTAAGTGAACTTTTCCTTATGTCCTGCACGCGGCTCATGACATCGAGCGAAAAAGCGTCTATGCGAAGTGAAGGAAGCGAAATGTTAAGGCGCTTCTTTTCTGCATATTCAACAAGAAAATATACAAGCTCTTTAAGGTGAGAGTAATCACTGGATGAGAGGGAACTTAAGGATATCTCCTCATGCCCCGTGTTGTTGAGCATCTGTACCGCATAGGATTTAAGCAGCTCAACATCCCGTTCGCGGACAGGCCTGTAAAGCATCCCGGCCTGGCAGAAACGGCAGCCCCTTATGCATCCGCGCTGGATCTCAAGGACTACCCTGTCCTGGGTCACCTTTATGAACGGAACTACGGGTTTTAAGGGGTAATATGTATCCGATACGTTCATTTCGACGTTCTTTTTAATGGTTTTGGGAACGTCTTCGTATAACGGTTCAAATGATCTGATAAGACCTTCGTCATCGTAACTTACTTCATAAAGAGAAGGTACATAGATACCTTCTATGCGGCTTGCTTTATGAAGGAAATCCTTCCTGCTCATCCCGGACCTTCTTGCATCCTTGTACATGTCTATAAGAAGCCTGTAGCTTGTCTCACCTTCTCCTATGTAGAATAAGTCAAAAAAATCGGCCAGGGGCTCGGGATTATATGTGCAGGGACCGCCGCCGATGACTATCGGATGGGACCAGTCCCGGTCAGATGCCATCATGGGTATATGCGAAAGGTCAAGTATCTGAAGTACGTTTGTATAACACATCTCGTACTGAAGCGTGATCCCGAGAAAATCAAAACATTTAACGGGATCCTGTGACTCTAACGCAAAAAGGGGTATATCCCTTTCTTTCATGATCGCGTGAAGATCCACCCATGGAGAATAAACACGTTCGCACCATACGTCCTCAAACGTGTTAAACATTGAATACAGTATCTGGATGCCAAGATGCGACATTCCTATCTCATAAACATCCGGGAAACACATCGCAAACCTGACATCCACTTTATCCTTGTCCTTCATCACCGAATTGACCTCATTCCCGATATACCGGGCCGGTTTTTCAACGGTAAGAAGGATCTCTTCGCTTAAGGCGGTCTTCCTCATATATAACCTTCTATCTGTTTGCGAGCTCCTTTACTATGTCGGTCCAGTCAAGCCCGCATTCTGCCATAAGAACCATTAAATGATACAGAAGATCGGCGATCTCATATCTTACTTCCTCGCGGTCAGGATTCTTTGCCGCGATAACGATCTCGGTAGCCTCCTCGCCGACCTTTTTTAAGATCTTGTCGATCCCTTTATCGAAGAGGTAATTGGTATATGATCCTTCCTTCGGATGCTCCCTTCTGTCCGTTATCACGTTATACACGTCTTCAAATACATTAAGCGGATTCCTGGAAGTATCCTGAGTCTTTACTATGTTGTTAAAGAAACATGAGTGGCTTCCGGTATGGCAGGCATTTCCCGTCTGGGCGACTCTTGCGAGTATCGTGTCGCAGTCACAGTCAGCCGTGAGTGAGCGCACATACTGGTAGTTGCCTGAAGTGGCCCCCTTTACCCACAGCTCGTTACGGCTCCTTGAATAGTAAGTCATAAGTCCGGTTTCAAGGGTTTTGTCATAAGCCTCTTCGTTCATGTAGGCGACCATGAGTACTTCATTTGTCTTATAGTCCTGAACCACGACCGGTACATGGCCGTCCGAATTCTTTTTAAGATCCGCGAAGGTATAACTGCTCTTGAAGATACAGGTATCTATTCCCTTTTCATCAAGTTCCCGTTTTATCTTCATGAGGTTTAACCTGTTTTCGTTTGCAAACTTTCCGGACACGCCAAATACACAGTCCATGGCAAGCAATCCGCAGGCCTTATCGATCGATGTGTCTCCGGTGACGGATATTATCTTAAGATCCCTGTATGAATCGATTATGTCATCGTTAAGAAGCAGTACACCTCCGGTGTATTCCCTGATCGGATCTATGTTGTCCAGTATCTGTTCTTCGGTGTCTGCACAGACATAGATCTTATCCTTTCCGAATCGTTTGCCGGTCTCTTCGATAAGGTCGATATTGGCCTGTTTTGCAAGGTTTAAGGCGGCATGGCTGCATCCTGAGTATATGACTTTTTTTACGTCCTCGGCACGCTTGATGTTTCCGGCTCCGATGACGGGAATATCTATCTGCCTGGTGACAGCCCTCATTATATCAAGGGCTTCGTCGTGCGTTCTGTCATTGTATGACTGGTCAAATATGATAAGCATGTCAGCACCGGCATTGGCACATTCAAGTGCGTATGCCGCAGGATCGCTGCTTATAAGTGTTTTGTCGGAAAAGTCACTGTACAGCCGGCCGTCTTTAAGATACAGGCACGGAACTATCATTTTTTTGCTCATTTAAGTGTTCCTTTCGTGGATAATACATCAGGGATCCTTTCATCGGTACATAACGCCATATCAAGAGCCTTGGCGAATGATTTAAACATTGCTTCGGCTATGTGGTGCGAATTGATCCCGGACAATACCTTAATATGTATGTTCATCATCGCACTGTAACTTAATGCGTAAAAGAATTCACGTATAAGCTCGGTGTCAAGATATCCGATCCTTTCCGTATCGAACGAAGCTTCATACGACAGATAAGGCCTTCCGCAAAGATCGACGGCACAAAGAACAAGTGCGTCATCCATCGGAAGTATCATGTGCCCGTATCTTTTGATCCCCTTCTTGTCACCGGCAGCCTTAAGTATCGCATGTCCGAGCACTATACCTGTGTCTTCGACGCTGTGATGAGCATCCACATGAAGATCTCCGGATACATTTAACTTAAGATCGAAGAATCCGTGCTTTGCGAACCCTTCAAGCATATGATCAAAAAAACCTATGCCGGTTTCGATGCTTGATTCACCCTTTCCGTCAAGATCGATCGCACAGTTGATCGACGTTTCTTTTGTCTCACGTTTGATAACAGCCGCTCTTTTGCTTTTCATTGCTCCCTCCTCGTTATTTTAAATACAATCACACGCGTTTTCAACTCTGTTTAAGCCTTACTTTTATTGAATTTGCGTGGGCTGTGAGCCCTTCGGCGTTTGCGAATCTGATTATATCGTCAGCCGCATTAAATAACGCATCTTTTGAATAAGCGATTATACTTGAGCGCTTGATGAACGCATCAACGCCCAAAGGTGAAAAGAATTTGGCAGTCCCGTTCGTGGGAAGCACATGGTTTGGTCCCGCATAATAATCACCGAGCGGTTCGGATGAATACTCTCCTATGAATATGGCCCCGGCATTCCTTATCTTCGTCATCAGTCCGTAAGGATCTGCCGTGAGCAGTTCCAGATGCTCCGATGCGATCTCATTTGCAGTAAGCACCGCTTCGTCCATATCGCCGGCTATGAGTATAAAACCGTAATTATCCAAAGAAGCTTTTATTATCTCGCTGCGTTCAAGTTCTTTTACAAAACGCTCGATCTCGGAATTAACGGATGCGGCAAGTTTTTCGGATGTTGTTATAAGTATTGCCGATGCAAGCTGGTCGTGCTCGGCCTGTGACAACAGATCGGCAGCGACATAGACAGGATTTGCCGTATCATCCGCGATAACAAGTATTTCGCTCGGACCTGCGACCGAGTCTATGCTGACAAGACCGTAAACAGCCTTTTTGGCAAGAGCTACATATATATTTCCGGGCCCGACGATCTTATCAACCTTCGGTACCGATCCGGTTCCGTATGCGAGTGCGGCTATGGCCTGGGCACCGCCCAGTTTATATATCTCGGAAACCCCTGCGATCTTTGCCGCCGCCAAAGTCCCGGCATTTACCTTTCCTTCGCGGTTCGCCGGAGTGACCATGATTATCCTTTCTACTCCTGCGACGATCGCGGGGATTATATTCATCAGAGTTGATGACGGATAAGCCGCCTTGCCGCCGGGAACATATACCCCTACTTTCTCAAGCGGGGTTATCTTCTGTCCGAGCATCGTACCGTCTGCCGACGTCTCGATCCAGCTGTTTAACTTCTGCTTTTCATGATAGGAGCGTATATTGGCACAGGCACGCTCCATGACTCCTATGAGTTCGGGGTCAAGTGAAGCGTATGCGCTCTCTATCTCATCTTCCGTGACTCTGATATTATCCTTATTAAGGGCAAATCCGTCGAATTTTTCCGTAAGGCGGAAAAGAGCTTCATCCGAGTTGTCCCTTACATCATTAATTATTTCCTTTACAGTCTCCTCGTATTCGGTATATTGTGTGGGGCTGCGTTTTAAAAGGTCTTTTATTATATCCTTTCTTGTCTGTTCGTTTAAGCGAATAGTTCTCATAATCTCTCCTTTATCCTGCGGATCAGAGTATTTATCCTCTCTGCTTCCATTTTCATGCTGACCTGGTTCACGATCATCCTTGCAGACAGAGGGCATATCTCTTCAAGTACCATCAGTCCGTTCTCACGAAGGGTTGAACCGGTCTCTACGATGTCGACGATCACCTCGGATAATCCGACTATGGGTGCAAGCTCGATGGATCCGTTCAGTTTGATGATGTCGACGGTCTGGTGCTTATGATTATAGAAGTAATCCTTGGCGATCCTGGGATACTTCGTGGCTACCCTTATCATCTCATGATGCTTTAAGAGCTCGGCAGATGACTCGGGACCGCAGACGCACATTCTGCATTTGCCGAAACCGAGATCGAGGACCTCATAACATTTACGGTCTTCTTCGAGTATCGTATCTTTTCCCACCACGCCTATATCTGCGGCTCCGTATTCCACATATGTCGGAACATCGGGGCCCTTTGCCAGAAAGAACTTAAGCTTAAGCTCTTCATTGACAAAGATAAGCTTTCTGGTATCTTTGTTTTTCATTTCTTCACAGGTTATGCCTATCTCTTCGAGAAGTTCAAGCGTTTTGCTGGCAAGTCTTCCCTTTCCGAGTGCAAATGTTATATAATTCATGCTTCATCCTCTGCCGTAATGTGTTTATATCCGTTTTCGTCCGCGTATGTATTTATGCTGTCGCGATCGTACACTCTTTCATTGACCATCACGACACATTTACCCTGTTCTCTTAATTTAATGGCTTTAAGGTATGCATCCCTTCGTGTTTTTTCGTTATATGACAGAAGGTACTTATCATATCCCGGAAGCTTTATACTGATATTCTGCCTTGAAAGTACCGACAACAGCTGGTCGACCATAATGCAGAAACCTACAGCCGGAGCAGATTTGCCGAACTCGCTGAGCAGATTGTCGTATCTTCCTCCTTTGATAACCGCATCACCGCTCCCGTATGTATAAGCTCTGAATATTATCCCCGTATAGTAATTGTATTTGCTGAGCATTCCGGGGTCGAAAGTCACATAGGCATCCATGCCGTTGTGTTTAAGGATGTCATATATGTTCTGAAGCCTTTCTATTGCGCCTCTTGACCGTTCGTTTGTCACATAACCCGCGGCTTCCTTAAGTGTATCAAGCCCTCCGAACATTTCAGGCATCCGCGAAAAGATCTCTTTTACGTTATCTTTAAGATCAAGGGAGTCAAGGATATCCTGGGTTCCGAAATAGCTCTTGTCATTTATGGTTTCACGAAGTTTAAGTTCCATTTCTTCGTTTATACCGTATTCGGCACATAAACCCTTGAAGAACTCAACATTGCCAATACTTAGCTGAAAATCCCGTATACCGCACTTTAAAAGCGCTTCTATGACCATCATAAGTACTTCGACATCCGCATCAACACTGTCATCGTTTATGAGTTCGGCACCTATCTCCGTGGTTTCTTTGAGCCTTCCCCTGTATTCCATGGTGTTGTTGAATGTATTTCCGATATAACAGAACCTAAGCGGCATATTATCATCGGCAAAATATTTTGCGGTCGCCCTTGCTATTGACGGTGTAAAATCGGGACGAAGAGCCAGTGTATTACCCTCTTTGTCAAAGAACTTATAGAGCTCCTTTGAAGGTATGGTACCGATATTGCCCGAAAAAATATCAAAGAATTCGAACACTGGCGTTTGGATATCTTCGTAGCCGTAGTTTCTTATAAGCTTCATTATGCTGTCTTCAACAGCCAGTTTATTCCTGTTTTCGATACCGTAGATATCGCGTACCCCCTCGGGGGTGTGGATCAGTTTTTTATACATATCCGCTCCGTTCGCTTTTGCGTGCTAATGCATTACCATGCTACCACGTCGATAATTATAAACACATATCATCCTGTTGTCAATCATCAGATATCCCTGTCATTAAGATCCTTGTTTACCAGTTCGAGATAAGGAATGATGACACCGTGGCTGTGAGGTATTATGTATGAAGGATCAAGCTCATCATACCTGAAACTCTTCCGTCCTCCGCTCATCATCCGTTCGTAAAACACGGAAAGCCCGGAAAATTTAAGATAATAATATACATCGATGCCGGAAAAATATATCAGAAGAAATGCTATGCCCCCCTGTCCCTCAAATTCCTTCATGAAACGGAACTGATGATCGTGCACATTGGAAAGTGCAAAGGTTTCGGTTGCGCATTCTTTGGCATCGAAGCATACGGGTATACCCTGTACCGCACCGATATAATCGACGGTACTTTTCTGATCAAAATAAGCGAGCGTTATCTGTTTGTTCGACTTATCAATATTGATCGGTGTTATCGGTGTGGGTATTTTTTGGATAAGTGCCAATGACTTTTCCCTGTATTTTTCATTTGTACGGTTTATCAGCTCTTCGAGCATTGAACCGCGCAGGCCGCGGCTGTTCCAAGTAGGCATATACTCTCCCTGTTTATACTGTGTCCCGGTCAAGTTTCTCAAAAATATCAGGCATGGGAGCCTGAAAGTTCATTCCCGAGAGCCTTTTTAGTTCCGGCGGCATATCATCCGGCAGTGTAAGGCTGTATGCATGAAGCATCTGTGAATCTATACGGTATTTTTCCTTCAGACGCCGGTTAAGATCAAAGTCACCGTATTTATTGTCCCCGAGCACCGGATGATGGACGGAGGACAGATGCGCTCTTATCTGATGGGATTTTCCGGTAACCAGATCAACTTCGAGCAGCGTGTGGTCCTTATATACTTTAACCGGCCTGTATCTTGTAATTATCTTTGATGATCCGTCGGTTTTAATGTCCGTGACCTTAACGATATTTGACTTATGATCTTTTGTCAGGTATCCGTTTAAGCTGAGCGGTTCATTAATGATACCTTTTACATGACACCGGTATGTCTTCTTAAGCCGGTGCTCCTTAAGCATGGATGCAATACACCGCGCGCAGACGTAGGTCTTGGCAAAGATGACTATCCCGGATGTGTTTCTGTCAAGCCTGTTGCATATTGAAGGGACAAAAACATCAAGGTTTGAACTTCCTGCCTTATCATTATCCATCAGGTATTTAAGACACAGCTCATTTAAGGACGTATCCTTGGCTGACGAGCGCTGTGAGAGCATTCCCGAAGGTTTATTGATAAGCAGTATGTCTTCATCTTCATATATAATGTGCCCGGATATGTCACCGTGCGCGGAAGAAATAAATTCCTTTTTCTCTGTTCTCATAAGATCAAAGGTATCATCACTGAGATAGATCCTGATCACATCATCACATTTTAGCCGCTCGCTGCCTGATGCTCTCCTGCCGTTTAGCGTGATATTCTTTTTCCTGAGCATTTTATATATGAAGCCGGCGGTGGCTTTGTCCATTATCTTAAAAAGCTGTTTGTCTAGTCTTGAGCCTTCATCAGAGGCTGCGATAACATATTCTTTCATATGTGTTGTAAAGTCATATCACAGGCTTACTGCCTTTAATGTGTCAAGCATGCGCCTGTCTTCATCAGTTGCGGTCAACCCTTTTTGGTTTATCTCCGAAAGCCGGTTAAAATAGTCATCCCTGTTTTCAAATATCTTGATCGTGAAATCACTGAAACCATCGTTTTTGAGTACGCCTTCAAGATGTTCTTTCAATTTCTTCTGCCCGCTGTACCCGGGTGACTTTTTGCCTGTCTGCGTAATATAGCATACACTGAGCGTACTGCCGACGCATGAGACGGCCTCGACAAAAAACGTTTTTTCGTAGGTTGTAAAGGGAAGTTCATATATGACCGGGATGCTCCCTGCGGCATCACAATGGGATCTGAACAGATCATCGCTTACAGACTTAAACCTTAAGAGCATTATCATGTTCACAAGACTCTTGCTTGCGGGAAGTATTCCGAGGATAGCTGCAACCGTCAGGAGATTGCGTCTGGTACCTGTGAGCTTTACACCGAGTATAAAGATGCCTATTGAGCATATATACATTAACAGGGTGAGCACAGTCACCCTGATCCGACGTATATTTATATTCCCTTTTTCACCCTTACCCTTCCCCGTTTTCATCCCGGGAATCCTTTTCACCGCTTAAGGCACCTGACTTTAATATGGCGATCTCATCATGGGTGAGCGGCCGAAACTCGCCGGGTTTAAGTGATTCGTCAAGCTTCACCCCTCCAACGGTCAGTCTTTTTAAATAAACGACATTTGAGCCGAGCGTATAGATCATCCTCTTTACCTGATGGAACCTTCCCTCGGTAAGAGTCAGCAGGTATGCCGGATCTTCGCCGTAAGGATCGGCTTTTGTCAGTATCGCAGGAAGACACGGTGTATCGTCTCCTATATCAAGTCCTGAGGCAAGGCGTTTTACCGCATCCTTTGCAAGCGGTTTGTCGCAGGCTGTATAGTATGCTTTCTGGACATGGCGTCTTGGCGAGGTCAGTGCATGACAAAGCTCCCCGTCATTGGTTATAAGAAGAAGTCCTTCCGTATCCTTGTCAAGCCTTCCGATGGGGAAAAGACCGTTGGTATTGACCCCTTTAAGATAGGATATGACCGTATCGCTCAGAGCGTCCTTTACAGCACTTACACATCCGGCCGGTTTGTTCAGCATATAATATGAATACTTCTCATATTTAAGTTCGCTTCCGTCCAAAGTGACCGAAGCATGTTCACTGACCTTGTGTCCGGGGTCGGATATAATGTTTCCGTCGACTTTAACACGTCCCGCCCTTATAAGTCCGGCTGCACTCTTGCGGCTTCCCGTTCCGCAACCCGAAAGAAATCTGTCAAGCCTGATCAATTCATCCATCACTCACACATCTCCATTATCCTAAGTAATAAACGCCATGTACGTTCCGTGCTTGAGATACTAAGTTTTTCCTTGGGGGTATGTATATCATCGATATCGGGTCCTATGGACACTATATCCATACCTTTGACTTTATCAAATATTATGCCGCATTCGAGGCCTGCATGTATTGAAGTGACATGGGGATCGCGGCCAAAGAGTTCTTTGTATACCTTTACGACCATATCCCTCAGCCCCGAATTTTCACTGTATTCCCAGGCGGGATAATCGGATTCGATAATGTATTCACCGCCGATGGTTTCGGTCAGGTATCTGATCTTATCGCTCAATGCTTCTTTTTCGGATGAAATGGAACTCCTTATGCTTATGATAAGTGAGAAATAATCATCGCGAAGACGCATTATACCTGCATTTGATGAGGTTTGAACAATGTTTGCGGACTCCGGGCACATCTTAGTTATGCCGTCGGGGATCGTCATTAAAAGAAAGATAACGCGTTCTTTTGTCTTATCCGAAAGCACACGTTCGTTTACGGTCTCTCCCGCTTCACAGTAGATGGTAATGTTGTTTTCGATTCCGCGGTATTCATTGATGACAGTCATTTCAAATCCGGTGATCGCATCCTCAAATACCGCTGCATCTTTAGGGTCTATAATGACGGATGCCTTGGCTTCCCTTGGGATCGCATTATCCTGAAGCCCGCCCTTTAAATAATACAGTTCGTATTTGACGCGGCTGCTTAAATAATGAAGGAGCCTGCCCATAAGAAGGTTGGCGTTCCCCCTGTATTTATCGATCTCCGAACCCGAATGGCCGCCAAGCAGTCCGCAGATTATTATATCGTATGAGAGTCCGCTCCCGCTTATATATCTTACGGGTATATGGCATTTTACCTTACGTCCGCCTGCGGAGCTGACCAGTATTTCTCCTTCGCGTTCGTTATCTATGTTGATCATGCGGGTGGCCTTTATTGAAGATGCATCGAAATTGGTCATTCCGATCATCCCGGTTTCCTCATCGGATGTAAAAAGGCATTCAAGAGCAGGATGAGAGATCTTATCGTCATCAAGTATTGCAAGCATATATGCAACGGCAATGCCGTCATCGCCGCCAAGAGTCGTGCCCTTTGCATATATATAATCATCCATAACGGAGAGTCTTAAGGGGTCCTTTGAAAAATCAAACCTGGGATCGCTGTCGAAATTCTTTTCGCATACCATGTCAAGATGGCCCTGAAGCATAAGAGGTTCGCATTTTTCGCGTCCTTTTGATGCATTCTTTTTAATAAGGACGTTGTTATAGTCGTCCTTTACACAGTAAAGACCGCGCTTGTCTGCAAAATCCTTACAGTATCCGGCGATTGCCCCGGTGTTTCCCGACCCGTGCGGGATCGAACAGATCTCTTCAAAAAAATGAAATACCTTTTCAGGTTTCAGTCCTTCAAGTACTCCCATATCGTTCACTCCGTAAAAACTTAAAAAGGGAGCCGAAGCTTCGGCTCCCGTATCTTATTTGCTGAGCATGTCAAGATTTATGCCGCTGCCGTTCGATCCTGTATCCGGCTTGGGCAGGTTTATCCCTTCTATCGATGCGATCTCCTTCTCGAGCTCAACCTGCGGATACAGATCCGCCCTGTTTTTGTCGACCGTGGCGGCCGAACTTTTTAAGCGTTCTATGAGCCCTGAATATTTGGACTCGGCATCACTGATGGCGGTCTTTAAGATCCCCTGGACCACTGCCAGCATATCATCGGTATATTTCATTGCAGATTGCCTGATATCATTTGCATCCGATGTTGCGGTATCGAGAATCTGCTGAGCCTGCGATACTGCCTGCTGAACAACTTCATTTGCCTGTGCATATGCCTGCTGCATGATCTCATGCTCGTTCACCATATGATCGGTGTGTATCTGGGCCTCATTGATCATTGCTTCGGCCTTTTCCTTGGCATCGTTCAGAATGGCTTCCTTATTGCTTATTATCTTCTGATAGCGTTTGATCTCATCGGGGGTCTTCATCCTCAGTTCACGAAGAAGTTCCTCGATGTGTTCCTTATCGACAAGGATGTTGGTACTTGAGAAGGCCTGGAACTTGCAACCGTCTATAAAATCCTCGATCTCATCAATAATCTGTTCAATCTTGCTGCTCATTTCTCCTCCTAATCAGTCGCGTTTATCTGCCGTATTTATTATATACCAAATCCGCAATAAAAGGCGGGACGAACTTGCTTATGTCGCCTCCGAAACTAGCCACCTCTTTAACGGTTGAAGAACTCAGATATGCGTATTCCAAACGGGTTGCGAGAAAAACGGTATCTATGTCCTCAGCGAGTTTGCAGTTGGTCTGCGCAAGCTGTAGTTCATATTCGAAATCTGTTACCGCACGCAGTCCCCTTATGATCACATGTGCATCATTTGCCCTGCAGCATTCCACCAACAGTCCGTCATAACTCCTGACGTGGACATTACCCATATCCTTCGTGATGTCCTTTAATATATTAACACGTTCCTCAACAGAAAACAACGGAGTTTTGGCATTGTTGATGAGCACGCTCACCGTAAGAGAATCAAATATTTCGGCGGCTCTCTTTATTATATCTATATGTCCGTAAGTGACGGGATCAAAGCTCCCGGGGTATATCGCATTTTTCATCGCCGTTCTCCTATTTGCCTGAAGGTTTTATGAACAGGTGGCAGTTGTTTTTGTATTCCTTATATTTTACGACTTCAAATCCGAGATCTTCTATATCATCAAATACCGTATCCTTTGACGCCTCAATGATAATGAGTGTTTCCGGTGAAACAAGCGGCGAAGAAGCAAGATATCTGAGAGTATCTTTTTCAAGCCCGAGATCGTAAGGCGGATCCATAAATATTATATCATATACACCGGTGCCCTCCAACCGCTTAAGAGAGGTCAGAACATCTGAATTGATGACTCTTGCCCTGTCTGACAACCTGGTGTTTGTGAGGTTTTCCGTAATACATGCGCATGCCTTTTTTGAATTATCCACGAAAACGGCATATTTTGCGCCGCGGCTTAAAGCTTCGATCCCTATTCCGCCGCTCCCGGCGAAAAGGTCCAAAAACATCGTGTCGCTGTATATATATGGCATCAGCATATTGAACAGGGTTTCCTTTATCTTATCCGAAGTGGGCCTTGTCTCATACCCGTCTGGTGCCTTGAGTTTAAGTCTTCTTGCTTCTCCCGCGATCACTCTCATACTTTCGTTTATACCCTCACTTTTGTTCCCTTGGTATCACGTCTCGCAAGCTTCAGCCTGTTGAGTTCGAGATTACGTCCGCCAAGTTCCACACTCATGTCGCTTCCGTTCTTTATAAGATATACGTCGGTAACTTCGTCGGATCCGGTCAGTTTCATGCCGCGGACACCGGCCGCACCCTTCTTTTTAAGGGGGATCTCTTCGAGCTGGAACTTGAGGAAATAGCCGTCCCTGGTGCGAAGAACGATATTGCGCTCGTCCGTGATAGGGAAAACACCGATCAGTTCGTCGCCATCATTAAGTCCGGTTGCCGCGACCGACCGTTTGGTAACATCAAATTCCGTGCCGTATACATGCTTCAGCATGGACTTTTTCGTTGCAAAACACAGCTTCTCCATTATAAGTTCTTTAAGATCGCATACATATACTATGCTTTCTGTCGATGAGGTATAATTGCTGACATTATCGACAGGAATTCCCTTGTCCCTTAAGCGTCCGTACGGAAGGTCCATTACCTTGACCGTATGCATATAACCGGTGTTCGTGAACAGACAGACACGACCGGTGTTCATGATCGGGAAGATATATCTGTTCTCAGAATCGATAGTTTCTTTATTCCGGTCATATGAAGAAAGGTCTATGGTCTTGCAGTATCCGAAACGGTCCATTAAGAACATGACCTCGGCTTCTTCGATCTTCTTCTCTTCGAATACGATCTCTGCGGCATTCTCTATTGCCGTGCGGCGTTCTCTTCCGTATTCCTTTTTATATCCGTCAAGTTCTTTTATGATCAGTCTGTCCATCGACTTTGGATTCGTAAGAAGATCCTTGTAGGTATTTATATTATTAAGGGTCTCCTCATGCTCCTTCATAAGCGCTTCGATCTCGAGCCCTATGAGCTTGCTGAGCCTCATTGCAAGGATCGCGTCGGCCTGACGGTCCGTAAACCTGAGCTGCTCGGCCATTTTTTTGGATATCCTTGACTTGAAGATTATCCCCTCGACGATGCCCTCCACGAGACAGGCCTTTGCCATTTTTACATCTTTCGAACCGCGGAGTATCTCGATTATAAGATCTATGACATCACAGGCACGGATAAGACCTTCCTGTATCTCCTTTTTATCGAGCTCTTTTTTGAGAAGGTTCTTATATTTTCTGGTCCGGATCTCACGCTGGAAATCCACATGATGACGGATGATATCCTTAAGACCGAGGGTTTCGGGACGTCCGTCGGCAACGGCGAGCATGTTGACGCCGAACGTATCCTCGAGTTTGGTCTTTTTAAGAAGCATATTTTTAAGGTTCTCAACATCCGCATCTTTTTTTAAGTCAAGAACTATCCTGATACCGTCCTTGCTTGACTGGTTGGATATATCGACTATATCGTTTGTTTTTTTGGAATCGATCAAAGCTACGATGTCAGTAAGGAATTTACTGATACCGACACCTATCATTGTATAGGGGATCTCGGTTATGACAAGTTTATTCTTTCCGCCCTTGCCCTTCTCGAGTTCCATCCTTCCCCTTATCTTTATCTTACCGACACCGGTCTCATATACCTCGAGGAGTTCGTTTTTGTTTACAACGATCCCGCCCGTGGGGAAATCAGGCCCCGGGATAAAATCCATAAGGTCGGCGGTTGTTAATGCGGGATTCCTTATATATGCCTTCACCGCATCTATTACTTCGCACAGATTATGCGGAGGCATATTTGTTGCCATTCCGACGGCAATACCCTCAGTCCCGTTTATCAGAAGGTTAGGTATCTTGGCGGGAAGTACGACGGGTTCTTTTTCGGTCTCGTCAAAATTGGGCATGAAATCAACGACATCTTTGTCAAGATCTGCAAGTATCGTTTCCTGCGTGACCTTTTGAAGACGGGCCTCAGTGTACCTCATGGCGGCTGCGCCGTCGCCTTCTATCGATCCGAAATTACCGTGTCCGTCAACCAGTGCCATTCCTTTTTTGAAATCCTGGGACATGACGACAAGAGCATCATAGATCGAACTGTCACCGTGCGGATGGTATTTACCCATTGTATCACCAACGATACGTGCGGACTTACGGTAAGCCTGATCCCATCGTATGCCGAGCTCATACATATCGTAGAGTGTACGCCGCTGGACGGGCTTTAAGCCGTCCCGTACATCCGGCAGCGCACGGGATATAATTACGCTCATTGCGTAGTCGATATATGACTTCTGCATTATCTCAGAAAATTCGGTTTTGATTATCTGTTCTTCAGTTGTTTCCATGACTTTCCCCTGATCTTTGTTTAACTAAATGTCAAGTTCCGCATCGCGTGCATGCTTGTAAATGAAGGCTCTTCTCGGAGGTACTTCATTTCCCATGAGCATTTCGGTGGTGGTTGATGCAAGCCTTGCATCCTCTATCTCTACAAGTTTAAGCTTCCGCCGTGCAGGATCGAGAGTAGTCTCCCACAGCTGCCCGGCATCCATCTCGCCGAGTCCTTTGTAACGCTGGAGTGTAAAATCCTTATGTGTTTTACGGTATTCATTGAGCGCCTTGTCGTCGTATAAGTATTCCTCCGGCCCCTTTTTGGGCATCGCCTTATATAACGGCGGCATCGCAATATAAACATGCCCTTCATATATGAGTTCAGGCATAAAACGATAAAACAGAGTAAGGAGCAGGGTCGAGATATGGGCTCCGTCGACATCGGCATCCGCCATTATTATTATCTTATCGTATCTTAATTTGGTTATATCGAAATCATTGCCGTAGCCCTCGGAAAATCCGCAGCCGAAAGCATATATCATCGTCTTTATCTCGGCATTTGCGAGTACCTTGTCTATTGTTGCCTTCTCGACGTTTAAGATCTTGCCTCTTATCGGAAGGATCGCCTGATACATACGGTTCCTTGCGGTCTTTGCGGAGCCTCCGGCAGAATCACCCTCGACGATGAATATCTCACACTTGGAGGCATCGCGGCTCTCGCAGTTTGCAAGCTTACCGTTTGAGTCGAACGAGTATTTCTGCTTTGTGAGCATGTTTGTCTTGGCTTTTTCTTCGCTCTTTCGTATCTTTGCGGCTTTTTCGGCACATGACAATACGGCCTTCAAATCTTCAAGATTACGGTCAAAATAGCGCACCACTTCATCACCGGTCACCTTGCTCACGGCCTTTGTCGCATCCTGATTGTCGAGCTTGGTCTTGGTCTGCCCTTCGAAACGGGGTGAGGGATGCTTGATCGAAACTACCGCAGTCATTCCGTTCCTTATATCCGCACCGGTAAAATTGGCGTCCTTGTCCTTCAATATATTGAGCTCGCGGGCATAGGTGTTCATGACATTGGTAAACATAGTCTTAAAGCCGGTAAGATGTGTACCGCCTTCGGAATTGTATATATTATTGCAGAAACCGAGTACGTTTTCATGGAAATCATTTACATACTGGAATGCAACTTCGACTATGATACCGTCGGATTCGCCGCTGAAGAATACGGGTTCGTGAAGAGGTTCCTCGTTCTTGTTCATATCCCTTACAAATCCAATGATGCCCTCTTCCTCATGGAATTCCTCAATATCGGGGGTATCCGAACGTTTGTCGGTGAATATTATGGTCAGTGACGGATTCAGATATGCCGTTTCGTGAAGACGGCTCTTAATATCCTCCTCCTTAAATCTTGTCTTTTCAAATATAGTGTCATCTGGAAGGAAATTGATCTTGGTACCGGTGCTCCTTGCCTTTCCGGTGACCGGAAGAAGCCCGTTCTCAAGTTCGATGGTGGGTATGCCGCGCTCGTAACGGTCATGATATACCTTGCCTTCGCGTCTTACCTCTATGTCAAGATATGCCGAAAGCGCATTTACGACGGATGATCCGACACCGTGAAGTCCGCCGCTTGTTTTGTAAACGGAATCATCGAATTTGCCGCCTGCATGAAGTGTGGTAAAGACAAGACGTTCGGCACTCATTCCCTTTTCATGCATTCCGACCGGTATACCGCGGCCGTTGTCTTCAACGGTTGCGGAGCCGTCCGCTTCGAGAGTCACCCATATCCTGTCACAGAAACCTGCAAGATGTTCATCGACGGAATTGTCGACGATCTCATAGATAAGATGATTAAGCCCCTTGGTGGTGACGCTTCCGATATACATACCGGGACGTTTGCGCACAGCCTCAAGGCCTTCGAGCACGGTAATGCTGCTCGCATCATATTTAACCTTATCAGTCATACTTATACCCCTTACTTAATTAAATCCCTTACTGCAAAAATCCATGTATGATTATAACATAATTTTGTCATTTTTCAAGCAAACCGCAAATTATTGTACGAACAAATTTTCACACAACAACAGATAGTATGTTGAAGAAATGTTTGATTTTTGGTATCATTTAAATGTCATATCAAATCTTGATCACAAGGAGTGCTTTTATGTTCGATCGAATATTTGCCAATTATCTTGTAAGTAAGCAGGTTTTGGGACCGGAATGTCTCAAGGAGATATATAAGCATCAGGAGGCAAAAAGAGTCAGGCTCGGCGTGATCGCCGTCTCCGAGAAGCTTCTTACGGAGGAACAGGCTGATGAGATCAACCGTCTCCAGTCGGAAACGGATAAGCGTTTCGGTGATATTGCGGTTGAGAGGGGTTATCTTACGGAGAGTCAGGTTTCAAGGCTTCTTACACTTCAGGGAAACAGTTTCCTTGCGTTTGTCCAATCGGCCGTTGACCTTAAGTATCTTAAGATGAACGATGTTGTTGATATGCTCAATACATATCAGCAGGAAAACGGTTATACACTTACTGATATCGAGAATCTAAAGAGCTGCGATATAGACCGCATAGTTCCGATTTATGTATATGATCTGAAGGAAGGCTTCGCCTGCGACATAATAGGCATTGCCGCCAGGGCCATTTCAAGGCTTGTGGATTATCATATGTATATCGAACGTCCCTATATAAGCGACAAGCTCATCACCGAGAATCTCTGCCATCAGGCCTCCTGCGGCGATTTCAATATCCTGCTTGCGATGTCCGGTGCTGAGGAATCGATGATGAAGACCGCTGTCGGTTTTTCCGGCGAGCAGTATATAGATGATTTCGAGGATGCTCTCGATGCGATATGCGAACTCATAAACTGCATTAACGGTCTGTTTGCTACCGAGATGAGCAAAAGAAGTATCGAGATAGACATGAACGCACCCTCCTACCGTTCCGGAAAGGGTGTTATAAATTCCGAGGAGATTATCAATCTTCCTGTTTATATTTTTGATAAGATGGTAACGTTTTCCATAATAATGTCGGATAATTATACTATTGAATGATCTTTTTAACCGGAGGGGGACAAAATGGCAACTGTATTGATCGTGGATGATTCGAGGACAATGCGTAAGATGCTTGCGGGAACACTTAAGCAGGCAGGTTTCGAGGTTGTAGGTGATGCCGGGAACGGTGAAGAGGCACTTAAGCTTCTTGAAACCGTCAAGCCCGATCTTGTAACGCTTGATATCACGATGCCGGTGATGGACGGAATGACTGCTCTTGAGAAGATTAAGGAGCGCGATCCCTCCCAGAAAGTCATCATGGTAAGCGCTGCAGGCCAGAAGGAAAAGGTGATCGGCGCACTTAAGATCGGAGCCCTTGATTTCATTCAGAAACCTTTTGATGAGAAGACAGTGATCGAGACCATAGCAAGAGTATTATAATGCTTTAAGCGATGCTTCACTGCCCTGCTCAAACAGCCTTTTTCTAAGGTGTTTATGCTCCGGCTTTGCAAGTTCCCTGTCTTCGTTAAGTATCTTTTCGGCTTCTTTGAGTGCATCCGTCAGGATGTCCGAATCGGAATATATGTCGGCGAGCATGAATTCAAGCTCGCCGCTTTGTTTTACGCCGAACATTTCACCCGGCCCCCTTAACCTTAAATCTTCAGAGGCAATATAAAAACCATCGGTGGAATTATTCAATATTTCAAGACGTTTTTTACTGCGCTCACTTGATACACAGTCGATAAATATGCAGTATGACTGTGCATCTCCGCGTCCTATGCGTCCTCTTAACTGATGCAGCTGGGCAAGACCGAATCTTTCCGCATTTTCGATCATCATGACGGTTGCGTTCGGAACATTGACACCGACCTCGATCACGGTAGTGCTGACAAGTATATCTATATCCCTTTCAAGGAAACGTTTCATTATCTTTTCCTTTTTGTCGGGTTTCATCTGCCCGTGAAGATATTGTATGCTTACATCGGCCGGGAAAACGTCCTTTAGACTCTGACAGTACGATATAACGTCATTAAGATCGCTCAACTCGCTCTCTTCCACCATCGGACAGATCACATAGGCCTGATGCGAGGCTCTTACTTCCTTTAATATGAAATCGTAGGCTTTTTGCCGGTAGGATGTGTCGACCACACAGTTTTTAACAGGAAGACGCCTTGCGGGAACCTCATCGATCACGGATATATCAAGATCTCCGTAAAGAATGATCGCAAGGGTTCTCGGGATAGGGGTGGCGCTCATGACCAGGACATGAGGTGCGTCTGTGCCCTTGTTAATAAGACGTTCTCTTTGGCGGACACCGAAACGGTGCTGTTCGTCCGTTATAACGAGAGCAAGGGAGTGATACTCGACTTTATCCTGAAAAAGAGCATGCGTTCCGATTATCATACCGGCCTTACCCGATGCGATATCGTTAAGAGCCTCTCTTCGTACCGGTGCACTCATCGATCCGGTGAGCAGACAGACATTAAGATCGATACCGTATTTTTCAAGCATTTCCTTAAACATGTTGTAATGCTGGATCGCCAGTATCTCGGTCGGGACCATCATCGTGCACTGGTAGCCCTGTAAAGCGACAGTCAGGCAGGCAAGGAAGGCAACAATGGTCTTGCCGCATCCGACATCACCCTGTATAAGCCTGCTCATCGAATATCCTGAAGTCAGGTCACGTTCGATCTCATTAAATACTTTTAACTGTGCTCCCGTAAGTTTATACGGAAGATCATCCATTATCTCATGAACGCGTTTAAGCGGTTTTAATCCGAAATTATTGGAAGCGCGGTTATTCTCTTCTCTTAAAAGTTTCAGTTTCAGTATGAATAAAAGAAATTCATCAAATACAAGAGCAGCCCTTGCTTTTTTTAGCTGGTTTTCATCGGAAGGAAAGTGTATGCCAAAGAGCGCCTCTTCTTCGGTGAGAGGGCCGATCGTTTCATTGCTCCTTACCGCCTCAAGTACCTGTTTTACGGCCTTTTTCACGGCATTATTGCTCAGACCTTTTGTCAGCGGGTATACCGGCTGAAGGGTGTTTTTTAATTTCTCATATTCACTCACTGATATTATCAGCGGCTGGTCCAATGAATATGAATTGCCTTTTTTTCGCAGAACGGATGCAAACACATACTCCTCTCCTGCCTTTAAAGAACTTACAAGATAAGGCATGCGGAACCATACGGCACGTACGTTGTTCTCGCCGGTATCGATGATGGCACTTACAACGGCGATCCTGCCCTTTTTTAAGTCCGGACGTCTTATTATCCGTCCTTTTATAAAACAGAAGGATCCTATCAGCCTGTCCTCTAAAACGGCAGGTTCGTCATATCTTATATAATCGCGCGGGAAATAATACATAAGGTCGCCATATGTATATATGCCGACCTTATGATATAAAGCAGATGTTTTTTCTCCTATGCCCTTAAGGGCAGTGATCTGAGTGTTTCTGTCCATTTTTACTCAACAGATACTACATAGTAGTATATCGGCTGTCCGCCGTAATGCATCTCGACATCGCATTTGGGGAAACGAACGGCAACATCGAGACTGAAGTCATCGGCGTCCTGAGGATCGGTATCCTTACCGTAATAAATACTTATAAGTTCCGATGAATCATCAACCATCTTATCTATCATTTCCATTGATGTATCGTGTATGGAATCACCTATGGACAGTATATCCTTGTCTCCTATACCCATGATGTTTCCGCGTTTTATACTGAGACCGTTTATAACCGTGTCACGAACAGCATATGTTACCTGGCCGGTCTTGACACCGGTTATGGATTCCTTCATGGCCTTGTCGTTATCGTCGGCCGACATTCCGATGGTATAATTTATAAGAGCGGTTATTCCCTGCGGAACTGTCCTTGTCGGGATCACATATATCTTTTTGTCATCCGACATATACTGTACCTGATTTGCGGCCATGATTATGTTCTTATTGTTTGGAAGTATGAATATATTATCGGCATTTATCGCATCTACGGCCTTTAGCATATCCTCCGTACTGGGATTCATCGTCTGACCGCCGGATATAACGACATCAACCCCGAGGCCCTTAAAGATCGATTCCATTCCGGCTCCCATTGAGATGGAGATAAAGCCTATGTCCTTGCGGAGCTGCTCCGATACGGCTACTTCGGGATACACCTCTTCCGCTTCTGCATATAAGAGGTCTTCCGGATCGGGCTCGGTATCAGGGACCGCCGGTGCACTCTCATTAACTTCAAACGTTTCCGGTACGTAAGGTTTTACTTCTTCACTGACCGGCTGTACCTGTACAGGCTCATCAGATGAGGGTTTAACAACGGGTTCGGAAACCGTTTCGTCCTGCCCGGATCGTATTTGAACTTCTTCTGCAGGAGGATTGTTTACGGGAGCGGAATTTGCATAAGCTGTTTGTTCCGGAATGTTATCTGCTTTTTCAAAGTTTTCCGTGACCGGTTTTACAGGAGCACTGTTATGCGCAGGTGCTTCCTTTACTACGGGTCCGTTCGCTCCGCTCATGTTGAACAGCTTTTCCTGATGTTCTTCGCGCATATTGTCGATCTTCATCCTGCTGAGCTGACCGTATGTCAGTGCCTTTTGGATGGCAAGACCGGGATCGTTCGTATGAACGTGGACCTTAACACAGTCTTCATCGGCGACACATACTATTGAATCACCGATCGATTCAAGATAGTTTTTGAAATCCTGCTCGTTCTTCATGTTAAATACCTTATCGAGCAGTATGATGAATTCGGTGCAGTAGCCGAATTTGATCTCAAAGTTCTTCTGCACCTCGTAACTTGACGCATTCGTTACTGCGGGAGCAGCCGCTTCGTTATCATTATCATATGAAAATACGGTCTCATTGCCGATATAGGCCTGATATGCCCCCTTAAGGATCTCGACAAGTCCCTGCCCTCCGGAATCAACGACTCCGGCCTGCTTTAGTACCGGAAGCATATCCGGGGTTTTCTTAAGTACATCCTCAGCCTGCTTCACAAGTTCGCCGAGGAAATATTCCATATCATCGGTTTGGGAGCTAAGCTCCGAGGCCTTCTCGGCAACGCCCCTTGCGACAGTAAGGATCGTACCTTCCTTGGGCTTCATTACTGCCTTATATGCGGTTTCGACAGCCTTGTTGCAGGCGGATGCAAGTGTTTCTATGTCTATTGATTCTTCTTCGCTCACGCCCTTGCAGAATCCGCGCAGGAGCTGGGAAAGGATGACACCCGAATTGCCCCTTGCTCCTCTTAACGAGCCGGAAGATATGGTCTTGCATAACGATTTCATCTCAACAAGCCCCATCGTTGCGACTTCCCGTGCAGGGGTCATGATAGTCATAGTCATATTTGTTCCCGTATCTCCGTCCGGAACCGGGAATACATTCAGTTCATTTATCCAGTCTTTTTTGGCTTCAAGGGATTTGGCTCCCGTAAGGAACATCCCCGCCAGTTTTTTTGCGTCAATATTACCAGTACTCAATTTAGGATACCTCTCTGTTTTTGGTCAGTCTATAACACGTACTCCTTCAACATAGATGTTTATCTTTTCTATGCTAAGGCCGGTGAATTCCTCCACCTTATATTTAACATTGCGTATCAGATTATCGGCGACTGTCTTTATACTTACGCCGTAAGCAACGATCACGTGAAAGTCAAGGGTGAGCTGATTGTCCTGAAGCACGACGTTTATACCTCTTGTCAGCTTTTCCTTTTTCAGGAGCTTGACTAAACCATCGGTAACACTGACTGCAGCCATTCCGACTATACCGAAACATTCAACGGCTACCGAGCCGGCATACTGGGCAATGACCTCGGTATCTATGCCAACATTCCCGACCTGTGTTTTTATATATCCCTTCATCGGTGGTCCTCCTTGTTTTTGTGACAAATCTATTAGCATTATACACGGTTTGCGATAAAAAAGATACGCAAAATATACATTTATTCTTCAAATTAGTCCTTGCATTTATATAAAACATCTGATAGAATACCCTTGTTGCGGTTATATCGCGGCGCCGTTGAAATTTCAGTTAAGGAGGTGCGACCGATGGCAAAATGTGATATTTGCGGGAAGGGTGTTCATTTTGGAAACAATGTAAGTCATTCACATAGAAGATCTAACAGAATTTTTCATGCAAATGTTAAGAGGGTTAAATGCAAGGTGAACGGAGTTCCCAAACGTCTTCATGTGTGTGCATCCTGCCTTAAGTCAAATAAGGTTGAACGTGCATAAATGATCATCCGGTGATCAAATAATAAAAGGCATATCATTTGTGATATGCCTTTTATTTATTGTTCAGAACTGATCTTTCAGCAATGAGTATTCACGGTTTATTTCCTGGACCGTTGCACTGTCGCCGTCAAGATTATCCGGATGGAATATCTTGAGCAGATCACGGTATCTTTTCTTTAATGCAAGCACATTATCGATCCCGTTAAAGAATACGCCGCTTTTATAAGCTGAAACATTTAATGAACCGCTTCCGCTGTATGCGCCTGCGGCATAACGGTTTTTGTACTTCTCTTTCTCGGTCTCGAAGTCTTCCCTTTCCCTGCATAATGTCCTGAATCCCCCCTCAAGGATCTCAAGCTTCTGCTTGAAAAGGATCTTTTCGGTAGCAAGTGTCTTGCTTTCGAGTTCTGTCTTGCGCGCCTGCTCTTTGACCGAAGACATTATAAGTTCTTTCTCGCGCTCGAAATTACGCTTGTTCTCTTCAAACTCGCGTTTTTCCTTCTCGAAGGACATTCGGGCATACTCCAGACGCTGGCCTTCTTGCAGAAGCCACAGCCTGATGGATGCCATGTCTTCTACAGAAATGTTCTGTGCGATATCCATATTGTTCCCCTTATTATACTGTTCCCTTAACAGTTACTCCCTTTATTACAATACATAGTACATCTTCTCCCCTTGTGTACTACATAATGTATTATAAATAACCATGTTATTTTTTGCAAGGGGTTTTGGCAAAAAAACAAAAGAAATTTACATAACATTATCTTTCGCCCGGAAATGCCGCTTCTTTAACCTCTTCATCGCTTAAGGGCAGATCCTTGTCTTTTGAGGTGAATTTATTGACAAGGTCAGGCACCATATCAAGTATCTTCGTCATACCATCCTGATTCTTGATGTTTACGAGCCTGGTTGTTCCGTTATGAATGACAAGGGCTGCGCTCGGTGACATCTTGCCTGTAAGTCCTCCGGCTCCATTGGCCTTTTTCTCGCCTCTGAAATCCCCGGCCCCCACACCGAAGGAAACATCAACAAGCGGTATGATCACTATTTCGCCGACCACAATAGGTTCGCCGACCACCGTCTTACTGGACAGAAATCCGTCCATACCTTTGAGCATTGAGTCTACAACCTCATTAAAATTACCTGCCATTTACGTTCTCCTTCTTCATGATATTCTTGAACCTTCGTACTTTTTTATTAAAATAGAGCTGCAGGAGCACTACACCTACCACATTCAGATATATCCTTCCGCGAAGTTTTATGTCATAAGCCAGTATCCGGTTTTCAAAATCCGGATTTATACTGAGGTTTTTCTTATATAAAGGATATAATACCGATGCTATCGCAAGTACTCTTCCGGTATCCGCCGGATCTTCGGAACCGTAATCAAGTCTTCCCCGTATCTTTCTGGGTGCGATGCTCTTAATGAGCCTTTTTATCCTGTCATATATATATCTTACAGCCTCACGGTTCCTTGCATCGTTAAACAGTGCAGTATGGTAGTATTCTATGTTCTCAAATGCGTCTCCCGCTCCTTTAAGCAGCGATGAGACCCTGTCGGCTATCCCTGTTATACGTTCGTATACGGCTCCGGCAATATCCAAAAGACTTTTACGGGGTTTTTTGTTATCAACATCTTCTTCCGTGCAGCCTTCGGGATCTTTATGATCGGAGGTCTCTTTGGCGGTGTATGGTTTATCTTCCTTCAGGTCGTCGTCTTCTTCATCATATGAATATATTGAAAATGACGGTTCTTCGGCCTTTGTTTCCTTACGGTCCTTCTTTGAACCGAAAAGATGTTTATTTTCCTTTTTGCCTTTTTTCCTCCTTAAGGGTATATGAAATATCCTTAAGGACATTGAAGTTCCGTTTTCGTTGTGATCAAATACTGCGCTCACGATCCCCAGCAGCCATCGCGCACGGGCTGTAAAATGTACCGGAAGATCGATGCCGCCCTTGTCCGAATTGATCCTGTAACGTATCGGGACGAAAAGAACGAGGCAGATAAGTATCAGTATGACGGCCAGTAACACAAGGATGGTTAAGCCTGTGATTTTCAGTATCGATAAGAAAATGCCCAAATTCGGATACCCCCGGTCATTTATCGGGAAAAACGTTTCAGATAAGCTTCTTTTATGCCGTCGTATCTGCCCGTTTCATAATAATGCTTTATAAATATCCGGCCGATCATCTCGTAAGCCTTACGCCTGCTTTCGGCCAGACCTATGACCTTGTGTTCAAAGTGTCTGTATTTTCTTGATTTGAACATGGCGGCCGGAACGATATCGAAAATATCATCTGGATGCGTTGCGATCATGATCACATACAGACCGGTCATCCCGGCTCCCAAATACAGCCTGCGTTTTATCCTGTTAAGGGAAGCGCCGGTCTTATCTGTTAAGCATAAATCCTGTGCATATCTGATCATATCCACCTGCCGCTTGAATCATTGCAAAATACTATCAGTGATTATAGCACAGGAATGACGTTTTTTGTAGTCATATATTGCTGTTTTTGGTTTACAATAATTTTTTTTTATATTATACTTTACCTGGGAGGAGGGTAATAAGATGGAGTTAGTTGCGACTGTGGCGCTTCAGCCCGGAATGGAGGTTGCAGAAGACGCCACCGATTATAAGGGGAATCTTCTTGTTAAGAAGGATACCGTTTTGGACAAGCTGACCATTCAGAAACTTGTGGTCAGTCCTATTCAGTGTATACAGATAAAGGAACCCGAAGACTATGTGATGACTTATTTTGAGAAAGTCAAAGTAAGCAAGGATTTCCATAAATTCGAGGATCTCTACAGGGCGAATTTCACCGCATATAAAGTTGCCATCGATTCATTCATATTCAAAAAGGTACCGCCGAACAATAATGATTTTCTTGAGATAATCGACAATATTTTCAATCCTCTCGAACACAGCCGGACCACCATACTTGATATGCTCGCCGTCTTAAATGTACCGGACAGCGATATCCTTTATGCACACGGACTTAACGTTGCTCTCATCTGCCGCTATACAGGCAAGTGGTTTTCACTTGATGACGAAGAGATAAAGACGCTTATACTGTGCGGATTCTATTATGACATCGGCAAGTTCAAGATCCCCAAAGAACTCATAAGCAAGCCCGGAAAGCTTGATGATGATGAGATCGCGATAATGAGGACGCATCCTGTCCACAGCTATAATCTCATACAGAATCTTTCGCTTGACATAAATGTTAAGCTTGCTGCCCTCATGCACCATGAGCGCTGTGACGGAAGGGGATACCCACAGAAACTTCCGGCGGAACGCATAAATAAATTTGCGAAGATAATCTCCATTATAGATGCGTATGATGCGATGACATCATACCGTGCATACAGGGATCCCCTGTGCCCGTTCAAGGTGATCGAGATATTTGAACGTGACGGGCTTGAAAGATATGATGTTGCATATTATCTTACATTTCTTGAGCGTATGGTTGAGGAATATATAGGCAAGGAGGTCGTTTTAAACGACGGTACGGAATGTTCCGTAGTGCTCATAAACAAGCAGGATCTCTCCCGCCCGATGGTCCGCTCCGGTGATGTTTATATCGATCTTTCCCGTGAGAAAGACCGGTATATCGAGAGGCTTATCTAGGTTTTCGTTATTCATTGAAAATAATCGTCAAATACCGCTCGGGCTATAGGGACTGCAGTCTCACCGCCCGAGCCGCCGCCCTCTACGATGACAGTGACTGCTATCTCGGGATCGTTGTAGGGCGCGAAGCCTGTGAACCAGGCATGACTTTTACTCTTGTCCTGCGAATATTCGGCAGATCCTGTTTTTCCGGCGGCCTCATATAAAGATGTATCCTTAAGTCTTGATCCCGTACCGTTTAATACCACGTCGCGCATCAGTTCACGCAAATATCTCGATTCATATCCGCTCATAAGGCGGCCGTATTCCTTAGATCCATATGACTTTATCGTCTGACCGTAAGTGTTTTTTACTCCGGTTATGACTATCGGATGCATAAGTATCCCCTTATTTGCGATCGCTGAAGTGATCATTGCCATATGTATCGGAGTTATCTGTGTCCTGCCCTGTCCTATTCCGGCCTGGATCAGCTGGCCGTATTCCGTGTTTTTGTTCATATCAACATAGCTGGTCTTATAACTGTAAGGACAGGGGATATCCCCGTTGAACATAAGATCCCTGCAGGTTTGTCCGAATGAACGCTTATCAAGTCCCGAGCTTATGTTTGCAAATGATGAATTACAGGATTTAGCAAAGCTTGTTTCAAAGTCAAGCTCTCCGTGCTTTTGGCCGTGATAACAGTTTATCCTGACGCCCTTTGATTCAAAGCTTCCGCTGCAGTCAAACACATAATCCCCGGGATCGGTTGCTTCTTTTATATATTCAAGGGCTGTGACTATCTTAAACGTGGAGCCGGGCGGATAAAGTCCCTGGGTGGCACGGTTTAAAAGCGGACTTTTTACCGTGTCCGAGTTGATAAGATCCCATATTTCGTCGATGCTGTTGGGATCGAAATCGGGTTTTGAGACAAGCGCAAGTATCTCTCCGGTCTTTACGTTCATGACAACCACTGCGCCCTTTCTGTCACCGAGTGCCGAATATGCGGTCGTCTGAAGGCCGACATCAAGGCTCGTAACAACCTGGTCCCCTTTGTTTTTAATGCCGTTCAGATCGTTACTTATCCTTTCGAAAGTATTTATATCGGAACTGAGCAGTTTAAAATTCGCAATTGCTTCGACGCCGATGCTTGCCTGTGAGAAGAACCCAACGGAATGTGCAAAAACGCTTCCGTACGGATATATCCTTATCTCATTCCCGTCAGCGTCCGTATCGGTCTTTGCAAGTACCGTTCCGTCGCGTGAAAGGATAGGCCCGCGTACTACCTTCTGTGAAAGCAGCTGCGCGCGCTTGTTGTTATAAGGGTTGTTTATGAAGCTTTCGCTCCTTATGGCCGTAAAATATATAACATACCCGATAAGTATCACAAAAACAGCCGTAAAGATATATGTGACAAACAGGATCTCACGGTTGGATCTGTTCATATCCTGCCGTTCTTTTGCGGTTTCATCTTCGCTTCTGTGTTTTTTCCCAAACAACACTTAAGCCTCCTTTATCTTTCCGTACCGTTTGCCGACCTTACGGAAACGTAGAGTCCCTGTATCACCGAAAACATGATAAGGGATACCATTATCGAATTACTGCCGTAGCTTACGAGAGGCAGGGTCACACCTGTGAGCGGAATGAATTTGGTCACGCCGCCGATGGTGAGAAGGACCTGAAAACCGTATGTAACGGCAAGTCCTGCGGCAACAAGTTTGTAAAACATATCATTAAAACGCATGGCAATGTTCATGAACATTATAAAACAGCTTGCACATACAAGTATGAGACATATCCCGAATAATACACCGAGTTCTTCGCATATTGCGGAAAATATGAAATCGGCTTCGACCACCGGTATCCTTGAGGGGGCACCGTCCATGAGCCCCATGCCTTCAAAACCGCCGGTACCTATTGCAAAGAGTGACTGTGCCATCTGGTACCCGGCGCCGTCGATGCTTGAAACGGGATCGGTAAATGCGGTGATCCTGACCCTGACATGAGGAAACAGCATATATCCCGCTATGCTGCACACTACTGCCCCCGCTGTCCCGAGAATAAAATACAGGAACTTTCCGGTAGCGATAAAGAGCATGATCACATAGACTATGAACAATATGACTGCACCGCCGAGATCCTTGGATGCGGCAAGGAGCATGACATGTATGCCGGCCGCAGCAGTCGCAATAACTATCCTGTATCCTGACTTCATGCATGAGAGCATCCCGGCGATCGAGAATACAAAGATTATCTTTACAAATTCGGATGCCTGGAAGGAAACACCGCCTATACGTATGTTTAATTTGGAACCGTTCACGGCCGTTGAAAATATGAGGACGGCTCCGAGCGCGATGATACCCGCGGCGGCAAATAACATATAGAAACGCCTCAAGCGCTTAAAACGCTTAAGTATATACGGTATTACAAGTGCAATGACGATTGAGACAAGGGCCACGGAAAACTGCTTTAAAGCCTTGCTGAAATTAAGCCTTGCAAGTATTATGAAGCCTATGCTCATGAGCATGCACATATTGTTGACAAGCAGCTTGCTTGCTTCGGGATACAAAAACCTGTACAGCATGATAAAAGCAACGAATGTAACCTGTGTCAGGGCATAAAGGATCAATAGCCATGTATCTGCGGATCTTAAGTACATAACGGTAAATGCTATAAGATAGATAAGCGCCATGATGATATCCTGTCTTATATATATACCGTCACGTTTGCTGATATCGGGAAGCCTGAATACGGAAAAACACTGTATCGTATATATGGCCATAAGGAATATCAATATGTATTTGGATAAAGTAAGAAATATCGTATACATTACTCGGCTCCTCTTTTTAAGTGGCCGTATGTGAACTTGATATCGGGTTTTGCGGGGGTTGTCCCGCCTGCCATTTCATTATAATAACCGAGTATGACTCCTGCATTTTCCTTATCTTCAACCGTCAGGTGTATCCTGTATGAATAAGGCTTAAATCCGGCAGGAAGGTCATTTAAGGATATCATTGTCGGAACACAGTTTAATATGATATTGAAACATTCGCCGCAGTTACGTATACACGGAAAAATATTCCCGAGCCTGTCTGTTATATGGGATATACCGTTATCGCGAAGGCATTTAGCCGTGGTCCGTTCCGTACACTGCGCCGATATCATCATCGGTGTCCTGCCGTAGAGAATGAATTCACCTGCAGCTATGTTCATATCCGTAAGCTCGTGTGCGTTCAGTTCCGGAGAATAAGTAACTGCATCGGCCCCGTATTCGTATAATCCAAGAGCCGCATGATCGTTCATCACATAAAGATGCATGTCAGCGATAACTGTACCCGTGAAGCCGGCATCACGGAAAAAGTAAAGTCCCTCATAATTATCCGTGATGATACCGTCGATGATCAAGTCGCCAATAAGATCTCTTAAGTATCCGTTACGCGTAAAATAGTCCCTTCTGATTACGGGCGGAAGGGATATGTAAAATTTTTTCCCTTTGGCACGTATAAATGAACTTAATTCTCTGATCTTTTCCGCTGTGTTTCCCGGTTTGAGTTCGATGGTAATAATGTCAATATTATCATATGAAGACGCAAGAGCGCATAATCCGGCGTCGGAAAGCATACAGTTAAATAAAGGCCTGCCGTTCGATGATATCTGCTCATGCGGTATACATTGCAGTTTTGTTCCGACTCTTTTTTTCCTGTATCCTGAGAGCATTTTATCTTTAAGTGCCGCGATCGCTCTTCTTCTTAAGGCATTCAGCGAACCTACCGGGATGAAGATATCCTCACCGGCTTCGATCACAAGGCTGTCAAAGTCAAACGGTGTATCGTTTGTCTTCATAAGCTGTTTTCTTACGGATCCTTCGTCGGTCGGATGAGTCCTGGCGGCCTGTACGACTTCGCCTTTGCAGGCGACGGATGTCCCGTTACAGCTTAACCTTAAAACTGCCGGTTCATTTACGTATGCCTCAAAATGTCCTTTTATCCCGATCCGGTAAGGCCCTGTGGCGTATTTGTCATACAGTTTTTCCGGGTCATCCTGAGTGTCGCTTGAATATGAGGGTTTTTGGACCGTGATCATATGTCTGCCGCCCTGCGAATGATAATACCCCGTACAATGACCGCTCCTTGAATACAAAGAGTCAAGAAATGAAATGTCCTGCATGGAAGGTTTATAGTCTTTACCGCCGGTTTCAAGAATGATATCAAGGTATTTACGGTATATTCCCGTTACGGCTGCAACATATTCACGGCTCTTCATCCTGCCTTCTATCTTAAAGGACGTTATGCCCGCATCCGTAAGTTCGGGCAGGATATCCAGAGTCATTATATCGCGGGCGCTCAGTATATAGCTTCCGTTATAAGGGAGCCTGCAGGGCTGGGCACATCTGCCCCTGTTTCCGCTCCTCTGTCCGGCCATGCTTGAAAACAGGCACTTTCCGGAATAGGAATAGCATAATGCCCCATGGATAAAACACTCAAGTTCCATTCCCGTTATATCTTTTATATCTTTTAATTCGTCAAGAGAAAGCTCCCTTGCGGGAACAACTCTCTTTATCCCAATTCTCTTAAGGAGCAATACGCCTTCGGTGCCGGTTATCGTCATCTGGGTACTCGCATGCAGGGCAAGATCCGGGAATGTGGATGAAAGGATTTTAACTACTCCCGCATCCTGAACGATCGCAGCATCGAGTCCTGCCTCATATAAGGGAGATATCATTTCGCACAGTTCTTCTGTCTCACTGTTCTTTAGCACCGTATTTACGGTAAGGTAAAGCTTTTTGCCGTTAAGATGTGCGATGTCCAATGCTCTGAGAAGTTCATCTTCGGTGAAATTCTCCGCATATGCACGTGCTCCGAACTTCTGTGCAGCCGCATAAACCGCATCGGCTCCAGCCTTTATGGCAGCTGTAAAACACTCCATATCACGGGCAGGAGCAAGTAATTCGATTTTTTGCTTTTCTTTGTCGATCAATATCTTTATACCTGCAATAAATAAGGGCTGTCGGTGACAGCCCCTGTTTTTAGGTTCTTGATAATTCCTTCTGATAATCCTTTATCATCTTATCTTTGCTTTCCATCTTGATCTGTGCTGCGATCAGTTCGTGCTTGATGTCGTATAATTCCTTATCCTTGGCTTCAAGTTCTTCTGTCAGCTCATCAAGCTGTTTCTTTGCCTTGAAATAATCATCGGCGACATTTAACTGGATGAGAACATTCTGCATCTCGAGAGGCTGCCTTTTGAAGGAATCCACTTTTTCGTATTCTGCTATCTTACCGTTTATATATGCAGCTACCTTCTGGAGATATTCTTCACTTTCGTAGCCGCTAAGATGTATAACCTTGCCACCGATGATAACCTCGGTATCGTTTTTGGAAGTCATCATTATTCACCTCATCTTTAATTCCAGCCGATCGCAATGAAGAAATCTTCTCCGTCGGGCCTGCCGTTTTCGTTAAGATCGCCGACCACTGTATCTCTCATATTATCACGGATATAGATATAATCGATCGCTTTTTTGTTGTATGAGGCATAATCCGAATTGAGCGAACTCATGAATGCGGCCTTCTTCTGATCGGCAAGAGCCTGTTTTGCGGCAAGATCGGCCTGCTGTATTGCAAGAAGGGCATTGAGTGAATCTATCTGAGCCTGAACGGAAGGACTGGTTGCCAGCATCGTCTGATAGCCTGCAATTGCCTTCTTTGTTTCATTTACGGTAACAGCGGCCTGCGCGGCTATGCCTGCGGCATTATCGTATTCAAGCTTTGCCGCCTGAACCTTATTTACACTCTGGAGTGCCTTGTATGCCTTGTCTGCATTATCTTCAACGGCATATTTGGACTGGCAGTCCTTTATAAAATTATCCGCATTGTATACTGCGCTTAATTTGCATTCAAGATTACGCTGTGCAGCCTGAAACTCACTTAATGCGTTAAGATAATCCATTCCGGTGGTTATCCCTGCGGCGCGGAAAGCATCGAACTTAGCCTGCTTGTCGGCAAGAACTACCTTTGCAGCGGCTACTTCAGCTTCTGCGGCTGCCTTCATTGCCTTTGCCTGATCCAGATACATAACCGTACACGGAAGAGCATCGGCCTTAACTGCCCTTGGAACCATCAGAGATGCGGCAGCGATAAGACATATTGCTGTGGTTTTTATTATTGTTTTCCTTATCATATACATATCCCCTTTCTGCGGTTTCCCGAATACATATATTATATCAAATTTTTCTGTTATGTCATCATATTATTTGTTTTAAAGGCCAAAAAATCATAAATTAATCTTTATGTAACATAAAATGAGAATAAGCCGCTTCGGTCGCCACACGCCCTCTTGGTGTGCGGTTGATGAAACCGTTCATGATAAGATACGGTTCATACACGTCCTCTATGGTCCCCGCATCCTCACCTATGGCCGCGGCAAGCGTATCAAGACCTACAGGGCCGCCGTCGAATTTCTTTATCATTGTGAGCATCAGATTCCTGTCAATATGGTCGAGACCCATCCTGTCTACATCCATAAGATCGAGAGCATCCTTTGCGACTTCGGCCGTTATGATGCCGTCATATCTTACCTGCGCAAAATCACGCACTCGCTTTAACAGCCTGTTTGCAAGCCTTGGCGTTCCTCTGCTCCTGCGTGCCATTTCCATGGCTCCCTTTTCTTCTATCTTTACATCAAGGACTTTAGCTGAATGCATTATGATCGTCTTTAATTCTTCGTTTGTGTAGAATTCAAGACGGTGTATCACACCGAAACGGTCCCTTAAGGGAGCACTGAGCAATCCGACTCTTGTTGTGGCTCCGACAAGAGTGAACCTCGGGAGTTCGATCCTTATGGATCTTGCGGATGCTCCTTTTCCGATCATTATATCGATGGCATAATCTTCCATTGCGGGATAAAGGACTTCTTCGACCTGACGGTTCAGCCGGTGGATCTCATCCACAAAAAGGACATCGTCATCCTTGAGATTATTAAGAATGGCTGCCATATCACCGGGTTTTTCTATTGCCGGTCCGGATGTGACCTTTAAGTTTACTCCCATTTCATTTGCGATTATTGCAGCAAGCGTAGTCTTTCCGAGGCCCGGAGGCCCGTAGAAAAGCACATGATCAAGTGCATCGCCCCGCTTTTTAGCGGCATCGATATATACTTTTAAGTTGGTCTTGGCTTTTTCCTGACCTATGTAGTCTTTAAGGTATTTGGGCCTGAGTGACCCTTCTATCTTTATGTCTTCTTCCGTAAGACCGGTCTCAATAGAACGTTTTTCCATGTTTGTCCTCTGTCTTTAATGTATATGTTTAAACGCAAGTTTTATGATCGTTTCGGTATCGGCATCCTTGTCGGCGCCAGAGGCCCTGACCGCCTTTAATGCATCGGCAGCACTGTATCCGAGAGCCGTAAGCGCTTCGATGGCTTCAGCCCGGGCCCCCTGTTCGGGAGTGCTTTCGGGAGCGGGTGACGTACCGTGATCACTCAGCATATCAAATACACTTACCTTGTCTTTAAGGTCAAGTATTATACGCTGTGCGGTCTTCTGACCGATCCCGGGAGCAGACGATATGGCTTTGGAATCACCGGACATAATGGCATAACTTAATTCATTTTCGTCCATTGTTGATAAAAGCGCCAGCGCTCCTCTTGGGCCTATGCCGTTCACCTGTATGAGCATTCCGAACAGTTTAAGGCTGTTGTATGTGGTAAACCCGTAAAGAGTCATGGAATCTTCGCGTACCGCAAGATGTGTGTATACCTTTATATCCGCTCCGGCGCCCGTGATACTTTCAAGCTGCCGCGCACTCATATATACATTGAAACCTATACCGTTCACATCGACGGATATATGATCTTCATAGACGGCTTCAACCGTCCCCTTTAAGAATCCTATCATCTTTAACTCCTTTAAGTCTTCTGCATACAGCATCGCCGAGCAGCCCCGTTGCGATGCCGCAGACAACACCGGCAATGATAAGTACCGGTATATAATAATACAGTTTAAGTTCATTAAGAGTCAAATATGCAACGAGGTACTGTCCAATATTATGGGAAACACCTCCGGCCGCGCTTACCGCGGTCATTGAAAACAGCCCCGTTCTTTTCAGGATGAGCATGACCGTAAGGCTTATCAGTCCGCCCGTCATTGAAAACATAACCGAATAAGGACTGCCAAACAATATACCGATGATCAGTACACGGATGATCGTTATCAGATATGCCGGAAATGTACCGATAAGATAGAGTGCCGTAAGTGAAACAACATTGGCAAGTCCGAGCTTCACTCCCGGAATACCGAACCAATTTACAGGGATAAGGATTTCGATATACCCTGCGACAGCTGCAAGAGCTGTCAGTACCGAACAAAGTGCTACCCTGCGCGGTATCGTGTGATCATTGCGTATATGCATCATATCCGTCATCTTCCTGCCCTGTTATCTTTACCACCACCCTGTTCGGAAGGCATATTATCGACTGTCCCGTTCCGTTAACGGCGCCTTGATTTATACATAATCCGTCAGGACATGAAGCCCCGGTCATCCGTGCGTATCCGTCTTCTATCGAAAGAACGTTGGTACCGCCGAGATAACCGTTTATCCTTACCGTTTCATTTATGTTCAAGGGATAGCGGCCCGTTAAAACATTGTCGACATACACGCATGCATACATACCGTCTTCATGCCGGAAGTGTATGAAAAGCGATATAATGACCGAAATGATGATAAAGAGTAAGATGAGTATGATATCGTTCCTTCTACGACTCTTCATTAATATAATTTACAAGCCCCTCAGCCTTTATGATCTTCTGCATGAATTCGGGGAAAGGCTGCCCTTTATATTCCTCTTTTTTGGTAAGGTTATATATGATCCCTTTGTCAAAGTCAACCTCGACCTCGTTACCGTCTTCGATGTTTTCCGATGCTTCGGGACATTCGATTATGGGCAGACCGATGTTGATCGCATTCCTGAAAAATATACGCGCGAAAGTCTCGGCTATTACACAGCTGATGCCCGAAACCTTGATGACAAGCGGTGCATGTTCTCTCGAGGACCCGCATCCGAAGTTTTTTCCGGCAACAAGGATATCTCCTTTATTGATCTTTTTTACGAAATCCTTATCGATATCTTCCATGCAGTGTCCCGCCAGTTCATCCTTATCCTGGATAGCAAGATAACGTGCGGGTATTATAACATCGGTATCTACATTGTCTCCGTATTTGTAAGCAGTTCCTTTTGCGTTCATATCATTCTCCTTGAATATGTCCCTGTTTTCCTTTATTCCGGGCAGCTTATATAACCGTTTACTGCACTCATTGCTGCGACTGCGGGTGAAGCAAGATATACTTCGGATTCGGTATGTCCCATGCGTCCGACGAAATTGCGGTTTGTGGTTGATATGCACCGCTCGCCGGCTGCAAGTATCCCCATATATCCTCCGAGGCAGGGTCCGCAGGTCGGGGTGGATACAACCGCACCTGCTTCAATGAATATCTTAAGAAGCCCCTCTTCCATCGCTTTAAGGTAGATAGCCTGAGTTGCCGGTATTATGATACACCTTACACCTTTTTTGACTTTTTTGCCCTTAAGTACAGATGCGGCTATCCTTAAGTCATCAAGCCGTCCGTTCGTACAGGATCCGATCACGGCCTGATCTATCCTGACGGGTTCCTTTATCTCGTCTATCGTCTTTGTGTTCTCGGGAAGATGAGGGAATGCCACGGTCGGTTTTAAAGACGAAAGATCGATCGTATATTCCTCATCGTATTCGGCGTCCTCATCCGCGGAAAATATCTTATAAGGTCTTGATGAATGAGCCTTCATATATTCTATTGTAAGATCATCAACGGGGAAAATACCGTTTTTGCCTCCCGCTTCGATCGCCATATTTGCGATCGTAAAACGGTCGTCCATCGAAAGATGCTTTATCCCGTCGCCGGTAAATTCCATGGAACGGTAAAGCGCACCGTCCACACCTATCATCCCGATGATATGCAGGATAACGTCCTTGCCGCTTATCCATTTGGAAGGAGTTCCGGTAAGATTAAACTTTATGGCTGAAGGAACCTTGAACCATGCCTTGCCTGTAGCCATACCGGCCGCCATATCGGTACTTCCCACGCCGGTTGAAAAAGCTCCGAGTGCACCATATGTGCATGTATGGGAATCGGCTCCGATTATAGCATCACCGGCTACGGTAAGACCTTTCTCGGGAAGAAGCGCATGTTCGATACCCATTTCACCGACATCATAATAATTTGTGATACAGTGTTCACAGGCAAATTCACGTACGCTCTTGCAGTTCTCCGCTGATTTTATATCCTTGTTCGGAATGAAATGATCCATTACAAGGGCTATCTTATCCTTGTCAAAAACTCCTTTTTTCTTCATCTTATCCATCTCCCTTATAGCTACGGGAGTGGTGATGTCATTTCCAAGTACCAGGTCTAACTTTGCTTCGATCAGCTGTCCCGCTTCCACATACGGAAGGGATGCATGTTCGGCAAGTATTTTCTGGGTCATGGTCATTGGTCTGTTCATCTGGTTCCTCCAAAATTTTATTTATCAGTTTGAAAACGGTGTGAGCCCGAGCATCGCCCCGTCACTGCAGTCGATAACATAGCTGTCTTTTAAGTACTCCGCCCAGTTGTCCGAAGAATAGAATGCGATCGGAGCATTATCCCAGTCGGTTGTCTCTTCTTCGCTCAGCCAGTGATTTGCATCATCCACAAAATCACCTGCCGTGTTCGGTATTGCAGTGGTCTCTATAAGGAAATACATACCCGAACCGTTCCATGTCTCAACGGCCACCTGTGCATGTCCGGGAGGAAATACAAGGAATGTATGCATTCCCATGCTCTGAAGAGCACTTGCTATGACAAGTGATGTCTCTATACATAATCCCGTTTTGTTCTCAAGGACCTGATCCGGGAACAGTATATGCTGATCGGCATTATCGATCGAAAAAGCATCATTTGTATAACGGACACCCATTTCCGAGAGTTCCCGCATAAGGGCCGCAGCCTGCAGATATGTAGTAACAGCCTCTGCATATACCTCATTGTCATATTGTCCGTCGCCGTCCGAATCATCACTAAGGTAGTAAGGTCCCTGATATCCTGCGAGGCTTGACATGGTGCCTTGTGTCATGTTGCTTAACAGATCGATCGAGTTTCTCTTAAGATCGGTGATGGCTTTTGAATCGGGTGACAGGAAGCATAGGATATTGTCCTGCGTTATAACACCGAATTCATTTGATTCCCACATAAAATCATTCCTGCTTGCGATGTGCACCCTGAATGACTGTTCCGATAAGCTGCTTCCGTCCTTCTTGTCTTTTATCGAAAGCCTTATCTGCGTATCCCATGCAGAATCAAGGTTATGCCTGCCGGATGCGGCAGGAGGTTTTATGTTTATAACGGTAAGCGCCGGACCGATATGATAATCCTGCGAAACCGACTGCGATAATTCGGGTATCTCACAGGTTATTGTAATATCACGGCTTCCCGAGATACATCCGGTCTTAACGGTTACAAAGCTGCTGTATGTATTATACAGAGAGGGATAGATCACATCCACATGATCAAATGCAAAATCACTCAGCACATTATCGATATCATAGTTAAACACATGAGCTTCCATCTCTTCCCGGGGCATTTCCAGAACGCTTTCAAGCTCGCTGAAGATCTCATCACCTGTATTCACCTGATCAAGTGCAAATTCAAGCTCCTCTTCCACTATACCGACAATAAAAGAGATCTCATTTTCAAGCACTGTGCCGAAACGCGTAAAATGATTATCGGCTGATGCCATACGCAGATTATCGTTTAACTGGGATGATTCGTCGCTGCGGATGATCGCTGTCGCAAAGGAGTCTATGGACTTGCCTATCTTGTCCCATGAATCCTTAAGGTTGTCGGGACAAGATATCGCATCATACTGATCGACAAAGCTGTTAAAATTATCGATGATATCATTATCGGCCTTGATCGAATCCGCAAGCGCCATAAGATCGTTAAGGACTATATAATTTTTATAGAGTGCCTCCATGGCTGTCATATACATGCTGAAAGCATCGACACTTGCCCCGGAAACATTTGCCGGAAGTCCTTTTATTGCTTTTATCTGCTCCGTCAGATCGTACAGTTCATTGTAAAACTGCTCGGTCGCATCCATGGAAGCCTGCATATCTTCAAAGTCAACACTTTCCCAGACGGCGGCATATTCATCGGCCTGAGCGATTATGTCCTTCAGCTGCTTTATGGCTTCATCCGATACCGGCACATCTTCGGCCGGGTCTTCTTCGGGATCCTCAACCGGCTCTTCTGCAACGGTATTTATATCTTCATCCGGATTTTTATCCTTTGAACGGAATATGATAAATGCCGTAACTCCGCCGGCGATCAGCAGTACGCCAAAGATCACGGCAAGGACTATTGCAAGATTATGCTTTTGGGGCGGTCTTTCATTATCCCGATCCGTGTGTACGGTTACATTCTGAGCGGGTGCAGAATATCCGGGCCCCGCCTGTACAGGAGGCGTGGGTGCGGGAGCCTGCTCTTTTTTCCATCCGCATTTCGGGCAGAAAGATGCCGAATCTTTTAACTGATTTCCGCAATTCTTACAAAACATTCACTGACCTCCGCATATGTCGGGAATTTAAGAGTGTCATGCAAGTCTCATTCCGCATGTTTCGCAGAACAACGCACCATCCTCAACGGGTGTTCCGCACTGGGGACATACGTTTTCAACCGCGGGAGCCGCAGACTGTAATTCGGCTTCAAATGATGAAAAATCAAGCTCTTTAAGGCTTGTACCGCATTTGTTGCAGAAAAGGCTGTCTGATGTGATGGTGGCTTTGCATTTCTCACACATACGCTTTCCGTCAAGGCTTAAGCGATACTGGTTCCACATATAGGATTTTGCCTTTAATTTCTTGATCGCATCGATGTCTTCGGGATATTTTGCTTCCGGATTATTTCTGTTTTCGTTATAGTATTTCAGGCCGAGAGCCGAAATGGCCGCTTCAACTTCTTCGTCTGCAAGACGACAGTTTTCATTGACTTTAGCTGCGATGTTGTTCTGGATCATGATCAGGTCTCCTTTTCGTTTATATTTGGCCTCAAATGCCGCATAAATATTATACTCTTATACATTTCGATATGTAAATATCAAAATGGCATCTCATAAACGCTCTCCGATATAATAAAACCCGCGGCAATCAATGAGTTTAACATCACATATCTTGCCGATGAGCGAAGCATCGGCGGGAAAGTGAACGATAAGATTGTTGCTCATACGCCCGCTAACAAGCGACGGATCCTGTTCGCTTATACCTTCAACCAGTACATCCTGTATGCTGCCGGTAAAAAGCCCTGCCCTTTTACGGCTTTCTTCCTGAACTGCCGTTAAGACACGGTCAAATTCATGCTTTATCCATTCACCGGACGGACGGCCGGGCATGGAAGCGGCCGGCGTGCCTGTTCTGGGTGAATAAACAAAAGTGAATGCTCCGTCAAAACTCACCTGTTTTATCACATCTATGGTATCGTCGATATCCTCTGAGGTTTCCCCCGGGAATCCGACTATTATATCAGTAGTTATCGAAGTCTGAGGAAGTTCATCCCGTATCTTTTTTGCGAGTTCAAGATACTGTTCTTTTGTATACCTTCGGTTCATTGCCTTGAGTATCCTGCTGCTCCCCGATTGCAGAGGCAGATGTATATGGCGGCATATCTTCGACGATCCTTTCATGACGTTAATAAGGTCATCAGACAGATCCTTTGGATGGGATGTCATAAATCTTATGCGCTCTATGCCTTCAACACGTTCGACTTCCTTAAGGAGTTCCGGAAATGTGATACAGTCCTTTATGCCGTTTCCGTAGGAATTTACATTCTGCCCAAGGAGCATCACTTCCTTAACCCCTTCCGATGCAAGCTTCTCGCATTCACAGATCACGTCTTTGGCGTTTCTGCTCCTCTCCGGCCCGCGTACATACGGAACAATGCAGTAGGTACAGTAGTTGTTGCATCCGTACATAATGTTCACACCGGCTTTGAACGGATATTTAAGGCGGCTCGGAATATCTTCGACTATCTCACCGGGCCTGTCCCAGACATCACTTACGAAACGTCCGCTCATCAGATGTTCGCACATAAGCTCGGCCAGTTTATATATGTTATGTGTTCCGAATATTATATTAACGATCCTGTATCCTTCGATTATGCGTTTTACACATTCCGGTTCCTGCATCATGCATCCGCATACCATGACTATCCGGCCGGGATTCCTGTGGTTCTTGTCGTTAAGAGAACCCAGATGTCCGTAGAATTTCTGATTCGCATTGTCACGGATCGTGCAGGTATTGAAAAGAACGATATCCGCATCCTTTTCCTCTTCACAGTAAGTCAGTCCCATACGGTCCATTATACCGTACATTTTTTCGGAATCCTTTGCATTCATCTGGCATCCGAAGGTTGTGACATGAAATGTCAGGCTGTGGTTAAGCCGTCCTGCCCTTTCCTTAAGAAGACCGGAGGCGAGATCGATATAATAGTACTGACGTTCCGGCTCTGTGGCGGGCGGGATTCTGTTTGTTTGGTCTTTCATATTATCTCCGTTACGGGCTGATCTTTAAAATGGCCTTTTCGGTAACTATGATATCTGGTTTAATGTCATGGCGGCAGGCAGGAAGTGAAATGCATTCCTGACATGAGTATGCGATCCCTATGTTTATTCCGGTCCTGTTCCGGGAAAGGAATCTGTCATAGAAGCCCTTGCCGTATCCGATCCGGTTGCCGGAGGGATCATATCCGACCATCGGTATTATCACCGCAGCCTTTTTAATATCACGATCTTCCACCGTCTTTGTATTATCCTCACCAGGCTCGGGGATACCCTTATATCCGCTTATCAGTTCTTTGGCTGAGCCAATGTATCTAAACTCAAGCACAGGTTCCCCGTTTTTTACCGTGCATCTCGGACACGCCACTCGCTTTCCGTTTTTTACAGCATCTTCAATAAGGCAAAACGTATCGGCTTCACCGTTATATGAAGCATATGTAAGAAGTATATCTGATGTCATATATCCGGAAAGCTTCGTGAGATTTAAAAGGATAGCCTCATCGTATCTTTTCCTGTCGGCAGGAATTATGTCAAGGCGTTCTTTAATGAGACGTTTTCTGATGAGTTTCTTTTCTTCGTTTATATCCGCGGCGAAGTCATTTAACATTAAGGTCCCCTTTATACCCGGAACTACCGTATTTTTTACCGAGGTTTGTTATGCTCCCGTCATTTTCGAGAATATTTACATTGTTAAGCTGGCTTCTTAAGCTGTTCTTAACGGAATCGATATAATCGCGGCGAAGCTTCTGCTGTTCTTCCTTTTCTTCGTCCGTGAGTCCCTTGTCTTTCGACTTGTGGTATAACTCATTTATCCGTTTTATCTTTTCATCCATGTTCATATCGGTACCCCGGATCATCACATTTTGTCTATGTAGTCTGCAATGTCGAAACTGTCATCTTTCCGTGACTTGAAGAGAGTCCCGTAGAACCGGCCCTCGGTTATCTTGTGGATAACGCTCACATCTTTGCCGTTGGCGATGACCATGTCCGTGCCGGCATTTACCGCTACCGTAGCAGCATGAAGCTTGGCGCTCATACCGCCGGTACCTATATTGCTTCCGGTTGATTCCTTGCCCATATCCATTACGTCGTTAAGATCCTCAACAAGTGATATGAACCCGGCATCTTTATTGGAACGGGGATCATCCGTATACAGTCCGTCGATATCCGAAAGAAGGATAAGCAGGTCTGCTCCGACAAGATTCGCAACGACTGCCGAAAGAAAATCGTTATCACCTATTGTATCTTCAACCTCATGGATAGCTACGGTATCATTTTCGTTTACTACCGGAATGACTCCCATTTTAAGCAGCTGTGTAAAGGTATTATGAGCATTCCTGCGGTTTATCTCATCAACTATCGTATGCTTGGTCATGAGTATCTGGGCAGTTGTATGATTGTACTCCGCAAACAGTTTCTGGTATATCATCATAAGTCTTGCCTGACCGACTGCGGCGCATGCCTGCTTTACGGGGATATCTTTTTCGCTTGGATTTATGTTCATTACCTTCCGCCCCACGGCTATGGCGCCTGATGAGACGAGGATGACATCCTTGCCCTGATTTTTAAGTTCACACAGTTCACGGACAAGCCTTTCCATCTTTGTAAGATTAAGTTCTCCGGTCGTCATATGATGGAGCGAGGAAGAACCTATCTTGACTACGATGCGCTTCCTTTCCTTTAACCGGCTTCTGTATGATCTTTCTTTTTCGTCTGGATCCGTATTTCTCATATCGCACTCCGTTATATTTTAATATTTATGAACACATCCTGAATGTTCTTGCCGGGGCATACCTTTCAAGGATCTTTTCCGCAACCCTGATCCCGTCCATTGCGGCACTTGTGATACCGCCGGCATATCCGGCGCCCTCACCGCAGGGAAACATTCCCGGTATATTTGCCATGAAGCTTTCATCCCTGAGGATGCGCAGCGGTGATGATGTCCTGCTCTCAACGCCTGCAAGTATTGAATCTTCCCGGTCAAAACCTTCAATAGTATAACCGAATTTGTCTATCGATTCAATGATTGCCGAGTTAATGTCCTCACTGAACAGGGAACGAAGGTTTGCAAGTCCGTAGGAACCTTTCATACATGGGATGACTTTTCCCGTATCCGAACTTATGGTATTGGCTTTGTAATCGCCGTATTTCTGTACGGGAATACGTCCGGAGCACATTCCGTAAGCCGTTTCTTCGAGCTTTCTTTGAAAGTACATGCCGGCAAGAGGATCATCGGAACCGAAGTCTTTTTCGCCTACAGATACGATGATCGCGCTGTTTGAATTACGCGCATCACGTCCCGAGTAACTCATGCCGTTTACGGCAAGCATGCCGGGTTCGCTGGATGCATTTATCACATATCCTCCCGGACACATGCAGAATGTATATACATCACGTCCGTTCCGTGCATGATAGGTCATCTTATACTCTGCACTCGGGAGAGACGGATCGAAATTTTCTCCGTACCTTCCGGTGTTTATCATGTCCAAAGGATGTTGTATCCTTAACCCTACGGCAAAATTCTTGGGCTGCATCCCGATACCGTTTTCGTGGAGCATCTTAAAGGTATCTCTTGCCGAATGCCCCGTTGCAAGGATAAGACAGTTGGTCTTTATGAGCATCTCCTCCGGTGAGCCCTTGTGTCTTGCATAAACCGCGCATATGCCGTCACTGTCTTTTTCAAATCGGGTAAAGCGTGTGTTGAACTTTATGCTGCCTCCGTGTCCGGTAATAAATTTGCGCATTGAACGCACGATATCAACAAGCATGTCGGTCCCGAGATGAGGCCGGTTTTCGTATGCGATCTGTGAGGGTGCACCGAAATTTATAAAGGTATCGAGCACAAACCTGTTCCGTCCGGCCCTGTCATTTACACCTGTATTTAATTTGCCGTCTGAAAATGTACCCGCACCGCCTTCGCCGAACTGAACATTTGAATCGGGATCAAGTCGCCCTGTGTTCCAGAACCTGCGAACGGTTTCGCTGCGTTCGTCAACCGATCCGCCGCGCTCGAGTATGAGAGGTGAATATCCGTTAAGGCACAGGATATACGCACAAAAAAGACCCGCAGGACCGGAGCCTACGATGACCGGCCTTTCTGTCATTATAACGTGCCCCGAAGGTTTTGGGATATTGTAAATGACGGGGGTATATTCCGACATGTTAAGGTTTCCGGAGTATTTAAGCAGCTTTTCCTCGAGTGCGCTTTCAAGAGTTACCGCAACCGAGTATATATAAAAAAGCTCCGGTTTCTTTCTTGCATCCAGCGATCTTTTAAGGATCTCAAAGGTGAAACGGGGCTCCACACCGCCCTTGACGGCTTTATTCATTTTCAGGATACGCGTTATCCTTGACTTTAGCTCACCCTCCTTTTCGGGAACGGGGATCTTGATCCTGTCTATGCGTATCATCCAAGTCTCCTATCTTATAAGGCGCAGCGTCAATGCGATCCCCGCAAGTATATCACCGCCCGGAAAGCTCCTTATCTCAGCTTCGTTCACTCCCTTGAGCAGGATCAGGGATACAAAGTATACGCATACACCTATGAGTATGGAAATGGCGGTCGATAATGATTCTCCGGCCACATTACCGATAAGTTTATATGCCAAAAATATAATAACACCCATTATTGCCGATGCAGTGAACGGTATCAGGAAGGTCTTTCTTATCTCCTGCCTGTATGAGAGATACCGTCCTATGCTTATCCAGTTAAGTATGCATATTATGAGGGCAAATATGATGACGGCCATCACAACACCGTAGAGCTTAAGGTCGAGAACACCTATGAACAGATATAAAGCTCCCATATGTATCGCGAGTGCTATGGCTGCATTTCTTACGGGGATATTGAGCTTGTTAATGCCCTGAAGTACTCCGTTTGAAAGGGTGGACATTGAATAAAGAATAACAGTTGCGGATCCGATACGGAGCAGCATTGCCGGTTCGTCTATCTCACCGGTGAAGAGCATGTCAAGTATGGGACGGCCAAGGACGCTCAGTCCCATTGCGCAGGGAAAGGCGATTATCATGACAAAACGCATACCGAGCCTTACTTTATGGCGGGCAAGTTTATATTTACCCTGTTCGACACAGGCCGTAAGGGAAGGCATTATAGAAGAACATAAAGCGTTGGCCAATGCCACGGGTACATTTATTATAACTTTGTATTTGGTGCTGAATATTCCCCAGTATGATGCGATATCGTGTTCGTCAAGCCCTCTTTTGCTCATGACCGAGCCGAACATGCCCTGATCGAGCACATCGGATATGTTATATATCGTACTGCTTAAGATGACGGGAAGTATCGTAATTATAAGGATACGCAGGATACGCGGAAAACTGTCGCTGCGGACGGTGGGATCGTTATATACGTTCTTCTTCATCTCCCGGTTGTGGAAAGCATACATAACGGCCAGCATCAAAAGGCCGAAAAGAGCTCCCGTACAGGTTCCGAGTGTGCCTCCGGCAGCACCGTATGCTGCACTGTATGACTTGTCCTGAAGAAGTGCGGATACTTTGGTCCCGTATTCAAAAAGATAAATTGCCGCAGCCACGGATATGACTGCATTTACGATCTGTTCAAAAAGCTGCGAGAATGCGGTCGGCATCATCGTTCCAAGGCCCTGGAAATATCCCCTGAGGACGCCCATTACGGCAACTATGAGAAGCGTTGGTGCGAGGACTCTTAAGGCTATCGCACTCTTTGGAAGGTTCATTATATTTGAAGCCATTGTATCGGCTCCGAACAGCACTATAAAACATGCCGCGCCGCCGGTGATAACTGCAAAAAGCATGGCTCCGTGAAGTATACGTTTGGCATTCTTATACTGACCCTTGGCGGCACGCATCGCTACCAGCTTGGATACTGCCGTGGGCAGACTGTATGAAGATATGATGAGCATTATGGAATAGATCTGAAAGGCGGCCGAATAATAGCCCATTCCGCTGTCGCCGATCTTCTTCTGAAGCGGTATACGGTATACAAGTCCGATGATACGGGAAATGACACCCGTGATCGCGAGTATTCCTCCCTGGACTATGAAATTGGACCTCTTACCCTCCTTATTATACATCCCCTACCTCAAAATATTGAGCGTTCCCATGATCGTCTTTTGTTTTTCCTCCATCAGGGACCGGTCTTCTTCCTCAATATGGTCATATCCAATTAAGTGTAACATACTGTGAACGATTAGAAAAGCAAATTCTCGAAGTGTACTGTGCCCGTATTCGGCCGCCTGGGACCTTATCCTTTCTGATGAGATCATCATGTCTCCGAGAAGAAGTTCTCCCGTGTCCGGATCAAAACATCCGGGGGTTTCTTCGACATGTGAAAAGTCGGCGGGGATTTCGTAACTGACCATCGGAAAGGATAAAACATCCGTGGGTGAATCGATACCGCGCTGTTCTTTGTTTATGCGCCTTATCTCATCATCGGTAGTTATTATAAGATCGACACACGCTTCGTAAGGACAGTTTTCCTCATCAAGCACAGCGTTTACAGCAGCATGGTATACATTTTCGGCATCAAAATCAAATACCGCATCAGCCTCATTCTCAAAACCGTAAGTCATTTTATTACCTCTTGATGTACTGTGGATTTTTCATCGTGCGATGTGCGCGTATATGTTTTTCTTTTCGATCATTTTCTTTCTTTTCATATTTCTCATATGCATTGACTATCCGCTGGACCAAAGGATGACGTACCACATCCTTTGATGTCAGGTTTATAAAGGAGATTTCTTCAACATCCTTAAGAACCTTAATTGCTATATCAAGTCCGCTTGAGGTGTCTTTCGGAAGATCCTTCTGGGTAAGATCGCCTGTGACGACCACTTTTGACCCGTATCCGATCCTTGTAAGGAACATCTTCATCTGTGCGGGAGTAGTATTCTGGGCTTCGTCAAGTATTATGAACGCATTATCAAGTGTCCTTCCCCTCATATACGCCAAAGGAGCCACTTCTATCAGACCTTTTTCGAGATTCTTCACAAAACTGTCGGCTCCCATTATCTGGTATAATGCATCGTAAAGAGGCCGCAGATAAGGATCGACCTTGCTCTGAAGGTCACCCGGCAGGAATCCGAGCTTTTCACCGGCTTCGATCGCAGGTCTTGTGAGGATTATCCTTGACACTTCTTCTTTCTTAAAAGCCGTGATCGCCATGGCCATTGCAAGATATGTCTTTCCGGTTCCCGCCGGCCCCATACCGAAAACTATCATGTTTTTTCTTATCGCATCAAGATAGTTCTTCTGCCCAAGGGTTTTGGGTTTGATGGGTTTGCCGTTTACGGTATGACAGATCACGCTTTCATCCATGGATGCCATTGATCCTTCGATGTTTTCGAGCGCCATTGTTATGCAGTAGGTAACACTCTGCTCATTTATCTCATTACCGTTTGATGATAATGCGGTAAGCTCCTTTAATACACGGACCGCTCTTTCCACATCATCCCCGGCTCCGGTCACATTGACACTTCCGTTCCTTTCAACGATATTCACGTTTAATGAACGTTCTATACGTTTTGCATGACAGTCAAGCTCACCGAAGACATTTCCTGCGTATCTTGGGTCCAATGTGATCGATCTTGTATACAGATCATCCGGCATATGTTTGCTCCCTTCATCTTTATTTATGATAAGGCTCGTTGTTGTTTATCTTAAAACTTCTGTATATCTGTTCAAGCAATATGATCCTCATGAGCTGGTGGGGAAAAGTCATCTTTGAAAAAGAAAGATGCATATCGGCTTTTTGTGTGACGGTATCGTCAAGGCCGAGTGAACCCCCTATGATGAACTGGATATGGCTGCAGCCGTTAATACCGGCATCATTTATAAGCCCGGCGAACCGGACGGATGATTCCTGTTTGCCTTCTATCTCAAGCGATATGATCATTGCATCGCTCTTAATATGCTTAAGAATTCTTTTTCCTTCAGTCAGCCTGACACGGTCGTTTAAGGCCTCGCTCTGTCCGTCGACCGTCTTTTCATCGGCAACTTCGATTATATTAAGCCGGCAGAACGAAGACAGCCGTTTACTGTACTCTGCTATTGCATCCTTTAAGAATTTTTCTTTTATACGTCCGACGCATATGATGTCAATATTCATGGATTTAAATATATCAATAGAGGCACTGAAAGTGCCTCTATTTAACGAAATTTAACGATCGTTCCCGTTTAAATATTCATCTATACCCTTTGCGGCAGCTTTACCTGCACCCATGGCAAGTATTACCGTGGCCGCACCGGTAACAGCATCGCCGCCGGCATATACACCGGACTTGCTCGTCATACCATTGTCTTCCGATGCAACGATGCATTTGCGTTTGTTGACATCAAGCCCCTTTGTTGTCGAAGAGATAAGAGGGTTGGGTGATGTTCCGAGCGACATGATCACCGTATCAAGTTCCATCTCAAATTCGGAATCCGGGATGACCACCGGAGACCTCCTGCCTGATTCATCCGGTTCGCCGAGTTCCATTCTGACACACTTCATGCCTTTTACCCATCCGTTCTCGTCAACGAGTATTTCAGTCGGATTGGTGAGGAGATTGAACTTTATACCCTCCTCCTTTGCATGATGAACTTCCTCTACCCTGGCAGGAAGCTCTGATTCGGAACGCCTGTAAACGATCGTAACGTCAGCGCCGAGCCTTAAAGCAGTCCTTGCAGCGTCCATTGCAACGTTTCCGCCTCCGACTACCGCCACCTTTTTACCCGGCTTGATGGGAGTATCGTAATCTTCATCGAAGGCCTTCATCAGATTGCTTCTGGTAAGATATTCATTTGCGGAGAAAACGCCGTTTGCGGTTTCACCCGGTATACCCATAAACCTCGGAAGGCCGGCACCGGATCCGATGAACACCGCATCGAATCCTTCTTCTTCCATGAGTTCATCGATCGTGGTAGACTTGCCGATGATAACATTGGTTTCGATCTTTACTCCGAGAGCCTTTACATTTTCTATCTCAGGTGCAACCACAGCCTGTTTGGGGAGACGGAATTCGGGGATACCGTAAACCAAAACCCCGCCCGGTTCGTGAAGGGCTTCAAAAATAGTAACATCATAACCCTTCTTGGCAAGTTCACCCGCACATGTAAGACCTGCGGGGCCGGATCCTATAACGGCAACTTTTTTGCCGTTCTTTTCTTCCGGAGCCTTAGGCTTAATGTTATTCTCCCTTGCCCAGTCGGCAACAAAACGTTCAAGCTTGCCTATGGATACAGGGTCACCTTTTATTCCCCTTATGCACTGTCCTTCACACTGGCTTTCCTGCGGGCAGACACGTCCGCATACTGCAGGAAGAGAAGAAGCCTCGGATATGATCCTGCTTGCTTTTTCGAAATTACCTTCCTTGACTTCATGAATGAATTCCGGAATGTTTATTGCAACCGGGCATCCCTGAATGCAGCGCGCATTCTTGCAGTTTAAACAGCGTCCGGCTTCCGCTACCGCTTCTTCACTGTTATAGCCAAGGCATACCTCATCGAAATTTGCGGCTCTTACCTTGGGATCCTGTTCCGCTATAGGGACTCTCTTTAATACATCTGTCTCCATTATTTATCACCTCCGCAATTTCCGTGATGGGTGTCGCCTTCCTGCTGTCTTAAGAATGCACGGCCCTCTTCTGTCTTATATAACTGCTGACGCTTCATGGCCTGATCAAAATCAACTTTATGTCCGTCAAATTCCGGCCCGTCTACGCAGGCAAACTTCACTTCGCCTCCGACAGTCACACGGCATGCACCGCACATTCCGGTTCCGTCAACCATTATGGGATTAAGGCTGACCACGGTAGGAAGATCGAGGTCTTTTGTAAGAAGGCAGACGAATTTCATCATGATCATGGGACCTATGGCTATGCATACATCGTATTTTTTTCCTTCATTTGTCACAAGATCCTTAATGACCTCTGTAACCATTCCTTTTCTCTTATACGATCCATCGTCGGTAGTCACATAAAGATTTCCGGCAACCGCTTCCATCTCCTTTTCAAGGATGAGCAGATCATAGGTCTTTGAACCTACGATGACGTCGGCATCAACACCGTTTTCCTTAAGCCATTTAACCTGAGGATATACCGGTGCCGTTCCCACACCGCCGGCTACGAAGAGGATCTTCATCTTCTTAAGTTCTTCCAAAGACTTGTCGCATAACTCGGAAGGACGGCCGAGAGGACCTGTGAAATCCCTGAATGAATCACCGGCTTTTAGTTTGGACATCCTGGCTGTCGAGGCACCGACGATCTGGAATACGATGGTGATAGTTCCTTTTTCCCTGTCATAGTCGCATATCGTCAGAGGTATACGCTCGCCCTTTTCATCGATCTTGACGATCACGAATTGCCCGGGCATACATGATTTGGCAACTCTCTTTGCTTCAACATCCATAAGATAGATGTTATCGGCCAGCTTTTCGGCCTTAAGGATCTTATACATTATGCTTCCTCCCGTAAATATATTTAATACCATATCAATATATGGTTTGTTTCCGGACATAAAGGCTGATCAAAAAGGATTTACTATCCCGAAATCGTAATTTCCGCGGGCTTTGTTGCGGGTCAGCGTGAAGACTTCGGCTGACTGTGCATCCACCGCGTACATGTTCCCGAGTCTGCTCGAACCCGAATACTCCTCTATCACATAATAGCTCCGGCCTTCATTTGAGTATCCGTATGCCGCCTTGAAAGTATGATCCATAACGGGCTTTCCTATTGAGATAAGCTTCATCTGCACCGCTGACTGTGCATATGATGCATCTACTATCCCGCTTATCTTAAGATCGTATTGAGCGCTCACAACATCGCTCGTACCACCGGATGGAGTGACTGTTATGAACTTAAATTCACTCTTTCCGAGAGGCATAAGAACAGGCGGTTCATATTCATCGGACGATCCATCCGGTTCCGAACCGTCCGAAGTATAATGTATCACACCTTCTATGGGTTCTTCAACCTTTATGAGCTGGGGGATCGAATAACTCCCGGGCTGCGTTACGATCCTGGGAGGTGCTGTCTGGATCTTTTCTACTATATAATTTTTGCTGACGGATTCACTTATTATACCCTTTTCATTTACAAATACGGCCCATACCGTGGTCTCGCCTTCGTCGATCTTTATAGGGCCCGTATAAAGGGCGGATCCTATGTCAGGCTCATTTCCGTCCACCGTATACCTTATCTGCCCCTCGCCTTCTGCGCTAAGGCTAAGTTCGACGGGCTCGTAATATATGCCTGCATCGGTACCAAACTGCGGGGCATTTGATACGTATCCTTCAAACATCTTCCGGATATCGGGATCCTTTACCCCTTCGGAAAGCCTTATGATGGAATCCGTATCGCCTTCCTTTTCATAATTTTCAAGAAGACGTTCATATACGGCCATGTCATGGGGACGATCATTCAGCAGATCGTTCAGTACCGCGATAGATTCGTCATATTTATCAAGCCTGTAATATGAATCTGCCAGAAGAAGACGCGGGCCGGTTTCCTTACGGTTGAGCGAGACCGTATGTCTTGCGGCTGATACGGCGGATTCATAGTCGCCCTCATCAAACAGGCTCTGAGCGCGTGCATACTGGACATCATAAGAATAATAATCATTGAAGTAACGCACGATACGGTATATACCGAAAGAAAGTGCAAGTGCCGCTATAAGAGCACACACAACAAGAAGACCCGGCCCTATATAACTTCGGGTCTTTTTTTCATCGGATCTTTTGACATCGACGGGTACGCTTTCCTCCCCGGATGTTTCGTCTTCGACCGAATCCGCAATAAGTTCCGCGACCTCCGAGATAGTCTCCTCTATCCCGACTTCAAGTTCGACCTCGAAATCAGGTACTATCTTTATCTCTTCGCCGCACTCGGAACAATATAGAAACCCTTCACGGATCTCGGCTCCGCATTTAGGACAAATCATAAATCTTACCCAGTAAAAGATGAATAATTAAGCATTACATCGCGCTCACGACATTATACATGAGCATCGCGATCGTCATAGGGCCAACCCCTCCGGGGACAGGGGTTATCGCACTGCATTTATCCTTAACCCTGTCAAAGTCAACATCGCCGCAAAGCTTTCCGTCTTCCATGCGGTGGATCCCCACATCGATGACAACAGCGCCATCCTTGACATATTCCTCATTTATCATCCGTGGTCTGCCTATCGCAACTACAAGTATATCAGCCCTCGAGGCTACCTCTTTTAAGTTTTTTGTCTTTGAATGGCATATTGTCACTGTACCGTTTGCACGAAGCAGAAGAAGCGACATGGGTTTGCCTACTATATTGCTCCTGCCGATAACAACGCATTCTTTTCCCGATACATCAATCCCTGAATATTCAAGAAGCTTCATGATACCGGCCGGTGTACAGCTTACAAATCCTTTTTCGCCTATGCACAATGCGCCCACGGACATGGGATGAAATCCGTCCACATCTTTAAGAGGTGATATACGGCGGATTATCGTATCTTCATCTATATGAGCCGGGACGGGGAGCTGGACAAGGATACCGGTTATCCCGGGATCGTCATTTAACCTGTCGATAACTTCAAGGAGCTCATCCTGTGTTGTTTCCTCCGGAAGCTCGAAACTTTCCGATTCGATCCCGATATATGCGCAGGCCTTCTTCTTGTTTCCCACATAGACCGTCGATGCCGGATCGTTGCCGACCTGTATAACGGCAAGTGTAGCGGATCGTCCCTGCGCTTTTTTGCGTGCTACTTCCTCCTTGAGTTCATCTTTTATCTTCTGTGAAATGGCTTTACCGTCGATTATCGCAGTCATTGTCTTCTCCCTTATGTCTTTAGATCAGAATAAACCTGTTATCCTTCCGTCATCATCAACATCTATCCTGTATGCCGCAGGTTCCTTTGACAGACCGGGCATCGTCATTATATTTCCTGTTACGGCAACTATGAAGCCGGCACCTGCGGAAACATACATTTCCCTTACATTTATATCAAAACCGGACGGACGCCCGAGCAGCGTCTGGTCATCCGATAATGAATACTGTGTCTTTGCAATACATACCGGAAGGCCGCCGTATCCCAGACGTTCAAGTTCGGCCATCTGTTTTGCGGCTTTTGACGAATAAATCACACCTGATGCCCCGTATATCTTTGTCGCTATTGCCGCTATCTTCTCTTCTATTGTTGTATCAAGTTCATAGATCGGAGCAAAATCCGATCTTTTGTTCTCAAGGGTCTTAAGTACTTTTCCGGCAAGTTCTATGCCGCCTTCGCCGCCCAGTTCCCATACTTTTGAGAGTGCAAACTCACAATCTCTCTTGCGGCAAAAATCCCTGACAAGATCGACTTCCTTTTCTGTATCCGTTTCAAATGAATTAAGAGTCACAACAACCGGAACTCCGTATAACTTGAGATTTTCGATGTGTTTTTCCAGATTTACGATACCTTTTTTCAGTGCATTGATATCTTCTTTTGCAAGTTCTGCCTTGGGAATTCCGCCATTGTATTTAAGCGCCCTGATCGTGGCAACAAGAACAACCGCATCGGGTTTAAGACCGGCTGCACGGCATTTGATATCGAAGAACTTCTCTGCACCCAGATCTGCTCCGAACCCGGCCTCCGTAATAACATAATCAGCCATCTTAAGTGCGGCTTTGGTGGCGATAACGGAGTTGCATCCGTGTGCTATATTTGCAAAGGGACCGCCATGGACTAAAGCGGGTGTGTGTTCAAGTGTCTGGATAAGATTTGGCTTGATCGCATCCTTTAACAGTGCGGTCATTGAACCGACAGCCTTTATATCCTCTGCGGTGACCGGATTGCCGTCAAGATCGTAAGCGACTACTATCCTCGCAAGCCTTTTTTTGAGGTCCTTAAGGTCGGATGCAAGGCACAGTATAGCCATTATCTCGGATGCGACAGTTATAACAAAATGATCTTCCCGCACGAAACCGTCGGTTTTTTCGCCAAGCCCCACGATTATGTTTCTCAGTGCCCTGTCATTCAAGTCAAGACATCTTTTCCATACTACGGCCCTTGTGTCTATACGCTTTTCGTTTCCCTGATGTATATGGTTGTCAAGCATTGCCGCCAAAAGGTTATTTGCAGTTGTTACGGCATGAAAATCACCGGTGAAATGAAGGTTTAATTCATCCATCGGTACCACCTGTGAATAGCCGCCGCCCGCAGCCCCGCCTTTAATTCCGAAACACGGTCCAAGAGACGGCTCCCTTAATGCAAGTATGGCCTTTTTATCAAGCCTGGCCATGGCCTGAGCAAGCCCGATACTTGTTGTCGTTTTTCCTTCACCTGCAGGGGTCGGGTTTATTGCGGTCACGAGAATCAGCTTTCCGTCATTGTTTGAAGCAATCTTTTTTAAGTATTCATCAGAAAGCTTGGCCTTATATTTACCGTATGGCTCTATATCATCTTCGCTTATACCGATACCGGCAGCTATCTCTCCTATAGGAAGAAGATCGGCTTCCTGTGCTATCTGGATGTCAGATTTCATTCCATGTTTCCTTCCTGCATCAGCGCATTGAATTCTTCAATAGTCATAAGGACCCTGCGCGGCTTGGTACCTTCTTCTTCACCGACGACACCGGCATCCGCCAGCTGGTCCATTATCCTGGCAGCTCTGTTAAAGCCTATCTTGAACAGACGCTGCAACATTCCTATTGACGCTTTGTTCTTGTCTATTATCGCACGCGCAGCTTCTAAGAACAGTTCATCCCTTCCGTCGGCCGCTCCCGCCTGAGTGCCGCCATCGGTTGATGAGGACGCTGCACTCGCATTCTTTATCCGCATTGCTATCTCTTCGTCATATCCTTCCTTTCCGGAGTGTTCTTTAAGAAAGTCCACGACATCATTAACTTCCTGATCCGATACGAATGCGCCCTGAACCCTTGCGGGTTTTGTATATCCCTGAGGATAGAAAAGCATATCACCCTTACCAAGCAGTTTTTCCGCGCCGACCATATCAAGTATAGTACGTGAATCAACTCCGCTTGAGACGGAAAATGCAATACGGCTGGGCATGTTTGCCTTGATAAGTCCGGTCACGACATCCACCGACGGACGCTGTGTTGCTATTACCAGATGGATGCCGGCCGCTCTTGCCTTCTGCGCAATGCGGCATATGGATTCCTCGACTTCTTTGGAAGCGACCATCATAAGATCCGCAAGCTCGTCAACGATGATAACGATCCGCGGAAGGACTTCATAACGGTCTTCTTCGGGTATCCCTGTCATTTGACGGACTTTTTTGTTATATCCGTTAAGATCCCTCACACCGAACTCGGCGAATTTATTATAACGGTCATCCATTTCGACAACACCCCACTTAAGGGCTTCGGAGGCCTGTTTCGGGTCGGTGACGACCGGGATCATAAGATGCGGGATCCCGTTATATACACTGAGCTCTACAACCTTTGGATCAATCATTATAAGCTTGACCTCATCCGGTCTTGCCTTATAAAGGATGCTCATGATAAGCGTATTTATGCAGACGGATTTACCGGAACCCGTTGCTCCGGCGATCAGCATGTGCGGCATCTTACCTATATCCGCTACCACCGTTTCTCCGCTTAAACCCTTGCCAACCGCAAAACTCAGTTTACTGTCGGATCTCTTAAACTCCTGACTGTCTATAAGATCGCGAAGCATGACGGCTGTATTCTCTTCATTTGGCAACTCAATACCGATAAGTGATTTACCGGGTATGGGCGCTTCGATACGAACATTCTTGGCAGCCATGCTGAGCATGATGTCATCGCTCAATCCGAGGACCTTACTGACCTTGACTCCGGTATCCGGTCTCATCTCAAACCTTGTTATGGCCGGCCCCTGTGTATAGCCGGTCATTGTTACTCCGACGCCGAATTCCCGAAGAGTCTCTTTAAGCTTACGTGCTTTTTCTTCAAGAACAAGCTTTGAATCACCCTTGCCGTTCCCGCTTCCCTTCACAAGAAGGTTGACCGGAGGGAATTTAAAATCACGGATCTTTGTGCGGCGGTTATCCTTAGCGGTATTTACATTCTGCTTTTTATCGATGACCGTACCGTTTTGTTCTCCGACATTTACGGACGGTTTCATGTATTCGTCAACGGAAGCCTTCACTGCCTTTTGCCGGTTAACATCATCTTCGGACTTGAAATTCCCGAATTTTGCTTCTTCTGCCATGTCGCTCATATCAGGCATCAAAGCTTTGCTCGTGACGTTATAGTCATATTCGTTTACATCTATCCCGTCCGGATCGACATTTATCGTATGGGATGACTTTACATTATCATACCCGAGCTTGTTTTCGTGCTTTAAGACATCCGGATCGATGCGGCCCGTGTCTTCATCCGCGGTATCAAAGCCCGGGATCTCACCCGGATCGTCACCGGCCGGAAAACGGTAGGACAGCTCATGTATATCATCATTTATGACAGGGCCGTCATTAAGAGACTTTAATTCGGTATCAAGCATAACACCGGAAAACTTGCGGTCCATACGCGGAAGTCCGGCTTCCTTCTTGCGCAGGTTTTCCTCCCTGATCCTTTCGGCTTCCTGCCTGCGCTGCAGCTTTGCCAGATCCCTCTGTCTTAATTTTTCATTGCGTTCATTTGCCTTTTGAAGGCGAAGCTGTTCTTCTTCGCGGCGCCTGACCTCTTTTTCCTTAAGACGGTTCCTGCGCTGCTCCTCACGTATCGGACGTTCTTCCATGCGTCTTATCTTAGCCCGTTCAATGTCATTTTTGGCATTATCGATAAGAGTTTTTGATCCGCGTTCAACGCTTCCGATAAGTGAACGTTCGGTTATAAGTATACCGGCGATTATAAGGAGTACGATCAGGACGATATAAGCGCCTGCCCGGCCGAGGCCCTTATCAAGGGCACTGCCTATCGCGCCTCCGATGAAACCGCCGCCGTTTTTGATCCCGCGGCAGAGAACATAATAGTCGGTAAGCTTTGTTGTCTCTCTGTCATGAGGAAAGAACAAAAGGTGGGCAAAAGCACATAATACAAGTAAAATTAGCAGTCCCGACCACATTTTAAGAGCAGTTGGCGCCGTCCCCTTGTTTTTGACATAAAATACAGTCATTATGACCAGCATTATCGGGAAAATGTATGATACAAGCCCGAAAATGCCGAAAGACAGATCGCTTATGAACCCGCCGAGATCTCCGGCAAAACCGAGATCGCTCAACAGCAGCAATACAGCAAATGCTGCGACTGCTATCACAATGATCTCACCCGATAATCCGTCATACTGACGCGTATTTTTTCTGCCGCGGCCCGATGCCCCGGTTTTTCCTCTGCTGTTTTTTTTGTGTGCCGATGTTCCCCTGGCCATTACTCTCCCCTGTGTTCCCTTATCATCCCATCTTTACGAGAAATACTATTATCGATACAGCCCCGGCTATTAGACAGTATATCCAGAACGGTTTGAACCGTCTGTTGACAGCGAGTGCATTTACAAGTTTAAGTGCGAAATATCCGATAACAGCTGCAAGTATCATGGCTGCTACGGACGCTCCTGCTCCGGCTCCTGTCCCGCCCTGGCTTCCGGGAAGCTTGAACAGTTCAAGTATAAGCGCACCGAGTATTGCGGGCATTGACATGATAAATGAATATTTGACTGCAAAACGTCTGTCGAAACCGCATAAAAGGCATGCGGTGATCGTGGTGCCGGAACGTGACAGGCCCGGAAGGACGGCAAAGCCCTGGCTTATGCCAACGACTAATGCATCGCCGAAATGTGCTTCCTTCTGTTTTTTTGTTCCGTTTTCGATAAGTTCCGAAATGAACAGTATACCGGCTGTTCCTATAAGGCAAAGCCCCACGATGAGCAGGTTTCCCGATACATAATCAACAACATTCGAAAGCAGCATACCCATGATCGCAGTCGGTATCGTTGAAATGATCAGCATCAGCGTAAGCCTTCTGTACGGAGTCGTACATATCGGAAGGTATTCCATTCTGTTTATTGCGGATATGTTCTTGAAGAATCTTACTATATTAACGGATGTATCCCTGCATATTCCTCCGAATTCAACAAGTATCCTGATCACGTCCTTATAATATACCGCAAATACCGCGGCAAGGGTCGCGACATGGAGGAGGACATCAAAAAGTATCCCGCCATCCGTTTCCGCCCCGAAGAGCCCTTTTATTATCGCAAGATGTCCCGAACTGCTTACGGGCAGGAATTCCGTCAGGCCCTGAACTATCCCCATTATTATTGCTTGCAATACAGACATATCAAACCTCCCTCATACGCTGCATGATAAAAATATATAATATGCCATGATCCGGCTAATGATACCACAATTAAGCCTTTTACGCAAATCGGACGCGCCCTGTTCAGGCCTTTTTCGCCCTTTTGTCATCAAGGTGGATATCAATCTGTTCGTACGGAATCGTGATCCCGTTTTTATCGAATGCCTTTTTGATATTTTCAAGACATTTCCATCTTGATGTCCAGTATTCCGATTTCTTGACAAAGAACCTCATGCCCATTTCAATGCTGCTTGATGCAAATGAATTGATAAATATCTGTATCTGCTTCGAGCGGATGACATATTCCTCGTTTTCAAGCAGTTCCTTTAAAACTTCCTTAACCTTATCTATGTCATTATTGTATGAGACGGGAACGATGATCTCGAGCTTCCTTACATCGTAATATGTTACGTTCGTGATGGTCGTATTTGACAGAACACTGTTCGGGATTACTATCGAACGGTTGTCAACGGTCATCAGCCGGCTGTAAAACATATCGATCTCATCAACGGTACCCTCGACATCTATTCCGGAAACCTTGATATAATCACCTATCCTGAAAGGCTTGGTGAGTAAAATGAGCATGCCGCCGGCAAAATTGGAAAGAGATCCCTGAAACGCAAGACCTATTGTGAGTCCTGCGGATCCCAAAAGTGCCACGATGGATGCGGTCTGTATCCCGAAATAACCTGCCAGCAGTCCGATCAGGATGATATAAAGTATGATCTTGACAGTCGCATCAATAAAGGTGATATTCCCGTTATTGACCGATGATCTTTCGAGTGTCTTTCGAAGAAGCTTTCTTAAAAGATTTATGATAAGCCGTCCTATAATGAACAGGATTATGACTATGATGACCTTGGTGCCTGTATTTAAGGCACCGTCCATAAGCCTTCCGGTATAACGCTGAAATCTGCCGAGTTCTTCGGTGACATCCATTGCAACATCATTCTGCATCAGATCGTAAGTCCTCTCTCTTCTCTGTTATACTTATCTTCAAGTTCCTTTTTAAGATCCTTGTGTGTACTCCCTGACTTTTTTGAACTTCCTTTTCCGGATGAAGTCTTTGACGATGCGGGGCCGTCATATCTGAATACGGATACGCTCAAAGGTGCGACTTTGACCCTTAGTGAATCTTCACGTCCGTCACACTCATCATATTTGGATACCTTGACTCTGGGATTGACGAATCCGGTGCCGCCGTATCTTACATTATCCGAATTGAATACCTCTTTGTATTTCCCCGGGAACGGAACGCCTATCTTATAGTGATCTCTTGCGATATTGGCAAAATTGCAGACCACAAGGAGAGTCTGCGTGGGACACTTCCTCAGGAATACGATTATACATTCGTTTGCGGAAATGTTATTTATCCATTCAAACCCTTCGATCTCATTGTCAAGTTCATACAGTGCGGGATTTGCCTTGTAAAATGCCTGCACATCCTTTATGTAATCATTGAAATGTATATGATCTTCATAGTTTAAAAGATCCCATTCAACACTCCGGTTTTCGTTCCATTCATCCCATTCGCCTATATCCTGGCCCATAAATGTGAGCATTTTCCCCGGATGTGTCATCATATATCCGTATGCCGCCTTTAAGTTTGCGAATTTATCGTTCCTTTCGCCGGGCATCTTGGCAAGCATTGAAGCTTTGCCGTGTACTACCTCGTCATGTGAGAATACAAGTATGAACTTTTCGGAATATGCATATATCATGCTGAAGGTCAGCTCTGTATAATGCCCTTTTCTAAACAACGGGTCATAACGCATGAATTCGATAAAATCATTCATCCAGCCCATGTTCCATTTAAAGTCAAAGCCGAGACCTTCATCATCGATCGCACCCGATACCTTGGGCCATGCGGTTGACTCTTCCGCTATCACGAGCGTACCGTCATCGTTCTTGGCATGGATGGAATTGAAATGCTTAAGGAATTCGACCGCTTCAAGGTTCTCGTTTCCGCCGTAAATATTTGCAACCCATCCTCCGTCCTGCTTGCCGTAATCCAGGTAAAGCATGGAAGCGACCGCATCCATCCTTATACCGTCGGCATGATATTCCTTAAACCAGTATAATGCGTTCGCTATCAGATAATTGCTGACCTGAGGACGTCCGTAATTATAGATGGACGTCTTCCAATGCGGATGATATCCCTGTCTCGGATCAAGATGTTCATAAAGGCATGTGCCGTCAAACTCGGAAAGGCCGTGATCGTCCTTGGGGAAATGCGCGGGTACCCAGTCGAGGATGACACCGATACCTTTTTCATGCATATGATCTATGAAATACATAAGGTCTTTTGGTGTTCCGTACCGGCTGGTCGGAGCATAGTATCCTATGACCTGGTATCCCCATGATGCATCAAGCGGATGTTCCATAACGGGCATGACTTCGATATGAGTATATCCGGTTTTAAGGACATAAGCCGAAATAAGTGGAGCAAGCTCCCTGTAATTATAAAACTCACGCCCGTCATCCGGTTTCATGAAAGATCCGAGATGGACTTCGAAAATGCTGAGCGGCTTATCCGGGCCCTGAAATTCCTTACGGTTTTCGACCCATTTTTTATCCGTCCATTTAAACCCTTCTATATTTCTTACAACGGATGCGGTTGCCGGCCGAAGTTCGGCACCGAACCCGTAAGGATCGGCCTTGAACTTGATGATATCACCTTTGAGTTTAAGTTCATACTTGTATATATCGCCCTCTTTGACGCCGGGTATGAATATCTCAAAGATGCCGCCTTCCTCAAGGCGTCTCATCTGATGCCTGCGGCCGTCCCAGTTGTTAAAATCACCCACGACACTGACTCTTACGGCATTTGGCGCCCATACGGCAAAACTGACGCCCTTTACGCCGTCTATCGTTCTCAAATGTGCACCGAGGACATTATATATATCATAGTGTATGCCTGCATTGAACCTGGCGATATCCTTATCCGTGACCGTAGGAGCAAACCTGTATGGATCCTCGAATTCTGTCTTTGAGCCGTCTTCGTGGCAGATCACATAATGATACTCAAACTTTATCTTCTTAAGGCTCCTTATGAACACGGCATAGAATCCGGTCTCGTCCATGAGTTCCATCTGGTGTTCCTTTACCGTTCCCTGAGACGATAAAACAACACAGACTTTCTTTATATCGCTTATCCCCGGAAGATATGTCTGGATAAGTATTCCTCCGAGAACGTAATGCGCTCCGAGAAAAGAATGCGGATCGTCTTCCTCGGAGTATACAAGCCCTTCGATCCTTGCCCAGTCCATCATCTTGTACAGTTTTTTATCCATAGGTTTCTCCTTGTCTGCCCTTTAGACGGGAAATATCCCGCAATGATATCATGTACACATATCCTTAAGATCATTATGATATATCATGTATGAAAAGGCCGCTCCTTAATTTGGGTTCAAACCATGTGGACTTGGGCGGCATGAGCAGTCCGGCGTCGGCAACGGCAAAGAGTTCACCGATGGAAGTCGGATACATTGCAAACGCTATTTTGCAGTCAAGACCGCATCTTCGCTCAAGTTCCTTAAGCCCTCTTATACCGCCGACAAAATCGATCCTTTTATCGGTCTTGGGGTCATCGATCCCAAATAAAGGCTTTAATACATTGTCCTGAAGTACGGACACATCGAGCCCTGCAACCGGATCGTCGATCAGGAAGCGTTTATCAAGATCAAGCGAATACCAGGTGCCTTCGGCATATACCGAAATCTGCCCTTTATGCACCGGCCGATAGGCATTGTCACCCTGCACTTTAAGCTCCCCGAGCCCTTTTAAGTACTCAAGAATTTCATTGATACTGTGGCCGTTTAAGTCTTTTATCACCCGGTTATAATCCATTATCATAAGCTGCTCATCGGGGAAAAGGACCGAAAGGAAATAATTGAATTCCTCTTCGCCGGTGAAGTCTTTGTGCTCCTCACGGCGCATCAGTCCGACCCTTACGGCACTCGCGCATCTGTGATGGCCGTCGGCTATATATATCGAGTCCATACCGGCAAAGGCTTTGCTTATCGCAAGTATATCGTCAGGAGCCTTTATTATCCATACACGGTGCCTGATACCGTCTTCAGATACGAAATCATTTACCGCAGGTGACGACTTGGTCTTATCAACAATACCGTTTATCACCTCATCTGCCCTGTATGCAAGGAAGATCGGACCTGTCTGTGCATTTAAAGCATCCACATGACGGATGCGGTCCGCTTCTTTGTCAGCCCTGGTATTTTCATGCTTCTTTATCACATTGTTCAGATAATCATCTATTGACGCGCAGGCAACTATACCGGTCTGGGATCTTTGATCCATAGTGAGCTCATAAATATAATAATATTCATGCTCGTCCTGTACGAAATCTCCGCTTCCAAGCATTCCCCGGTATACTTCGTTTGCTTTATCATAGACACGGTCGTCATAGGTATCTACCGAGTCGTCAAAAAATGTTTCGGCACGGTCTATGCGTAAAAATGCCTTGTCCCTGCCTTTGATCGCTTCGCAGGCTTCCGCCCTGCTGTAAACATCATAAGGAAGCGAAGCTATTTCAGCCTCCAAACCCTTTGCCGGTCTTACTGCACGAAATGCCTTTATCTTTGCCATATCATCCTCCGTATATTTTATCGCATACACCAAATATTGTATCAGAAAAAGTCATACTTAACAATATAAAGTATGATTTAATGAAATTGACATCATATCGGATCCTTGAAAGAAAACATACGATATGTTAGGATTATAGATCATATATGTATCAGTTCTAACGAAGAAAGGGAATATTGCGATGAATGAAGCTGACAGAAAATTTCTTGACAGGATAAATAAATATGCAGAGGAAGTCCTTGACGATATCGACCCTCAGAAAACACATGTTTCCGAACAGCTTAACAGGCTTCGCCCCGTCATGCAGGAACTTGCGATGGAAAACGGTATGAGTGTTGAGGATGTGTTCATAAAATATATGGACCTTGCTTCCGAACAGGGTGTGGAAGCCGAGGCCAGATACCGTGAAGATCTTGGCCCCGACTTTGATTTTAAATTATGATACTTATTTTACGACCCTTACGCGGATAACTCCGTCAACGGCCTCAAGTTTCTTTACGGTTTCATCCGTTACCGGATCATCAAGATCCAGCATCGTATATGCATATTCACCCTTACTCTTGTTTGTAAGATCGGAGATATTAAGTCCGAGTTCACCGAATATACCGGTAAATCTTGAGATCATATTTGCAACGTTCTTATGCATGATCGCAATACGTCCGGCATTCGAACATATACCCATATCACAGTTGGGATAATTGACGGAATTGATGATATTTCCGTTCTCGAGGTAATTCATCAGTTCCTTTACCGCCATCTTGGCGCAGTTATCCTCGGACTCCTCGGTTGAAGCTCCGAGATGCGGTATCACAATGCAACCTTCCTGCCCCGCGGTTGTGGGGTTCGGGAAATCCGATACGTATTTTCTTACCTTTCCTGCCTTGATCGCATCAAGTACTGCCGTCTCTTCAACCAGAAGATCCCTTGCGAAGTTAAGGATAATGACTCCGTCCTTCATCTTATCAATGGCTTCTTTGTTTATGGTATTCTTTGTGCTGTCCATCAAAGGCACATGTATCGTGATTATATCACACTGCTCATATATCTCGTTCACATCGAGCACATGCTTTATATCCCTTGATAAGTTCCATGCAGCATCCACCGAAATATAAGGATCGTAACCGTATACTTCCATCCCGAGATGCTTGGCAACGTTTGCAACCCTGACACCTATGGCACCAAGGCCTATTATTCCAAGCTTCTTATCCTGGATCTCCGTGCCGGCAAATTTCTTCTTTTCTTTTTCGGCCATTTTAGCGATATCCGCTTCGCTCTTTGCACTCTCAACCCAGTTGATACCGCCCACAACATCACGTGAAGCAAGAAGCATTCCTGCTATGACGAGTTCCTTTACACCGTTTGCGTTGGCTCCGGGAGTATTGAATACAACGATACCCTTTTTGGCACAGTCCTCAAGAGGTATATTGTTTACTCCGGCTCCGGCTCTGGCGATGGCAAGAAGACCCTGGGGCATTTCCACTTCATGCATGGATGCGCTCCTTACAAGAACACCCTGGGCGTCCTTTATTTCATCGGTTTTTTCGAAATTGCCTGTGAACTTATCAAGTCCGACACGGGCAATGGGATTTAAACAGGTATACTTAAACATGATGACATCTCCTCTTATAAGTTTTCTTTTTCGAATTTCTTCATGAATTCAACGAGTGCTTCAACACCTTCGATGGGCATGGCGTTGTATATAGAAGCCCTCATACCGCCTACGGTCCTGTGTCCCTTAAGGTTCTCGAAACCGGCTTCCTTGGCTTCCTTGACAAATTTGGCATCAAGTTCCTCGTTTCCGGTAACAAACGGAACGTTCATAAGGGATCTCGATCCTTTCTCTACGGTTCCCTTAAAGAGCTTGCTGCTGTCAAGGTAATCATAGAGTATGGCAGCCTTTTTCTCATTTAAGGCTTTCATGGCCTCAAGGCCGCCCATCTTCTTGAGCCATTTAAATACCTTGCCGCATATATATATCGTGTAGCATGGGGGCGTATTATAAAGGGAATCGGCATCTGCCTGGGTCTTCCATTTGAGCATCGTGGGCGTACCGGGGAGAACGTCATCCGTTATAAGGTCTTCCCTGATTATCGCTATAACACAGCCCGCAGGGCCGACATTCTTCTGAACTCCGCCGTATATGACAGCATATTTTGAAACATCCACAGGTTCGGATAAGAAACAAGATGACACGTCAGCCACAAGATCCTTCCCCTTTGTATTTGGCAGTGTTTTGAATTTTGTGCCGTAGATGGTATTGTTTTCGCAGATATAAACATAGTCCATATCATCCGTAATGGGAAGATCCGAGCAATCGGGTATATATGAGAATGTCTTGTCGGCAGATGATGCGAGTTCTACAGCCTCACCGAAGATCTTTGCTTCCTGATAAGCCTTTTTGGCCCACTGACCCGTTACGATATATCCGGCCTTTTTGTTTTTCATCATGTTCATGGGAACTTCCGCAAAGAACTGGCTTGCTCCGCCCTGAAGGAAGAGAACCTTGTAATTATCCGGTATGTTCATGAGTTCACGAAGGTCGGCCTCTGCTTCCTTGATAATATTATCGTATACTTTGGACCGGTGGCTCATCTCCATAACGGACATTCCGCAGCCCCTGTAATCCATCATCTCATCTGCAGCTTCTTTTAATACTTCTTCAGGTAAAACTGCGGGACCTGCCGAAAAGTTGTAAACTCTTTTCATATCATTCTCCTCCTTATGTTGATAAGAAATATATTCTAAGGGCATGCCGTAGCGTTATCCCTTATAAACGTTTAATAATACAGCAGGCACGGTGTGCCGACTTCGACCATATCATAGAGCTGTGCGGCCATATTCTTTGGAATGTTGATACATCCGTGAGATCCGTCCGTCTTATATATCTCGCCGCCGAATTTGCTCCTCCACGTGGCATCATGGATCCCTATATGCCCGGTCACCGCCATCCAGTAATATACGAAAGTTGCGTAATTCTCCCCGTGGAGCGTACGGTTCTTCTGTTTAAAGTATACATAGCAGAGTTTCTCGGGAGTTCCGTTCCCTCTGCGGATATTTCCGGTCACAACATCGGTCTTTAACTTAAGACGTCCGTCCACATAATAATACAGCTTCTGGGCCCCCATATCCACTTCGATATAAGTACTGCCAACGACATCGCGTCCTCTGCCCGGTCCGGTCTGGGCATATACGGGCGCACGTTTAATGTTGCCGCCCCGAAGCAGGCTTTCTTTTATGAGTTCTGTTTCCGCTTCGGTATTGACCATGTATCCCTCAAGCTGGTTCTTTAAGGATACTGTCTCGCCGTTCTGCTTCTTCCACTGTATTTCCCCGCCTGTGGTGTCGAAAACCTCGGCGAGCTTACCTGTGTATTCTTCGACTTTTTCATCATCAAATACCAGATTGCCGTCGTCACCAAGGACCGGTATACCGTCAGGTCCCTTGACAAGCCAGTCCATACAGCTGCTCCCCTTAAGTTCAAGACTCAGCGGCGAATCATAGTACTGAATGCTTGATGATGCGAGCCTGTCTATCTTTTCATAAAGGCTGATTGTGTCCTTGAATTTTTCCGGGATCTCGTTTTTTATATAACAGTCGGAAAAATCAATGATCACATTCTGCTCCGTGATCTTTGACAGCCTGCCTGCGGCCTTATCATATATTGCTTCCGTATCGGGTGTGTCCTCGATGTTGTCAAAAAGGTAATAACCGCTGCCGTCCCTGCGTATCTCAACAAGAGGGATCTTTTCAACTGCGGAATCCTTAACACACTGAAAGTCATTTATTACATTTCTTAATCCTTCTTCTTCAAGGCTGACACCGGGCTGGGCTTCGTAATATTGAGGATATAAGAAAAATACAGGCCATTCATAGGGTTTCTGCCAGGATCTCACCGTTTCAAGATACCCTGTCATATCGACTCTTAATCCTATTTCTTCCGGGGCAATGGTTTGTGTAAAATCATTCTGGCCGTTAAAGGTGATGGAAATATCGGAATAATCTATACCCTTACGGTAATTGCCCATCAGAAGATCCGATGCCTGCTCAACGCTCATCCCGCTTATATTATATCCGTTCACGAAGGTTCCGCATAAAAAGCCCTTGCTGTAGTAACCGCATATTACTCCGTAACCGGCCGCGATGATGAGGATGATTCCGAGTAATGAAATTATGGTGATTTTAATTATTTTCCTTAAGATCATCTGCGTCGAATACTTCCTCTATTGGCGCTCCTGCGGGAACCATGGGGAATACCTTGTCGTCGGGATCGATCACGCATTCAAGAAGGACGGGCTTGTTAAGGGAAAGCGCCTTATTTACCGCATCTTTTACTTCTTCTTTTTTTGAGATGCGTATGGCTTCGCATCCGAGCCCCCTTGCAACAGTCTGATAGTCTACCTTGTCGGTCAGTACTGTATTGGAATATCTCCCGTCATAGAACAGGGTCTGCCACTGACGGACCATTCCGAGAACACTGTTGTTTATGACCACCTGTATTATCGGGATGTCATAGCGGCTTGCAGTGGCAAGTTCGTTCATGTTCATCCTGAAGCAGCCGTCGCCGGCAATGTTGATAACTGTCTTGTCCGGGCATCCGACCTTGGCGCCTATGCAGGCTCCGAGTCCGTAACCCATTGTACCGAGTCCGCCCGATGAGATGAAAGTACGCGGTTTGCTGTATTTATAGTACTGTGCGGCCCACATCTGGTGCTGTCCAACATCGGTTGTTATTATCGCTTCTCCGTTTGTCTGCCTGTACAGTTCTTCAATGATATAAGGACAGGTAAGCTTGTCGCTTTCATATTTGAGCGGGAACTGCTCCTTAAGTGAATTTATCTTATCTATCCATTCGGGATTACTCTTCTGTCCGAGCTTTGATACAAGTATCGAGAGTATTTCCTTAACATCACCGATAATACTTGCATCGGTCCTTATATTCTTGTTGATTTCAGCAGGATCTATATCAATATGCAGTATCTTTGCCTTGTTCGCAAACTTGCTTGCCTTGCCGACAACCCTGTCAGAAAAACGTGCTCCTATCGCAATGAGAAGATCGCACTGGCTGACACCGAGATTGGAAGCCTTGGTGCCGTGCATACCGATCATACCGGTATATAGCGGATCGTTTCCGTCGAAACCGCCCTTGCCCATCAGTGTGTCGCATACAGGAGAATCGATCTTATGCGCAAATTCCATAAGTTCCTTGCTTGCGCCCGAGATAACGGTCCCTCCGCCGGTATATATGAAAGGTTTCTTTGATCTTTCGATAAGCTTTACCGCACGGTCGATATCATCCTGAGTATATCTTACCGGAAGAGTTAATTCCTGTGCTTCTTTTTTCCTGTATTCAGTCTTTGCGGCCGTAACATCCTTGGTGATATCAACCAGTACGGGACCTGGACGTCCGGAACGTGCGATCGCAAAAGCCTTACGGATCGTATCGGCAAGGAGGTTGATATCCTTTACTATATATCCGTGCTTTGTGATGGGCATCGTCACTCCGGCGATATCCACTTCCTGAAACGTATCCTTACCAAGCAGGGGAAGTACAACATTGGCCGTTATGGCTACCATCGGAACGCTGTCCATAAATGCTGTTGCGATACCGGTGACAAGATTGGTGGCACCCGGGCCTGAAGTCGCCATACATACACCAACCTTGCCCGTGGCTCTCGCATATCCGTCCGCAGCGTGTGCGGCCCCCTGTTCGTGGCTTGTAAGGATATGCTTTATCTCCGGATGTTTATAAAGAGCATCATAAATGTTTAGGATCGTTCCTCCGGGATAGCCGAATACGGTGTCAACTCCCTGCTCTTTAAGACATTCTATTACGATCTCTGATCCTGTTAACTGCATCTTATTTCTCCCTTGATCTTTGAGGATACATTATTTCTGCGCTGACGGTATCTCGAGGATGGCACCGCGGTTACCGCTTGTCACCATCGAAGCATACCTTGCAAGATAGCCGGTTGTAACCTTGGGTTCCCTCGGTTTCCACGCTGCTTTCCTTGCGGCAAGTTCCTCATCCGATACTTTGAGGTTCACGGAATAGTTATTGATATCGATCTCTATGATATCGCCTTCTTCAACAAGTGCGATCGGTCCGCCGACTGCGGCTTCGGGCGATACATGTCCTATGGAAGCACCGCGGCTTGCACCCGAAAAACGTCCGTCCGTTATGAGTGCAACCGTCGATCCAAGACCCATACCGGCTATGGCCGAGGTGGGATTAAGCATCTCTCTCATACCGGGGCCGCCCTTGGGACCTTCATATCTTATCACTACCACGTCGCCGTCTTTGATCCTTCCGCCCATAATAGCCTCGATGGCATCTTCTTCACAGTCAAATACCCTTGCGGGACCTTCGTGCTTGAGCATTTCGGGTACAACTGCCGAACGTTTGACGACGGAACCGTCCGGCGCGAGATTACCTTTAAGCACCGCAAGTCCACCGGTTGTTGAATACGGATCGTTAAGGGGCCGGATTACATCCGGATCCCTGTTTACGGAATTCTTTACGGCCTCACCTATTGTCTTTCCGGTAACAGTCATGCAATCCTTATTTATAAGTCCTATATCACACAGTTCCTTTATTACCGCATATACACCGCCCGCTTCGTTAAGATCCTCCATATAGGTGGGACCTGCCGGTGCAAGATGACAAAGGTTGGGGGTCTTTTCGCTTATGGGGTTTGCGAAACTTATATCAAAGTCAAAACCTATCTCATGTGCGATCGCAGGGAGATGGAGCATCGAATTAGTTGAGCATCCGAGCGCCATATCAACCGTGAGCGCGTTCAATATCGAATCCTTTGTGATGATGTCGCGGGGGCGGATATTCTTCTTAAGCATGTCCATTACCGCATATCCGGCCCGCTTTGCAAGCTTAAGCCTCTCCGAATAAACAGCGGGGATCGTACCGTTTCCGGGAAGTCCCATGCCGAGCACCTCAGTAAGGCAGTTCATGGAGTTGGCTGTATACATACCCGAACATGAACCGCAGGTAGGACAAACCTTTTCTTCGTATTCGGTAACATCATCTTCCGTGATCTTGCCTGCCGCATACTCTCCTACCGCTTCAAACATTGACGAAAGGCTGCGCTTTCTCCCTTTTACATGACCTGCCAGCATCGGACCTCCCGATACGAATACGGTCGGGATATTGACTCTTGCCGCAGCCATCAAAAGTCCGGGAACGTTTTTGTCGCAGTTTGGGATCATGACCAGTGCATCAAACTGATGGGCAATAGCCATGGCTTCCGTCGAATCTGCTATGAGATCCCTTGTTACAAGGGAATACTTCATTCCTATATGCCCCATTGCAATTCCGTCACATACGGCAATCGCGGGGAACATCACGGGAGTACCGCCGGCCTCGGCAACACCGAGCTTGACTGCCTCGGCGATCTTGTCAAGGTTCATATGTCCCGGCACGATCTCGTTATATGAACAGACGATGCCGACCATGGGTTTCTTTATCTCTTCCGGAGTATAACCCAGTGCATTAAGCAGTGACCTCGCCGGTGCCTGCTGCATTCCGCATTTCATATTGTCACTTATCATATCCATACCTCCGTATCGTTTCAGTAAGCACCCATCAGACTCTTTCGGCGATAAGATCGCCCATCATGCTGCAGCCGACCGTGGGTTCACCGTTTTTTGCAATGTCTCCGGTCCGGTATCCTTCCTTAAGTACCTGCTTGACGGCATTTTCAACTGCATCGGCTTCCCGGTCGAGATCAAATGAATACCTTAACATCATCGCCGCACTCAGTATGGTCGCTATGGGGTTGGCTATATCTTTGCCGGCGATATCGGGCGCCGATCCACCGGAAGGCTCATATAAACCGAATTTTGTTTCATTAAGAGAAGCTGACGGGAGCATGCCGATCGATCCCGTTATCATTGATGCTTCATCGGACAGGATGTCTCCGAACATGTTCTCTGTAAGTACAACATCAAACTGGGCGGGATCGCGGACAAGCTGCATGGCACAGTTATCAACGAGCATCACAAGGTATTCGACCTCCGGATAATCCTCCGCAACTTCTTCCGTAACCCTGCGCCACAGCCTGGATGAATCAAGTACATTTGCCTTGTCGATAAGAGTCACCTTTTTGCGGCGTTTCATGGCTATATCAAATGCTTTGACTGCTATACGTCTTATCTCGTTTTCGTTATATGTCAGCGTGTCTACCGCTGTAATGACTCCGTCAATCTCTTTTGTATAACGGTTTCCGAAATACAGGCCGCCGGTTAGTTCGCGGATCATCATCATGTCAAAGCCGCGATCTGCAACTTCTTCCTTAAGCGGACAGGCCTCCTTAAGCTCGGGATACAGGTATGCGGGGCGCAGATTGGCAAAAAGCTTAAGCGCCTTCCTTATTCCGAGAAGCCCTGCCTCGGGCCTCTTTGAGGGCTCGAGCTTATACCAGGGTGAAGTCCGTGTGTCACCACCTATGGATCCCATGAGCACGGCGTCACATTCACGTGCTTTAACTATGGTTTCCTCCGTCAGCGGAACTCCGTTAACATCAATGGAACAGCCGCCCATAAGCAGTTCCGTAAACTCGAATTTATGACCGTATACGGCACCGACTGCGTTTAAGACCTTCTGTGCCTGCGTAACGATCTCCGGCCCGATGCCGTCTCCTTTAATGCTTGCGATCCTGTAATTCATGACGATCCTTTCTTAATAGCTATAAATCAGAACGGGGATGCCCCTTGGAGCATCCCAAAAACACCGTATTTATTATCCCTTTTTTATTCCGCTCCGGGCTTTTCAACTTCCTGTATCGCACTCTTCTTCATGGGTATGCGGCAGTTTCTGTTATTCCCGAATTCAACGATGACCGTGTCATCATCGGGAATATCGATCACTATACCGTAAAAACCGCTTGTCGTGAGCACGGCAGCATCCTTCTCTATCTGCGCGAGCATCGCTTCGCGCTTGGCCTGTTCTTTTTTCTGGGGCCTGTAGAACATAAAATACATAAGAGCGCCCAAAACGACGATCCATAATATCATGGGAATTACCGATGCGGTTCCGCCTGCTTCATTTAATAATACAGTCATGATGATCCCTCCGTTATCAAAAATGCACTTGTTTTATAATACACAAAATTATTTTATTCATCAAGCCCTTTTGAAAATCCTTCAAGCCTTTGTTTTTTAAAGGCTTTGAAGCTTCCGTTCATGATCGATTCCCTTATCCTGCTCATAAGGTTATTGTAGTAGTACAGGTTATGAAGGACGCACAGTCTCATGCCAAGCATTTCTCCTGCCTTGAGAAGATGTCTTATATATGCTCTTGAATATCTTGAGCACGCAGGACAATTGCAGCCTTCTTCGATCGGCTTATCATCCGTTTCAAACCTTTTATTAAGCAGATTAAGCCTGCCGTTATCCGTATATACATGACCGTGTCTTCCGTTCCTTGTAGGGTATACACAGTCAAAAAAATCAACGCCCCTGTCAACCGCTTCAATGATGTTCGCCGGAGTGCCAACCCCCATAAGATAAGTAGGCTTTTCCTTTGGCAGATAAGGTACTACGGCTTCTATCGTCTCATACATCTCTTCGTGGGTCTCCCCGACGGCCAGCCCGCCTATTGCGTATCCGTCAAGATCAAGTCCCGATATTTCCCTGGCATGTTCAATACGGATGTCTTTAAATACTGCGCCCTGATTTATCCCGAACAGAAGCTGTTCTTTATTGATCGTATCCGGAAGACTGTTCAACCGGTTCATCTCATCCCTGCAGCGTATCAGCCATCTGGTCGTTCTGTCTACCGAGGCCCTGACATATTCCCTTCCGGCTCTTGAGCTGGGACATTCATCAAATGCCATCGCTATGGTCGAGGCAAGATTTGACTGTATACGCATGCTCTCCTCCGGCCCCATAAAGATCTTCCGTCCGTCAACGTGGGAGTTGAAATATACCCCTTCTTCCTTGATCCTTCGAAGGCTGCTTAGGGAAAAAACCTGAAATCCGCCGGAATCGGTAAGTATCGGCCGTTCCCATGACATGAACTTATGTAAACCTCCGAGCTTTTTTACAACCTCATCGCCGGGTCTTACATGAAGATGATATGTATTTGACAGTTCAACCTGTGTACCGATCATTTCCAGATCGGCAGTGGAAACCGCGCCTTTTATCGCCGCAACAGTACCGACATTCATGAATACCGGAGTGTGTATGGTCCCGTGTACGGTATGCATCAGAGCACATTTGGCGCTGCCTTCGGTTTTGATTATCTCATAACTCATTTACGATCCTCTAAGTGACCGGAATGATCCAGTTCATCAATATATTCTTCAAGGGTAATGTCCCGTTCCGTGATCTCCTGTGCCGCATCCTTTCCGACATAGCGGTAATGCCACGGCTCAAAGGTGATCCCGGTGATATATTCCTTGCCTTCCGGATATCTTAAAATAAAACCGAACTTATATGCGTTTTCCTTAAGCCATTTGCCGGCATCGGTATCTGCAAACCCTTCATTTAAATTCATATAACCGGGCGTAACGATATCAAGCGCCATTCCCAGCTCATGTTCGCTTGTGCCCGGAATGATCACCGAATATGAGCCGAGCCTGAACGCGTCAAGATATGAAAGCCCCATCCTTGTGTAATTTCTTATCTTACGCTCAAAAAGCATCTGCTGGTATTCATGGCTTCTGTATGCAGAACAGACCACAAGAGATATACCGTCTTCCTGTGCGGCCTCGAACATACGCGCGAGAGGATAAGCTATTTCCCGTCTTATCACAGCACCTTTTCTTATCTCGACCAGCTTTGCATCATAGTCCTCCGGGATCGGATTCTGCTTGTTTACAAGTATGAGCTTCCAGTCCTTTGCATCCGCACTGTTTGACGGTTCTTCATCATCGCATTCCATGTTTTCGAGATACTCTCCGAGATCCTGTGCGCTGAAGCCTTCCTCTTCCTCAAGTACACGGTTGTCTACGGGGATCTCTCCTTCATCTTCATCCGCAGCTGCCGGCATGGGTGCTGTCATTATAAGACCAAGTGCGATAAACGATGATAACAAAATGTATTTTATATATCTGTTTTTTCTTTTCATGTTTTTATGATCGCCGAAATGAACAACTTTAAAAAGAATAACACAGAATTTGGGGTTTTACAATTGAACTTCTATCTGATATATAATATTAAAGTAATTCGGAAAACATGCTGCAGGTTCAAAGGGAGGGCTATCATGGCCGGATCGACATACGGAGATGCATTCAGGGTAACTACATGGGGAGAATCACATGGCGCCGCACTCGGTGCGGTAATTGACGGATGTCCGGCAGGACTTATGCTCGACGAATCCGATATCATGCCGTTCATGACAAGACGACGTCCCGGCAATTCCAAATATGCCACAAAAAGGTCCGAAGCCGATGAGGTGAAGATCCTTTCCGGCGTGTTTGAAGGAAAGACGACGGGTACTCCCATTTCACTTATGATCAGCAATACCGACCAGCATTCCGGCGATTATTCCAAAATAGCCTCATACTACAGACCGGGACATGCCGATTATACTTTTGATATGAAATACGGTTTCCGTGACTACAGAGGCGGCGGGCGTTCATCAGGCAGGGAAACTGCCGGCCGGGTCGCGGCCGGTGCGGTTGCCGTAAAGTTCCTTGAGTCTCTTGGCATCCGTTTCGTAAGTTATACCAGATCGATAGGAAGCATAACTGCGGATGTATCCGACCCGGATCCCGAATACATATTGTCCGACCCTCTGTTCATGCCTGATAAGGAAGCTTCCGTCAGAGCCATGGAATATCTTGAGGGTCTGATCGCGAAAGGCAATTCCGCCGGCGGCGTTGTCGAGTGCAGGATAAGCGGACTTATGCCCGGTCTAGGGGAACCCGTGTTTGATAAGCTTGATGCAATGCTCTCGGGTTCAGTCATGAGCATCGGAGCGGTAAAGGCCATAGAGATAGGCGACGGAACGGCGGCATCCTTAATGACAGGTCTTGAAAGCAACGATCAGTTCACCGTGACGGACGGCAAAGCCGTAAAGACTACCAACCATTCGGGCGGAACACTCGGAGGTATTTCCGACGGATCACAACTGTGTCTTCGGGCGCATTTCAAACCCACCCCGTCAATATCTGCGCTTCAGCATACTGTTAATACAGAAATGGAAGAGATAAGCATAAATATAAAAGGCCGTCATGATCCGGTCATAGTACCTCGTGCCGTGGTAGTAGTCGAATCAATGGCAGCCCTCACACTTGCCGATCTTCTCATTCGCAATATGGGATCGCGCATGGATGATATTTTAAGATTTTACGGCCGTTAAATATCTCAGCCCGAAACCTTCATAATGACAATCCCGTTGCCTTTAGCGACCTTGAGTTCCGGTCCGTTCATAATGAGCGTATTGTTCTTAAGATCGACATTAAAGAAAGTCATAGTATCCGTTTCATGATTAAGTGATACAAGATGTTTGGAATCCGGGAATATCGCGATATCCTTGGGATAATCACCGCTTATCGGAAGTATGAACCGTTTGGTCAGAAGACCCGTTTCATCGTCTATCTCAAAAGCACCCACACTGTTATCGCCGGCATTTGAACAGAACAGGAATTTATTGTCATATGAAAACTTCATTGCACATGCCGCCGAATCCCCGGCATGATAATCGTTTACGGTTCCTATCGTCTGCAGCTTATTGAATACGGGATTATCATTCTTTTCTTCATAGGAATACACTTCGATCGTATTGCTGAGTTCATGTATTATATAGCAGAACTTCCCGTCGCGCCGGAATTTAATATACCTCGGCGCCGATTCCTGATCGCATCTGACAATGTCAGCCAGCTTGATCTTTCCTGTAGCCGGATCAAACCTGTATATCTTAACATGATCGAGGCCGAGATCGCATGCACACAGATAGTGATTGTCCCTTGTCATCTTAACGCAGCTGACATGAGGCCTGAAGTTCCGCTCGGCTATACTGCCCAGTCCCTTGTGGAATACCTCGTCGGTGATCGCTCCCACCGAACCGTCATCATTAAGGGCGAGAACAGTTATCTTGCCGTCATGATAGCCCGCAACGAAAAGGTAACGGTCGGTATAATCGGTTGAGATATAACAGCCTCTCATACCGTTTATGGATGCCTTGTTGACGGGTTCAAGCCTTCCGTCCTTTAAGATCCTGAAGGACTCCACGCCCATATCCGTGATCGAATATATAAACCGTCCGTTATGGGATATGGTAAGGTAGGAGGAATTGGTTATGGAAACATGTTCCTTCTCCGAGAGCCTGCCTTCCTTTATATCGGCATCATATATCCTTATCCCCCAGTCGCTGTCACTCGTATATGTCGATACATAAGCTACATACTTATCATTGGCCATATTATCTTAACTCTCCCATTTCCATAGCAAGATCTTCGTTGAATTCATCCTCGTCATGCTTCCTGTCGGTGTTTCCGTTGTAGCTGCCTATGGTAACTCCGTTCTTGACCGGGGCTATGAATATACCCAGCAGCATTCCGAAGAAAAGCCCGACAAGCAGGATGAGTATCTTCTCTCTTCTTCTGTATAATGCATAGATAAAATGCTTCATGACTTTCTCCTTCCGTTCCTTTTTTCTTTTTTGACTGCGGACTTTATGCCCGTAAGTATAAGAACCGTCCTCGGCAGAACATGTATACGCCTGTTCCCGCCTTCGTCCGTATATATCTTATAGTCATCATTGTTTCCTGTTGCGCTGTCAAGGCAGTATTTCCATTCCATACCCTTTTGGAGCTTGGGCAACGCAAAATCATGATCCTCCCAGTGCATATTTGCCGCAATATAGAAAAAATCATCGTCTTTTAAACCCGCATAGTAACCGCAGAGCATGATACCGATATGCCTGATATGCGTGTCCATCTGAGGATACCATGCCTGTTCGGCATGATAGGAAATATCGGGATAACCGCACGACTTTCCGTCGATCAGCGTTGCTTCCTTATCCATTCTTAAGATGGGATGCTCACGTCTTAACTTTATCAGTGCCTTAACGAAAGCAAGCAGCTCATCGCTCCTTTTGTTTGACTTCCAGTTAAGCCATGTTACCTCATTGTCCTGACAGTAAGGATTATTGTTCCCGCCTTGACTGTTCATAAATTCATCACCGGCCATGAACATCGGGCTTCCCTGACTTAAAAGCAGCAGACAGAAAGCATTCTTCATCTGTTTGAGGCGAAGCGATAAAACGGCATTTTTTCTGGTATTGCCTTCGGCTCCGCAGTTCCAACTGTAATTATAGCTGTTTCCGTCCCTGTTATCCTCTCCGTTTGCCTCATTGTGTTTGTAGTCATAAGACACAAGATCGTTAAGCGTGAACCCGTCATAGCTTGTGATATGGTTTATTACCTTTATCTTCTCGGGATTACAACGCTGGCGGAACAGGAATTTATGAAGCATATCCTCATCGCTTTTTAAGAACCTTCTTATATCAACAGGATAATCCTGATTGTACTCGGCAAGAAAACGGTTGGTGCAGGGTACATTGGCCGAGAAAATACCCTCGGCTATATAACGCTCATAATATAACTTCGTGTCGCTGAGCACGGGATCCGTGGCTATAACATCAAACGGTATCCCGTTTCCGTATATATGGAAGCCGTCAACATGGTATTCCTTCACCCAGAACCTTAAGCATTCCGTGATCAGGTTGCGGTTGACACCCTGCGGGAAATAAAACTGCATTACAAGTTCGATACCCGATGCATGGAGCAGACGTACCATATCCTTAAATTCCGTGACCGGATCGTTACCGTAGGTATACTGAGGCTTGGGCATGAAATATGACCCTTCGGTAAAACCCCAGTAATTAATCCTGTGAGCAGTACCTGTTATCATACCCGCCCCGTCGGTCATCGAACTCTTATAGCTCTTGATCTCTTCGCATTCGTTAAAGTCATATGCGGGCATTATCTCGATCTGGGTGATCCCGAGTTCCTTAAGATAAGGGATCTTTGAGATCACGCCGTAAAACGTTCCCCTGCCCTCGACTCCCGATGATGAATGCTTGGTGAACCCCCGTACGTGGAGCATATATCCGATCACATCGGGATATTTAAGCTTTAAAGGCGCATCACCCTTCCAGTCATATCCGCCATTGTATACAAGACAGCGTTCATCCCTGCCTCTTTTCTTAAAATCTCCCCACTTTGAGGAGGTTATGATCTTTTTGGCGAAAGGATCCCTGAAGGGAGATCCGTTTACAAGATATGAATATGAAATATCATCCGCATCCGGTCCCTTTACAAGGACACTGTGAACACTCCCGGCAACACGGTGACAGTTCATGTTTATGACAGATCTTTCTTTTCCGCTCTTATCGTATATCTTTAATATTACTTCCCTGTCCTCATCATACGGTATGCAAAACTGTATCCCGTCACCGGATACGGACGCACCGTACGGCCCGGCTAAACCTGTCTTAAGATCATATTCTCCGATCATATATCTTCCTAACCGCCCTGTCGGGCAAATTTAATCCTCTCAGATCATTCTTTGACCATTTCAGTTATTATAGCACAGTCTGTACCATACTTCCAACTGTTTCATTTGCCAAAACATCCGCAGACTCTGTGAATCCGGCTTCTTTAAGAAACCTTGACCGGGTCTTGCCGTAACTGTCTTTTTGACGCCCTATAAGCCACAGTCTTTTACTGCATCTTGTGATCGCAACATAAAACAGCCGCCTTTCCTCCTCGAGATCACTTTTGCTCACACATCTTTTGCCCGGGAATATCCCTTCCTGAAGTCCCGAAACAATGACATTGTCAAATTCAAGCCCTTTCGATGCATGGATCGTCATCATCTTTACGGTGATCCTTTTTTGTTCTGCAAAGTTCTTATTGTCCGGCCGTAAAAGCGATGCACCGGAAGCTATATACTCCTTCAGTTCCCATACGGTTTTAAATCTGTGCGAATCGCTAAGGAGCCTTTCGATGCACCTGTCATATTCGTCCCGTCTTTCCTTAAAATACGTATTACTTATATATGCGCCAAGTCCGGAAATATGAAGCATATATATAAGAGCACCGTAACCGTCAAGAGTCCCGATGCGGTCAATATCTTCAAAAAGTTTTAAAAGTGCCTTTCTCTCCGGGGATCCCCCGGGATAGTGAAGGGCCATGGCATTTCTGTCAGGAAACCTTTCAAACAGACACTCCCTTGAAAGCATGCGTTCGGGGCGGTTTAATATCCTTGCCATATCATCGGGATCCGGCGCACAGGCAAGGTTCAGATATGCATTAATGTCAAGCAGCCATTCAGGAAGGATATCCTCCTTATGTGCATCATAGCGTTCATAATGGATCATGGAACGCCTTAACCGGTCTTCTATCCTGTCGGCACTTCCGGAAGTCCTGTAAAGGATACCCGTAGTCTCATTACCATCAGGATCCAGCGATCCGATCATTTTTATCATTTCAAGGCATAGATCCGCCTCTTCATCTGCCGTGCTGATGCATTTATATACTATCGTACCATTTTTGTCATCACAGCTTATCTGCTCTTTTTTAAACCGTGCAGTGTTTGCTCTTATAAGTTTTGCGGAATGATCTATGACGTTTCCCGGGCAACGGTAATTGATCCTTAACGTACATATCTGTGTATCCTTAAAATCCTCGGGCATTTTATGCATTATGAGCGGGTTTGACCCTCGGAATGAGTATATGGACTGGTCATCATCACCTACACAGAACAGGTTTTTATCCTTCATCGTAAGCAGCTTTAATACTTCGTACTGCCTTTCATCTATGTCCTGAAACTCATCAACGAGTATATATCTGTACCTGTCCTGCCATTTACGAAGGATCTTTTTGTTTCCTTTTAGGATCTTTAAGCAGTCGTTGATCATATCGTCAAAGTCAATGAAACCCTCCTTTTTGTATATACTCACATAAGTATCATACAAAGCAGTCAGGATGACATTCTCCTCATCGCTGATACCGGAGCTTTCATTTAAAATCCCTGACTTTTTCAGGTTTATGAGTTCGATCATCCTTTCGGCGAATGCGCTGTCGCGATATCCGCTCAGACCAGCTTTCAGCACGGCCTCCCATATGAACTGTTTCTTTTTTTCGTGAGTGAGGATCGTTCCGTCTCTGTAGAGTCCCTGACTCTTTATAATATGATAAAATATGGCGTGAAATGTGCCGAATGAAACCGGATAGTCATCTCCGGCGGCCCGAATGAACCTTTGTTCCATGGTCTGTGCGGCCGATCTTGAGAAAGTCAGTACAAGGATACCCGAAGGATCGATCCCTTCGTTTAGGATGAGATTAAGTACCCTTCCGACTATAACCTGCGTTTTCCCGGAACCGGGTCCCGCAAGTACGAGCATCGGGCCGTTTACATGCTTAACGGCCGTCAGCTGTTCCTTATTAAATTGAAACATATATATCCTTTCGTTTATTCCTCTTCCATGAATTCCTCATTATCAAGAAACTCGTCGAACGCATCAATGACTGCCTCATACTCATCATCGTCATCGATATACCCAAGCTCGGGTTCAATGTTTGGATCGTTCTCATCTTCGCTGTATCTGTAGAACCAGACATCATTCTCTTCGCTGTCACCGTCATCCTTAAGCGGCAGGAGCGCTATATAATCCCTGCCGTCAACCTCAAGTATGGTTATGACGGCACAGTTTACCATACTGCCGTCATCAAGTTCCAGTTCGACAGTCATATCTTCTTCGGGTGTGTTATCATTAATGTTTTTTATATCTTCTTTAGCCATTGTATTCTCCTTTAAGCTTCCAGCCTTTTTATGCCGTCACGTATCCTGTTAAGTGATTCTTCTTTGCCGAGTATCTCCATGATCTCAGTGGCCCCGCCGGGGGTCATCTGTTTGCCGGAAAGCGCCGTCCTTATAGGCCACATCACAAATCCGTTCTTTACTCCGGTCTTTTCGACGTATCCGCTGAGGAGTGCATACAGGGCATCGTTGCTGTAATCATCCTGCGATTCAAGCAGGGGAAGCACATCCTTAAGTACCTGAAGTGATGTTACGGCATCAGTTTTCATCTTCTTATGGGTATACATCTGTATATCATAGTCCGGAAGTTTCTCAAAGAAATCAATATGTTCCTTTATGTCCGGGAATATCTCGATCCTGGTCTTGACTAAAGCTGCGATCTTTTTAAGATCCATATCCTTAGTCACAACTTCTTTTATGTACGGAAGTGCCTTTTCATAAAAAAGACCGAAATCCATCGCTTTTATATATTCGCCGTTCATCCATTTGAGTTTGGTATAGTCAAACACTGCGGGAGATTTGCTCATATGCCTGAAGTCGAACTTTTGTATAAGCTCATCAAGTGTCATTATCTCTCGGTTATCTTCGGGACTCCAGCCCAAAAGAGCAACGAAATTAACGACTGCCTCGGAAACAAATCCCTGCTCGATAAGGTCTTCGTAGGAGGAATGGCCGCTGCGTTTGCTCAACTTCTTATGCTCCTCATCCGTTATGAGCGGACAGTGAACATATACAGGCACCTGCCATCCGAAGGCTTCATAGAGTCTGTTGTATTTGGGTGATGAAGAAAGATATTCATTTCCCCTGACTACATGCGTTATGCCCATAAGATGGTCATCAATAACGTTAGCGAAATTATAGGTGGGATACCCGTCGGATTTGATGAGTATCATGTCATCAAGCTCGGCATTGTCCACGGTGATATCACCGTATATCTCATCATGAAATGTCGTTGTTCCTTCATTAGGATTATTCTGTCTTATAACATAAGGCTTACCTTCCGAAAGGTTTTTTTCTATCTCCTCCTTTGAGAGCGAAAGGCAGTGTTTATCATAGACACTTATCTCCTTTCCGTTCACTTCCCTTGTGAGACCTTCCAGACGTTCCCTGTCACAGAAGCAGTAATATGCCTTGTTATCATCTATAAGCTGTTTTGCATATTTAAGATAGATGCCCTCTGCCTGCCGCTCGCTCTGGACATAAGGGCCGAGTCCGCCGTCCTTATCCGGGCCTTCATCATGAATAAGACCGGTCTTCTCAAGCGTCCTGTAGATGATATCAACAGCACCTTCAACGTAACGTTCCTGATCGGTATCCTCTATCCTTAACAGAAAATCCCCGCCTTCATGCTTGGCTATAAGATACGCATATAAAGCAGTCCTTAAATTTCCCACATGCATCCTTCCCGTGGGGGATGGAGCAAATCTTGTCCTTATCTTAGTCATATTATGATCCCGTCCTTATCAAACACATGCCCGGCCGGTGTATATCCGGCTTAAAAGGCCATATATAAATATACACACGAATGTCGCATAAGTAAAGCGTTATTTACCATCTTCACCTTGACTGCCACCTGTAAGAATGGTATAAATTTATATGGTTTGATTCAGGTTCAAGGGGAACTTTATGAGTAATAACAAATATCTTGAAGACGTAATGCAGGTAGCTCCGCTTAAGCTTGTCGTTCATGAAAGCATTGCGGATCTCGGACGTCAGGTCAATGGATTTATTGTCGAATCCCGAAGGCAGATCAATCAGGGCAATCTTGATTCTCCCGCATTTCAGGGCTACAAAACAGATGATTATATCGCCGGCTGCGAATGCCCGCGTTTCGGCTCCGGTGAAGGAAAGTGCATATTCCATGAGTCAATAAGGGGCAAAGACCTTTACATCCTTGCGGATGTTGTAAACCACAGTCTTACCTATCCCATAAACGGCTTTATAAATCATATGTCGCCTGATGATATATATCAGGATATCAAGAGGATCATCGCCGCTGCGGCCGGTAAAGCGCACAGGATAACGGTTGTAATGCCCTTTCTGTATGAGAGCAGACAGCATAAACGATACGGGCGCGAATCTCTTGACTGTGCATATGCCATTGAAGAACTCAGCGAAATGGGTGTGACCAATATAGTTACCTTTGATGCCCACGATCCGCGGGTCCAGAATTCCGCTCCTTTATGCGGATTTGATAATTTCCAGCCGCCGTACCAGTTTATACGTACTCTGCTCCATTACGAAAAAGATCTTATTATAGATAGAGATAATCTTGTTGTGATCTGTCCCGATGAAGGTGCCCTTCCAAGAGGTGTTTATTTTGCCGGAGTACTTGGTGTTGATACCGGTATGTTCTATAAACGCAGGGATTACTCAAAGATAGTCGGCGGAAAGAACCCGATCGTTGCCCATGAATTCCTGGGCGATAATATAGATGGTAAAGATGTGATCGTCATAGACGATATAATCTCATCCGGAGGAAGTATGATAGACACCGCGCGCCAGCTTAAGGCCATGAATGCCAAGCGCGTATTTATCTGCTGTACTTTCGGACTTTTCACAGACGGTCTTGAGATGTTTGATGAAGCCTATGAGAAATGCTGGTTTGACCGTATAATCTGCACCAACCTTAATTATCATACTCCGGAGATTTATAAACGCCCCTACTATATCGAAGCCAACATGAGTAAATTCCTTGCTGCGATCATCGATTTTATGAACCACGATGTCGCATTGTCCAAGGTACATACTCCGACCGAAAAGATAAACCGGATACTTACAAGATATAATAACAGGGAATTCGAAGAAGAACCGCTTGAATAGCGGTTCTTTTCATTCAGTAATAAGGAATATAATCAAATGCGTTCTTATACCATTTGATCTCATCGCCGAGTATCGTTATCACATCAAACCTGATATTGGCCGAATCCTTGAGTTTGCGGTGCACCCTGAAATTATCACAGGCTCTCGAGATACGCTTCTGTTTTCTTTTATCCACGGCTTCTACGGGATCGCCCGCAGAAGGATCCCTGCGGTATTTGACTTCGAAAAATATATAATACTCACCATCATGTCCTATTATATCAATTTCCGAATATCTTGACCTGAAATTACGTTCTACTATCCTGATACCGTTACGTATAAGGTATTCAGCGGCCATATCTTCGTATATGCTTCCTGTTTTACGTTTGTTCATGCTCAACGCTGTCCGGTCACCTTGCCCTTTATCTTTTCCATCTCATCAACAAACACAAGGATCTCGGCCACAACCTCATAGAGCTCGGGAGGTATGAAATCACCGATCTCGAGCTTGGAAAGTGTCCCGGCGAGCTTGCTGTCCTGATGAAGCGGAACATCAGCTTCCTGCGCCTTCTCTATGATCTTTTCAGCCAATGCGCCCTTGCCGCTCGCAATGACCTTGGGAGCGACATCGCCCGGATCGTATTCAAGAGCGATGGCCTGTTTGACCTTGGGCTTTTTATCCTTTTCATCCATATAACGATACAGTCTCCCGGCCTGTCACAAGATCGGATCAGGCACGTATATCAAATGACAGTCTTGAACTCATCGGACCCGAAACAATACCGTTGCTCTGTTCCCTGAGCATTTCTCCCACTACGGTCTTGGGCGGATCCGCCTTATTCTTCATGGTGACGCTGGTAGTCATATTATACCCTCTTTTCGTCAGGCGGTCATCAAGGATATCAATATGCTCCATAATAAGATCAAGTGCCTCTTCATCGGCCAGATAAAAGTTCGTGTTCACTTTATTCTTCTGCATGGCAACATAAACATCCATCGGCCCTAAGTTGTCCATGTCAAGATGAAGGAATGCACTTACATTTCCGTCATTATTCCTAAGCTGTTTCTTTTTGGTATATACATAAAGCTCGCCATGTGCATTTTCCTGGTTCATCCTTATCGGGAGCTGGACATATGCCATCATATGGTTGAGCTGGTTCATAAAGTTGACATTATCGTTTATATTCTGAGCACTCTTCATGACCTCGCTTCCCGACTGTCCCGCATTCGTCAATATCTCTATCGCACGCTGGGACTGCTCCGCCAGACGCTTATAAAGTGCCTCAACCTCACCGTCCTTTGCCACATCTGCAGGATTCAACAGCATCTGTTTCATAAGCTGGTTCCCGACAAGCTGCTTGAAATCGGGATTATTAAGCAGTTTGTTAAGCGCTTCGGCCTGAGTATCACTTAATCCGGCACCATGTGCACTGTTGTTGATCATTGTCTTAACAAAATCAACGAGGTCATTTACGTTCATCGTACCGTTTGACACATTTCTTAACTCTTCGGACGGCATACCCAGCTTTCCGAGTTCATCAGCAAGCCCCTGCATAAGCTGGTTCGGTGCTTCCTGCATCTGACTCTGGCCAAGAGAAGTGCCTCCCTCTTCGCCGACTGTACTTTCTCCCATATTGACTGATGTGTTCATTTCCGGCTCGGCATCACTGTCGGGATTAAGAGATATTGCCCAGACATCCTCCACTTCAACAGCGGTCGTCTGGGGAACATCCTGTACCGGGTTGACGGGACCGTTGGCAGCTATCTCGACCGACTGCATTACGGTGCCGGTTATCTGCGGATTATTAAGTATTGCGTTCCAGTCTCTGCCACCGGAATCAATTAGACTTAATATATCAGATGTCAGCTGCAGCTGGGCGTTGTTTAGAAGAAAAGCCTCTGCGCCGGCATCCGGGGATGTGCCTATAAGCTCAGAAAGCCCCGTGGAAAGTCCCTGCGCATCATTTATTATCTGATGCTCAAAATTCTTGTAATTCTCATACTGCTCTATATTCAGTTCATTGACAGGCAGCCCGAGCTTTGTAAGCTGGACAAGCGTTGCCGGATCGGTGACGGGATTGGCGTCAATGATCCTTGCCATGCCCAAAAGTGCCTGCCTGTTAACGCTCATTCCTTCATCGATCATATTCGTGACCATCGCCAGGTTCGCTGCGGTGGCCTTAAGGCCGGCTTCGTTAAGCGCGGCATTTGCCATGGTATTATTTGAAAGATTTGTGTATAAGGGGTGAAGTGATGTCTGTTCACCGTTACCGGTGACTTGAAACATGAGCTTCTGTCCGACGGAAAGATCGATATTCTGATCCAGGGATGCCGTTATGGTCGCATTATTGTCAAGCCTAAGCGTGACTTCCCCGTTCTTAACGTCCATTACCTCTCCGCCAAGCACCTGTCCCGGCATAACATTGATCTGTCGGGCCTGACCCTGGCCGGCCTGCGCGGCATCATAAACACCACCCTGCGCGCCGACACCGGCTGCCTGTGTGTTTGTCCTGCCGTATGCATTTAAAGCATTAAGATCAAGTGCCATATGCTGTCTCCCGGAGGTTCAGACAAAATTACCGATAAAACTCTTTCTGTGTATCCTGCACGGACCGTATTTCTTTAAAGCCTCAATATGCTTCGCGGAGCCGTAGCCCTTATTCCCGGCAAAATCATACTCGGGGAATTCCTCGGCATATCTGACCATAAGGCGATCCCTCGTGACTTTTGCGATTATTGAAGCGGAAGCAATGGAAATACTTTTTGCATCGCCTTTAATTATGGGAACCTGTTTGATATCGACACCGGGGATCGTAACGGCATCATTTAATAAGATCCCGGGCCTTTGATCAAGTTTTCCGATCGCCTGCCTCATGGCTTCATAAGTAGCCTGCAGGATATTGATCTCATCTATCCTGTCATTATCAACAAAGCCAAGGCCTGTTGAAACAGCCTTATCGAGGATCACGTCATACAGTTCCTCTCTCTTTGTTTCGGATAATTTCTTGGAATCATTAACATTTAATATCAAACAATCTTTGGGAAGTATTACGGCGCCTGCAACCACAGGGCCTGCCAAGGGTCCGCGTCCCACTTCGTCTATACCGCAGATAAACCCGAAGTCCGAATATTTCCTTTCATATTCCGACATCAGTTCAAGCCTCTTTATCTCGGCATTGTATTTATCAAGCCTCTTTGAAGCCCTTGCCACAAGCGCCTGCACGCCGGGTCTTTCATCTTTTACATATTCATTTATGAATCCGTCAAGACCGTTGTCGTTTAAGGCGGACAGTTCATTTTTAATCTCTGATATTCTTTTTTCCATGATCATAATGTACCCTGTCCCTAAGTCTCAGGGTTTTTCGAGTGATATCCTTCCAAGTCTTCCGCTCCTGAAATCATCGATAAGAAGGTTGGCCGCGCGGTCCGGATCGGGTTCACCGCCTTTAAGCAGGCAGTTTCTTGCAAGTGCGATATCATTCAGTATTTCGTACGGCTTTTTCCCTTCGGAAATACCATATCGCTCTCCTATGAGACCATTATAACCGCATTCACTCATCATATGGGTAATGAATTCACATGCAAGTTCCCGTTTCTCTATGATATCATCATTTATTGAGCCTAAGAAAGCAAGGATGCGTCCCGTCCTTTCATCATCAAACTTGGGCCATAATACACCCGGGGTGTCAAGAAGTTCCACGTTTTTATTCAGCTTTATCCACTGCTTGCCTTTGGTCACTCCGGGTTTGTTTCCTGTCTTAGTCGCGGCTTTGCCTGCGATAGAATTTATAAATGTCGACTTTCCGACATTTGGTATACCCGCTACCATGGCGCGTACCGGACGGTTCATTATCCCTCTTGCCCTGTCTCGTTCGATCTTCTCGCGGCAAGCTTTCTGGATGGCCGGTTTGATCCTTCCGATACCGTCCCCGTTACGTGCATTTATCCCGACAACGGTATACCCTTTCTCCGTAAAATACCGGGTCCATTCCGAATTGACGTTTTCATCCGCCAGATCGGATTTATTTAGTATGATGATCCTGAAACGTCCCTGTCCGAGCCTGTCTATATCGGGATTGCGTGATGAAAGCGGTGCCCTCGCATCAAGAAGCTCAATGACAAGATCGATCAGTTTTATATCTTCCTTCATCATCCTGAAGGCTTTGGTCATGTGTCCAGGGTACCATTGATATGCCATTATTATTTCACCTTGCCCATTCTCTGTGATCCGTATTCCATGTGATACCATACCTTGCCGGATATCATCTCACGGGATACATTCCCGATATTTGCACTCCTGCTGTCCTCACTGTTATCACGGTTATCGCCCATGACAAAGTATTCGTCATCGGCCAGAGTCACAGGCTCCGCAGCTATACCGGGATCGTTGGTCATTGTGTCCATAGCATACATCTCACCGTCTATATATACAGATCCCTGTTTTATCTGAAGAGTCTCACCCGGAAGACCGACTATGCGCTTTACATATAAATGTGTATTTGAGTCGCCGTTTGGATGAAATGCAATGATATCTCCGCGTTTTGGTGCGGAAAACTGATATACGATACGATTCAGGAGCACCTCTTCGCCGTTATACAACGTCGGTTCCATGGAACTTCCTACTACCGAAATGCTTATACCTATGAAGTTGACCGTCATTATCCCGAGAAATACAGCTGCCGCGATGCCGAATATCCATGATATGATCTCATAAATAAAAGACATGCCCAAACGCCTGTCATCCCTGCTCTTATAATCGAGATCTATCGTCCCCAGATTCCTTCTCTTTCTCATGACGTCCCACCATAAAGCAACTAAGGGGCAAATACCGTAGTATTTGCCCCTGAAAGTGATCACTGCTTATTTAACAACTTCTTTAACCTTAGCGGCCTTACCGATGCGATCCCTTAAGTAGAACAACTTGGCCCTTCTTACCTTACCGCGTCTGACTACTTCGATCTTTTCAACAAAGGGAGAATGTAACGGCCATGTTTTCTCAACACCTACACCGTTTGAATTCTTCCTTACCGTAAATGTCTCACGGTTACTGCCGCCCTGTCTCTTCAAAACAGTACCTTCAAATATCTGGATCCTTTCCCTGTTTCCTTCCTTGATCTTGGCATATACCTTAACGGTATCGCCTACGTTGAACTCGGGAACAGTCTCCTTCATCTGTCCGGCTTCAATACTTTTGATAATGTCGTTCATACGGAACCTCCTTAACACGTGACGTTCGTACTTAATATAATTGTAAAGCAGAGGACCGTCTTCTCATCTTATAATATAACAACATCAGAGAATATAACATAAACCTGATGCAAATGCAAGCATTAGTTGTTTATAAGCTTATCTTCCTCATTGTTCCAGCTGTAAAGCTTACGTATCTCTTCACCGACCTTTTCCGAAGGATGCTCTGAAGCAAGCTTCCTCATAGCCTTGAAGTGAACCTGGCGTCCTGCGGGTGACATATCAAGCAGGAACTGTTTTGCAAACGATCCGTCCTGGATATCGGAAAGGATCTTCTTCATTGTCTTCTTTGTCTCTTCTGTGATAAGCTTGGGACCCGTGATGTAATCACCGTACTCAGCCGTATTTGATATTGAATATCTCATTCCGGCAAATCCCGACTGGTAAATAAGGTCAACGATGAGCTTCATCTCATGTATACATTCAAAGTATGCGTTTCTTTCATCATAGCCCGCTTCAACAAGTGTTTCGAATCCGGCCTGCATAAGAGCACATACACCGCCGCATAATACGGCCTGCTCACCGAAAAGATCGGTCTCGGTCTCGGTCCTGAAAGTTGTTTCAAGTACACCTGCCCTTGCTCCGCCGATAGCAAGAGCATATGCAAGTGCCTTTTCAAGAGCCTTTCCGGTAGCGTCCTGCTCTACTGCCACGAGACAGGGAACACCCTTTCCGGCCTGATACTCGGAACGCACCGTATGACCGGGGCCCTTGGGAGCTATCATTGTTACATCAACATCCTTGGGCGGTACGATACATCCGAAATGGATATTGAAACCGTGAGCGAACATGAGCATATTGCCCGCCTCAAGGTTTGGCTCTATATCCTTTTTATACATATCAGCCTGCTTCTCATCATTTATGAGGATCATGATGATATCGGCCTTCTTTGCAGCCTCGGCTGCCGTATAAACTTCAAAGCCCTGCTTTACTGCCTTGTCCCATGACTTTGAACCTTCATAAAGACCGATGATGACATTACATCCGGACTCCTTAGCATTAAGCGCATGCGCATGGCCCTGACTTCCGTAGCCGATAACAGCTATGGTCTTGCCTTCAAGTGCAGCAAGGTTACAATCCTCTTCGTAATAAATCTTTGCCATTAATATTCCCTCCTGAGATTAACTTATATATTTAAGAGCCTTATCCTATGCTGTCAGGATATATGACTCCTTCCGAACCTCTTTTAAGTCCCGCTATACCTGTCCTTGCGATCTCGAGTATCTCATATGATCCGAGGAGATCGAGAAACGCTTCGATCTTGCTCTGGTTGCCGGTAAGCTCGATTATCATGGAATCTTTATCAACATCGATTATCTTCGCACGGAAGATATCGGATACGGAAACGATAGGCTGGCGGTCCTTGTCCGATGCACGTACCTTTACAAGGATCAGTTCCCTGTAAACCGAAGAATCAGGCTCAAGTTCCCATATCTTGCGAACATCGATAAGCTTTCCCACCTGCTTCTCGATCTGCTCCAAGATCGCTTCATCACCGGACGCCACAATGGTTATCCTGGTGAACGCAGGATTTGAAGTGGTGCCTGCCGTAATGCTTTCAATATTATATCCGCGCCTTGAAAAAAGCCCGGATATACGGCTCAAAACACCTGATGTGTTGTCTACAAGTAACTGAAAAACTTTTTTCTGCATAATAATACCCGCCTTTTGCTCACTTCACCCATTGTAGCATACTAAAGTCAGATGTCAATCGCTGAGGGAACACTTTTGAAGAGCCAGGACGCCCGTCCTTGCCACTTCAACTATACTTATCGAAGCAAGCATCTGGATGAGCAGTTTGGTCCGCTCCGGCGTATCGCATAACTGGATAGTCAGAAGGCCCTTTGACATGTCAACTATCGAAGCGTTCAGTATCTCGCATATTTCCATTATTTCCCTGCGGGTACTTTTGTTATACTTAACCTTCACAAGGATCAGCTCACGGCTTATGCTCTCCTCCTCATTGAAGGTCTTTATCTTGATGACGTCTATCTTTTTGTTGAGCTGTTTCTCTATCTGTTCAAGTGTGTTCTTTTCACCCGAGGATACAATGGTGATACAGCTTACATTCGGGTCATCCGTCTCACCGACCGCAAGTGAATCTATGTTGAACATACGCCTTGAGAACAGTCCGGCAACTTTTGACAAAACACCCGATCTGTTCTCAACAAGGACTGAATATAATCTCTTCATAATCTTCCTGCCTTATTTAACCACATCCAGCGGATCTATCATTATCTCCATCAGAGCCGGATCATCACTTGCAAGGAATTCATCAAGTATCTTTCCGGCATCCTTCATATCATCCATCCTGTAAAAAGGTATCCCGTATGCCCCGGCGATCTTGCCAAAGTCGGGCGAGCCCGAAAGATCGACAACAGAATAATGTCCTTTGTAAACATTATACTGGTATTCACGCACAAGGCCGAGGTAACCGTTATGGAATATGATTATCTTGACCGGAAGCTTATGCTGCTGCATGGTCGCGAGCTCCATCATCGACATCTGGAACGAACCGTCACCGCAGACCGCAACTATCTGCCGGTCCTTTGCCGCAGCTCTTGCGCCGATCGCGGCAGGGATCGAATACCCCATCGTCCCCATACCTCCGGAAGTAAGAAAACGTCCTTTCTTAACCTTATGATAACCGCACGACCACATCTGATTCTGTCCGACATCGGCCACATAAATGGCATCATCCTTAAGCCTGTCCGAAAGCATTGCGATAAATACGGCAGGATCGACAAATCCTTCACGAGGCTTCTTTCTGGATTTCTCGGCCGCCTTATAATCCGAAAGGGTTTTAACCCATTCGGAGCAGTCGCACTGAGCCTCATATTTGGTTATCTCTTCGAATATGGCTTTTATATCTCCGACAAGAGGTATATGCGGCCCTACATTTTTGCCAATCTCGGCGGGATCCACGTCAATATGTACGAGCACGGTATTATCCATTATAAGATCGGGCTGTGATATAGCCCTGTCGGCAACACGTGCTCCTATCATTATGATAAGATCCGACTCATTCATTGCCCTGTTCGCATAAGATTTGCCGTTATTTCCCACCATACCGAAATACAGGGGATCGTCCGTAGGCATCACACTTATGCCCATGAGTGTTGAAACTACCGGAATGCCGTATTTATGGGCAAAATCACTCACTTCGGAAGCAGCATTGCTGAGAAGCACGCCTCCGCCGACACAGATTATCGGGCGTTCAGACCTGGATATAGCCTTTATCACCTTCTTCATCTGTACCGTATGCCCCTTTACCGTAGGCTTATATGTCCTTAAGTTTACCTCGTCGGGATATACAAACCTGGATATTGACGCGTTCTGTATATCTATAGGCACATCTATCAGTACCGGACCCCTGCGGCCCGTGGATGCAATATGGAATGCCTCCTTGAATATCCTGGGGATATCTTCGACATCCTTAACAAGATAACTGTACTTTACGAACGATTCCACCGCACCCGTAATATCAGCCTCCTGGAAAACATCCGAACCCAGCTGTCCCGAATCCACCTGCCCCGTGATACATACAAGCGGAATGGAATCGGCATATGCGGTCGCGATACCGGTTATGAGATTGGTGGCTCCCGGCCCGGAGGTGGCTACGCAAACACCGACCTCTCCCGAGATCCTTGCGTATCCGCTCGCCATATGCGCCGCATTCTGTTCCGTTCTGACCAGCACTCTGTCGATATCAACCGACAGCATGCTGTTGAAGAACGGACAGATCGCAACGCCCGGATAGCCAAACACGACCCTGACGCCTTCTTTTACAAGGCATCTTGCCATTGCATCTGCACCTAACATATCAAAAAACCTTCCTGACTCTTGTTTATCTCCTGAACATTCCCGCAAGCGGCTGGACTATCGCGCTCAGATCGGATATCGCCTGATTGAGGGAATCAATATCTATATCCGTGATCGTCTGTAATGCTTCTGCCATATTCTTCTCACTTGAAACAACAAGTGCATCAACATCTTCGAGCATACCTGTCAGATCCGAATTTGCAAGTTCATCCGTTACGGCATTGAGGTTCTGGATAGTGGGCTGTACATCGGAAAGAACCGTATTTGCCTGATTGATCACTTCGTTTGTCTGCGCGATGATCTGGTTGGCCTGTGCAACTACCCTGTTAACCTCGGGAAGGACCTTAAGTACAGCACCGGCAACAAACAGAACGACAACTAAAGCGATGATCGCCGTGATGAGCGCAGCATAAACCTGAACCTTCTGGTAAACAAGCTTACGGTCATCTTTGTTCCTCATATCCATGAGAAGGGCGGCAAGTATCTTCATGTCATCATCCTTCATGGACTCGATGATCTTGGCATCATTTTCCTTGCGCTCCTTCTTGCTGAGCTTCATGTTATTCTTTTCGATAAGGGCGGTAATTGCGGTTGCCTGAGAAGAAACAGCTTCCTTTGCAGCTTCTTTTACTTCGTTTTCATTCCTGATCTCTTCATTGGTATCGGTCATAACAGTTCTCTCCTTTTCTAAATAGTCAGCTTTGGCATTGTCATTGAAACTTGATACTGCATTTCCGTTTTGGGACGGCTTACCTCTGGCTGCCTGTGCTCTTCTTAAAGATGCTTCCCTAAGCGCGGTATCGCGTTTGAGCTTCTTTAGCAGCCTTGGATCCCTGATCGGGATCTTTCTGTACTTTCTCGCCATGGGCCTCCTCCTTTACTGTATGTTTTTGGTGCACATCTGTATCAGATGTTTGGCGAGTTTAACCGCCTCCTGTGCATCCTTGGAATACCCCGATGCTTCGATTTCATCGGCATATTCCTGGGTAATGACCGCACCGCCGATCATTATCTGAGCACGTACCCCTTTTTCCCTTGCATATTTAATTACTTCCCGCATTTCCTGCATAGTTGTGGTCATAAGCGCCGACAGCGCAATGATATCCGCATCCACCTCTGCGGCCTTATCGATTATTTCCTCCCTTGAAACATCCTTCCCCAGATCGTATACTTCAAAACCGTAATTCTTAAGCATCAGCGAAACGAGGTTTTTGCCTATATCATGTATGTCACCCTTTACTGTGGCGATCACGATCTTCGCTGTCGGGCCGTTATCGTCCGATCCCTTAAGATAAGGTTCCAGACATTCGATCGACAGCCTCATGGTCTCGGCACTCGCTATAAGCTGGGGGAGGAAGTATCGTCCTTCCTCAAACAGCCTGCCCACTTCGTTGATCGCGGGAAGAAGGCTTAAGTCAAGTATATCCTTTGCGGCTCTGCCTTTTTCAAGTTCAAGCTTTGTATACTCTATTATATTATTTTTATTGCCGGTAAGCACAGATTTTTTCAGATTATCGGCATCTTTTTTTTTACCCTGTTCATCCGGCTTATTCCCGGGGCCGGTCACCCGCTCACCGGATGTGCGCACGGCATCCTTAAAGCTGATCGTACCCATTGGGGCCATATCCGGATATTTATCCTTAAGTGCCGAGATAAAATCTATATATCTTACATCCGCATCCTTCTTGTTAAGGAGCATGTCTGTTGCCAGTGCTCCGGCAACAAGCTGATGCTGCGATGGATTTGAAATAGCCATTGTAAGACCGCTTTGTATCGCAAGATTTAAGAATGCGGAGTTTACATTTGCCCTCTCGGGAAGTCCGAAAGATATATTCGACAGTCCGATAACGGTCGGAAGAGAAAGTTCCTCCTTGCAGTACCTTATTGTTTCAAGCGTCTCGATCGCTGCTTTCTTATTTGCTCCGACCGTGGCCACGAGTCCGTCTACTATGATATTGTTCCTTGGTATCTCAAGTTCGTCGGCCCTTTCTATTATCCTGTTTATTATCTCCTTCTTTTCTTCAAGGGATCCCGGGAGACCCTCATCCGAAAGAGGGAGCAGTATAAACATGGCCCCGTACTTTTTTGCTATCGGGAGCAGGTTATCAAATTTGACCTTCTCATAGGAGATGGAATTGATAAGTGCTCTTCCGGGATACCGCCTTAAGGCCTGTTCTATTACATCTATATGGCTCGAATCGATAACAAGGGGGAGGGAAACATGTGTGGTCACCTCCTCGATGGCCGTGAGCATGACTTCCTTCTCATCGATACCGCTCATTCCCACATTTATGTCAAGAAACGATGCACCGTCCTCATCCTGTGATACGGCAAAGTCATGCACCATTTCAAACGATCCGTTCCTAAGCTCCTCCTGGAGTTTTTTCTTTCCGGTAGGATTTATCCTCTCTCCGACGATCATAAAACCCGAATTGAGATCAAAACATACCGTGCTCTTCTCGGATGACAGATATCTAAGATCGCCGGGCCTTTCATGCCTTACGGGTTTTATTCCCGAAGCGGTCTCTTTGAGCTTTCTTATATGCTCCGGAGTGGTACCGCAGCAGCCGCCTATGATCGAGGCTCCGGCTTCAATAAGAGAGAGCATCTGTTCCGCGAATTCATCGGGGCCGACATCATATACTGTATTTCCTTCTTCATCAAGCCCCGGCATACCGGCATTGGGTTTTGCTATGATCGGTACATTCGCAAGCGAAGCCATTGACCTTATGACATCGCGCATCTTGTCAGGCCCTACGGAACAGTTGGTCCCGATCGCACAGGCTCCGAGACTTTCAAGGACCGATACTGCGGTCATGCCGTCGGTCCCGAACAAAGTCCTGCCGTTTTCTTCGAAGGTAAGAGAACATAATACGGGCAGATCGCATACTTCCTTTGCGGCTATAAGCGCCGCACGGGTCTCCTGCAGTGAGGTCATCGTCTCTACGACGATCAGGTCCACGCCGGCATCCGTCACATATCCAAGCTGCTCCTTATATATGTCAACAAGTTCCTCAAAATCAAGCGTGCCCATCGGGCGCAGCTGCCTTCCCGTCATGGTAAGGTCTGCGGCAATATATGCATCATAACCGGGATGATCCTTAAGAAAACTGTCTCTTGCACTCGCCGATGTCCTGACGAGTTCACGGTTTATTAATGCTATATCTCCTTCAAGGCCATATTCGGCCAGTTTGATACGGTTTGCCGTAAAGGTAGGAGCAAGTACGATGTTACTGCCCGCTTCAAAATACTCAGTCTGGAGCCCGATCATGACCTCCCTGTTTTCAAGGATCCATTTTTCGGGACAGACTCCCTTCGGCATGCCCCTTTTCATAAGATTGGAACCTGTCGCGCCGTCCAGATATATTATATTTTCACATAATTGTCTGAATTCTCCAACAGTCATAAATCATTTTACCATACAATCAGTTAAAATCAAATCCAATGCCGGTGATTTTGCCTGCTTCATCTCTGTTTATTTTAAGTTTTGCACTGAAGTTCTTATTGTTTTTCGAAACAAAATCTTTAATAATGCCGGTCGCACCTTTTTCGCACAGCGATCTTGCCTCATCCTCGTTTATCTTATGCTTGAGTATCGTTCCGCTTATCTTAAAATCACACTTGTTATCATTGTTCCAGTAGTTGCTGCATCCGTAACCGAATTTGGTCGTAGTGATCTCACCGCCGCATTTGGGGCATTTGACATTCAGGGGTTTACGTGTTGCTGCGCCTTTGCTGTCACTTCCCGTGAAAGGATGTATACGTCCGGCCAGGTTCGTCTGCATATCGGACGTTATCATGTTGTTCGTTTCCCGTCTTATATAGTCTTCGAGTTTAACCCTGTATTGTGCGGCATCCACAGTCCCGTTGATTATCCCTTCAAGCCCCTTTTCCCAGCTTGCGGTCATTTCGGGATTCAGCAATGTAGGCACGGACATGTCTACAACCTCAAATATCATCTCACCGAGTCTTGACGGTGTAAGTATAAGGGTTTTTTTGTTTTCGTTAAGATAAGCTATGTCCACAAGCTTTTTTATGATCTGTCCCCTTGTGGCACTTGTCCCTATCCCTGTCTTTCTTATCTGTTCGCGAAGTTCTTCGTCTTCAATGAGATTACCGGCATTTTCCATCGCAAGCATCATGGTCCCTGCCGTATATCGTTTGGGCGGAGAAGTCTTGCCCTCTTTTGTTTCAAATCCCGTAACGGTGAGTTCATCACCCTTTTTAAGTGATTCTATCTGTTTTAAAACCGATTCCTTGTTGTTTTCTCCTCCATCCTCATCATCATCCTTCTGGCCGGGTACGCCTGCTATCTCCATATAACCTTTCTTCTTAAGGACCTTTGCCGATGAAAAGAACTTTTCATTTCGGGCGTTTACGGTCAGTTTGACGGAAAGGTATTCAGCCGGAGGATAAAAAATGCTCAAAAACCTTCGCACGATAACATCAAACACATTTTTATGCATCTGAGACATCCCGTTAAGTTCCCTTATCTGTCCTGTCGGGATTATGGCATAATGATCCGTAACGTCTTCGTCTTTGACATACTGCGTCTTTTTCAGACCGGAATAAAGCTTTCTGTCGATGATATCCGCTGCATAGGACGCACAAGGCTCATAGGCTTTAAGTCCGCTTATGTTCCGGTATATCTCCGAGGCCACGGCACTCGTAAGTACCCTGGCATCTGTCCTCGGATATGTCGTGAGTTTACGCTCGTAAAGATCCTGTGCTATCTGGAGCGTCTGGCTCGGAGTTATCTTAAACCTTTTAGCACATTCGGCCGAAAGTTCGGTGATATTATAAAGAAGCGGCGGCTTCTTTTTGGAGGTACTTTTCTCTACCGACTCAACCGTAAAAGGAACACCTTTCAGGGAATCGATAAGAGCGTTTGCATCTTCCTGTTTTTTAAACCCGTTATCCTTATATAAAAGCGGGCTGTTATGATATGACGATCCTTCTACCGCCTTCCATTCCGAAGCTATCGAAGCTTCTGTCAGGTTTGCAACGACCCTGTAGAAGGGAACTTCGACAAAATTACGGATCTCGCGTTCGCGGTAGACAACCATTCCAAGAACACAGGTCATAACACGTCCCACGGCTATGGCTGTATATTTTTTTGTTGCGGCGGCATCATTTATAAGGCGTCCGTACTTAACGGAAAGGACTCGCGAAAAATTGATGCCGAGAGCATAATCTTCTATCGTACGCATTATGCCGGACTTCCCGAGATTGGCATATTCGCTCATGTCCTTTGCTTCCCTTATGCCCTTCAGGATCTCCTCGTCCGTCTGTGAATCGATCCAGACGCGGAGTTCCTTCATCCCGTTGCGGACACCGCCGAAATTGCGGATGTTCTCTTCTATGGTCTGTCCTTCTTTTCCCGAGTCTCCCGCCCAGTATACGGTATCAATATCCTCCCTGTGGAGCAGGGAATGGACGATGTTATACTGCTTGGCAACCGGCTTTAAAACACCGTATTTATAATCCTTGGGGAGGAACGGAAGATCTTCCAGCTTCCATGACTTGTATTTTATGTCGTAATCTTCGGGATACAACATCCCTACCAGATGGCCAACGCACCATGAGATCACATATTCCTCATTCTCTATGTAGCCGTCACGGTTGCCTTTAACATTTAAAACACGTGCAAAATCACGGGCAACGGAAGGTTTCTCCGTAATGATAAGTTTCTTACCCAATGGTACTCCTTAAAGCTGAGAACCGTCTATCAGCTTGATATTATCGTTTATCATTGCCTCCTGCTTGAGCTCAAGGTCAAAATCGCCCGCGGAGAAAAGATATATTTCATTTACATCAAGTTTTGCCTGCTTTACGCAGAAGATAAGCCATTCATAATCAGCGTAATTCATAACGGGATTTTCCCAGTTGCAGAGTGCAACGAGCGTACGGCCTTCATCGTCCATCGCGACCGTGTCGATGGTGCCGACCTTTCCGACCCAGACGCCCCGCTGATTGTATCTGAAGCTCAGCTTGTCCATATGGTTAAGAATATCAAGGTATTCGGCACACACATCGGTAAAACAGTATGCGGTATAGGATTTAAATGTCGGCTGTATGTATTTGGTAAAGAACTTTTCGGGCGACATAAGCATGAGTTTGCTGTAATTCCTGAACACATACTTAAACCAGAAACGGACAAAAGGATCGGTTATCCTGTAAATCCCTTTCTGTACGTTTTCATGTCCGGCCGTATTGACAGAATCTATCTTTTCAACTATCTCAAGTTCTATCAGATTCTTGATATATACGGAGATCTTGGCTCTGCTGAAACCGGTATACTTATATATATCATTAAGCTTGTTCTTTCCCTGTGCAAGTGCTGCCAGGATCGTATTATATACAGGCGGTTCCCTTAATTCCGCGGGAAGGATATGTTTACCGTATTCGTTCAGCGCAGCACCGTCCTTTAACACGAGCGAACATATATTTTCACTTAATGAATGTTCATCATCCCACATCTCCCACAGTATGGGACTGCCGCCTATTATCGAATAAGCCCCCACACTGTCTTCAAGACCGTAATTCTTAAAATATCTGGTGAATTCGAGGAACTTAAGATCGTTAAGCCTGAGCAGTCCCGAAATCTCAAAAGCAAGTTCCTTTAATTTGTCGACCATCAGATTTTCGATCCAGTAAACCGATGATGAGCACAGTAAAAACATTACCGGCGTGTTACCGAGCTTGTTATGTGCACCCCTGACAACGACCTCCATGAACTCGTTTCCGGACTTTATTATATTCTGGAACTCATCTACCACTATCACACGCTTGCCTTCTTCGGCGGGCCTTCCGATAAGCGTTGAAATTATCCCGGAATATCCTTCACCGGGGTCAAGGCTTTTGGGGAGTTCATCCTTTAATTCATCATGCCACAGCTTGATCTGCTCATCCTCGGAGCAGGCCCTTGCACTGTAATAGAAATGATCCTTCCCCTTTATGAAATCCCTGATAAGCGCTTCTTTTCCGCTGAACTTATCACCGTAAAGGACAACTATCTGATTCTCATCCCTGTTATAATAATTCTGTAATGTCTTAAGCTCCGCACTACGCTTGAATGCCATGTAATATCTCCTTATTTCGCGTTGATATAACCCTTGGCCTTAAGAAGTTCGGCACACAGTACCGCTCCGCCGGCTGCTCCTCTTACGGTATTATGTGAAAGACCGACAAATTTATAGTCATATATAACATCTTCCCTGAGCCTCCCGATCGATATACCCATCCCGTTTTCGTAATCAACGTCAAGAGTAACCTGCGGGCGGTTATCCTCCTCAAGATAACGTATGAACTGTCCGGGCGCGCTCGGCAGCTTGAGCTCCTGAGGCACGCCTTTGAATCTTATCATCTTTTCGATAAGCTGTTCCTTGGTGGGCTTGTTCTTAAAACGGACAAAAACAGCCGCGGTATGACCGTTAAGTACAGGAACTCTTATACACTGGGTAGTGATGACCGGCAAAGATGCTTTAATTATCTCTCCGTTTTCAACCTTACCGAGTATACGCAGCGGCTCCTGTTCACTCTTCTCTTCTTCACCGCCGATATAAGGGATTATGTTTCCCTCCATCTCGGGCCAGTCCTTAAAGGTCTTTCCGGCACCGGATATGGCCTGATAAGTGGTAGCAACGACTTCGACCGGCTCAAATTCTTTCCATGCAGCAAGAACAGGCGCATAACTCTGGATCGAGCAGTTGGGTTTAACGGCAATAAATCCGCGTTTGGTACCAAGCCTCTTCTTCTGAGCCTCGATAACTTCAATATGTTCCGGATTGATCTCGGGGATTATCATGGGAACATCCGGAGTCCATCTGTGCGCACTGTTATTTGACACAACGGGAGTCTCGGTCTTTGCATATGCCTCCTCGATCGCCCGTATCTCGTCTTTGGTCATGTCAACGGCGCTGAAAACAAAATCAACGGTTTTTGCGACTTCTTCGACTTCGCTTACGTTCATTACGATAATATCCCTGACAGCCTCAGGCATCGGAGTGGTCATCTTCCACCTGTCTCCAACCGCATCTTCATAACGCTTTCCGGCGCTTCTGGAACTGGCGGCAATGGTCACGACCTCGAACCAGGGATGATTCTCAAGCAGAGATATGAACCTCTGGCCTACCATACCGGTACCACCAAGGATACCTACTTTCAGTTTTTCACTCATCTTTTTTCCTCCTCTTATCCAAAAAGTCCCTGTTTATCTTTATGGCTTCTTCTAACGCGTCTATTCCCGGACCTCCGGTTGTGATCCTCTTTTCAACACAGGTCTTAAGGCTTATCGCATCATATATATCATTATCGAACAGGGGGCTTTGTTCCCTTAGTTCTTCAATGCCAAGCTCGTCTATCGAACATCCCCTGTCTATGCAGTAAAGGACAAGCCTTCCGATTATACCGTGTGCATCCCTGAAAGGTACTCCCTTCTTGACAAGATAGTCAGCGGCGTCAGTAGCATTCGCAAACCCGCTCATTGCGCTTTTGGCCATAACTTCTTTGTTAAACTTAATGCTTCCGATCATTCCCGTAAACAGGGAAAGGCAACCCTTTACCGTATCCACGGCATCGAATACCGGTTCTTTATCCTCCTGCATATCCTTGTTATATGCCAACGGAAGCCCCTTCATCGTTGTCAGCAGCGACATCAGTGCCCCATATACCCTGCCTGTCTTGCCCCGGATAAGTTCGGCGATATCCGGATTCTTTTTCTGAGGCATTATACTGCTTCCCGTGGAATAAGTATCATCTATCTCGATATAACGGTATTCATTGGTGTTCCATATTATTATTTCCTCGCAGAACCGGCTTAAATGCATCATAATGATCGAAGCCGCGCCAAGGTATTCAATAAGATAATCCCTGTCCGAAACGGAATCCATACTGTTTAATGTAGGACCGTAAAACCCAAGTTCTTTGGCGGTGAACTCACGATCCAGCGGATACGTGGTGCCTGCAAGAGCCCCGGCACCCAGAGGACAGTAATTCATCCTTTCATATATATCTTCAAGTCTTTCAAGATCCCTCTTAAACATCTCAACATATGCACCTATATGATGAGAAAGCGTAACGGGCTGTGCCTTTTGAAGATGCGTAAACCCGGGCATAAAAGTTTCTTTATGCTCATCCATAAGATCCGTGAGTTTTATCAGCAGATCAAATACCAGTTCTTTTGTGCTGTTTACTTCATCCCTCGTATACAGGCGCATGTCAAGCGCAACCTGATCGTTACGGCTTCTGCCGGTATGAAGTTTCTTTCCCGCATCACCTATACGTTTTATCAGATTGGCCTCAACAAAACTATGGATATCCTCATATTCGTCACTTATCCCGATGCTCCCGTTCTCGATATCCTTAAGGATCGAATCGAGCCCATCCTTAATAAGAGCATATTCATCGTCTGTAATGATACCCTGTTTATTCAGCATACATGCATGCACTCTGCTTCCCGTGATATCCTGAAGATACAGTTTGCGGTCAAATCCTATCGAAGCATTAAAAGCATATACGAGCTTATCGGTTTCTTTTGTAAATCTTCCTCCCCAGAGCTGAGCCATGTCATCCTCCGTTCATTTTTATCCGGTTTGATTAAAACGTCTTTTAATTTTAGCACAATCAAATTGAGAAGTAAAGAATGGAAAAAGGACAACATCGAACTGTGCATCGAGTTGTCCTTTAATGAGCTCCCGGCCGGACTCGAACCGGCGACCTACGCATTACGAATGCGTTGCTCTACCAACTGAGCCACGGAAGCAATAAGACTTACCAAAGAATTATATTAAATTCTTTGGTAATTTGCAACATAATATTTTTTTGATCGAATAACGGTCATATCTCTATGACATAATCGAAACTCTCACCGTCCTGGCCCCGGGATCCGTTTGAACCCGAACCTCCGTTTAACCTGTGATCGGTATCAAAAGCCTCTCCAAGATCGATCTCGTCAAAAGGTACCCCCGGAATGATCGATGAAGGTTTTTTTACAACCTTCTTTACGATCTTCTTTTTTATCACCTTTTTCTTCTTTACAGCCTGCGGATCTTCGGCTGCCTTGATTTTAGGGGTATCAAATTCATTGATATCCGGCATACCCTCTCCGAAACTGTACTCATCCGTGTACCCGTCTGCATCCCCGGCATTTGCAAAACTGCTTAAGTCAAATCCCAAAGCCATTGCGGCCGTATTATAACTTGCTTTTGCATCTGCCCCATGCTCAACACGCTTGCGGGGCGGTGTGACGGGCTGAGGTGTGACGGGCTGAGGTGTCTCCTCATAATCATCATATATTTCGGTGTCCGCCTCTTCCATAACAAATGAAGGTTTGATATCAACCATTGTACTATCATCGTACGCTTCCTGTATTATCTTCGGAGCCGCCAATCCTTCACCGGCAGCGGTTGATGCGGCGGGAAGATCGGGGATACCTGCGTCAAACGTTTCATTAAACGGGGCCGGTGCCGGTGTATCAAGTCCTATAGCAGGTGAAGGCGCGGCAACGGGTTCCGGTTCAAAGTAAGGTTCCGGCTCAACATAAGGCTCGGGCTCAAAATAAGGCTCCGGTTCTGCATAAGCCACGGGCTCTGAAGCAGGGGCAGGTGCGGCTGCACTTTCCGGCTCTGCATAAGACTCGGGGTCAAAATAAGGCTCCGGTTCTGTATAAGCCACCGGCTCAGGAGCAGGTGCGGGAGCAGCATATGGCGTTGCTGCGGCTGCAGGTGCGGGTTCATGGTTAATACCCGACTTAATATAACGAACCGGCTTTGCGGCAGCTGCCGGTGCGGCAACGGGCTCCGGTTCCGCATAAGCCACGGGCTCTGAAGCAGGGGCAGGTGCGGCTGCACTTTCTGGCTCTGCATAAGACTCGGGGTCAAAATAAGGCTCCGGTTCTGTAAAAGACGCAGACCCCGCTGCAGGCTCCGGTTCGAAATAAGGCTCCGGTTCCGCATAGGGTTTGGGCTCAACATAAGGTTCTGCTTCGGCACGGGGAACATCCTGTACGTTTGTACCCTCATCAAATGAAAACATATCCTGGGGCATACCCTCATTGAACACGCCCATATCTTCGGTTTTATCATACTCCTCTTCAGCCTGAAAGCTGTCGGATACGCTTGAGCTTTCAGATTCCGCTTCCGTAGAAATATGCTCTATATAATCATCAACGGACATGGATACAGATGATTCGGCTCCGAGATACTCGCCGGTATATTCCTCCGGATAAGCCTCCTCATATTCATTGACGGGCTCCGTTATGGCCTCTGCTCTTCCGCTCAGATCGGGAGCGGGTTGTGTATTTACGGGTGCGGGTGCACTCCTTCTCGCAAACGGTCCCAAATACTCGCCGTCAGATGACGATAACGAAGCCGGTGAAGGCGACGGTTCCGATGAAGAGAAGAAAGAACTCGATCCTCTCGGTGCGGCGGGTTCGGTATAAGTCTGATGCTGTACCGGCTCACTGATCATCGGTTCATTATATTCTTCCGGAACAGGATCCGGCTCAAGTTCCGATACCGGAACCGGGATCACTGCAGGCTGGGATACCGGAGCAGGTTCGGGTTCGCTTGAAAAAAAGCTGAAATAGCCCTCCGGTGAAATTGTTGCGGTTGTATATACATCATCGAATGCCGCACTTGGCGCCGGTGCCGGTGACGACTTTGCGGGTTCAGCTGTTGATGTCTGGTTCATTTGTGAAGGATCGTTCATTATCTGTACCTCCTGTTCAATTTCGTTTACCTGTTCTTCAATGACCGGTTCCGGTTGTTGTACGCTTTGCTGAACGAACTGCGGCGTAATGTCCTGTACGCTTTGCTGAACGAACTGCGGCGTACTGTCTGGTACGCTTTGCTGAACAAACTGCTGCGTACTGTCTTGTACGTTTTGTTCTTCGAGCGGATCTCCCTCGGCCGTAAATATCAAAGCGCGCGCACGGGAGATCGCCTTCCAGTCATCGGCATCCGTTGTCTGACCGGCATCCGCAGGTTCGGTCATTCCTGTATCCTGCTCGATCGTATCAACTTCCGGATGATGGTTTCTGTACATATGGTTCAAGCCGCAGGATGCAATTATTATCAGTACTTCAAACATGAAATATGTACTTGGTTCATCGGTGGACTTGAAAAACAGTATAACAAAATTTCCGGCCAGAAAAAGCATACATGGTATTGCATCCCTGTATCTGTTACGGAACATATAAAATGCACAGGCTATGGACATCACAATAACAAACATGTAACTCATCTGCGTTCCGAGAGAAAACCATGCATTATGAGTCTGGGTATATGCTTCTCCGTCTTTATTGATCAGAAAATGGTAATTATCCTTTACATTTGTATTCTGATTATCAAGATTTGTGTGAAATTCGGAAAAGATTTCCGTAAATGTATATTTGCCGCCGGTTTCCGGTTCTCTTGATATACGAAACCTCGAGAACGATCCGGACAGAACCTCACCCATATCCGAGTCGAGTGCATTGGATTTGGCAAATATGAGTACGAGAAAAAGAAGCAGCATGCATGCCGCACTTATGGCAAGACCCTTTGCGGGATTGACACCTTCTCTGCTCTTTGTGAATCCGTGCCAGACCATATAGATAATGACCAGTATGACAGTAAGAGGTTCCGTGAAAAGAAGTACACCAAGGCAGACACCAAAAAGCGCGGAATATACCGGCATGAGCTTATTGTCTTCCTCGATACTGTTGAGAATAAGGAAAAGATCGAGTGACAATATAAGGATAAGACAGAAAAAGAATTCGCTGCTGTATGAATAAATGGCAAATGACTGTGAAGGAACAAACAGTGTGCATAATGCCGCCACTATCCCGCAGGTCCGGCCGGCTACCTTTCTTACTACACGGTCCATAACAAACGCAACCAGTATGAGAACGGCTGCATTAAGAGTCACGATCGACTCGGGGCCGCCGCCTGAAATCTTTAAGAATATTGAGACTATGATCGCATACATATACTGGGAAGGATGTACGATGAGGCTTTTGAACATGTCCATCCCGCCCGTATCGAGCGTACCTGTACGCATAAGATCTGCAGCTCTGTATAATACGGTCTCTTCGGCCGGTACCGTAGATGTATATGAGAGCCTGAAAACAAGGAAAAGAAATGCAAGATGGCACAACAAAAGAACTTCAACGAAGCTCCACATGAAGTTATCTTTGATCTCTCCCGATATCTCGATAAGCTTGGTGACCAGGCTCAGCATGACAAAGGCAAGGACCAGTATCCCACCGAATATGATCACATAAAAGAAACCCCCGCCCTGCACTATGATCTGGTTATATACTGATATGAAAAATACATACCCGAGGATCACCAGGGAGATTATGCTTATGATCTTTGTCTCTAATTCCTTCTCAGAACCCATAAATGTTGAATGTACTAAGCCAATGCCTGCTCGAGGTCTTTGATTATGTCATCCGAATTCTCTATGCCTACAGAAAACCTGATGAGATCGGGCGCTACACCTGCTTCAAGAAGCTGCTCGTCGGTCATCTGCCTGTGGGTATGTGATGCCGGATGAAGAACGCATGACCTTGCATCCGCAACATGAGTTACTATACTTATGAGTTTGAGCCGGTCCATAAAATCAATGCTGGCCGACCTTCCGCCCTTTATTCCGAAACACATAACACCGCACGTGCCGTTTGGCATATACTTCTTTGCAAGTGAATGATACTTATCATCCTTAAGGCCCGGATAAGATACCCAGGCTACCTTACTGTGTCCTTTAAGATATTCGGCAGCTTTCATTGCATTCTCACAATGGCGCGGAACCCTTAAATGAAGCGTCTCGAGTCCGACATTGAGCAGAAATGCATTCTGTGGTGACTGTATCGAACCAAGATCCCTCATAAGCTGCGCAGTCGCTTTGGTAATATATGCTGCCTTTCCGAATCGTTCGGTATATACTATCCCGTGATAACTGTCATCGGGAGTTGTAAGTCCGGGATACTTATCGGCATATCTGTTCCAGTCAAAATTTCCGCTGTCGACGATACAGCCGCCTACGCACATTGCATGGCCGTCCATGTATTTGGTCGTCGAATGAGTGACTATGTCGGCTCCCCACTCAAAAGGCCTGCAGTTTATCGGGGTGGGAAAGGTATTGTCAACGATAAGCGGCACTCCGTGCGAATGAGCCGCCTCGGCAAACTTCTCAAAATCAAGGATAACGACCGCGGGATTGGCGATCGATTCCGCGATAACGCATTTGGTATTGGGTTTAAACAGGGCATTGATCTCATCCAAAGACGCATCGGGATCGACTACCGAACACTCGATGCCCATTTTCTTCATGGTTATTGTAAGAAGATTGAATGTTCCGCCGTAAACCTTGGAAGACATGATGACATGGTCTCCCGCTTCGGTGATATTGAACACTGCATAATAATTTGCCGCCTGTCCCGAAGAAGTCAGCATTGCGGCCGCACCGCCCTCAAGTTCACAGATCTTGGCGGCCACATAGTCATTCGTCGGGTTTTGCAGCCTCGTATAAAAGTATCCGCTGTCTTCAAGGTCGAACAGCCTTCCCATTGCATCGGAAGTATCATATTTAAACGTCGTACTCTGATATATCGGAAGAACTCTCGGTTCGCCCGTCGTCGGTTTCCAGCCAGCCTGAACACATAAAGTTTCAATATTATACTTGTCCATCATTCGTGACCCTTTCGCCCGCTAAACATGTATTCCTTTTCAAGGGAATAAACCATATCCGAATACAGATCCCTGCATTCTTCTTTCCTGCCCTGTTCGATAAGACCGATGCAGGGGTTTATATAGTTATTGAAGATCGTACTGTATATCTTCCCGCAATCCTCCCTGCGGTTTATCCTGTTGACGATCGTCGGGGCTATATCATAATATGTATTGACTGTCCTGGCTCCTTCATCGCTCTTAAGAAGATATGAATCACGGTAATCCCTTAAGAGCCTTAATTCGTAACAGTCATCCGGCTTGCCGAGGCTTTTGCATACAGCCGTGGTTATATAGCATAACTTCCGTTTAAAGCCCCCGTCGATCTCTTCAAATGTTCCTATACTTATTTTGTACCTTGTAAACTTTGCATTCCATCCGGCACAAATACTTTCTGCAAGCTCCCTGCAGGATGAATATCCGCTGCCGGCAAGAGCCGGAAGCATATATACGGTAAGTATCGGGTTATGATCTATAAGGAAATGATCCTTATCGCTTTTTTTATCTATCCGGTCATATCTTGCGGAAGCTTCATCAATAAAATCTTTTGCACACGCATCGATAAATCCCGCTTTATCTTCGCTCCCGTTATACTGCTTATCTATCGCGGCAAAGAGCGAAGTGCGCTCTTCACAATATTCCTTGAATGCATCGGCATAATCGTTCTTATTGAAGCGTTTCATAAGAGACAGATTATCAAAGATCATGGATATCAATCCGGAATTTATGTCAGTCATCTTAATACTCCAAAGTAAAAATAATGATCATTTTGTTTATACGGCTTAAAATATCCGGTATTACTCGTCCCAGTTATGGTATACAGCCTGAACGTCGTCGTCATCTTCAAGAAGATCCAGGGTCTTCTGAATGTTTCTGATCGCACCCTCATCGGTAAGAGTCACCCATGTCTGAGGTATCATCGTCACTTCCGCGGATACCATCCTTATACCCTGTTCTTCCAGCGCAACCCTGACATCGCTTAAGCCGTCGGGATCGGTCAGTATTTCGTAACTGTCCTCCTCATCGGAAAAATCCTCTGCGCCGGCATCAAGTGCAAGCAGCATAAGCTCGTCGGCATCCGTTTCGCATTCTTCTTTATCTATGATTATCTGACCCTTTTTATCAAACATAAAAGAAACGCATCCGGGAGTTCCGACATTGCCGTTACCCTTTGTAAATGCACTTCTTACATTGGCTGCGGTCCGGTTCTTGTTATCTGTGAGCGCATCAACTATTATCGCTATACCGTTGGGACCGTATCCTTCATATGAAACATATTCATAATTGACACTGTTGGCGTCGCCGGCAGCCTTCTTGATACCTCTGTCTATGGTATCATTGGGCATGTTGTTTGCCTTCGCCTTTGCAATAACATCTCTTAAGCGGCTGTTATTATTCGGATCCGGGCCGCCTTCCTTGACCGCGACCGCGAGTTCACGGCCTATTATCGTAAAGATCTTGCCTTTTGCGGCATCATTTTTCTCTTTCTTATGTTTGATGTTTGCAAATTTGGAATGTCCTGACATATAAATACCTCACTGCATCGACTTTCTTACTTCATACACAACCTAAATATGATACCATTGTTTTGAAGATTCAGCAACTTTATTTAAATATACTTACGGGGTACGCGGTCGGAAATATCACACACAAGTTCATAATTGAACCGCCCCGAAAGCATGCCGAGTTCTTCGGCGGTTATCGTGCATCCGCCCGAATTGCCCAAAAGAACGACCTCGTCATACTCACAGGCCTCGGGAATATCGGTCACATCCACCATAAACTGATCCATGCATACCCTTCCAAGTATCGGGGCTTTTTTTCCTTTTATAAGAACATAACCGCGGTTTGAAAGGGAACGTGGATAACCGTCCGCATAGCCGACCGGAACAGTTGCCACCCTCGTCATGCGTTCCGTGACATATATCCCTCCGTAACTTATCTCTGTACCCTTGGGAAGATTTTTTATAAATACTATCCTGCTCTTTAATGACATGGCCGGTTCAAGCCTTATCGAATCATGGGAAACCTCATCGGAGGGCCATAATCCGTACATGGTTATCCCTGCACGGACAAGATCCATATTTGCTTTTGGGATATCCAGGATGGCTGCGCTGTTTGAGCAATGACAAAACCGTGGTTTTAATCCATTCCTGCCGCATGTGTCAATGAAATCCGAAAACTTTTTAAGCTGGGTAAGCGCAGATGTTTTATCGGTTTCGTCAGCGCGGGCAAAATGAGTGAATATACCTTCGACTTCCAGCCTTTCATAAGAAGCGATCGAAACTGCGGTTTTTATCCCATCATCATCACAGGGCACCCCTATCCTTGACATTCCCGAATCAACCTTTATATGGACCCTGCACGGCTTTCCGGCCGCTCTTGCAGCTTCATTAAGCTGCGCTGCAGTCTCTGTCTTGAATACTGCGGGTCTTATATCAAGCCTGATCATCTCTTCATAATTATCCGGGAAGGTATAACCGAGAACAAGAATGGGTTTTTTAATGCCGCCGTTCCTTAATTTAAAGGCTTCTTCGGCGGTCGCGGTCGCATACCCGAACACACAGTCCATCTGTTCGAGCCTGACCGCTATCTGAAGTGCTCCGTGGCCGTAACCATCTGCCTTTATCACGGCAAGAATGCCGGTCCCCGGTTTGATCACGGAAGCCATGTTTCTTATATTGTTTTCAATGGCCCCAAGCGATATTTCGGCAACTACTCTCTTACTGCTCATCGGTTGCCTCCAGACATAACTTGAGGGACTCGATGAGATTGCTTGCAAGCATGCCCGACTTGCCCTTTTTGGCGGCAGCTATATCTCCCGCATATCCATGCATATAGCATCCGTAAGCAGCAGCCAGGAGCGGGCTGAGTCCTCTTGCGGACAGCCCTGCAATGATACCGAAAAGGCAGTCACCTGTACCTGCAACGGCCATTCCGTTATTACCTGTGGTGTTAATGAAGCATTCACCCTCCTTGTTTGAGATGACCGTCCTTGAATCCTTTGTGACACAGGTCAGATGATAGTTTCTTGCAACGGCCATCGTCTGTCCGACAAGATCCCTCTTGACTTCTGTTTTCTCACGATCCATAAAGGCAGCAAACTCAGCCAGATGGGGAGTTATGATTATATCCCTGCCGGGTTCGTTCCTTAGTGTCTGTTTATACCTTTTAAGGATATACAGCGCATCGGCATCCAGTATCAGCGTTCCGTTTGATTTAAAGAATGCAAATTCAAACAGTTCCTTCGCCCGTCCGTCCTTTCCGATACCCGGACCTATCGCCGTCACATCGGCCCATTTGACCGCCTCGGCAAGCTTATTCCGGTCGATCTTATCATCATAGGTGTCAACTATCGCTTCGGGAAGCCTTAAGTTGATGATCCGTTTGTTATCCTTATGGGTAAATACCCTTACCATTCCGGCTCCGGTCTTAAAACAGCTTAATGCGGCAAGCAATGCACACCCGCCCATGTTTTCGCTTCCGGCTATGATAAGCGCCTTGCCGAAAGTCCCCTTGTTTGAATCATCGGGACGCTTAAGAAGCTTGTTTCCGACAAAATCCTTCTTCGTGATGCACTTTAATGACGGCTTTTTATCCGCAAACGATTCATCGGTTATACCGATATTGGCAAGAACAAGCTTACCCACGCATTCAATTCCTGGATAAAGCAAAAGTCCTTTCTTGTAATATGCAAAGGTAACGGTCATATCCGCCTTTATCGCAGCACCCATGATCTCACCCGTGCTGGCATTTACTCCGGACGGGATATCGACTGATACGATCTTTGCTCCATTTTCCTTAAATGAATTTATCCCGTCTATAAATGCGATCGTATCTCTTTCAAGCTTACGATTAAGTCCGATGCCGAATATGGCATCAACTATCAGGGTATATTCATCATCCTTGACCGATGAGCGCATGGGAATACCGTAACTTACGCAGCTTTCATAGTTTTCCCTGCTCTCCTGACTCATATGTACCGGAGACCCGGCCAGAAGGACATCAACATTTATCTTTCGTTCATGAAGTATCCTTGCTATGGCGAGACCGTCTCCGCCGTTGTTACCACTTCCGCAGACAACGAGCACACGCTTTAAATTGAACTTATCATGCATGATGGAAGCAACACATTTAAGGGCTGCCCTCTCCATCAGCACCGAAGGCGGAAGATGAAAATGCCCAATGGTATATTCATCGCATTTTTTCATTTCATCGGCTGTGAGTATGTATTCCACGTTATCCTTCCTTCTTTTCAGAGTTTTCTGAGTTCTCTTCCTTGGTTTCCGGTTTCTTAAGCGTCGGTTCGTATCTCATATCAAACAATTCCATTACTTCATGTCCGAAAATGTCATGCATATATGAATACAGATCTGCGTTCTGGAATTCCTTTTCCTGCTTCTTTATAATGTTCTTTTTCAACTGTATCCTGATATCACGGATCCAGTCGGCTATGCTCTCGATCTCATCCGTATTCTCGGCAAGAGTTTCGTAACACAGTTCCATGGACTTTAACATCAGTTCCTTGTTGACGGTATCTATCTGTTTGGGAAGTTCGAGCAGCTCATCCTCATATTTGTCGATCTGGTCATTGGATTCATTGATGAGACGTTTGCTGTCGGTTACTTTTTTCTCCGACATCTCGTCGTTTTCATCCATGCTGCTGACTATGTTGTTCATAAGATCGCCCTTGATCTTCTTTAAGTCCTTGATCTGGCTGTTCAGCTTCCCCTGCCGTTTGAGAAGAGCCGTCAGTTCCTTTTCAAGTATTTCTATCTCAGGTGTGGTTCCCGAGCGTTTGAACAGCTTGTGCCACTTGTTGTCAAGTATGAGAACCGGTATTCTCTTGTCCTGAAGGGCATTTCTGAATTTTTCTTCCGAAATGGCCATATCATTTCCCGCCTTTCCGACATCCGAGATTATAGGAAAGCTTCATAAGGCTTTCCGATAAGTGGACATTTTCCACCTCAATATGATCCGGAACATTAAGATCAACATGAGCAAAATTCCAAAAACCCTTTATGCCGTATGAAACAAGCCGGTTGGCAACTTCCACGGCTCCGGTCTTGGGTATTGTCAGTACCGCTATGTCTATATCGTTGTCGGCCATGAATGACTCTATCTCCTCCATCGGCCTTACCGTGATACCTCTTATGACTTTACCGTGTATGCTTTTATTGCAGTCAAATATGCCGCGGATGATAAAACCACGCTTTTCAAAATTCACGTAATTGGCAAGTGCCTGTCCGAGATTTCCCGCTCCTATCAGTATCAGGTTATGCTTTTTATCAAGGCCGAGGATATTACCGATCTCCTCATAAAGATATTTAACATTATATCCGTAGCCCTGCTGGCCGAAACCGCCGAAATTATTCAGGTCCTGCCTGATCTGTGAAGCAGTGACCTTCATGAGTCGGGACAGTTCCTTTGAGGATATCCTCTCAACTCCTTCATCGTTCAGTTCGCCCAAATATCTGTAATATCGCGGCAGCCTGCTTATGACCGCACTTGAGATTCCCTTTGCTTCCAAATAATTACCCCGCATTGATAGTAAGTCCTATAAACCCGCTTCCAGAGTCTCTCTGATCGCCTTTATGAAATCGAGGCTGTTAAGGACAGTTGGTGAATCAAGAGTCGTGATCAGCGAAAGATCCTTTGTCATCTTTCCCGATTCAATAGTATCGATGGTCGCCTTTTCAAGCTTTGAGGCAAAATCAGACAATTCAGGGATACCGTCGAGTTCACCTCTTTTCTTAAGTGCGCCGGTCCATGCAAATATAGTTGCGACGGAATTTGTTGATGTCTCCTTGCCCTCAAGATACTGATAATAATGGCGCTGTACCGTACCGTGTGCGGCTTCATATTCGTATACTCCGCTCGGTGAAACAAGGACTGAGGTCATCATGGCAAGTGAACCGAAAGCACTTGAGACCATATCGCTCATCACGTCGCCGTCATAATTCTTGCATGCCCATATCATGCCACCCTCGGACCTCATTATCCTGGCTACGATATCATCGATCAGGGTATAGAAAAACTCGATCCCGGCAGCTTCAAACTTATCCTTGTATTCCTTCTCATATATACCGTTAAATATGTCCTTGAAATGATGATCGTATTTCTTGGAGATGGTATCCTTTGCACCGAACCACAGGTCCTGTCTTCGGTCAAGCGCATAATTGAAACAGCACCTGGCGAAAGCTTCGATGGAACCGGTGCAGTTATGGACACCCTGGACCACCCCGCCGTTTTCATCAAATTCATGTATGAGCTGGCTCGTCTTTGTACCGTCCGGGGCAGTAAATACAAGTTCTGCCTTGCCCGGACCCTCTATACGCATCTCACTGTTTAAATATATATCGCCGTATGCATGCCTTGCTATCGTTATGGGTTTTTTCCAGTTCTTTACATAAGGCTCTATTCCCTTTACGATGATCGGGCTGCGGAATACCGTGCCGTTGAGCATGGCCCTGATCGTGCCGTTCGGACTCTTCCACATTTCCTTAAGGTTATATTCACTCATCCTTGCGGCATTCGGCGTGATCGTCGCGCACTTGACGGCAACCCCGTATTTTGCCGTGGCTTCTGCCGAATCCCTTGTAACCTTATCATCCGTTTCATTCCTGTGCTTTAAACCCAGGTCATAATACTCGGTTTTAAGTTCGATAAACGGAAGAAGAAGTTCATCCTTTATCATCTTCCATAATATCCTTGTCATTTCATCGCCATCCATTTCAACGATGGGTGTTTTCATAATGATCTTATCCATATTTACTCCATGATCCGTTATCTGTTTTATTTTTTTCTGTCGGGACGCTTAAGCTGCGGCAATTTAAGATCTGTGCATGTCTGGGATATAATGCTCACAAGCTCCGCATTTGTCATGACAGTAACTCTTCCGCTCTCATATTCACTGTCGACGATCTCCTTTATCCTTTTAACAAGATCGCAGTTCTTATCGACATGCTTTTCCACGGGAAGTTTATAATATGTGTTTATCCAATGGGCAATGCCGGCAAGTCCCGAAGTATTGGAAACCGCACATAATACGGGGCGGTTTAAGAATTTCTCGGTATCAAAGATATTATATATCTCTTCGTTCTTGAGAAGACCGTCGGCGTGTATGCCGGCTCTCGTAACGTTAAAATTCTCACCGACAAAAGGCGTGCGGGGAGGGATGCTGTAACCTATATCCTTCTCATAATACTCGGCAAGCTCGGTGATCACGGTGGTATCCATCCCGTTTAAGTCTCCCTTTAACTGGGCATATTCAAATACCATTGCTTCAAGAGGGGTATTTCCGGTCCGCTCACCTATACCGAACAGTGAACAGTTCACACCGGCGCATCCGTAAAGCCATGCCGTTGTCGAATTGGATACGGCCTTATAGAAATCATTATGTCCGTGCCACTCAAGCAGGTGGGGATCTACGCCCGCATGTTTATTAAGACCGTATATTATGCCCTGTACCGAACGTGGTATAACGGCACCGGGATAATTCACTCCGTATCCCATGGTGTCGCATGCGCGGATCTTTATCGGGATCTTGTATTCATCCATCAGGCGCATCAGTTCGAGACAGAAAGGGATAACATATCCGTAAATATCCGCCCTTGTAATGTCTTCGAGATGGCACCTGGGGCTTATGCCTTCCTCAAGACAATCCTTGACGATGTTGAGGTAATGCTCCATGGCCTGTCTGCGGTTCATCTTAAGCTTATAGAAAATGTGATAATCCGAGCAGCTGACAAGGATACCCGTCTCTTTCATGCCGATATCCTTAACGAGTTTGAAATCTTCCTTGCTTGCTCTTATCCAGCTGGTTATCTCAGGGAACTGATATCCTCTCTCCATGCACTTGTAAACCGCATCCCTGTCTTTTTTGCTGTAAAGAAAGAATTCACTGGCCCTTATCATACCGTTCGGTCCGCCGAGCCTGTGAAGAAAATCGTAAATGGTTACTATCTGCTCGGTAGTATAAGGTGCTCTGCTCTGCTGGCCGTCCCTGAAGGTGGTATCGGTTATCCATATCTCCTTCGGCATGTTGTGCGGAACGATCCTGTCATTAAATGCTATCTTGGGTACTTCCTCGTATGGGAACAGATTCCTGAAGACGTTGGGTGTTTCAACGTCAGCCAGGATATACATGTGTTCTTCAAGTTCAAGGAGGTTGTTTTTGCCGTTCATCCTTACGGCTCTGTCCTCGGTTTTCATAATATTCTCCTCGGTTCTAAAAAATATTTATAATCATTTTATTTTATAAACACATTATTTTCAAGTACGTGACTTTCCTTTATACAGAAACAGTATTGCCGCAAACGAAAGCAGTATTGTAATGATATACCATTTCACGGTAGTTATTCCCACGCTGCGGTTGAGCGTTCTTATTACCGCTGTGCCTTTTGAATGTGCCAGATTCTCCTCGGGAGCCGTTTCAACAGCGGATATTCCCGAATAAAACACATAGGTTGAAAAATGCGACGCAACAAACTTTATCTTGTCATTCCCGCCGTGATTGACGATCTCGCTCGATATCTCCTCTATAAGCCCGTTATCGTCGATCGCGGCGACGTTTATGTTTGATTCCAGCGTAAGCGCCGTCGGTATCGGAAGCTCAAGATCGACCTTGGATCCCGAAAGTCTTTTGATCGGAAGATGCGTTCTGTCGTCATACATCGAGATATCCATGGGAACCACGGTCATGGTGCCCGTATCTCCGTATCGTTTTGCAAGCGCCGCTCCTACGGCATTATTGGCATCCGTGTCACCTCTGACGATTATGCTGTAATCACCGGACGGAACCGTGATATATGCCGCAGGTTCATCTTTATCCGCACTGAGCGAAGGATCCATGCCGATCTTTACGGGTAAGGCTTCGCCGGCAGCGGCAGACTGTTTAACGGGAGGTGATACGGAACTTAATTTGGAATTAACTTCCGCTAACATCTCACTTACTTCCGGTGAAGTGTTGCCCGATATCGCAACCGAAGATGTCATAACATCGGTCCACTCATAAACGTTATCATACGGGTCAAATGCCTTCTCGTGAACTCCCGACATGATATATGAAGTACCGTTTATATCAACATGCGGATCTATAAGGGCTTCATGAGAATCACCAAAGCCTTCCCTGTCAGCCTGGATAAGTGTAAGCCTGCCCCCGTCCGCTCCGTTTTCATCGTTTATCGTATATACCTGCCCTCTGAATCCGAATTGTGAAGGTGATAATATACTGTCATCGTTGATAACGGTATCCTTACCTATCACCGCATTATCGTAACCGGCAAAAGGCATGGTACGAAGCGGCTGTGCCGAGAGCCTTGTTGCGGTATTCTTGAATGAAACACAGGGAAGTTCGTTTCCGGTAAAGATTACGGCATCATAAGGGGATGCTTCAGAGCGTCCCGTTATGTCAAACGCCCCGAGACCTATGTTTCTTACGGATGCGGGAATGGATATATTTCCTATGCCGCAGCCTTTGAACGCACGGTCTTCTATCGTGCTGACCGTTTGGGGGATCGATACGGATTTAAGCGAACTGCAGCCGTTAAAAGCATCTTCTCCGATCTTTTCAAGGCCCTCGGGAAGTATAACGGATGAAAGCCTGTCATTCCCCTGAAAAGAACCGGGGCCGATGACTTTTACTCCCTCGGGCACGGTCACGTTCGGGCTGCTCCCGGAATATTTTAAAAGAATCCCGTCACCGACGATGATGCATCCGTTTCCGTCTCCGGGAGTTGATGATAACCACGGTGTTCCGTCAAATGCCCCGAGTTCAATGCTCCTGACGCTTGACGGAATATTTACGTCATTAAGCGATCCGCAGTTATAAAAGGCCGCATAACCGATCTCTTCGGTCCCTTCCGGGATATCAATGCTTTCAAGTCCGGAACGGGCAAATGCAAAGTCACCTATGCTTTTTAGACCGGAAGGAAGGGTTACGGAGCCAAGTGAGCTGTCCTTGTAAAATACTCTGTTACCGATCCGTAAGATGCCTGCCGGAAGCAAAGCGGCGGTATCATCTGTATTCTGTAAAGACAATGTCCCGTTTATGACGGTATATTCGTTATCCTCACCGGGTTCCGAATAAACATACGGAACAGAGTCCTCAGCTTCAGCTGCCGCAGGATCGAATCCGAGCACTTCAACATCAGGACTCATCATGATAAGGGCGGACCCACCGACCACCTTTCCGGATGCGAGTTCACCCGGGATCTTATTTTCCGTATAATCCGGGGTCATTGAACTGACATACGGAAGCGAGGTTATATTTGCCTTCTGCGCCGCAGAACCTGATGAACCGGCGTCATATGAATTGGCGGATACACTGCCGGCATAATCCGCAAAATCTTCTGCCGGTATACCTTCATCGGCTTTCTTACGCGCTTTTTCGGAATCATAATAATTCACCGTCACACCGTCGGTAAGATAAAAAGCCTTTTCATCAATATATCCGACGGAATCGGGAAGCATGACACTCTTTAAGTTGTAACAGTCACTGAAAGAAAATGCCATGAGCGATTCCACATTATAAGGGATCACGACATTATTAAGTCCGGAACAGTTGGCAAATGCATATTCAGGTATTTCCTTTAATTTCGGTGAAAGTGAAATGTCTGTAAGAAGAGGTGCACCCCAAAATGCATACTCTCCGATCGATTCAGTACCCGATGGCATGTTAAATGAGGCCTTCGGTCTGCCGGCAAGGTACTGAACAAGTTTCTTTCCGTCAGCCGAGTAAAGCACGCCGTCCACACAGACAAATGATCTGTTTGAAGGAGCCACCGGGATCGTAGTCAGTTTAAGGCACTTTGCAAAAGCGGCGGACCCGATGCTGTCACATTTTGAGGGTATATTTACATATTTAAGCTCTTCACATCCGGAAAAAGCACTCTGCCCGATCGACTTTACACTTTCGGGAATATTAACGGTCATTAGACTTTTACAGTTTTCAAATGCCGCAAAATCGATCTTACTGACGCTGTCGGGAATGTTGACCCTTACAAGCGAAGCGTTTCCCGAGAATGCATCCTTACCGATCGTACGTATCGTATTCGGAAGAGTGATCACATCACTCTTCCCGTTATATTTTACAAGTGTGCTCCCGTCGATCTCGTAATCTCCGACCGTCGTTGAAGCCGACGGCCTGTCTGCCGGAAGGCACATTATAATGACCGAAGTCGCGCATAGAAGTAAAGCGATCAGCCTTCTAATCTTTCTCCCCATCTTAATCCCTCATATCCGCTCAGGCCGGTGCATACGCTTCTTCCCTGTCTCTTTTAAGGAACATGAACAGGGCTGCTGCGATAAGTCCTGTTACAAGGAACCACTTGGGGTGAATGGGATCACCCGTCTTGGGCGTCTGGTCAAGTGTCCCTGCCGCGGAAAGATTTGCGGTATCCACATATATCACATACGGCGAAAAGTGCGAAGCCGTAAATGTCATGCACGGTACCGAATTGATAACCGTAAACCGGGGAGTCATCTTATCAAGAGTTCCTCCCTGCGTTGATGCTATCTTATTATTTCCGCCGTATATCGCAAGATCGTCCGGAAGAGGCAGTGTTATGCTGACAGTGATCCCTTCCGGTACCGGAGAGATCTTCGTGGTTCCGGTCGAATCATAAAGGCTTATGTCGATCGGAAGATAACGGATATCCGCAAGCGATCCGAATTCTGCAGTGAGCGCTGTTGATGCAGCCTGGTCAGCTTCGGGCGTACGGCTTATCTTGACCACATAATTATCCGGAGAACCGTTAACCTTTGCCGACATCTTACCTACATCGGATATTCCGTCAGTGGTGGAGATTATGCTTGTCTTTCCGCCGGCTGAGGGAAGCGCCGCAGTGCCGCTGCCCGGAGTGGTATTATCGATCGAACCGGACGTACCTGCCGCACCCTTTGGTGCATATCCGCTGATAACTATGGGAACGGTTGAAGAGTTCACTCCCGCACTGCTCCCGGAAGAACCCGAACTTGAGCCCGAGCTTCCCGATGAACTTCCGCCCGACGAAGAACCGGAACTTCCCGATGATCCTCCCGATGAACTTCCGCCCGAACTTCCGCCGGAGCTCCCGCCGGTCTTGCCGGTAGAACCGGAGCTTCCCGATGAGGAGGATCCCGATGAGGAGGATCCGGATGAAGAGCTGCCGTTTTCGGTATACTGCGCAACGCAGGTGATATCCGAGGTTACGTTCTTATAATCCGGCTTCCATCCGCTGAAGGTATATCCGTCCCTCTCAGGATCGGGTTCGGGGGGCTTGGCATCCGCACCCTTTGCCACACGATCGGTCTTTAAGATCTTACCGTCATGATCCAAAAAGGTTACCGTATACAGATCATCAAGCAGTTCCCAGTCTATCTTCTTACTGAGTGCATACCTGTATGCTGCGCTGTCCGAATAGGTTATGATGGTCGGATCGTCGGTTCCGTTAAAGGCCTGATCATGTATAAATACTTCCTTGCCGGGGATAAGGACATCAATCTTGTCATAGCAGTCCATAAACGCACCGCTTTCAATGTAATTGACAGCATCCGGAAGTATTATCGAATCAAGGCCGGAGCATCCGTAGAAGCAGTTCTCCGGAATTTGTGTGAGTTTTTCCGCACTGCTAAGATCGACTTCCTTGAGCCCTTCGCAGTTCATGAACGCTGAAGGAGATATCTTCGTAACGCTCGATATCGTGGGATCGTTCGCCGAATTTATCTTATTTAATGATATATCGGGAAGGCTTCCTCTCCCCTGGAGCACCTCCTCGAGAGTCACGTCCTGTCCGTCATAACTGTATACGATCCCGTTCTCGCACCAGTAATACGGATCCTCTTTGGTCGCCTTGTCATAATCGCCCTCAGCATTGAAACTTACCTTGCTCAACTTTTCACAGTCAAGAAACGGGGTCTTTCCTATCTTCTTTATGTCCTTATTAAACAGTATGTTCGTAAGGTATTTATCCTCCTCAAATATGCCTTCTGCATCAGGGAGCCTGTCAACATTGAGCGTTATCGTATGAACACCGTCCTCAACACCGTTTACTGTTCCGTATATCCTGCTCATGTACTGTGCGGAGGCATCCATTGAATTGATCGCCTGATCCAGATTATCAACACCTACGGGCACTGTGATGTTTTCGAGCCTGAAGAGTATATCATTCTCGGTTTCCTGGAGTTCTTCGCCGTTCTGCCTTTTCTTGACGATATCGCTGATATAAACATCGGTCCCGTCAGCCTTTTTACCGATCTGGCTGTTTACCGTCGGATAAGTGAGCAGCGATGTTCCCTTGGAACCCTTGCTTTCATCCTCATTATATCTGATCGATACATTATCGGGATTACCGCTCGCATAAGTGATATAACTGTTATATTTCGTACTTACCTTATTGGTACCGGTCGTTGCGGCGTATGCCTTTACGGGGAGCAGACCCATGGCTTCGAGAGGCCCTGTCTTTGTGCCCTCATCCGTATATGCGATCACGGGTGCGCCGGCGCTTCCGCTTCCCGACGTACCGGAATCCAGATTAAGCGCAAACCTGTAAGGAACATATGACTCATCTATACTGCCTTTCATTACGAGCCATAATCCGCTCACCGGACTGGCTACGCTCCCGAGCCTGTTAAGTCCCGCAGAATAAAGATCGCTGTCCGTGAAGGATTTCTGCCTGTTCGTCTTGAAGGCATCGGTTCCTATCGACTTGACATTAACATCATATATCACATCGGAATCATACGAATCATCCCTGAAATCAACCTCAAGCAGGCTGGGACAGTCAAGGAAGCAGCTTTGACCTATCGTTGTATCTCCGCCCTGTTTGGTCTGTCCGAAACGTACATACTGCAGCTTGGGATTACTGCAGAATGCGCTTGATCCGACATCGACTCCGGTGGTCTCAATATAAACCTGTTTAAGATTCTTAAGGCCCGAAAAAGCATTTGTACCAATCGTTTTTACCGTATCGGGGATCGTTAGTCTCTCAAGCTTGTCGGCATATTCGCTCGACCTGACGAAAGCATTGTCGGCTATCGAAGTGATCTGCTGGTCACCTATCACGGAGGGGAT
>JAILLY010000095.1 GCA_024692905.1 Lachnospiraceae bacterium | reverse complement strand
AAGCTTTAACTGATCCCTGATGTACTCGCCCTGCTTCGTACCAACCATGTAGTTATCGAATGTAGCATAGTATGAAACTGCATCCGTGTTCATGATAAGACGGTCATAAGCGATAACGGGGATGTTCTTTTCCTTAGCGGTTGCAAGAACTGTTCCGAGTGAGTCACCTTCGATAGAAGCGATAACCAGAACGCCACATCCGTTGTTGATCATGTTCTCGATCTGAGAAACCTGAGTCTGAACATCGTTTGAAGCATACTGAAGGTCAACTTCGTATCCAGCTGCCTTAAGCTCTGACTCCATGTTGGAACCATCCTGATTCCACCTCTGAAGATCCTTGGTAGGCATTGCAACGCCAACCTTTGCGCCACCAGCGGGTGCTGCTGCTTCTTCTGCAGGAGCTTCCTCTGCTGCAGGAGCTGCTTCCTCCTTCGGAGCTTCCTCTGCTGCAGGAGCTGCGGGTGCTTCAGCGGGTGCTGCTGCCTGTCCGCCACAGCCTGCAAGTAATGTAGCAACCATGGCTACGCTAAGAACTGCACCAAGTAATTTCTTCTTCATTTCTTGATTTCCTCCCTTTGAAATTTTCGTGCGGCCCAAAAAACCGGGCCGATACTTGTTACAGTTTGTACTATAACACCTTTCAAATAGTACAAAATTGTTAACTGCTTTATTTTTTTGTTCACATTTCGTTCATTTTTAGGAAACAATAGCACATTTTTGTTCACAATATAGCACAGGACAACTTTGTGCTACTGTTCAACGTTTATATAAACATCCTCCCTTAAGTGATAACCGCCCGCAATGACTGTCTCATCCATGTTTTCCTTGGTGACGGCCACGGGCTCCAGCTTAATGAAAGGTACATCATAGGTCCCGTCATTGTATTTTGTCGCAGTCTTGACCTCCTCGCCCTTTGCAAGGCTGACCGTATATTCCGCAGCTGCCTTTGCAAGATTCTCGACCGGCTTGTAAACAGTCATTTCCTGCGTGCCCTCGACTATCCTCTGGCATGCCTCAAGATCCGCATCCTGCCCGACAACGGGTATGCTGCCTGCCAGCCTCATTTCGGAAAGAGCTTTTATGACAACGCCCGCAAGTGCATCGTTTCCGCACATGATACCGTCCGCTTCCCTTACAAGTTCTTCGTTTTCGTATATATAATCATATGCTATCTCGCTTCGCCAGCCTTCGCAGTGACATATGCCCGTTATCTTCGCGGCGTTCTTCCTTGACTGGTAATCGAAACCGTTTGCGACCTGCTCGACGTTATTGTCGGATTCGGGGCCGCATATCTCGATCACCTTCTTGTTCATACCGAGCCTTCCGTATATCGACCTTCCCATCAGATCTCCGACCTTCTCATTATCAAAAGATATGTACAGGTCGACGTTGGCATTCTTTATGAGCCTGTCATAACATATCACCGGGATGCCGGCCTTTCTTGCCTTTAAGATCACATTTGTCAGTTCGTCCGCATCGATCGCCACGACGACAATGGCATCCACTCCTTTATTTATGAAGTAATTGATCTGGGTTATCTGTTCTTCTATCTCTCCGTTTGCGGACTGGACGTTAACATCCGCGCCGAGCTCCCTTGCCGTTGCGACAAATACATCCCTGTCCCTCTGCCATCTTTCTATAACGAAGGAGTCAAAGCTCATGCCTATCTGTATCTTGCCGTTACTCTCCTTTGTCACCTCATTCTGCTTGGCCGGACTGACCGCGCACGAAGCAAGGCTCAATAAAAGCAGAGTCATGCAAAGCATTATGCATATCCTTCTTATATATCTGTTTCCTTTCATGCCGGTTTCCTTTTCCCGTAAGTCCGGGGCCTTCATGCCTCCCGTTCCTTACTGCCTCTCTTTATATTCGGTAGGAGTGACCCCCACGTTCTTTTTGAATATCCTGGAGAAATAATTCGGATCCGAATATCCGACCGCGGTACATATCTCCTTCATGGACATATCCGAGCCGCTTATTAGCTGCTTGGCCTTGTTGATCCGCAGGGATGTCAGGTACTCGATAAAGTTCGAACCGGTCTCCTCCTTAAACAGTTTGCTGAAATAATAAGGGCTTATATCGACCTCCCTTGAAACCTCATCAAGCGAGATATCCTTATTATACCGCTGCTCGATATATGCCTTGGCCCGTTCGACGCTCGAAAACGACTGATTCTCCTTACTCTGTACCACGTCACGGCAGGCGGCGCCTATCTTGGTCAGGAACCACTGCTGTACTTCGTCCAGTGTATTAAGCGAAAGAAGCGAAGGGAGGTAATCCTGCCTTGACAGGAAATGGTATTCCATACCGCCTTCGGTTATGGCAAGGTGTTCCGCCCACAGTACGAATTCAAGGACCTTCAGCTTTATATCATAGATATGGTCCCCGTAGTTTTCGATCATCCACCCGAAGAAACGGTTCGCCGCATTTAACGCCTCATTCTCGTTTCCCTTACCGGTCATGTCGAATATCCTGCGCTCCTCCTCTATCGGATAATTGTCTTCATAGCTTACCGCTACGGGAAGATCGTCAACATGGGCAACCGAGCCTTCGCTCTTCCTAAGTGCCCGCTGCCCCTCCTCATAGGAGCGTGAGCATTCCATGAGCCTGACTACCGAACCTATGCCCGCACGGAACCTTACGTCCACATACTGGCGCAGCTTACGGATCATGGTCCTCGTCTTCTCGATTATCTGTATCCTTTCATTATATTCAATGGCATTTTTTTCATACGGGACATATATGATTATCCTGTTGGCCATCACGGATCCGACAACACAGTCAAAGAAGCCCTTGACCACCTCGCGGATCTCCTTGTAATAGGACTGCATCTTTATCCCGGTGCCGACCGCGTCCGTCAGATGATTCTCATCGCGCTCGTCTCCCCATTCAAGGACGATGACGAAACCGTATTCCTTGTCGATCGACAAAAGATTTTTGAAATTCTCGATCTCATCTTCGTAGTTATCCTGGAACAGTGCAGTATATATGAAGTTATTCTCGATCATCGGAGCAACGGTCTCAAGCTTTTCCTTAATGATAAGGTCCTGGCTCCTGCGCTCCTTTTCCTCATCGATCTGCGCCATCGCGCGCTTTAAGACCTCGACTATCCTTGCCTGGTCAACGGGCTTGTTGAGATATTCAAGGACGCCTAAGTTGATCGCCTCCTTGGCATAATCGAACTTATCATAGGCCGACATGACGATGAAGATCGTCGAGCGGTTCATCTTGCTTATCTCCTTCATGGCTTCGATGCCGTTTATGCCCGGCATCTGGATATCCATGACCGCAATGTCCGGCCTGAAGGTCTCGGCAAGCTCGATGACCTTTCTTCCCGTCTTGGCAGATTCGATCTGGCATATGTCCGGAAAGTTCTTCTCGATTATGAATTTAAGCGAATCAATGACGATACCCTCATCATCCGCAAGCATTATCTTGTACATCCCGGTCTCCTCTCTTATCCTATGGGGATCCTTATAACGACCTCGGTGCCCTTATCCTCGCCTTCCGAATATATATTGAAGATATTATCCACGTTAAAGTGAAGGTCGAGCCTTGCGATAACGTTATTAAGTCCGATCCCGTTTGAGTCTCCCGTCGGCTCGGAAGCAACAAGTTCATCCGACAGTATCCTGTCGATCTTATCCTGCGGCATCCCGATCCCGTTATCCCTGACCGATATGCAGGCCCTGTCATCCTCCCTGTACAGCGACAGCGTGATGATCCCTTCCCTGTCTATATTGCGGATACCGTAGTTCACGGCATTCTCGACAAGAGGCTGGAGAGTCATGCTGGGGATCTCGATGCCGGTAAGTTCCTCATCTATATCCTTTTCAAAATGTATATCCCCCGAAAAACGCACGTTAAGTATATAAACGTAGTTATCAACGAGCTCTATCTCATCGGCAATCTTAACGAGCTCATGATCCTTCTTTATATTATACCTGAAAAAGTCAGCCATCTTCTGGATATAGGTATTCGTCCTGTCGGCTCCCTCAAGCATCGCAAGCTGGGCGCCCGCGTTTAATGTGTTAAACAGAAAATGCGGGTTTATCTGCGCCTGAAGGTATTTAAGCTGCGCGTCTTTAAGGGCTGCGTTCATTCGCAGTTCCTTCTCCTTCATTGCGCTCTCCTTCTGGGCGTTGTCCCTGACCTGATCGATATAATCACGCAGGCTCGATACCATCTGGTTGAACGCACCCGTAACGACTCCGACCTCATCACTTGATTCGACCTTAAGGGGATTGCCGTCAAGCTCTCCCCTGGATACCTCGTTCGCGCGCTTTGCCAGTGAACTAAGCGGTCCCGTGATCGATCTCGTTGCAAGTATTATGAGCAGTATATTGCTTATAGCCACTAAAATGAGGATCGTCAGGCAGAAAAACTCCGCATATTTGAACGATTTGAGCATCGAGGCGTAATTCTCGGAGCTTTCCTTGAACTGCTCGTTGTTTAGGCTGTATATGTAAGCGTTCAGGAATCCGTATATCTTCGTACAGTCATTATAAAGCGCGGCGTATTTTAAGACGTTACGGCCTCTCTTTGCATTGACCGCCTGCTCCGCTCCCTCAAGGTAGGTCTCGGACATGCCGGCGATGCACTTTTCCATATACTTAAGGTCACTTCCGGAAGCGCTTATCTTAAGAGAATCAAGCATATCCCGGTATTCCTGTCCGTATTTGTAATAATCCTCAAGGGATTCCGTGCTCTTCGTTTTAAGGTAGTTTGTCAGGCTTTCCTGCACATCATTTAGCCGTTCGGATAATTCGTTCAGGCTCACGTTGCCGGCATAAAGCGCCTCGATACGTCCTATCATCTGGTTTAAGTTGATATAGACGTAGGCATTTACCACAAAGATGAGTGCAGTGGTTATGAGGAACAGGATGATGAGGCGGGTCTGGATGGACCTGTTTGCGAAGCGGCGGAGTTTATTCATTATCCTCACCGCCCTTCAGATAGTCATCGATATTGGACATGTCGATTATCTTGTAATCCACTCCGTAATATTCGCTGACCCGCTTGTATTTGATATATTCGTTGAGGGCATCGATACAGTCATGCCCGAGCTGCTGCGAATCTATGGTTATCGTTGCGTATATTATCTGCTTCTCTATGGCCCTAAGGATGGTCTCCGAGTCATAATAACCTATGATCGTCGATGCTCCGACCTTGTTCTGTTCAACTATCGCCTGATATACGCTGACTGTGTTTATCTCATTGAGACATACGATGATGTCGGGAAGTCCCGGATCCGTAAGGACCTTCCGGATCGACTCTTCCGCCGTGAACTCTCCGCTGTTATCGATCTTGGCCGTAGCGACCGTGATCCCGGGATAGCTTTCGGGGCGCTTCTCTATCGTCTCCTTTAATGCGGTAACCACGACGTTCTGCGAAGTATCCCGCATATCTTCATCGGTGAGCACCAGTACGCTCACGTCGCTTTCATCGCCGTTATGCCGGGCATATGCTTCCCTGCTCGCGCTTAATATGAGCTTGCCGTATTCGGTCCCAAGATTATAAAAACTTACGCCGATAAAGCTCTTGCGCTTGCTGCCCGGGGTATCCGACCTTACCGTCACCACCGGTATTCCTTCGGAATTGGCCTTGTTTATAAGAGTCATGGACTCCGCGGTATCGTCAGCCTCATAGATGATACCGTCGACTCCGGATGCAATGGCCATCTCCATAAGATCGTATTTGTCGTACTCCGTGGCAAGGTTCCGGCCGGCCCTGTATACATAAACGTCGGTCATCTCCCCTTCGTCACGCATCCCGTCAAATACCGTGCTCCAGAAAGCATCCTCATTATCCGAGGTGACGAGAGCATAGTAACCCGAATACTCGCGGGATTCCCCGTCCGACTGAAGGATATCTGTCCTGATCCTTACCCTGAAATAGATCATGCTGCAGACGGTCACGAGTCCTGATATAAGCACAGTCACTATGAGAAGTATGGTAACGATCCCGTATTTTCGATCCCTGCTCCCTTTTTCTTCGCTCATGCCCGACCCTGCCAGACCTCCGCTTTACGGACCGGTCTGTTCCTGCCTATCTTCCTTAGTATTCCGTATCCCGAACGCTTTTATTCTCCGGCGTTGTCACTTCTCCCGTCATCTTCCGCTGCGCTTGTGTCCCCGGCATCTGCGGGAATATCTTCTTTATCCGTACCTTCCAACGTATCGCCGCCCTTTTCATCCGCGGAAGCGTCCTCTTTATCAGTAACTTCCGGAGTATCACCGCCCTTTTCATCTTCGGCGGAATCTTCCGTCTCATCTTCCTCCGTGATACCCTTATGGCGGTTGAATATCTTCATGAATTCCTTACCGGTTATGCTTTCCTTCTCAAGCAGGTATGAAGCCAGCTCGTCCATGAGTTCGCGGTTATCGTTAAGCATCTGCTTGGCCTTCTCATATGACTCTGCTATTATCCTCATGACCTCGGAATCCACATCGGCCGCGGTCTTATCGGAGCATTCAAGCACCTTTCCGCCGCTCAAATAACGGTCCTCGATCCTTTCAAGCTGGATGAGCCCGAACTTATCGGACATACCGTACTGCGTTACCATATCCCTTGCGATACCGGTCGCCTGCTCTATATCGTTGGCGGCACCGGTCGTTACGGAGTTGAATACGATCTCTTCGGCGGCACGTCCGGCAAGCGCCGTTATGATGCGTTCCTCAAGTTCAACCTTTGAACGCAGGTGCTTTTCCTCATCGGGAACATACCATGCATATCCGAGTGCACCCATCGTACGGGGTACTATGGTTATCTTCTGTATCGGGTCGGTATTCTTCTGAAGGGCGCTTGCGAGCGCGTGGCCGATCTCATGGAAGGATACGATCTTCTTCTCTTCCGGAGTCATTACGCGGTCCTTCTTCTCCTTACCCATCATAACAACCTCGATGGCTTCAAGGAGATCCTTCTGGTTCACCGCTTCGCGTCCGTTCTTTACGGCATTGATCGCCGCCTCGTTTACCATGTTTGCAAGGTCGGAACCGACTGCACCCGCCGTCGCAAGTCCTATCTCCTGCATATCGACGGTCTCATCGAGCATTACGTCCTTGCTGTGTACCCTTAAGGTATCTACCCTTCCCTTAAGATCGGGCTTGTCGACTATGATCCTCCTGTCGAAACGTCCGGGACGCAGCAGTGCCTTATCTAGTATCTCGGGCCTGTTCGTAGCCGCAAGGATAAGTATACCCTTGCTCGTATCGAAGCCGTCCATCTCCGCAAGGAGCTGGTTAAGCGTCTGTTCACGCTCGTCATTACCGCCGCCGTAGCGTGAATCGCGGCTCTTTCCTATCGCATCGATCTCATCTATGAATATGATGCAGGGTGCATGCTTGGTCGCATCCTTGAAAAGATCCCTTACCCTGGATGCACCGACACCGACATACATCTCGACAAAATCAGAACCCGCAAGCGAGAAGAACGGAACATGCGCCTCACCCGCAACCGCCTTGGCAAGAAGGGTCTTACCTGTTCCGGGAGGTCCTACAAGGAGCGCACCCTTGGGGAGCTTCGCACCGATCTTGACGTACTTGCCCGGATTGTGCAGGAAATCAACAACCTCCTGCAGAGATTCCTTGGCCTCATCCTGGCCGGCGACATCCTTAAACGTGATGCCTGTTTCCTTCTGGACGTAAACCTTTGCATTGCTGCGGCCGACACCCATCACTCCGCCGCCGCGGCCCATCCGCCGCATGAGCAGGCTTAACAGTATCCATACAGCAACAAGCGGAAGTATGTAAGTCATTATGATGGCAATGATATAATCCGCCGATGAGGTCTCCTTCTGCTCGAACTTAACTCCGGCCTTTAAAAGCCTGTCGGTAAGTCCCTCGTCATCCACCCTCGTGGTGAAGAAGGTATTCTTGATACGCTTATCCTCCTGTCCCTTGGGTGTTATCTCGATCTTATCGGAATCTATCACTACCTCTTCGATCTCGCCCCTGTCGACTTTCTGTACGAATTCATCATAACTGATCTTCTTGTTCGTACCGGCGTTTATCGCATTATGCATATACGAGATCATAAGCAGAGTCACCAGCGTAGCGATGGTGAGCACCAGCAGTGTCTGTCTGTTCTTAGGCGGCCTTCCGCCACCGTCATTTCCCTGTTTGTTATCGTTTTCCGGCATATCTCCATGCCTCCTGTTTATACTCGTCTTTATTGGCCGTGCGGCGCTTTGCGCACACGTGATATTATAAATTCTGTTCAATGATAAATCAATGATTTCGGCTTTATTAGAAAAAAATAATGACATTACCGTAAAAAGTATCATATAATCATAAAAGAGGCCAAAGGGTGGTCTTTTGGGGATATATGATGAGGGCTTAAAATGATCTTTAATTCCTATTCGTTTGTTTTTATCTTTCTTCCCGTCACAGTAACCGTATATCATCTGATAAACCGGACGGGCCGGGAATTGCCGGGGAAGCTGTTCCTTTTGGCATCATCCCTGCTTTTTTACGCCCTCGGAGACCTTAAGGCACTTGCGATACTTACGGTGAGCATCGTTGCAAATTACCTTATCCACCTTAAACTGACCTCTGAAAATACAGGACCGCGTGCGGGTAAGGCCTTCCTTATACTCGGTCTTGTCCTTAACCTCTCAAACCTGATAGTCTTTAAATATCTGGGTTTCTTTTCGGGCATCCTCAATTCGGTATTCCGCTTAAAACTTGAGCCCGTTTCGCTTTTCCTCCCTTTGGGTATAAGCTTTTATACTTTTTCGCAGATCGCATTCCTTGCCGACAGTCACAAAAATCCCTCCGTAAGGTATGAATTTACCGACTATGCGCTGTTCGTGAGCTTTTTCCCGAAGATAATGATGGGACCGATAGCCCTTGCAGGCGACATGATCCCGCAGTTTAACGATAAGCTCAGGAAAAAGGCGGATCCCGACAAGATAGCCCGCGGCCTCGTGATCTTTTCGGCCGGCCTTGCAAAGAAGGTCCTTTTAGCCGATAATCTCGCAGGTTATGTCACCTGGGGGTATTCAAACATCGATAAACTGGGCAGTATCAACGCCCTTATCGTAATGCTCTCATACACCCTGCAGATATACTTTGACTTCAGCGGCTTCTGCGATATGGCAAAGGCCGTCTGCCTTATGCTCGGCCTTGACCTTCCCGATAATTTCCTCTCACCTTACAGGTCGGCTTCCGTGGCCGAATTCTGGGACCGCTGGCATATTACCCTGACGGCTTTCTTCACCCGCTATCTTTACATACCGCTCGGCGGCAGCCGGAAAGGAAAGGTAAGGACATATGTAAATACCTTCATCGTTTTCTTCTTAAGCGGACTGTGGCACGGTGCCGACTTTACCTTTATAATATGGGGCCTCATCCACGGAGCGGGCGTTTCGGTATGCAGGCTGTTAAAGGATAAAGGCCCTAAGCTCCCACGCCCGGTAAGCTGCGCCGGAACCTTCTTATTCGTTAACATCGCGTGGGTCTTCTTCAGGAGCGAAACCCTTACGGATGCCGTAAACTTCCTTAAACAGCTCTTCTCGTTTAAGCTCCTTCCGGTAAACATCGAGCTTATCGCGGCGGCAACCCCGGATGAGCTGCAGCTGCTCCAGTGGCTCATACTCACGCAGCGGGACAAGGTACCGTATGTGAGCGGATGCATCATAATAATCGCATTCGTGCTCATTGCAGCCTTTATATCGATATACTGCAAAAACGCGGCCGAACGGCTTGCCTCGCTCAAACTTAACGCACGAAGCGCTGCAACCACCGTTATACTGCTTGTGGTCTCCATCCTCTCGCTTTCGGGAGTGACGGAGTATATATATACGAACTTCTGATATTAAAGTCCGGTAACATTATGCAAAGAGGGATAACATGGATCCTAAAACCTTCATAAGGAAAACAATCACATATACCCTCATTTCCCTGGTCCTGATCGCCCTTATCGTGATCGCGGTCGACCCGTTCATGCGCTATCATGCGCCCTGGTTCGGGCTTGCCGCGGTTGAGACCGACGAGCGCTGCTCGGCCATAGGGCTTGCCAGGAACATGGATTACGATACCGCCCTTGTCGGTTCATCCATGAGCGAGAACTTCAATTATAAATGGTTTGAGGACGGAGTATTCGGGGACAAATGCGTCAAGATAGCGCTCCAGGGTGCGCATTACTGCGATTACGAGCCTGTCCTTAAGGAGGTCCTTAAGCACCCGGGAACGAAGAACGTGGTGTTCAGCCTCGATAACTATCTCCTGACCGATGACAAAAATGCCAATACCTGCTCGATCGAGGATTATTATATATCCGGTATCGGACCGGGTGATGTCCATTACCTGTTCAACCGCTCCGTGATATTTGACTATCTGCCAAAATTCCTTATAACCAACGTGCGCGAAGGCTTCAACGATGAAAATGCCTATGTCTGGAGCGACGATTACGAATACTCCAAATACGCCGCAAGGCTCGCATATATGTCATCAAGGCTTCTTATAAGGCAGGACGAAAAGGTCTATGACGAGTATTTTGACGATGCGGACGCAACGACGGATCCGCTTATCGGCCTGATAAATGAATACCCGGATGTAACCTTTTATATCTATATCCCTCCCTACAGCATGCTGTTCTGGGACGACATCGTGCTGCGCGGCAATGCAACGGCGACCATATGCGTTCAGGAACGTGAATTTAAGAAGCTGCTCGAATGCGATAACGTCAGGCTCTGTTATTTCCAGGATGATAAGGATGTGATCACCGATCTGGCCAATTACAGGGATTATTCCCACTATAAACAGGACATAAACTACTATATGTACGAAGCCATGCGCGACGGAACCCACCTTTTAACGAAGGATGACTATTACGACAAACTCCTTGCCATGTATGATTTCATCAGCGCATACGATTACGAATCCTGCTTCCATTAATGGGACCGGGGGACGGTTCTGCGGTCCCTCCGGTAAATCACCACAGTTTCTCCGGATACTCGCCCTTTTCCTTAAGCTTTCTTATAGAACCTTCAACGAAAGGCTTGTCCTCTTTGTATGTAACGCCGAACCACCTGTCGGATGACTTTAACACCTTTACCGTGGCTTTATCTGCCGTAAGCAGCTCATCAACCACTCCGGGAAGATAGCACTCTGCCTTAAGCGGATTACCCGGAACAGTTACCTTAAAGAATCTTTTGAAGCTCTCAAGTGCTTCATCCAAAAAGCCCTTCGAAAATCCCCACATATTCATGGAAACGATGCTGTCTGGATCTATCGCCGTATAACTTGCTCCGCCATCCTCTGTAAATTTTGCTCCGTTTCCGTCCTTCTCAATGTGCGTTCGTTCGACTATATCCGTGAGATATCCGTCCTTATTAAGGCTGCAGATACCGCGCGATACATATCCGTTATCGGTAAGCGTGTTCTTAAGCTCATAGCCCACCATCGCAAACCTGTATTTATCATCATCGACGGTTTCCGAAAGATGCTCGTAAATGATCTTAAAGGCTTCGCGTCCGTAAAAATCATCCGCATTGATCACCGCGAACGGTCCGTCTATGATCTTTCGCGCACTCAGCACGGCATGTGCCGTACCCCAGGGCTTTATGCGTCCTTCGGGGACTGATTCTCCCTCGGGGATATCCGTTAATTCCTGAAATGCATACTCTACTTCAATATGATCCCTGACGGCATTTCCTATACACGTCCTGAAATCCTGTTCGTTTTCCTTCTTTATAACGAAAATGACCTTCTTAAATCCGGCGCGTATTGCATCATATATTGAAAAATCAATTATCTTGTTTCCCTGTCCGTCCACGGGATCTATCTGCTTAAGGCCGCCGTACCTTGAGCCCATTCCCGCAGCCATTATAACCAAAACCGGCTTATCCATCAGTATTTCCTCCGTACGGGTTCACTGGTAAGGTCAACTCCCAGGCGTTTGAATGTCTTTATATCAACCGATGAGAGCATGACCGAAGTATGCACCTGACAGCCCTTAAGCATATGCAGCTGTTCCATGGCCGCCTTGGCGTTCTTATCATTCACAGCCGACATCGCAAGCGCTATAAGCACTTCGTCCGTATGGAGCCTCGGATTACTGCCGCCAAGATACTCTGTTTTAAGCGTCTGTATGGGTTCGATCGCCTCCCTTGATATTACGTGAAGCCCGTGGTCTATCCCGGCAAGCTCCTTTAAAGCATTAAGCAGGAGCGCTGCGGAAGCTCCGAGAAGATCGGTTGTTTTTGAAGTTATTATGCGCCCGTCTGACAGTTCGATCGCTGCGCAGGGAACGCCCAGTGCCTCTGCACGCCTGTTTGCGGCGACCGTGACTCTCCTGTCATCCGTCGTTATCCCCGCCTGCTTCATGATAAGCTCGATCTTCATGACTTCGCTCTCCGAAGCCTTCTCATTTACGACACCGTTTATCGTATTATAGTAACGGCGGATTATCTCCATGCGCGATGCTTCACAGCAGACATCGTCATCGATGATGCAGTTGCCCGCCATGTTAACGCCCATATCGGTTGGTGATTTATAGGGATTGCTTCCGTATATGCCTTCAAAGATCGAGTTCAGGACAGGGAATATCTCTATATCCCTGTTATAGTTGACCGTTGTCTCTCCGTAAGCCTCAAGATGGAAGGGATCGATCATGTTGACATCGTTAAGATCCGCCGTTGCGGCTTCGTAAGCAAGATTTACCGGATGCTTTAAGGGTATGTTCCAAATCGGGAAAGTCTCAAACTTGGCATATCCCGCCTTCACACCCCTCTTGTTCTCATGGTAAAGCTGGGATAAACAGGTTGCCATCTTGCCGCTTCCCGGGCCCGGTGCCGTAACGACGACAAGGGGTCTGGTCGTTTCTATATAATCATTCCGGCCAAAGCCTTCATCGCTTGCTATGAGCGAAACATTGGACGGATATCCTTCTATGCTGTAATGGTGGTAAACCTTATAACCGCGCTTCTCCATCCGGGCACGGAAGGCTTCTGCTGCGCCCTGGCCCTTAAACCGGGTAAGCACTACGCTCCCGACATAAAGTCCCCTGCTCTCAAACTCATCTATAAGCCTGATAACGTCCTCATCATATGTGATGCCCAGATCGCCGCGGACCTTGTTCTTCTCTATGTCATTTGAATTAATGACTATGATTATCTCAACCCTGTCAGAGAGCTTCATGAGCATCCTGAGTTTACTGTCGGGTTCAAACCCCGGCAACACGCGCGAAGCATGATAATCATCAAACAGTTTGCCCCCGAATTCCAGATACAGCTTATCGCCGAACTTGCTTATCCTTTCCATTATATGTTCGGACTGCATCCTTAAGTATTTCTCGTTATCAAATCCTGCTTTCATCCTGTCGTCTCCCGTCTTGTGATTCTAATAACATAATACCACAGATCGGAAAAAAACGACACCCGGACCGGGGGACGGTTCTGCGGTCCGTTTTTTGGTGCCGGGGGACGGTTCTATGGTCCCTTTTTCATATTATCAGAGGACGGTCTTCTATATACCTGCCCTCCTCTTCATCCCATATTTCCCTGACGATTATACCTCCAAGGAGTGATTTTTCCCTTATCCTGGGAGCTTCTTCATAGAACTTACAGGCTATATTATCCTTGGTATTGCGGGGATCCGATGTTGAGAATCTCTGAGGCACACATATCTTGTCTTCCTGATAATACGCCGTTTCGCAATGTATACAGTTGGTACATTTGATCGTGACCATTTTCTGTCACCGCCTTATTTTGCGGACCGGAGAGGTTGTCCGTACTTTTTGAAGAGGGACCAAAGAACCGTCCCCCCGGTACCTTTTTGAGGGACCAAAGAACCGTCCCCCGGTCCCGAAAGTGAGAGAGATATATTTAAAGGATCACTTCCACTGCCTTTTTTACATCATCCATGTCAACAGTGGGCTCAAACCTTTCAACAACATTACCGTCCCTGTCTACGAGAAACTTCGTGAAATTCCACTTGATGTATGCCTTGTCACCGAATGCCTTGTTGTTCATATCCGCAAACTTCTTTAATGCAGCATTCTTGATCCCTTTTCCGAAGCCCTCAAACGGCTTCAGGGTCGAAAGATGGACGAACAGAGGGTCGGCTGTTTCCCCGTTTACATCGATCTTAGCAAACTGCGGGAAATCGGTCCCAAACTTCATCGTACAGAACTGATGGATCTCCTCTTCATCCCCGGGCGCCTGATTTGCGAACTGGTTGCACGGAAAATCAAGTATCTCAAAGCCCTTGTCCTTAAATTCCTTATACATTGCCTCAAGAGGATCATAATGCGGTGTGAACCCGCATCCGGTTGCCGTATTGACTATAAGCAGGACCTTGCCCGCATAATCCTTAAGACTTACCTCGTTGCCCTTCCTGTCCTTTACATTAAAATCATATACCGTTGCCATAAACTTACCTCCTGTCTTTACCATACTCATATTTACAACCAAAACCGGTGTCTCAAATATTTCCTTTTGTCATATTATATTTGACGCAATATAAATTGTCAATATGATTTTTCAAATTTTTTTCCGGCTTACTCTGTTTCCGTCATGGACTTACTTCGCTTCCGGCCGATCTGCTCCGACCATGTCCCTGTTTACTCCGTCTCTATCCTGAACACGACCGGCATGTCGTCATCCGTACTGCAGCGTATGATGAGCCCCTCAGCGGTGTGATCGAATGCGACCTTATCCTCATAGCCCGGCCTTGACACCGACTTTATCGCCGTATTGAACGCCCCCTGCTTTTTTGCAAAGTTAAGCACCCTGTATTCACCATCCCTATCCGGCCTGAGCGCGATCACATAGATACAGCCGTTACCGGCAAGAAAGCGAAAATCACCCGATGTGAACTCCTTTACCTTCCCGTCGCTGAAACCGCCTTCCGTAACCTCGGTAGGCCCCTCCCCGTAGATCCGGTAGGGGTAAGAATCAAACAGCGCCTCACGGTTTCTGCTAATCCAGCTGCCTATCGCCGCAAGTATGTCCGTCTCTTCTCCGGTAAATGTCCCGTCCGCCTTCGGACCTATATTAAGAAGCATGGTCCCGTTCTTTGAGACAATATCGATAAGGTCGCAGAGTATGTCCTTTGCCTCCTTATACCTGTTGTTTACGGTATGACACCATGAATTAAAGCACATGGCCGTATCACTCTGCCATCTGTATGGCTTGGCCGATGAGAACTGTCCGCGTTCCACATCAGGCACGGCTATTCCGAACGGGATCGCGTCATGCTTATAATTAATGACCGCCTGCTGCCCCCATTCATCAGCGCGGTTATAGTAATATGCAATAAGCTTCTTAAGATAAGGCTTTAATTCGACCCTCTGGATCCACCAGTCAAAATACAGTATCTTGGGACGGTATTTATCGATAAGCTCACAGGTCCTTACAAGCCAGTCGAACATAAATTCATCACCCGGTGAACATTCACCCTCACAGGCATCGAAATCCTTTGGCCCCTTCACAGACGGCCAGTACATATCCCCGCGCTTAAAGTCACCCTTTATATCACTGTCAAAATCCCTTCCTTCTCCGAGGAAGAAATAATGCTCCATCCTGTGTGATGACGCCCCGAAGATAAGCCCTTCCTTTTCGGCATTTTCCCTGATCTCACCCAGTATATCCCTGTGCGGGCCCATATCAACGGCGTTATATGACGAGAGGTCAGATCCATACATCTGGAATCCGTCATGATGCTCGGCAACCGGGATAACGTACTGTGCTCCCGCTGCCTTAAAGACCGACACCCACCTTACGGCATCAAACTTTTCGGCCTTAAACATCGGTATAAAATCCTTAAGTCCGAACCTTGTATGTTCTCCGTAGGTCTTTATATGATGCTCATATGCCTTGGAGTCCTTAACATACATCATCCTCGGATACCATTCCGTATCATATGCCGGTACCGAAAACAGTCCGTAATGTATAAATATCCCAAACCTTAATCTTTTGTACCATCCCGGAACTTCATAGGCAGAAAGGGACTCCCAATCATCTCTGTACGGCCCCTTTGCTATCACCTGCTCTATCCTTCCAAGCTCCTTTTGCATATCATAATCTTTCATATGGATCTCCGTTCTTTAAAAAACAGGGTGCCGCATATCGCCGCACCCTGCTCTTTATACCGTTTATTGATGTTTCGTCATCTAAGGTATCCTCCCGCGGGAGCCCTCCTTATTATGATCACTTAAAAGGGTTCTCGGTCGGGTAAGGAAGTGATGCCGGCTGATTGTATCCTATCTCGCAGGTGCAAACGCCGATATACTTGAATACCTCAAATAATGCCTTTCCGAAATGACCGAAAGCAACCGCTCCGTGATGAGGGAAGTTCTTGCCTATCAGTACATGACGGTAGAAGCGTCCCATCTCAGGGATAGCGAATACGCCGATGCCACCGAATGACCTGGTTGCAACAGGAAGAACCTCACCTTCCGCAACGTATGCACGAAGGATGTTATCAGCCGTTGACTGCAGGCGGTAGAAAGTGATAGGCCCGGGAACGATGTCGCCTTCGAGGGTTCCGTTGGTAACCTCAATGGGAAGTGAACGAGCCATGATGGCCTGATACTTCATCTCGCCCTTTGTAAGCTTCTTCGAGCAGGTATTTCCGCAATGGAAGCCCATGAATGTATCGGTCTGCTTGTAATCGAACTTACCCTTGATGCTGTCTTCATACATGCACTTGGGTACCGAGTTATTGATATCAAGAAGAGTCACGATATCATCGCTTACGCAGGTACCGATGTACTCGCTTAAGCAGCCGTAGATATCAACTTCACATGAAACCGGGATGCCGCGTCCGGTAAGACGTGAATTTACATAGCAGGGAACGAATCCGAACTGGGTCTGGAATGCAGGCCAGCACTTGCCGGCTATCGCAACGAATTCCTTGGATCCCTTATGTCCTTCGATCCAGTCAAGAAGAGTCAGCTCATACTGAGCAAGCTTCTCAAGTATCTCGGGCTTCTTGTTGCCGTCGCCGAGCTCCTCAGCCATATCCTTAACTACATCAGCTATCCTTGCATCACCTGCATGCTTGTTAAATGACTCGAACAGATCAAGCTCTGAATTCTCCTCGATCTCAACGCCAAGGTTGTACAGCTGCTTGATGGGTGCATTACATGCAAGGAAGTTAAGCGGCCTGGGACCGAAAGATATGATCTTAAGGTTCTGGAGCGCATATACCGCACGTGCTACCGGAACAAAGTCATGGATCATGTCAGCGCAGTCCTCGGCATCACCAACGGGATACTCGGGGATATAAGCCTTAACATTACGAAGTGCGAGATTGTAGCTTGCATTGAGCATACCGCAGTAAGCATCGCCGCGGCCTGCGGTCGTAACCGACTCATAATCTTCCTCAGCAGCGGCACAGAACATCTTGGGGCCGTTAAACTGCTGGGCAAGCATCGTTTCGGATATCTCGGGACCGAAGTTGCCAAGATACACGCACAGTGCGTTACATCCTGCCTTCTTGATGTCCTCGAGAGCCTGCTGCATATGGATCTCGCTCTCAATGATCGTTACGGGGCACTCATATACATCAGCTGCATCATACTTCTTTGCATATGCATCTGCGAGAGCCTTTCTTCTCCTGATGGTAAGCTCAGCGGGGAAACAGTCACGGCTGACGCCTACGATACCGATCTTCACTTTGGGTATGTTGTTCATAATCCTTCTCCTTTTCTTGATTGATTTAATATAATAATTCAGTCACGGCTCAAAACAGTCATGTTCATCGCTTCTTCTGAATCATTCATCCACGTTAAGGTTTTTTCCGATAAGTCCGTTGAACGCTCCGTCTATCTTAGCGTCCGGATGTCCGATAAGCCACTTGTTCCTTGCAAACAGAAGCTTATCCTCGGGAGTGGAATCAGCCTTGAAATCAAGGTCGGTATTCGTTCCCTTCGGAAGAACCACAACACACTTGAACTTGGCTCCTTTATAATTGCAGGGTGCATAATGCAGCGTCGTTGCGAAGCACTCGACTGCCGTACCCGCGGGCAGATGGAACGCAACCATCTTTGAGGTATCATAGGTATATTCCTCGGTTACATCAGCCTCGCTGCCCCAGATCATAACAAGATCCGTAACCGCTACGTTGATCTCGGAATCCCTGTGATACTCAACCGCATTGAGCAGTACGTTGTTTCCGTTGCAATATCCGATCTGGATGGGCATGCCGCCATATAAGCTTTCGGCTATCTGCTTATACTCGGGACAAGCCTCAAGTTCCTTGACCGACGGAACGTACACTACATCATCAGGAGCCTCAAAAGCCCCCATTTCCCTGATGATGTTTGAGAAATCGATCCCCTCGATAACCCTTCCGTATTTCCTGAATTCAGGATCGTTTACACTTAAGATCTTCACTTGCCTTCTCCTTTCTAACATTTGCGTCACGAAGCAAAAAGTTCAATGACTAAACTAAGAATATGCTATCACTTATCATGCTAGTTAGTCAACGCTAACCACATACTGTTCACAAATTCCTCACGAACGTTATAACATGTGCATGATCCGGAAAATGACACGGTCACGGTTTATTTGGCCGCCCCATTTGTTTACTTATTAAACAAAGTGTGATATCCTTAAATCGTTTTTTATGAGTCATTTGATAAGAGTCATATGATCCGGGAGAATGCTATGATCACCGGCAGCAAGAAAATGATCAGGGATATCAATTCACACCTCGTCCTCGAAACGGTCCTTAACGAAGGGCCCGTTTCGCGTGCCGCAATCTCCGCAAGATCGGGACTGACCAAGGCGACCGTCTCCGCAATAGTCGCCGACCTTATAGACAGGCAGCTGGTGCGCGAGATCGGTTCTGATGACACTTCGCTGGGACGCAAGCCCATTCTTCTTGAATTCTGCAAGGAAAACGGCCATATACTTTCGATCGATCTCGGAGTCAACGCGATCACGGCCTTTACCTCTGACCTTATGGGCAATGACTGCGGTCTTAAGATATTTCCGAACAACTATACCCGCGACAACATAATAAGCGGGCTTATATATATCATAAACTTAAGCCTTTCCGAACTCCCCGAAACGCCTTTCGGACTTACCGGGATAGCGATAGGCGTACACGGGGCCACCAACGGCAACGAGATAATATTCGCACCATATTACGATTATTCTGGCCTCCCGTTTGCAGACCGCTTAAGCGAACACTTCCATGTTCCGGTCTTTCTCGAAAACGAGGCAAACCTTTCGGTCATCGGCGAGAAATGCTTCTGCTATAACGTTCCTAACCTTATCGGCCTTTCCGTGCATTCCGGAGTCGGCGCCGGCATAATCATAAACGACGAACTCTATACAGGCATAAACGGCAATGCGGGCGAGATCGGCCATACCATAATAAACGTAAACGGTCGCGAGTGTCCCTGCGGCAACCACGGATGCCTTGAACAGTATGCTTCCGAACGTGCAATCCTTTCGGAATATGCCGAAATCCGCCGGCTTGACGGCGTGACCATAGAGGAATTCACACAGGCATATAATGAAGGGGATCCGATCGCCTTAAGGCTTCTCGACCAGTTCATCAGCTATATCTCCATAGCGGTAAACAATCTGCTTAATACCTTCAATCCGGATGTGATCGTCATAAACTCGGGCTTTACGATCAATATCCCCGAGCTCCACGAGCTTATCCGCGACCAACTGAAAAACCGGATGAAGAGGTATTGTACCCTCGTTCCATCCGGTCTTCAGGATATTTCCATATTACTCGGGGGAGCCTGCCTTATTATAAAAGACTTCCTCGGTGTCAGCTACTGCGCAAAGGACAGCAGCTTCAAGATAGACTGATCGTCATCAGAATAACGGCTTCATCGTGGGATAAAGCTGTTTGAAATATGCATATCTCTTCTCATATTTGGCTGTAAGTCCGGGATCGGGCTTAACCACATCGACCACCTTCACCAGCTTTTCGGCAGCTTCCTCAACTGATGCATATTCGCCGCAGCCTACAGCTGCAAGTATGGCGCCGCCGTAGCCGGGACCTTCTTCGGATTCAATGACTTCCACAGGTATGCCAAGTATGTTTGCCATCATCTTCTTCCACAGGGGTGACTTTGCGCCGCCGCCGCAGATCTTTGTGCTCTCGATCTTGATTCCCTGCGACTTTGCGACTTCAAACGAATCACGGATGCCGAAGCATACGCCTTCAAGCACTGCCTGGGTCATGTCGGCCCTGGTCGAATCCATGCTCATTCCGATAAATACCGCCCTTGCGTCGGGATTATTGTGAGGAGAACGCTCACCCATCAGGTAAGGCATGAAATATACATGATTCTCACCGAGCTTATCATCGGTGATAGGCGCCTGCTCTTTTGCAAAATCAGTCGTCCCGATTATATCCTCCATCCACCACTTATTGCAGGATGCGGCGCTGAGCATGCAGCCCATGAGATGGAAATGACCGTCGGAATGCGCAAACGCATGGAGCGCATTCTTATCATCAACAACGAAATCCTTGCTTGAAATGAATATCGTTCCGCTTGTTCCGAGCGAGATATTGCACTTGCCGTCGCCAACGGTTCCGGTTCCGACCGCTGCCGCCGCGTTATCACCGGCACCCGCAATGATCTTAACATCCTTCGGGAAGCCGAACTCTTCGGCAAGCTCGGGCTTGATATTTCCAACAACTTCATAACTTTCGAATATCTTCGCAAGCTGGGATTCCTTAACGGAGCATATCTCCATCATTTCCTTTGACCAGCATTTATTCTTAACATCGAAAAGGAGCATTCCTGATGCATCGGAAACATCTGTGCAGTGAACGCCCGAAAGCTTGTATGCAAGATAATCCTTCGGAAGCATTATCTTCTCGATCTTAGCGAAATTCTCCGGCTCATTCTCCTTCATCCACAGGATCTTAGGCGCCGTAAATCCCGCAAATGCGATGTTCGCCGTATACTCTGACAGCTTATCCTTGCCGATCACGTTATTTAAGTATTCCGTTTCCTTGCCGGTACGTCCGTCATTCCACAGGATCGCGGGGCGGATAACATTGTCATCCTTGTCAAGTACAACAAGTCCATGCATCTGGCCGCCGAAACTGATCCCGGCTATCTGACTCTTATCGCACTCACTGGTGAGTTCCTTAAGTCCTGCGACTGACTGTTCCCACCAGTCCTCGGGCTTCTGCTCAGACCACCCCGGATGAGGGAAGCTTAACGGATATTCCTTCGATACGATCTTCTCGATCTTCCCGTCCGCGCTCATGAGCAGCATCTTAACAGCACTTGTTCCTAAATCCACACCGATATACAGCATGCTTTTTCCTCCTTAATCGTGTTTTATATATCTTATCCGTTATTTACGGATCTGTCCGTTCCGGACCCTTATCCTTTTATTCCTTACAGCTTCACATCCACTACGGCCGGCTTAACACCGCTTAACTTTACGCTTAACTCATCCGGCTGGCTTACTCCCGCAAACAGTGTAAAGTCGGAAGAATCAAGCACGCGCCTGCCTTCTTCGTCATATTCCATGAATGCCCTGCCCGATACGGGAAGAGTCACCTGCTTCTCCTCACCGGCAGATAGCGCCACTCTCTTAAATGCACAGAGGCTGTGGTTTTTGACCGCAAGGGCGGAGCCGTTATCCTTTATATATACCTGGATGACCTCTTCTATCGGACGGGCGCTCTCATTCTTTATTGTAACAGTCATATCCGCCGATGAATCCTCAAATCCTGCCGTATCCTTTCCTGCCGCTGCCTTTAATGCGGCAATGTCAAATTCAGCCGACTTTATCGAAACCTTCCCGTAGGTAAGTCCGAAGCCGAAAGGATACTGGGCTTTGTTTTCCATGTAGCGGTAGGTCCTGCCCTTCATGGAATAATCCGTAAAATCGGGAAGCTCACTGAGTGATTCATACAGAGTTATGGGAAGCTTGCCCGAAGGTGACCGCCTTCCGAACAGGATATCCGCAAATGCCCTTCCTCCTTCGGCACCGGGATACCATACCTGTATTATCGCCTTGACGTTGCTTGCATCCCTTGCAAACGAAAGATCCATAGCCGAACCCGTCATGACCGCGAGTACTACGGGTTTTCCGGTCGCAATGACCGTCCTTGCAAGTTCCATCTGGGATTCCGGGAAGGAAAGATCCGTCTTGTCGCCCGAAGCGTAGCTGTTTCCGGTATCTCCCTCCTCTCCTTCAAGAGTCTCGTCAAGTCCGAGCACGAGTATGACTACCTCCGAATGCTCCGCTACTACCTTTGCTTCAGCCAGCCTGTCACCCTTCATTGCAAGAGGCTCAACCCTGTCCTTATACAGATGGCTTCCCTGCGAATACAGCACTCTTACACCGGTTCCGGCTTCATCCTGTATCCCTTCGAGTATGGTCTTGTATCTCGAAGATGTTCCGTGGTAATTACCGATGAGCGCGACCCTGCTGTCCGCATCGGGGCCGATCACGCCTATGGTATGGAGTTCGCCCTTGTTAATGGGCAGGAATTCGTCATTCTTAAGCAGTACCATGGCCTTTCTGGCCACCTCTGTCGCAAATTCCCTGTGCTCATTGCACTCGATCTTCTCGTAGGGGATGCTGTCATATTCACTTGAATCAAACAGCCCGAGCATGAACCGGGTCGTATAAAGACGTACGCAGGCTTTCGTGATGTCCTCCTCACTTACGAGTCCGTCTTCATATGCCTTCATCATATGTATATAGGTATTGCCGCAGTTTACGTCGCAGCCTTTCTTAAGTGCCAGCGCAGCGGATTCCTCGACTGTTGCCGTGACCATATGATGCTCGTGGAAATCCCTTACAGCCCAGCAGTCCGAAACATAATGCCCTTCAAATCCCCACTCGCCGCGCAGGATATCCTCCATGAGCACGCTGTGTGCACAGCACGGTTCTCCGTTGGTCCGGTTGTAGGCTCCCATTACCGCCTCGACCTTAGCCTCTTTGACAAGAGTCTCAAACGCGGGAAGATAAGTTTCATGCATGTCCTTTTTCGAAACAACAGCATCAAACTCATGCCTTAACGCCTCGGGTCCCGAGTGTACGGCGAAATGCTTGGCACAGGCTGCCGTCCTCAACGTCGCTCCTTCTCCCTGAAGGCCCTTTACATACGCTGCTCCCAGGCGTGAGGTAAGATAAGGATCTTCGCCGAGAGTCTCATGACCGCGGCCCCATCTCGGATCACGGAATATGTTTATATTGGGGGACCACATCGTAAGTCCCTTGTATATGTCCCTGTCCCCTTCCTCGGAAAGGGCATTATATTTGGCCCTTGCTTCTGTGGAAACGATCTCACCCGCATTCTTAACGGTATCCTCATCGAAGGTAGCCGCCATTGCTATCGCCTGCGGGAACACTGTGGCCTGGCCTGCCCTCGCAACTCCGTGCAGAGCCTCGTTCCACCAGTTATATGCAGGAATGCTCAGCCTCTCTATCGCGGGAGAATCATACCTTAACTGGCTTGCCCTCTCCTCGATCGTCATCATGTTAACAAGAGCTTCCGCCTTTTTCTTCGCACTTTCCCTGTCCATACATTATCCTTTCGTCATCGTCATAATAACTCTTTTGAAAAGAAGAGCCGCCGTTTAAGGCGTCTCTTCCTTATCATTTATCTCATATACCCGTTAGCGCAGGGATCATTCCTCTTCATAATCCTCATATTCGTCATAATCACTGCCGCTTCCAAGGAACTTATATGCAATACCTGCGATCGCCGCACCCACAAAAGGTCCCACGATGAATACCCAGAGACATGAAAGAGCATCCCTTCCGGCAAATATTGCGGGGCCTAAGCTCCTTGCCGGATTAACGCTTGTGCCCGTAAGCCC
>JAILLY010000094.1 GCA_024692905.1 Lachnospiraceae bacterium | reverse complement strand
TTTTAAGGTCTTCCGGCGTCACTCTGCTTATATTGTAAGTACGTTTGCTTTGATTCTCGTCCGATCCTGTAAGAAGGATTTCCTCGATATTTTTATGTATAACGACCTTGCACACCCGGGAATCTGTAAATGAATCAGCAGGATCAACGCCAACCACATTACAGGTAACACCTAAATAAAATGTGATCGGTTTTATGGCCCTTTGGGCATCTATATAAAACATGCGATCATTTTCGAAATAATCACAAGAAACATTACTTCTTTCGAGTATTCCCGAAGCAGTGATCTCATTGGTCATATTCGCATCTTCATAATAGCCTACAGTAAAATTCACCTCGCTATAATCAGGCCCGACAACAGCCTCAGAATTTCCACCCTTGCCATATATTATGAATTGTACTTCTGCATACTGAGCGCTTTCATTATTATCAAGATCGATCGTCACTGAACCCGGGTTGAAATAAATAGCATTAGCAACACTTGCTCCAAGCAGTTCGGTCTCAGGATCTTCTTCGATGACGGTTTCATCCGCCACTTCAGTCTCAACCTCTGCCTCCTGCACTTCCTCATCTGAAGTAACATCTACATCTAAAACTTCAACCGGGATCTCTTCCTCCTGCTCGATTTCGATCTCCTCCCCGACCGGAGTATCCGGAATCTCCTGCTCAACGGGGATCTCCGTATCATCGTTTTCAGCCGCAACCATGATCGCACCGTTACCCGCTACAGCCATATCTGCGATCGGATGCTCGGCCGCACAGACCGTAAATGACATGCACCATGTCATCGCATATGTTGCAAGCCCCAGCCTTGTAAGCCTTGTAAGCAGTTTTCTTCCTATCATAGTCCTACCTCCCGGTGATAATATATTTCCGAATTAAGTGCATAAAATCAGCAGATTATAATGTCATATTATAACCTATATATGACATCATTTCAATCTGCACATTTACATTCGGTCGTTTTTCATGTCTATCCTGCAGGTGGAGTCAAATAACCTTAGAAAAAATCATTGAATACTATACAGCATGGAACTTCCGGGCGCCTCGATCAGGGAAAACCGTTCAAGACCGGATCCGCCTGTATAATAGAGCTGTCCGAATACTGACTGTGCCAGAAGGGAAGTGACTATGGTCGCACTCGGGACCGGCCTGTCAGCGTCTATGAAGACTGTGCAGCCGAACCCGTCCGTGATCCCTTCATCGCCGTTGATATGTTCACTGACCACTCCGCCCTCGTTTACAAGGACCCTGTCAATATGATAAGGACGCAGCGAATCGCCCTTCGCCTCAAAAGAAGTACTTACCCTGTACTGTCCGTCCGATGATACCACCTTTATATCAAAAGGATCGCCATTCCCCGCCATACGCCATACCGTACCTTCCGGGCCGCCCGATAACTCCGCTCCTTCCAGGATGACCGAATATGCTCCGTCGGCATATCCGTCCTCACCGTCGGGATAACCAAACCTCGAGAACCATCCCGTGATGCCGGACATCCCCGGGGTTATGATGCATACAACATCCTCTTCAATATCAGGATACAGAAGACTCATAAGTTCATCCGTGACCGCACTGTCAGTCCCCCTGCCTTCAAGGACGGCACGTGCCTCATCCCTGCCGGATGAAAGCAGTTCATCCATGAGCTTAAGTGTTGACTTATCTTCGCCGAAAACCTCAAGCATACGCTCAGTCGCATCATTTCCCGAGCCCGAAAGCATACGGAATATATTGGATGAAAGTTCTTCATTGCCGGTAGCAAATGCCCTTGCGACCCAGTATATCCTCGAGCCGTTCTGCGAACCGCCGTCAAACAGCGTACGTCTTACAGCCTTCTCCTCAAAGAAATATCCGTAATCCCACCAGCCGGTCACGATCGTATCCGGACCGGTATTATCCTTAATATATGCAAGCGTATCGTGCATCCCGCGGTTTACGGACGGGGAAGAATCAGAAGACGAGCGGTAAGCGCCGTATATCGCGGGAAAAAGCATGAGCACGGCTATCATGCCCGCAAATATCTTATAATCCATCATCTTCTTATCCCGCATCAGCTCATACATTGTGCCCGTAAACATTCCGGCAAGCACCGCTACCGGAACGGCGAAGAGCATGATGAAACGCCAGCTGCGCACCGCAAGTACCGCGGTTATCATAAACCAGATGATAAGCAGGACATACTCAAAGCGTATATCCCTTTTTATGATCTTCCTTATAAGGAGGATACACATGGTAACGGCACCGAGAACCGGGATAAGTCCGCCGACCGCGTTTATCACCCCTATTTGCGCGCCCGTAAGAACCCTCATCTGGAACAGGCCGGAAAAACCGCCGGCTATGAGTGCCGGCTTGCGCATCTCGGAAACCGAAACGAGCGCATTGGGGAAAAGTTCTCCACCCTTTGAGAATACGTCACGGAAAACTCCGGCCACACTGCTTATAAGATCGGGTTTTGCCACAAATACGGCTATTATGAGTACTCCCGAAAACAGAAGCAAGGGAACGGATCTGACAAGATATCCCCCGCGTTCTTCCTTCGGAGAATACAGATGACCGATCAAAAGGAATACCAATACCGCTCCGGCGATCATCGCCGCAAACATATAGAAGATATACCACGAACCTATAAGAAGTAAAAGACTTGCGGCAAACATAAGGCCGTATATGATCCTGTCACGCAGGATCCGGCCGGGACTGGCTTTTTCACGATTGACCGAATTGGTCAGCGAGGCTGCAAAAAGGCATCCTGTATAAAACAAAAGACATGATGTCCACGAGATGACCGTATCCGTGTCATAAAAGCCGGGTACGGTATGGGCAAAGTAGCCGTAATTTATTGCGGAAAGTATCGCCGAAATCACGGCTGCGAGCATCCCCTTGAGCCTTAACACCATAAGAAAGACCGGGATAATGACAAAGGCGGATATCACCGCTCCCTGCCAGTAAGCGACCTGCTCAAGGGTGACTCCAAATCCGGATAACAGCTTATGAGCTCCTATCGCGATATAAGCCATCAGGGGCCTGTAATCCTCAGCGCTCCTTCCGTAAGGCGCATAGCTGAGAGAATCCCAGTCTTCCCCGTCCTTGACGGTGTCACCGGCATGCCCGTAGAGTTCAATATCCCTCGTCATCCTCAGATGATAATACGAATCCATTTCGGTAAGATACGGCACGCCCGTCTCGGGGTCGAGATAATCTTCACCAAGCCTTTCGTTCACACTCCGGTTGACCATGTACCTGAACATAAACGACATTATCATGATAAGAAGTATGAGTCCGGTTATTATGATGACCTGTTTTACATCTGACTTTTTTGCATTTGACTTTTTTAAATCCATGTGACCATTTTAGCGCAACTTAATGCGTTCGAAAACCCCTTTTACCGCAGTATCACCGGAAGCTGTGAGGATCCCGGCGTAGATAATGAACCCTGATATAAGCTGGATGATCAGGACGAGAGGCCTTCCAAGCGGAAGCAGCCCAAGCATATATACGGCTGCTGCCATGACGATCCCTGTAAGGATCCGCTTATAAGATAATGCGGCGATCCGTCCGGGTGAAAGATAACCGTCGCAGTTTTTAAGGAACAATGAAGTTATCAGGATCTCGGCTGCCAGCGATGCCGCTACGGCGCCGCGGGCCCCGAAAAACGGGATAAGGCACAGGTTCAGTATAAGGTTCGTGACCGCGCCGGAAACTATGTATATTGCGCTTATCCCCCGCTTGCCCGCCGGAACATAATAATGGCTTCCAAGACAGTTGCTTATCCCGATCACCGGGATCAGGGGGAGCATCATATATATGAGCATCTCTACAGGGGCATAGCCCTCACCGAATAACACGGGAACGAGGTTATGAGATATACCGAGCAGCCCGAAAGCCGTTCCGAAACACATGAACAGGATGATATCCATCGATCCTTCTATGATGCGCCTTAGTTCATCACGTTCCTTAAAGGTGAAAAGATACGACATCCTCGCTACAAGCACAAAGTTCAGAACAACAAACGAAACTCCGTCTGCCACTCCTATGATCCTTGCCGACAGTTCGTAATATCCGTTCTGGAACGGATCGCCGGTAATAAGACCTATGAGTGTCTTATCAAGGACGGTATATATGGATGTCGCCACGGTCGGCAGGAAATATATGACAGTTTCGCGAAAATGGCGGAAGATGCTTAAATCCGAAATGCTGACTCTCACCAGATATTTTGCAAGCCCCGGCCACATAGCAAGGTTTGCGGCAAGCATCGTAAGGGAAGTGATCAGGCAGTAGAGTACAAGATCCGATCCCGACCTTACCATGACAAACACGAGGATGACGCCGAATATCCTTACCGCGGCATTTGCGGCCACCATCCTGCCTATCCTTTCAAGGCCCGTAAAGAACCAGGAAATGTCAAACATGCTCCCGAGAAGGAACGGTGTGAGAGCAAGGAAGAACGGCCTGTGTACGGGATCTGCGATAACGGGTACGATCCACGCGATCATACACACAAGGCAGATCACCGCGCTCATGATCTCTATCTCCCAGAACAGTTTGGACCTGAGTCCTGCATCATCGCGGTTCCTGGCTATCTCCCTTTCTCCGTAATCTACGGTTCCGAGCAGGGCAAACATCATAAATATGGTCACGACAGAATATGAGTAACTGTAATTCCCTACCCCGTCCGCACCGAGCACCCTCGAGATATAGAGCATCGTGATGAGAGGAAGTGCGAAGCCGAGCGCCTCATGTATAAGCCTGTATATGTAATTTTTCCCGATATCAGGCTGTGCCTTTATACCCGAAAGACCGTTATCCCCCATATGCATCCCGCAAAGGCGATCACCCCTGCTTCTCCTTATCCTCATACAGCGCAAGGCGCTGGGTCAGGTCCCGTATACGGGAGTTTTGTTCCGATATGGTAAGAGTCATTGAAAAGACTATCATCGCAAGAAATACAAGGCCGAAGAAAAACAGCATGTTGCTCGGGGTTTCTATTCCGAAAAGATCACAGAAAAATTCAAGTATCCCCGGGAATGCCGTAATCACCATCATGCCCGCGTCAAGCGCAATCCACGGAAGGATATATTTAATGTCCGCTTTTTTGGACTTTAACTTTATAATAAGGAACAGCAGTATCAGTATCCATATCGCAAACAGAAATATCTTAAGCCTTATGCTCATTCTTCCTCATCCTTTCAAGAATAACCGCCATTGTGACTTTGATCATATAATAAACCGACGCCCGGGCATGTATCGACGATACACCGCCGCTTCTCTCCCTCATCTTAACCGGGACCTCGACCACCTTATATCCCTTAAGGACGGCCCTTACCACGCTCTCGGGTTCGGGATAGTCCTGCGGATAATCCGAGGCAAACTCCCGTATAAGCCTGCTGCCCGCCATGCGAAGTCCGGAAGTCGGATCCGTGATCACATGCCCGGTGAGCGTCCTTATCAGGAAGGTAAAAAACGATATCCCTATCCTGCGAAGCCCCGTCGACTGGTAGCCCTCCTTATCGATAAAGCGCGATCCGATCACCATATCCGCACCGGTCGAAACGAGGGTATCATACATCATGTCAAGATACGCAGGATCATGCTGTCCGTCGCCGTCTATCTGCACCGCCGTTTCATATCCGTTATCATATGCGTAACGGTATCCCGTCTGCACGCTGCCGCCTATCCCCAAGTTCACGGCATGATCGAGCACCCTTACGCCTTTATCGGCGCACAGCTTAC
>JAILLY010000088.1 GCA_024692905.1 Lachnospiraceae bacterium | reverse complement strand
ACCAAACATTGACCGAAGTCTCCGAAGCGGTAGCTTTCCGTTCGACTTGCATGTGTTAGGCACGCCGCCAGCGTTCATCCTGAGCCAGGATCAAACTCTCAATTATAATGTTTGATTCTCAGGATAAGCTAGCTTATCCTTTGTCATAAGAATCCACCGCATGCGGTCCGTCCTTATGACCATTCCTAAATCTACTTTAGGGTCGTTCTGAAAAATGTTTTGAAATCTTTCAGGGATGGTTTATACTATTAGATTTTCAAGGTGCTTTGATCTGCGCTTCAAATGACACGTTCACAGTCATTATCAGCGACAGCTTTACAATATTAACACGCATAAATCCCTAAGTCAAGGGATTTTTGGGAAAAAAAAACTATTTTTTCAGGCATACCATATTTATGATTTTTCCTGCGATAATACCTATATCTTGTGGTTAAAAATGCAGCCCGGTAAAGGGCTGCACCTTTTCATCCTATTTAATAATATGAAGGTTTACTCATCCGTGTTTTTATCAAACTCGTCAATGATGAAACGCTGTCTTCCCTTAACATCATCATATATCCTTGTGATATATTCACCGAGAAGGCCGGACACAAATACGTTTAATCCGCCTATAAACCATATAAGGGGAACAAGTCCTGACTTTTCCTTCTTACGCACGGGACAGAATGCATTGCCCAGAAAACGCAATATGGCTAACAGCACACCAAATGCTGTCATGAATCCGCCAAGGAACGTTACATACTCAAGCGGCTTGGATGAAAAACAGAATATCCCGTGGAAGCCCATCCTGAATTCTCCCCATAACCGGTTATACTTGCTCACATCCGCTTCTCTTGCTTCCCTGTGGTATCTGACGGCCGTCTGTTTAAATCCGACATATGAAACCATACCGCGGAAAAACATATTGGTCTCAGGCATTTTTCTTATCTCTTCTATGACTCTTCTGTTAATAAGCCTGAAGTCGGCAGTATCTACCGGGATCTCCACATCCGAGAGGAAATTGATAACACGGTATGCCGTAAGATCTATGAACTTTCTGATCCTGGTCTCGCCCTGTCTGTCTATGCGCTGGGCATAAACAACATCATAACCTTCTTTCCACTTTTCAACCAGTTCGGTGATAACTTCCGGAGGATCCTGAAGATCAACATCGATTACCACACATATGTCTCCGGTACAGTTAAGCACACCGGCCATCGTTGCTGCCGCCTGCCTGAAACGCCTGCTCATCGTGATGAGCTTGATGTGGCGGTTTCGCTTCATATTTTCTTTAATGACTTCATACGTCTTATCAGTTGAAGGATCCAGGCTGAATATGATCTCATAATCGCATCCGAGATCTTCTATGACCTTTTCTGTTCTCTCAAGAAACGGTGCGATACCGTTTTCTTCATTATATACAGGGACAACTACCGAAAGTTTGTATTTATCCATTTGTTCCTCCGTTTATCTCCCGCAGGAACTGCCTTCTGCGGGGATATTTCATGACTGCTTTACTAATATTAACATTTATCCGGAGAATCAACAACCCGTTGCTTCATTAATAATAAGGAAGCCAATATGATGAGACATAAAATGCTGACCGGGAGTCCTGCCTTAAATCCTTTTGGCATATATTTAAGTTCTATTGAATGACTTCCCTTTGAGATATCAACGGCAAGGAGTCCGTTCATTACCGATTTATTCCCGGCCCTGACTCCGTCCACATAAACATTCCATGCGTTATTATATGGGAATGAAAACACCAGTAATTTATCTTCACCGGCTTCGGCTTTTCCGGTCAAATGCGAAGATGTTATCTTATTAAGTTCCGTATTGTCGCGGGTCGCAGCCTTATACCATTCCTCGATTGCTTCTTTGTTTTCGTGATAAAATTCGTATCCGTTCAACGTTATTTTATCCTGTTCCGGGTATAATAACACGCTGACTTTCTCTCCTTCGGGGTAATGACCGAGTTCTCTTATACTCCATCCGTATGAAGTAAAATATGGCTGCTTTTCAAGTCCGTTCACAACGATCCTTACATCCTGAAGTTCATCCGCGGTAAAATACATATATATGAAATCCCTGCTGGTGTTCGTGAAGCTTAGCTCAATGTAAGAATCACCGTCTTCATTTACTGCAGTATATGTATTGCCGTCCTTATTTATATTATGAAGCGTTACATCAACGCCCTCCACCTTTGTATATATGTCATTTCCCTCATAGCCAAAACTGCGCGCCAATGCATTCTGGTAGGAAAAATGATCATATTTTGCAGGATCTGACTCTTCAATGCCATGCTGCATGGTAAAGCACAGTGGCAGGGCATAAGGGTTTTGGAACACTCTTTTATCGTTATAGTTGTATATTACGCTGTACGGCTTTGGTGTTTCATCATACTGGGACAGCATGTATTTTACACCGAGCAGACAGTCGGAAAACGTAGTGCTTCCTTCTCCGTAAAATGCCCAGTTCCCGTTATCCCTGAAACCAAGGGATCCGAGAAACCTCATTGCCTGCTCCGATTCGCATGACGAAAAATGGGACAATCCGTTATATCCTATAAGCATCGCATCATTATTGCTTCTGCGATACAGCTTCTCCATGCGATAAAAACTTCCGTCTTCATTATATATATGTCCGGTTATAGCTTTTGTTTCGTCTACAAAATTCTTAAAAGCTTCAATACTTATGCTCTCATCGTTCTTTTTGTCGGGAAAATACGCATTGACCGATACATATGCATTCCATGTAAGATCGATCAGTGTAAGAATAAAGAATAGAGGCATCACATTTACTTTCATCTCATTTCTTGATCGTATATATATAAGTACATATACGGCAAGGATGTAAAGACCGGTGATCAGGATCTGCCGGATCCCAACGTATTCACTTAAAATAACACGCATGTAAATCGAATAAATAACATATATAATAACAGGGGTTAAAAATTGTCTTATGCCTATATTTGCGGTATTTTTGAAACTTTTATAACTTAAAAATAACAAGAAGAAACTAAGCAGGAAAGAGTTCCTGTACGGAAAGCCGATCGGATATGAAAACCCATGCCATGCAACATTGAAACAGTCAATATAAAAGCCCAGTATCAAAAATAAGAATATTCCGGCGGAAAACAGTTTTTCTCTTTTTGATATGTTTTTATTCAAATAGAAGAGGATCATAAATACCAGCGCGACAGCTCCCACGTATATGATCGGAAGTCCGTCATCGGAAACATTTCCGTTAAAGGAATTGGAATACAGTCCGGAAAAAACTTCCGCTATATTGAAATTGCCTTTGAACGATATCGGAGTATGTTTTCTTCCGCTCTGCTCCCTGAGTGAGATGACGGCACACAGAAGGCTTACCGCGGATAGCCCTGCTGCAAGTATCGAACTTCCTATAAAAAGGATCGCCGGCTTCAGTCCGGATTTAAGATCTATAGGTGTTTTGGATTCGGAATTCCGGGTAAAAAACACATATGAGAAGAAAACTACGGAAAATATACATATCATATACCCTATGTAATAACAGGAGAATATCGACATTGCCAAAGAAACAATATACAGGATACTGATCTTCTCATCTCTTATGATCCTGTAAATCCCAAGCATAACTAACGGGAGCATCATGATATCAAAGAAATAATGAACACAGTTGAAATATCCCATGAGATATCCCATAAGAGCATATGCCGTGGAAAAGATCAAAGTCGCATACCGGCTTCCGTATACCTCTGACAGAAAAATATTGAAGGTAAGCCCGATCAGACCGATCATTACGATCATCATTATGAGGATTCCGCACGGAAGAATATCGTTAGGTACAAATAAAAGGAAAACAAGCAGCGGATTATTACAATAATAGGAAGCAAGTCCTGCCATATCTCCGCCCAGGGTTTTTGAAAAGGTATAAAAAACAGTATCGTTTGAGAAAAAGATCTGTTTCATATATCCGAAGTAATCAACAAACTGATACCTCATGTCAGCCATTAATATGGAAGTATTACCAAAGGGATAAAAACCCGAAACGATACAGACAAAGACCATAACCGTAACGGGAATGAGAAATGCCATTAAGGGACACAGTATTTTTCTGTTTCTGTTAATTGCTTTTAGCATGATTACTCCGATCATTTGCAAAACAAAATCGTTATTAAATCACGTTATATAACACATGCTATTCTTGCTAATCCCCATGATTTTGGGATTCTTTGATATAATAACAGCTTTAAAAAACAGGATTGAATAACTGCATTTTGGAATAAATGGGAACGGTGCGCCTGTCATATGACTGCGCACCGTTTCAAAACCCCACATTCTTTCCCAATTCCGAGCGGAGAAGGAGGGATTTGAACCCTCGCGCCAGTTTCCCGACCTACACCCTTAGCAGGGGCGCCTCTTCAGCCTCTTGAGTACTTCTCCTTAATGCTGAACCAAATATCCGTATATCGCCGAAAACATCGGCAAACGTAATTATACTAAAGGGCCCTGTCTTTGTCAACAAGCCAAAAATCAATCCTTTTTATACTTTAAAACGGCTGTTTCATAAAGATCATTACCCTCTTTATCGATAATAACGATCACCGGAAGGTCTTCAACATAAAGCTTTCTTATCGCTTCTGTCCCAAGATCTTCGTATGCTATTACCTCAGAGCTCTTTATGCATTTCGATAATATAGCTCCGGCTCCTCCGACGGCCGCAAAATATACTGCTTTATTCTTTATTATCGATTTTTTTACTTCCGCACTTCTTTTTCCCTTGCCGATCATTCCTTTAAGACCGAGATCCAAAAGCTGCGGTGTGTATTTATCCATCCTGGATGCCGTTGTCGGCCCTGCGGATCCTATCGGACGGCCTTCCCTTGCCGGTGACGGTCCGAGATAATAGATTACATTATTTTTTATATCAAACGGCAGCTCCTCACCCTTTTCAAGAGCCTCCTGCATTCTCTTATGCGCCGCATCCCTTGCGGTATAGATCGTGCCTGTGATATATACATAATCTCCGCTTTTTAAATTTTCTGTCGTTTTCTCATCCAAAGGAGCGTTTATCTTATTATCCATACTGCTCATATCCTGATCCTTTATAATATGACCCTTAATCATATTTCCCTTGAAGAATGGCGGTTTACATGGCAGCATATGTTGACAGCAACCGGTAATCCGGCAATATGCGTGGCATATGTTTCGATATTTACGGCAAATGCGGTAACCGTTCCGCCAAGTCCTCCGGGGCCTATCCCGAGATCATTTATCTTTTTAAGCATCTCTTCTTCCAGATCGGCTATATACCCAACATCCGACCGTTTATCGATCGGGCGTGTAAGTGCCTTTTTTGCGAGTAGTGCGCACTTTTCGAAGGTTCCGCCTATCCCTACGCCTATCACCATGGGAGGACATGCATTCGGGCCGGCATCTGACACCGCACTCAGTATTGCTTTTTTGACCCCATCTATACCATCTGCCGGTTTCAGCATAAAGATACGGCTCATGTTCTCGCTTCCGAAACCTTTGGGTGCAACTGTGATCTTTACCCTGTCACCGGGGATCATATTATAATGTATGACTGCCGGTGTGTTGTCATTTGTATTCTTTCTTATTATCGGATCCGAAACGACCGATTTACGAAGGAATCCTTCAACATACCCAGATCTTACGCCCTCATTGACCGCATCTTCAAGAATTCCGCCGGTAAAATGAACATCCTGCCCGATATCCATGAATATCACGGCCATTCCGGTATCCTGGCATATCGGTATCATATCTTTTCCGGCTATATCAAGGTTCTCTTCAAGCTGACACAGTATCTGTTTTCCAAGCGGTGATCTTTCGTTTTTTTCACCGTCATACAGGGCCTGTTTCATATCATCGCTGAGATAGTGAACAGCTTCTATACACATATCCCTGATGTTTTCAGTTATCGTACTTACATCTATTTCCCGCATATATGCAGCCTTTGGTTTATTTGCCTGTCCGTTGGTCATTCATCGATACCGGTTTCATCATCGGCATCATCTTCGATATCTTCAAGATCCGCCATTTCCTTCATATTTCCTGGAAGTTCCACTTCGTCGTGTACGATAACAACGGATCCTGCCGTCCCTTCAGGTATCGTATCGGGAAGATCTTCGTCTTCAGTTTCGTTGACACCGTCCGATACTTTTTCCCTTACCTTGGCGATCTTGGCTACCTTAACCTTATCGTTCAGATTGATCAGTTTTACTCCCGAAGTATTTCTACCCAACATTGAGACGTCTTCCATTGGTATCTGGATGATCGTTCCTTCTGTTGTTATCATCATTATCTCGTGATTCTCATTGACGGCTTTGACACCGACTACATAGCCGGTTTTATCCATGATCTTATAACATTTGATACCCTTGCCGCCTCTGTGCTGAACCGTAAATTCATCTATTTTTGTACGTTTTCCGTATCCCTTTTCGGATGCTATGAGAAGTGCACTGCCCTGATGATCGAGCTGCATTCCGACTATCTCATCATCATCGCTTAAGTTCATGCCTCTTACACCCATAGACGAACGTCCGGTACATCTTACATCCGTTTCTTTAAACCTGATGCATATCCCGTTCTTGGTAACGAGGAAGATGTGGGTATCGGCATCTGTTGATTTTACTTCTATAAGCTCATCATCATCCCTGAGATTAATGGCGATAAGACCGTTCTTCCTTATATTCACGTATTCCATGATATTGGTCTTTTTGACTATACCCTTTTTTGTCACCATAAACAGGTTTCTGTTTTCATCATATTCCTTTATGGGGATTATGGCGCTTATCTTCTCACCGGGCGATAACTGGAGCAGGTTAATTATCGCGATACCTCTTGAAGTCCTTCCCGCCTCGGGGATCTCGTAAGCCTTAAGCCTGTATACTCGGCCTTTATCTGTAAAGAACATGATGTAATCGTGACTCATCGTCATAAGAAGATCTTCTATATAATCATCTTCTATCGTTGACATCCCCTTTATTCCTTTTCCGCCCCTGTGCTGGGATTTGAAATTGTCAACGGTCATCCTCTTTATATATCCGAGAGAAGTCATTGCAATAACTGTATTCTCCTTGGGTACGAGGTCCTCCATGGTAATATCGTACTCATCAAAACCAATCTTGGTACGGCGTTCGTCCCCGTATTTTTCGGAAATGACCAGGATCTCCTTCTTTATTACTCCAAGCAGGAGTTTCTCATCCGCAAGTATTGCCTTATACTCGGCTATCTTTTTCTGAAGCTCCGCATATTCCTCTTCAAGCTTCTCTCTTTCGAGACCTGTCAATGCACGCAGCCTCATATCTACTATAGCCTGGGCCTGTACATCGGTAAGTCCGAACCGTTCGATCAGTTGTTCCTTTGCCTCGGCAACTGTCTTGCTTCCTCTGATTATCTTTATTACCTCATCTATATTATCGAGCGCGATGAGGAGGCCTTCCAATATATGTGCTCTTTCTTCGGCCTTGTTAAGATCGAACCTTGTCCGTCTTGTTACTACATCTTCCTGATGTTTAAGATACTGGGCAAGTATCTCGATTATACCCATTACCTTTGGTTCATTATTTACAAGCGCAAGCATTATAACGCCAAAAGTATCCTGAAGTTGGGTATGTTTATAAAGCTGGTTTAAGATGATATTTGCGTTGACATCTCTTCTTAATTCAACGACAACACGCATACCTTCCCTGTCCGATTCGTCCCTGAGATCGGTGATACCGTCTATTTTTTTATCCTTTACGAGTTCCGCTATCTTTTCGATGAGCTTGGCCTTGTTAACAAGATAAGGAAGTTCCGTTATGATGATCCTGCTCTTGCCGTTGGGCATAGTCTCTATATCGGTCACACCGCGGACCCTGATCTTGCCGCGGCCGGTCCTGTATGCTTCTTCCACACCACGCGTTCCAAGGATCACTCCGCCTGTCGGAAAATCCGGACCCTTTACTATTGGGAGCAGTTCTTCAATATCTGTATCCCTGCCTTCTTCTATCCTGTTATCGATCATCTTTACAACGGCAGCGATTATCTCACTCAGATTATGAGGCGGTATATTGGTTGCCATACCTACGGCTATACCCGTAGTACCGTTAACCAGAAGGTTCGGGAATCTGCTGGGCAGGACCGTGGGTTCTTTTTCGGTTTCATCAAAGTTGGGTATAAAATCTACCGTATCCTTGTTTATATCCGCGAGCATCTCCATGGATATCTTTGAAAGCCTTGCTTCCGTATATCGCATCGCGGCAGCTCCGTCACCGTCAACCGAACCGAAATTTCCGTGACCGTCAACAAGGATACATCTCATTGACCAGTCCTGAGCCATATTTACCAATGCCCCGTATATCGAACTGTCTCCGTGAGGATGGTATTTACCCATCGTATCACCGACTATACGGGCACATTTCCTGTGAGGTTTATCCGGATAGTTGCCAAGTTCGGACATAGCATAAAGGATCCTTCTCTGAACCGGCTTCATTCCGTCCCTTACATCCGGCAAAGCTCGTGCCGCTATAACGCTCATCGCATAATCGATGTAAGAGCTTTCCATTGTTTTTTTAAGATCGACCTCGTGGATCTTGTCGAAGATTAAGTTGTCCATTTATTACACCTCTTTATATGTCTAAGTTCTTGACAAACTTGGCATTTTCTTCTATAAATTCACGTCTGGGCTCTACCTTATCACCCATCAGCGTGGTAAACGTCAGATCAAGTTCCGATACCGACTCCTCATCCATATTTACACGTAATAGAGTCCTGCTTTCGGGATCCATCGTCGTTTCCCATAATTGTTCGGCATCCATTTCACCCAGACCTTTATATCTCTGGATCTTATTATTGCTGTCCCTTCCTACATCAATAAGGAGTTTATTCAATTCGTCATCGCTGTAGCAATACCAGACCTTTTTATTCTTTTCGAGCTTATAAAGGGGCGGCTGTGCGAGATAAACATGTCCTTCCTTTATAAGTTCCGGCATAAACCTGTATATAAATGTGAGCATAAGGGTGGCAATATGAGCTCCGTCAACATCGGCATCCGTCATGATTATTATCTTGTCATAACGCAGCTTGCTTATGTCAAAATCATCATGTATACCTGTACCGAATGCGGTTATCATAGCCTTTATCTCCGCATTTCCGTATATCTTGTCAAGGCGTGCCTTTTCTACATTAAGTATCTTACCTCTTAACGGAAGTATTGCCTGGGTAGCACGGCTCCTTGCCGTTTTTGCAGAGCCTCCCGCGGAATCTCCCTCGACTATGAATATCTCACAGTTTTTGGGATCCTTATCGGAACAGTCGGCAAGCTTACCCGGTAGTGCCATTCCTTCAAGCGCCGTCTTTCTTCTTGTAAGATCGCGGGCTTTTCTTGCTGCTTCCCTTGCCCGTTGTGCAAGGATCGACTTCTCACATATCTGCTTTGCGACCGTCGGGTTCTGTTCAAGATAATAAGTGAGCTGTTCGCTTACTATACTGTCAACTGCGCCCCTTGCTTCGGAATTACCCAACTTTTGTTTTGTCTGTCCTTCAAACTGGGGTTCCTCGATCTTTATCGAAACTATTGCCGTTAATCCTTCCCTTATATCATCACCGGAGAGATTCGGCTCTGATTCTTTGAGAAGCTTGGCACTCCTTGCATAATCATTAAAGGTTTTGGTTATCGCATTTCTGTAACCGGTAAGATGCGTACCTCCCTCGGGAGTGGTGATGTTATTAACAAAGCTGAACACACTCTCGTTATAGGAATCGTTATGCTGCATCGCTACTTCTACATATACGTCATCCTTCTTACCTTCAAAATACAGTACATCTTCATACAGAGGGGTTTTACTCTTATTAAGATAGGTTACAAATTCCTTTATACCGCCTTCATAATGGAACTGCTTTTCAACAGGTTCATCCGGGCGCTCATCTCTTAATACTATCTTAAGGTTCTTGGTAAGAAATGCCATTTCCCTTAAACGCTGCTTAAGGGTGTCAAAATCAAACACCGTATCTTCAAAGATCGTATCATCAGGCATGAACACAACCTTGGTACCGCTCTTATCGGGTTCACAGTCTTCAACGACCTTGAGAGGATACATGACTTTTCCTCTCTCATAACGCTGTTTATAAACATGGCCTTCATTATATATATATACTTCCAGCCAGTTTGACAGTGCATTTACTACCGATGCACCTACACCGTGAAGTCCTCCGGATACCTTATATCCGCCGCCGCCGAACTTACCGCCGGCATGAAGCACGGTAAATACCACCTCAACCGCAGGTATACCGGCCTTTGAATTTATACCTACCGGTATTCCTCGTCCGTTATCTACGACAGTGACCGAATTGTCCTTATTTATTGTTACCGTTATGGTATCACAATATCCGGCAAGTGCCTCATCAACGGAGTTATCTACTATCTCATATACAAGATGGTGTAATCCTCTTAACGAGGTGCTTCCTATGTACATTCCCGGTCTTTTTCTTACGGCTTCAAGACCTTCAAGTATCTGTATCTGGTCGGCACCGTATTCGTTGTTAGTTTCCTGTCCCATGATCTTTAATTCTCCCTTTTTACCGTTCCTTCGGTAATATTAAATATTTTATTTATCTCTATCCTGCTGTTTATAAATTCATCAAGTCCGGTACATGTTACTATCGTCTGTATATCCTTTATACTGTTAAGAAGATAGTTCTGACGGTTTGAATCAAGCTCCGATAATACATCGTCGAGAAGTAAGATCGGGGTACTTCCGGTCAGCCTCTCAACAAGTCTTATCTCGGCAAGTTTAAGCGATAAAGCTGCGGTTCTCTGCTGGCCCTGGGATCCGTATTTCTTGGTATCAACACCGTTTATATTGAATATAAAGTCATCCCTGTGAGGGCCTACCGAAGTAAGTTTATATCTTATATCCTTATTTCTGTTTCTCTTTACCTTTTCCTCATATCCGTCTATATCTATATTAGGTTCGTATCTTATATCAAGGACTTCTTTATTTCCGGATATATTGCTGTGTATTTCTCTTATTATCTCGTTAAGCTGCGCAGCAAATATCTTTCTTCTTTCTATTATCTTAGATCCTATGTTTATAAGCTGATTATCCCAGACATCAAGGGTATCCTGAAGTTCCGGATGGATCATTATATCCTTAAGAAGATTGTTTCTCTGATTTACTATCTTGTTATAATTTGTAAGGTTATACAGATATACCTTATCAAGCTGGCATAATTCTGCATCTACAAACCTTCTCCTGTCGGATGGTCCGTTCTTAATTATCGAAAGGTCTTCAGGTGAAAAAATAATGATATTTGCTATACCCAGGAGTTCGGCAGCCTTTTTAAGCTTTACTCCGTTTATGGCAATTCCTTTTGATTTATCCTTTCTTAAGTGGATATCTATCTGATATTCTACATTATTTTTATCAAATAATGCACGTATGTGTGATTCTTCTTTTCCGAATCTTATTAATTCCTTATCTTTGTTTCCCCTGTGTGATCTGGTAGTACCGCATATGTATATGGCTTCAAGTATATTAGTCTTACCCTGGGCATTATTTCCGTATAATATGTTTATACCTTTATCAAAAATTATATTGACGTTGTTATAATTTCTGTACTCATCCAGTTCAAGAGATTTAATGAACATTTAGTTACCCTTTACTATTATCTTTTCACCATTAAACTCAACTGTGTCACCGGGATATATCTTCTTTCCTCTCTGCAATTCTATATTTCCGTTAAGAAGTACATCTCCGTTTAATATATCTGTCTTGGCTTCCAGTCCCGATCCTGCAAGACCGGCTAACTTAAGCAGCTGGCCAAGTTTTATATATTCATCTTTTATTCTTATCTCTATCATAATAATATATGTTATTTATTTTTATTATTATAGTTATTTAATAGTGTTATTTAATAATGTTATTTTATTTATCTTGTATTTACGGGAAGTATCAGGTATATATATTTTTTCTCATCATCCCTTATAAAGCATGGTGCCTTTGCATTAACGATATAAAAATCAACATTTTCTTCATCTATTACCCTTAACGCATCAACTATGAATTTGGGATTGAATCCCATCTTTACGTCTTTACCTGTTTTGTTTATATCTATATCTTCTTCCATGGATCCTTGGGCAGAAGATATGCTTACCGCAATATTTTCATCGGTAACATCTATTGAAAGAGGTTTTTTATCGCCTTCCTTTACCAAAAGAAGAGCTCTTTCAATACATTCCGTAAACACTTTTTTGTTTATGTTAAACTTGGTCTCATAATCGCTTGTAAGCATCTGGTCTATATTAAAATACTTGCCTTCAAGTAACCTTGAAACCACTGTTGTCCTGTCAAATTCGAATATAATATGATTCTTTGTAAAGTATATGTTTATATCTTTATCTGTATCACCGGATATTATCTTTATTACTTCATTTAATGTCTTACCGGGAACTATTACCCTTTTATCCTCATACTCGTTTCTTAATTCTATATTTCTTATTGAAAGCCTGTGTCCGTCAAGTGCGGCAACCCTGAGATCATTTCCTTTTATTTCAAACAGTTCTCCCGTCATCATCTTATTTGGCTCAGATTCGGGAGCTATTGAAAAGATGGTCTGCCTTACAACTTCCTTAAGGCTGTACTGGGATATGATAAGAGGATTTACTTTTTCAAGATCGGGAAGATAACAGAATTCTTCCGAAGACCTGCATGATATATTAAATTTAGCCTTTTCACATATTATCAAAGCCTGAGTATTATCTTCAGTTTCGATACTTACTTCATTATCGGGAAGCTTTCTTACTATCTCCTGGAACATCCTGGCATCAATGCATATACTTCCTTCTTCATTAACATTTCCTTTAATATATGTTTCTATACCAAGTTCTGTATCATTTGCTGTAAGCTTTATATCTCCTCCGGCTGCTTCTATAAGTATACATTCAAGTATAGTCATGGTAGTTTTGCTGGGTACTGCCTTATATACTGTCTGTACACCGTTTAAGAGATCATTCTTTGAACAACTTATCTTCATTTTGAATTCCTTTCTTATATATAGATATATATAAATAATTAATTAATAATCTATAATAATAGATGTTAAAATGTTAAGATCTTTCAAAAATGCCCTTATTAAGAGGATTTTTAAAATCATAAATCTGTATATAAAGGATAATGACCTGAGGATTGGTGTTAATAAGCAAAAGTCAGGAAATTATATTATAAACAGAGTATAAACAATACTGTAAACAGATCAGAGGTTTAATTTCTTTATTATAATTTCTACTATATTCTTAAGATCCTGGTCGTTTTCAAGA
>JAILLY010000082.1 GCA_024692905.1 Lachnospiraceae bacterium | reverse complement strand
TTTCGTTGAAATTTGTTTTTTATCTTCAACATCCGCCCCTATTACGGATGGTGAATTCATAATTAATTATAAGTTGTCAAGTCCGGTGTACATTGCCGCCATAGGTGCCATTACGGCTCCGATCAGTGTACCGACTATGCCTGCCAGCACAACTATGATCATCGGCTCCATGGCTGCCATGAGCGCTGCGGTAGCCTGCTCAACCTCTTCATCGTAGTAATCGGCAAGCTTCTCGAGCAAGCCTTCGATATCACCGGATTCCTCTCCGATCCTTGTCATCTGATAGACCATCGGAGGAAACAGGCCACACTGCTTAAGCGGGACGGATAACGGGGTACCCTGTACTATCTCATCCTTTGATGCAAGGAGTGCATTCTTTATAAGCTTATTATCCATTATGTTCGCGGTTATCCCGACTGCATCAACCAGCGGAAGACCGGCGGCAAGAAGAGTGCTTATCGTACGTGCAAACCTTGCGGAAGCGGTCTTTATCGTGAGCGACCCGAACAACGGCATCTTAAGCCCCATCTGGGCAAAAAGCATTTCACCAAACGACGATTTCTTAAATGCTCTTATCCCGATCACCGCTGCAACGATTATCGCTATGAGTACATACCATCTCTCGCCGATGAAATTACTGAGTGCTATAACGCCCTTTGTTATCGCCGGCAGATCCATTCCCATATCCTTGAACATGTCGGCAAAGGTCGGGATTACCATACGGAGCATTACGATAACGACGGCGATCGCAACAATGATTACTATGATAGGATAGATGGCCGCCTTCTTGACCATCGCTTTAAGCCTTGCATCCTTTTCAAAATGCGTTGCCATCCTGTCAAATGCGACATCCAGCGAACCGGAGGCTTCACCCGCTTCTACCATGGAGCAAAGAAGCGGAGGCATTATCTTCTGTTTCTGCATCGAAACGGTAAGGCTTTCACCCTTTTCAACATCCGCCTGGATCTCTCGTATCGCCTTCTGCAGGCGCTTGTTTTCCGTCTGGTCGCTTAACATATTAAGCGCATCGATAAGAGATACGCCGGCCTGTGTCATCGAAACGAACTGACGGCACATTATCGAGTAATCCCTGGCTTTGGGATGGCCGCCTATCTCAAAATTCAGATCCTTTGTCAGGGCTCCCGTTTCCCTTACGGTTACGGGTATGAGCTCCTGGGCTTTGAGCATCGCCTGGGCTTTGTCTATATTATCGGCATCAATGCTGCCTTTTACGGTTATACCCTTGGTATTTATCGCCTCGTATGCAAAACTGGGCACCTTGTTATCCCCCTTTTATAAAACTATGATAACTGATTATATATCGGCATGTTTCTCAAAAAACTCAACCCTTAAGACATTATTTTTCTGCTTAAGTAGTTATAATCCTGAGCGAAGCTGAGTGCGGTCTCCGCGCTGACCTTACGCTGGACGAACAGTTCATAAAGCGAATCGTCCAATGTTATCATACCGGCCTTACGGCTTGTCTGCATCATTGAAGGTATCTGATAGGACTTGGATTCACGTATCAGGTTCCTTATGGCCGAATTCGCTACCATTACTTCAAATGCCGCGCATCGTCCGCCGACTTCCGTGGGAAGAAGGGCCTGTGAAACAACACATTCAAGGACCGATGCCAGCTGAACCCTTATCTGGCCCTGCTGATGAGGCGGAAATACGTCGATGATACGGTCGATCGTGCTCGCGGCCCCCATCGTATGCAGTGTTGAGAATACAAGGTGACCGGTCTCGGCTGCCGTTACGGCCGTTCCAATCGTATCAAGGTCACGCATCTCACCGACAAGGATAATGTCGGGGTCCTGTCTTAGGGCTGCCCTTAATGCCGATGCATATCCCTTGGTATCCAGTCCTATCTCACGCTGGTTTACTATCGACTTCTTACTCTTATGAAGATACTCGATAGGATCCTCAAGCGTGATGATGTGTCCTGCATATTTATTGTTTATTACATTTATTAAAGAGGCCAGTGTTGTCGACTTACCGCTACCGGTAGGTCCGGTAACAAGTACAAGTCCCCTCTTCTTTGTTGTCGTATTTATAACCGCCTCGGGAATACCGAGTGCTTCGGGAGCGGGTATCTGGAACGGCAGAAGACGAAGCGATGCGGCATAGGTTCCGCGCTGCTTAAATACATTAAGCCTGAAACGTCCGACTCCTTTGAGCGAATATGCGAAGTCGACTTCACCGAGGGTTTCGATCTTCTCGCGCTGCGCATCCGTAAGGATGGGGGTAAATGCATCCTTGATATCAGCCGGCTTAAGGATCTCGTCATTAAGCTGGAGCAGGGTTCCGTCAACCCTTATCATTATCGGACGTCCTACGGAAAAATGGACGTCGGATGCTCTACGTTTGGTGGCCAGTTCCAATGCACTTTCAAGTTGTATCACCGATGTTTCCTCCCACTTGTGTAACGTTTATATCATGAATCGAAAGATACCCTTACCATCTCCGAGATGGATGTGATCCCTTCAAATACAAGCTTCGTTGCGCTCATCCTCAGTGTGTTCATGCCTTCCGAGAGGGCCACTTCCTTGATCTCCTCAGCCGATGCCTTACGTGATATGTAAGGTTTAAGCTTGGGAGTTATCTCCATTATCTCATATACACCGATACGTCCTTTGAATCCGGTCTGGTCGCAATTATCACAGCCGGCAGGCTCATATATGACCACATCGTCCTTGGATCCCGGTATTCCGAGGAGTTCCTTCTGTTCGTCAGTTGCAAGCATCTTCTTCTTGCATTTCGGACACAGCCTCCTTACAAGTCGCTGGGCTATGATGCCCACCACGGCATCCGCGAGTAGATAAGGCTCAACTCCCATATCTATCAGTCGGCCTATCGAACCCGATGTCGAGTTCGTGTGGAGCGTACTTACGACCAGGTGACCTGTGATCGATGCCTGAACTGCGATACCGGCAGTCTCACCGTCTCGGATCTCACCGATCATTATGATGTCCGGGTCCTGACGGAGGATGGACCTTAATGCCGATGCGAACGTTAACTCCGCCTTGACGTTTACATGTACCTGGTTGATACCGTCTATATTTGCTTCGACGGGGTCTTCTACGGTTATGATATTAACGTCTTCCTTATTAAGTTCACTCAGCGCCGTATACAGTGTGGTCGATTTACCGCTACCCGTGGGGCCCGTAACAAGGATGATCCCGTGGGGATTTGCAAGTATATGGTCAAACTGCTTAAGCTCATCGGGCCTGAAACCAAGCTGGCTCTTCTCCCTGGTCAGTCCCGTTTTACTCGTAAGTCGCATAACCGTCTTCTCACCGTATACAGTGGGCAGGACGGAAACACGGATATCAAATTCCTGTCCGTCAACGATCTGGGTGATACGGCCGTCCTGAGGCTTACGCTTTTCGGAGATATCCATACCGCCTATGATCTTGATACGTGCGGTTATCGCGGGCAACAGGCTCGGATTATATGTCATCCTCTCGTACAAAGCACCATCGATCCTGTACCTTATACGGACCTGATTCTCCATCGGTTCTATATGTATATCGGAGGTCCTCTGACGGACCGCCTGCTCGATCATCTGCTTGACCAGTACAACGATCGGCGAATTATTGATATCATCTGAATAGTCCTCGGCTTCGTCATCGGCGCCGAGCATCTTTTCTCTTTCCTTGGCGTATTCATCAGCTGCATTCTTGACATCGGCCGATGAATAATACTTATCGATCTGAAGCCTGATCTGCCGGGGCGTTGATACCACGGGCACGATCTGCATGTTCGTTATGATGGCAAAATCGTCGATGGCATTCATGTCCATCGGATCGGCCATTGCGACAAACAGCTTGTTCGGGTTCTTCTCGTCAACTCCGAGCGGTATCGCCGTATACTTCTTAACGATATCCGATTTGATCAGCTTAACTATCTTCTCGGGGATCTGAAGACCGTTAATATTTATAAATTTATATCCGAGCTGGCGGCTTAATGCCTGTCCTATGGCTTCCTCGGTGGTAATGTTCATCTCGACCATTATCTCGCCGAGCTTTTTACCGCTTCCCCTCTGCTTTTTGAGAGCTTCCTGAAGCTTCTCCTCGGATACGACATTCTGCTGAACCAGAATATCGCCAAGTCTTAACTTTTTTCTTCCCCTTCCTGCTTGCTGTTCCATCTGTTCCCCCGATGCGATCATTCTAAATTATCAAATTAGATTATCCCACGGAATACAGGGCTTTGTCAAGTCATTCACGGGGTTCTCCGTCACATTCAACACTAAATGCAATCGTTCCATTTAATAATAAAGACTTATGACATATATATAATGGTTCACTATTTTAAAAAATTATTATAGAATAAGTTGTATTTGTTCCTTAAAGATAAAAATGAAGGGATCGTTTGATGAAGAAAGATTACATATCCAATACAATAGCGGGGCTGATAAATGCAGGCGAAGCCGTCATCATTTCGATGATCATAACGCGCACGACGGGGCTCGCCGATGCGGGATATGTCACGATAGCGTTTGCCGTGGGCAATCTTCTTATGACGATAGGCAAATACGGGGTTTACGGGTTTCAGGTCACCGACCGCAAGGGGATATATCCTTTTTCCGTATATCTGAAAACAAGGATCATCACCGTTTCCGCAATGCTTCTGTCGCTTGCCGGATATCTTGTCTACGGCCACTATGTACTCGGACAAAGCCGCGACAAGATGTATATAATCCTGTTCATCGGACTCATTTACGCGATCGAAGCCTTTGAGGATCTTATAAAGGCACACTGCCAGTATGTCGGAAGGCTCTATGTGGGTGCGCTGATGTTCATAATACGCTGGAGCGCGATAATGATTACGTTTGCCATAACGCTCATCATTACCCGCAGCACACCGGCGGCACTCGGATATTCTCTGGCAGTTTCCCTCATTACATTTATCATATGTTATTACTTATTTATCATCAGGAACAGGTCCCTGTATTTTCCGGAGCCTGACGGTGATGTCCGCGCCGGAAGCGGTCATCCCGGAGTAATAAACCTGCTTAAGGACTGTCTTCCCTTGTTTTTATCACTTTTCCTGTCATTTTATATAGTCAATTCATCAAAATATGCGATCGAAAAGTATATGGACGCCGAAGCCCAGGCCTGCTTCGGTTTTGTTGCAATGCCCGTATTTGTTATAGAGCTGCTTAACTGCTTTATCTACCAGCCCCAGCTTGCATCGCTGACAGATGATCATAACAGTCCCGACAATACCCGGTTTAAGTCAAGGATACTGAAACAGTACCTTATAATACTCATCCTGACCGTCCTCTGTCTTACAGGGGCTTATTTTATCGGGATCCCGTTTCTTTCGGCATTATATGATACGGATCTTTACTCATATCGCAATGAACTTCTCATCCTTCTGACCGGCGGCGGTTTTCTTGCGGTGTCGGGATTTCAGAACGCGATACTTACGATCATGCGCCGTCAGAAATATCTTCTCTGGGGATATCTTCCCGTGTCTGTCCTTGCCTTCTTCTTTGTGGATCCGGCCGTAAAAAAATACGGGACCATCGGTGCCGCATTTTCTTATCTTTCCCTTATAGCGATCCTGTGCATCCTGTATGAATATTTCATACGACGCAGGAGTGCAGGTGACTCTTAAAATCGGGATCAAATACCATACCGGTATCTTCATGCAGTTCGGATACATCACCCGAAAGGAACATAACTTCATTTTCGGCATACGGCCGTTTCCCGATGCCGTTCATAAGTTCCGGATAACCGAACGAATCCGAGATGTCAAGGATATATTCCTTAAGCGGACGGCAGACTCCCGAGGCAACGGAGTATTTCTTCCCTGCCTGCCCCTTCTCCGCGATCAGCCTTAATGCCCTCGCAACATCCGCAACATATACATAATCCCATATCTGCTCAGCTCCCGAGATCGCGATCTCTTTATGTTTAAGGCAGGCATCTATACAGGACATGACAAGTGTGCCCGGCCGGTCATAAGGGCCGTATGCACTTAAGAGCCTCGGCCAGTAAAAATCAATACCCAGCTGTCCTGCGATTTCAGCACACCTGTTATATAACGCACATTTAGCCTTGGCATATGCAGTCAGCGGTGCATCTTTTGTCTTCGAATCAATGGGGGCATCAACAAGCCCGCATTCTGCCTGAGAGCCGACAGCAAGAAACTTATCACAGCCAAGATCCGCTGCCGCCTTCAGCGCATCGATACCATATGACACGTTTTGCATCTGCCCCTGTATGTTGTACCGCGGGTTATCAAAATCACTGCTCCAGCCCACGTGGAAAAACACATCATACTTATGACTCTTTCCGCTATTCTGCAAGCTTCTTTTAAGCCCCGGCAGGTCAGAGATATCGCACCCGGCCACATCTGCCCCGGCACATTCTTTTGAAAGCAGGGCCGTTCTGGTGCTGCCCGGTCTAATAACAGCCGTTACCTCATATCCGTGATCCAGTAGTTCCCCGATAAGCGCTATCCCTATAAAACTGGTTGCTCCGGTCACCAATACCCGCTTCATCATACACTCATTTCTCATCGGATATTTCCGATGCATACAGATAAGGATCATCCTTGGCATTGTCAAAGTTTATAAGTTCCTTAACAAACGTAGGATTCTTATGCGCCACTTTCCTGTATATGACACCGATATATTCACCGAGTATCCCCAGGAAGAACAGGAGGATCGAACCGATAAAGAACACGCCTATAAGTATCGGTGCTGCACCGGCATCAAACCTGTCCCAGAGAACAAGCTTATATATAAGATATGCAAGTCCGACAAGAAAACTGAGTATTGACATTATGAACCCGATCACAGTGGCAAGACGCAGCGGCGCGGTCGAAATCGAAATAAGGGAATAGATCGCAAACGAGAGCGATCTCCATATGTTATATGAAGACCTGCCCGCCCGCCGCTTCTGCTGTTCATATCTTATAAGCTTTACATCGCAGCCGACATCCGCCAGGAAAAACCGAAGATCCATATCACCTGCACTGTAATATTCATACAGTTTACGTGAAAGAAGATACATTCCGGAAACGTTCCTGTACTGCGGAATACTTGTAAACATATCTATAACATTATAAAAAAGCTGTCTTAATCCGTATTTAAACCTTCCTTCTTTACTTGCGTATTTCTGGCCGCAGACTGCTTCGTAACCCTTCTCCCAGTATTTGATGAATTCATGTATCAGTTCCGGCGGGTCCTGGAAATCAGCCGAAATATAGAGGATGGCATCTCCCGTAAGCCTTCCGATGAAGGTATCCCTGCCCGGAAGCACACCGTAATTGCGGGCGTTGACTATGACTTTGATATGCTTATCCCTTTCTGCAACCTTCTTCATTTCCGAAAGTGTATTATCAGGCGAAGCATTATCCCGGAAAAGGATCTCATAATCATATTTCCCTTCATACGCCTTCATCACCTGAGTCAGCGCATCCGCCATCGGCTCGATATTCGGTTCTTCCTTATAGCATGGTACAATAATTGATATTTTCTTCATGACAGTCACCTGTTTCAAGCGTAGTTTTGCTGCAAAAGCCGATCATACGATATTTATGATCTCTTTAAGGCTTCCGTCTTCAAGCCACCCGCATGCATTTTCATAATCCTCATTCGTATCAAACTCGATCCATCCGTTTTCAAAACGGATCGCCTTAACAGGCTCGCCCGCCTGTATAAGAGCATTCAAAAGATCCGTCATATACGCTTTTTTGACAGGCTTTCCGGACTGCTGCCACGGCTGCTCAGCGTCATATTTTGCGTAAGCGTCATCCATTATCTTCATTATATTTGCAAGTCCCTTTTGGGAAAACTTCAGGATACCGATATAACGGGCATCTATCCTTTCGGCCGGAGGATCCTCAAGTCCGAGTTCGCTTATATAACCGCCATCCCCTATGACGAGGGATTCCGTGTCAAAGTCGATACGCCCGTATCTTTTGGTCCAGTAATCCTTCCACTTATCGTCAACTGCGACACCGTGATCTTCTTTTGAGTCCATCATCGCTTTAAGCAGTCTTTCCTCAAAAAGGATATCCGAATAACTGACTATGATATCATCATCGAATTCCTTTTTTGCCGCCAGCAGTGACTCTACCATATTGGTATTCATATAGTCCTCATTGGTATAGTACTTTATGCCGGGATAATCTATCTTATCCGCCGCATATCCGCGTACGACGATTATGTCATTGATACCGCATCTTCTGTATGTTTCTATCTGCCTCTCAATGATGGTCTTTCCTGCGAATTTAAGCATACCCTTGGGGAGATCTTCCGTATATTTCTTAAGTCTGGTTCCCTGTCCTGCTGCCAAGATCAGCGCCTTCATACCGCTTCCTCCTTACTTATCTTGGAATAATATTCCGTATTTTTACCGTAATGGCTGTCAATAAATTCTTCAAATAATCCGCGTATCATTTCGTTCACATCATATCGTCCGTCAACGGGCATGTTTTCCCCGACAAAATCATTAACTATACGTGCGAACTTAAAATCATCACGGAGCATTTCCTTTAATTCTTCAATGCTGTATCTCTCCATATCCTTAGCCGGAGAGTCATAGCCGTATGCATCCTTGAAACGTTTGAAAAACACTTCAAGCCTTACCCTGTCTTCCTCCGGTATGATATCAGAAATATCTTTTCTCGAAACCGCCGACCTGTCATTTCCCGTCACAAGTTTCTTTTCCGTTCTGCTCGGGAAGAATACTTCTATACCGTTTGTCGTTGTAACGTTCAGTATCTCATTATGATATGCTATTCCCATCCACCTGCACAGGGCCTGCATGGTAAGGTCGGGATACAGTTTCAGATCCTCAAAACAGATCGCACGTGAATTGCTTATCCCTTCTTTCTTCTCCATCATATATCCAAGATCGCATGAAATGATGTTCCTAAACAGTTCACGTTTACACGACTTATACTGTCTGCCGTTTATGACCGCATAATTCACCCATGAATAAATATGGTTCAGAGGTTCTCTTATTATAGTCAGAACTTCGATACGCTTAAATTCTCTTGCGTCAAACTGCTCATTTACCAGTGTGACATCATAATTGGGAGTATGTTCATTGTAAAAACACCAATGTGCTCCCGCATGCGGATCTTTCTTTCTGCCCGTTGTATTGTTATATGCGGCATAAACTGTCTTTATAAGCTGTCCGTATGATCTTACGGTATTGACATCTTCAAGCTGCAGTTTCAGCTCCAGATAGAACCTCTGCGGATCGACAAGCAGCTCCTCTATAAAGCCGCCGTTCTTATCTACAACAAACTTGCCGAACTTCTGATCCTTTATACAAAGAGGGAGTTCTTCGGGAGAAGAAAAATACCCGCACATCTGCGCCATGATCTCATATATGAGTTCATCACCCGAAAGATACTTAAGACGTCTTTCATATACGACATACAGGGATTCCAGAAAAGGCACGAACAGTATCTGCGGATGACTGTCAAGCCTCTGCTCCAGGTAATAGCTTCCGGAATTGCTCATGTTGCAGAACACACAGAGGTTATAATCATCATCATATTTAAACCGGTCATCCTCAAGCCTGTCCTTTATTGTCTCTCCGGTGTTTAAAAACAGTGCAAAATAATAAAAAGGGATACGCATCTCGCTTTCATCGGAATAAAGTCCTAACGCCTTAAGGTTTGCGATCATATCAAGCCTTCTTAGATCCGATGCCCCTTCCGCAACACATACGACATATACGGCATTTTCATATTCGGCTTTACAATCCCTGAGCGTTCGTATTTCCATTCCGCCCAAGACTGTCCCCGCTTTATTTTCATCATCATCCGCATAACACAGAGGAGATACACCGTATCTTTCAAATATCCTGCGGGCGATCTTACCCCAGTATCCGGCTCCGTATATGACAAGGCCCCGTGTCCGGGCTTTATTTACAACATCAAAAAGGCTTCTGTGCCACCCCATATTGACTATTCTCCGAAAAACTCCTTAAACATCCTGATATCCTCATCCTTAAACGGCATGTTCCTTTCGGGATGCCACATGATCCCCATTATGGGCAGTTCCGAATGTTTTACCGCCTCAATGACACCGTCTTTTGCTCTTGCAAGTTCCGATAAGGGAGGCTTTACTTCAAGTGCGGCATAATTATGAAAACTGTTGACTTCATCACGCTCAATGATGCCCGCGATCCTGTGCATGGTCCTGACATGACCTTCAACAGGCATAAGGGCATTTCCGAAATGATCGAGTATAAACTGCATGCCTCTGCACATCCCGAGCACCGGTATCCTTTTTGACACGGCATACTCAAGAAGCTTCTCTTCCGTATTATCCCTCTCCGGGGCATTTCCTCCGTAACTGACAAGCGTGTTGCCTCCGGTAAGCAGAAAGCCGTCGGGTTTTATCTCATCAACATACGCCTCAAAGATCTCCGGAGCATTCATGACGGGAACCGGAAGAAACCCGCATGCGGCCAGAAATCCGTATACATTCTGATCGATGCAGTCCCTGCGTTCACCGTATGATTCTATGATATCAACACGCTGTGAAAACATTATTTTTTTCATAATTCCATACCAAGCTTCTCAAGTATCAGGGCAACCTGCTCCCCCGGAGTCAGTTCACCGTTATTATCAAGTATGATATCGGGGGATTTCGGGACCTCTGCAGACAGGCTTACACCCACCAGCCTTGTGTCATCTTCAACGGAAGTTCCGCTGTATAATCCCTTTTGATCTCTCTTTACCAGTACGTCCATATCAACCCGGACATATACCTCAAAATAATCCGGGATATTCTTCCTGTTCCATTCCCTCACGCTGTCATACATTGAGATCGTGCAACATATGACATCTATACCCTGGCCGGATAACAGCCTGCATATGCGCGAATATCTCATTGCGCATTTTTTCCTGTCTTCCTCGCCATACCCGAGATCGTCTCCGAACACCTGCCGCAGCGTGTCTCCGTCCAGGAATACGATATTATCTTTTACGGTTTTCAGTTTTTCATATAAGAGCTTGCCGACTGTGGTCTTACCGGCGCCCGAAAACCCTGTTATCCAATATACTCTTCCCATAAGTGTCCGTCTCATTTCAAAACGTTTATCTGCTTCAGCGGACACATTATCTCGACCGTGTCGCTCTTTTTCAGCTTATCATACATTTTCTGTCCCACTCCGATAACAGCGGGAATCCCGAGTTCCCCGGCACGTATGGCCATATGGGAATTTGCGCCGCCGTATTCCGTAATAAACCCTTTGATATTATGAGAAAATATCCAGTCGAACCCCGGATCCGCGGACGGTATCAGAAGTATCCGGTCGTTAATGTCAAGATCGTCAAATGACTCTATACAGACGATCGGTGCGCTGACCTGTTTCTGAGTTATATAAGTCGGCACGGTATCGGGAATATGGAACTCCCAGACATCGGATTCATCGACGATCAGAGGCGGGAGGACTATACCGAGCCCTTCATTGTAGGATGCCTTGCCCTTTTTGATCGAATTCTCCAAAAGAGTCACTTCATCGCAGGTACCGCAGTAAAGTTCCTTTATGACCTGAATATCCGCATAAGCAATGTCTTTGGCATCAAACCCCATCCTGCTGCCCCATTCCTTGTACAGCCTCAGGATCTCACTTACATTGCGCGTAAAGATGAACTTGGCATGCTCCCTGCTTTCGATCGCCGTTTTGATGAACTGGAACAGTCCCAATACATCATCGGCCAGCATATGCTTGTTCAGGGCTTCGCGGATCTGTGCCATCTGCTGCAGGGTAAGCCGGAACGAAGGCTTGCCGTCATCATCCGGAAGTGTTTCGCTTTTGGTCTTTGCAAAATCAAAATAAAGATCCGGAGCCTCATCATATCTCTTTGAACAGATGTCATATGTTCCGGGACGTAAGAATCCGTACTTTCTTAAAAACTCATCCTTTGACATTGCATGAAGATCCCTGTTCATAAGGGAGCTCTCGGTTTCTATATCGTTTATGAAAGCTTCGTATTCATCCATGCTGAGTATGTTTCCGGCAACCATGGATTTTAACATCTGTACTGCGATAAATGCCGCACGCGCCAGTCCGGCAAACGGGAGTGTCCCGTATCTCTTGCAGTCAGCCACAAGCCAGTATATCTTCTCGATCTCGCTTAATGAACTGTTTACGATCTCATCGTACCGTTTCTGAAGGATGGCAAGCTTGCCGATATCTTTTCTCCAAAGACCGTTTTTACTGTTTGCCACGTTATTGGTAAGCGAACGCAGGGAATCAACGATCTCGGTTATCTCATCTTCGGAGAAACCATACTGCTCAAGGATCCTGACTCTTTCCGGCAGATCAAACGTATAACAGGAGAATACGATCTCAAATTCGACCCTGTCATGTTTCTCGGGTGATTCTTCGAGCCTGTCCAGATAGTAATTCAATAATTTATCGGCTGTCTCGGGCCTTAAGGTATCCGGGATAAACGAATTGAAGCTCACCCTTACATCTATATAAGGGTAACCTTCAAAGCTCAGCATAAGAGGAAAACTCCTCAGATTTGCATATCCGTAGTTATCTCTCTGATAAGCCCATACATTATCCGTAATAAGTTCTTTGTATAATGATATCGCAAGATTCTTGGGATGTATCCCTATCATTTCCGCGGGATTCCAGTCAGGCATGACTCCGTAAATCGTCTTTTTACCGTACAGGAATGGTTTCTTGGCAGCCCCCTGCCTGATGCTCTCCGATATCCTTTTTAAGCGCGGATACATTTGAGCGGCGTCCACAGCTTTGCTGTTCATGCACAAAGGACGCACCTGAAGGATATGTATGGACTCGTCCTTTATCAGAAATTCCATGTCCAGGGTATCCCAGCCAAGATGCTCCTCGATACACTCTACTACAGCGCATAACCTGTCTGCCCATCCGGTCTTCGGACGTTTCTTTCCCGGGAACCAGTATAAAAGTTTCGTCTTATCGCCTTTCCCCGACGTTACCGAGGATGTCGATCCGGTCGTGTCATCATAATTTATTACATAATATCTCCCGCCGCTGTTGGGATCACGGGTGAAGATGACACCGGAACAGTCAACATTTTCGATCGCGCGCTGCACAAGAATATTATCCCCGTCAACGGGTTCGCCGTATGAAGATATAACTTCGTCAACTGCTTTTCCAAACGCATCCTCACTGTTTTTACATATCACGGAAGTATATTTTCCGGCCAGTGAGAAAACTTCATTGTCTTCGTTGGCCGCGCTGCTCCTGACGATAAGCTTATCCACGTTACCAAGAGCGTTCTTCACACGCTCATATTGTTTAACGGGATCAAAAGCCCATTCATCCACTCCGAAATAAACCGGCTTAAGGATCGTATCCTTATCATCAAACGGACAATTGTTATATAAATGATAAAGCGTCTCTGCTTTAGTACAAAACTTATACATGCTGCTCCTATTTTGCCCTTGCCATCCAAACCCTTGTTACATAGGGTACGTCAATATTGTCACTGCCTGCACTTAAGATCAGTTCCTCTATCTCACGGATGATCTGATCAAACTTATCGCCGGCCTGCCTTTCAACCGTTGCATGGGATCTCCATCCGTCAACAATATCGCTTGCGGGAACCTTATGTACTACCCGTCCCTCAAACCGGACTATATTATCAAACAGTCCGCTCTTCTCTATTTCTTCGGTCTGGTCTTCTCTCCTGGTACCGTATGAGTATCCGGGGATATTATTCTTGATTATGTTTTCGATCTTCTCCTGCAGCGGATCTGTAAGTACACGATGATTCCACATGCATGCGAAATATCCGTTCGGAACAAGGATCCTGTGGCATTCCTTCAGCGTCAGCTGACGGTCGGTAACATTAAAGGACGAACCGAACGTAACAAGCTTAAATGTTTTTTCGGGCTGCCTTGTATCCTCACCGACCCCTTCAAACCATGCGACATTGCTAAATTCCCGGGTCCTTTTGATGCCGTTTGCACGCATCGCATCATTCGGTTCAACGGCGCATACTTGAAGTCCCTTAGCGGCAAGCATAAGGGTCAGGTGAGCAACACCGGCGCCTACATCACAGACCTTATCGCCCTCTTTGACTCCCGCGATCGTGAGCATCTTATCGATCGCTTCCTGTGCATAATCGGGGCGTTTCAAATACGCATCGGCAAGATTGGTATAATCCCATTCTGTCTTCACTTTTAATTCCTCCGTATATAAATATTCATCTACATATGACATGATATCATATGAATTCCTTTTTAACCACACCGGCAACATAAGCAAGCTGTTCATCGGTAATACCGGTGCTGCACGGGAGAGTCACTATCCTGTCCCATATCCCTTCGGATACACTGACATCCGATCTCGGGCAATCCATGTATACCTTCTGCAGATGGACCGGCTTCCAGAATGTCCGGCCCTCGATCCCGTTCTCCCTCATCCTTGCGATAATACCCCGGACTTCTTCAATCCCCTCAGGCTTCGGGAGAACGATCCCGGAAAACCAGCACGAGCTGCCTTCACTCTTTGCAAAGCATTCTGCCGCGGTATCCTTGAACTCATCATCATAAAACCGTCTGATGACCCTTTTCCTTTCAACAAATTCCTCAAGGCGTTCCATCTGGGCGCATCCGATCGCCGCCTGAACATTTGTCATCCTGTAATTAAATCCTACCATGTCAAAGTCATACTCGCTGCCGCATCTGGCGGTAGTGGTAAGATGCCTTACCAATGACAACAGCTCCTCATCGTTTCCCGCAACAGCGCCGCCGCCTCCGCATGTGATCGTCTTATTACCGTTAAAAGACAGGACCGAAATATCCGCAAGGTCTCCGAATTTACGTCCTTTATACGTAGCTCCGACGGCACAGGCGGCATCAGCC
>JAILLY010000058.1 GCA_024692905.1 Lachnospiraceae bacterium | reverse complement strand
GGATTTTATGTATGTAAACGGCGGTATCCTGTCAGCGATATTCAGAGCGATGACACCTCTGCATTTTACCTTTGATGTGATAATGGGTTATTTCATCGGGAAAGCCCTGCTTACGGGTGACAGAAAAAATATGGCCTTTGCGCTTGTTATCCCGACCCTGATCCACGGTATTTATGATCTTGTTATTGAGGCTATAAGCTTAAGCAACTGGCTTGTGCTGTTATTTACGGTTATTTTCATATTATGTATCGTTCTGACAGTGATCGAGATAAAAAAGATAAACAGGCTGAGCAAGGAAGTTGGTTTACATAATATTAATTGACGGTGTCAGGTTGTTTATGAAACAGATTCCTCGGGCTAAAGCCCTCGGAATGACATAAATTTTATCATGTCGGACAGAGTGAAGTGGAATAGGGAAATCTTCAAGGAGGTAAATTCAATATGATCATAGTGGGACTTACGGTTGCATGTATCGGCATAGCCATAATGATCTATTATCCGGTTCACAAAAACCGGAACAACCGGCGCACTGCGATGGTTCCGGGAACCTGTGTCTATATAGATGACGAATGGATCCCCAGTGATGATCCTACGGATAATTATTCCGTAAGATACTATACCTTCGTATATAATGTGTGGGGAAGGCAGTACACGATCCGTGTCAGCGGCATACCGGGGGATCCGCAGCTCGGACAGCAGGTGACTCTGGCGTACAATCCGAATAATCCGCAGGATGCAGGATATTTTTACAATGATAAGGGAAAGGAAAAACCCATACTGTATGTGGGAATAGGGGTATTTATATTCGGTGTGATCCTGATAATTCTTTAAAGGTAGTGTTGTAAGTATAAGGAGGTATGTATGAACTGGACAACGGGTAATTTAAGAAGAGCAAAGCTTCGCATAATGTCTGATGAAGGACTTAAGGAAATGCTTGTAAGGAGCGGGTTTAACGAGATCGTGTTTGATCTTGACGGAGACGGTTTCGCTGATGTCTGTTTTCTTGACGAAAACGGAGACGGAAACATCGATACGGTTGCCATTGACATGACAGGAAGCGGGGAATTCAATCTTTATCTTCATGATTCCGATGATAACGGAATCCCCGATACCATTTTATGGGCGGAAGACGGAGCGAGGGAGCTTGAAGTACTTGCCATGGGTGAAGGCGTTGAAAAGGGTCTTGTCGACATCGGTTCGAGGGTATACGGCATGCTCATAGCTGACGAGTTCGTAAATGATGAGATATCTGTTTCGCTGGAAGAGCTTAGGGATTATATAAATAAAAACCTTAATGACCTTATAGAAGAAGTCAGGAAGGTGATAGATGAAGCAGGAGTTGAAAAGGTGGCCTATTTCCTCGACAGTGCCCAGTCCTATTTCCTTGCTACGATAGACGGAAATAAACCAAAAGTACGTCCCTTCGGGACTGTTCTGGTATATGACGGAAAGCTTTACATCCAGACGGGAAAGTCCAAGGATGTTTCAAAGCAGATAGCCGCTAACCCGATGGTCGAGCTCTGTGCGTTTAAGGACGGGACCTGGCTGCGTCTTAGCGGTGAGCTTGTAAATGATGACAATCGGGAAGTTAAAGAAGCGATGCTGACAAAATATCCCAGCTTAAAAGGAATGTACAGCGCAGATGACGATAATACTCAGGTTCTCTATTTCAAGGATTCAACCGCAACCTTCAGTTCGTTTACCTCAGAACCGGAAGTCATCAAACTCTGATTAGAAACATGAGTTTATAGAGGAGGATAAAATATGACTTTTTGCAAGATCGGTGTTGCCATTTTGTTTGTTCTGCATACCATTATATATTTGACAATGATGTCGCCTGAAAAAGGCATGAGCGGCTTTAACGCCTATTGTATTACTCTTGTCATTATGGGAATCGTGATGATCGCTGCCGTCCTGGTAAACAAAAAAAACTTTTATAAGATCGCATTCATTGCAGGAGCTGCTCTGGGATTTATAAGCATCATCATTTCCTTCATCATAGAGAGCGTAAATGTTGCGATAGAGGGAAAGATCGTGACACTCTGCTTTGTTATCCTAAACATCCTTTTTTTGTTGAAGATCCTAGGGGTAAAGATTCCGATTGCAGTCATGATCATTGGAACCGTTCTTCTGATCATAGGTGTTGAATTCGCAGCTATTGATGCAAGCCTGGTCATCGGAACCATATTTACGCTGATAGGCGCGGGAGCCTACATTCTGACGGCATTTCAGATCGAGAGATTATGATGTTTACAAAAGGGGGATAAGTAATGAGAAAGAAAGCTTTGTTTACAGTGCCGGCGCTTGCCGTCGCAATGCTTATAACTGCCTGCGGATCACAAAAGACCGAAGAGCCTGTAATAAATGTCAATAAGATAACTTTCGACGGGTCCGAAGAAAATCAGGAGGAAAAAAGCGAAGAACCCGAAAAGAATACTGATGAAAGTCTGACGGAAGAACAAAAGGAAACGAAG
>JAILLY010000129.1 GCA_024692905.1 Lachnospiraceae bacterium | reverse complement strand
TGGCAAATCCCGCATTGAATATCCCGGTTATAGAAGCGATAACTGCCGTAAGAGACGCAAATACGATCGCCGCGGCAGCTCCCGTAAGTCTTGACATGGCAAACTTTAATACCGACTTGGGTTTCCCTCCGGGAGTAAAACCCTCAGAAGGCTCTATCATAAGGCATATGCCGGTGAAGGCCTCGTCAAAGCGCTCAAATGTTGTTGCATAATCGCCCCTTGCCGGATCGTTCAGATACACCTTGTTGCCGGAAAACCCCTTACAGACGACAAAGTGATTGAAGTCCCAATGGATTATGCACGGAAACGTTCCTTCTTCCCTGAGCTGTTCCGGTTCGATCCTGTAGCCTTCGGCCTTCATGCCGTAGCTTCGCGCCGCAAGCAGCATGTTCTTGGCGTTTGAACCGTCACGTGAGACCCCGCAGTCTGCGCGGACTTCTTCGAGAGGGATCCATTTGTTGTAGTATGCCATGATCATGCAAAGACAGGCCGCTCCGCATTCGAGCGCCTCCATCTGCATGACCACCGGAACACGGGCCACCCCATGTGTTATCGGTTTATTGATCTTATTTCCGTTCATGATATCAATTGGTGATAAAGGTTATCGGATGTTTTGTTTCTGTCGTGCCGTCAGCTTTGGTCATGGTAACGGTACCGAATATGCACCAGGAAAGAATGCCGATCATAAGGACGATGATCGCTATGAGCACCAGCCAGACTGACGGTGTTGTAACCCTAATATAATCATTTAACTGTTCCGGAGAATTGATCCTCTCCATGCTCTTTTCTCTGTATAGATCGCTCATTTTTATTCCTCCGGCTTAATAACGACTGGTCATGCTACATTATATAAACAAACCTTCCCGCTAGCAAGATGTCAAAAGAAATGCCCTGCCGGGACCGGTCATCACAGATGTCAAACGGCAGCGGAGATCCGCTGCCGTTTACGATATTGATACCGAATATGTAAAAACATATAAGGCTTAATAAGGCATAGCCGACTCTTCTTTATTCATGACACGGAGTCCGCCCTGCGCAAGAGCCAGGAGCTCATCCTCTCCGGGATAAACCGTAAACGGAGCTATCCATTCACATCTTTCTTTAAGACCCTCAACAACCGCCTTATCATAAGCAATTCCGCCGGTAACGATGATCTGATCAACCTTGCCGTTTAATACGCATGCCATGGAACCAATATCCTTGGACATCTGCAGGATAAATGCATCCCTGTATTCCTTGGCCTTGGCATCACCCGACTCGACCATCTTGTCAACGTCGCGCATGTCGTTTGTCTTAAGATAGGCATTAAATCCGCCTTCTCCGACAAGCATTTTGTATACTTCCTTTTCCGTATACTTTCCGGAAAAGCACAGCTTGACAAGTGCTCCGGGAGGAACCGCACCCGCACGCTCGGGAGAAAATGCTCCGTCGCCGTCAAGCGCGTTAAATATGTCTATTACTTTTCCGTTCTTATGAGGACCTACTGAACATCCGCCACCCATGTGAACAACAATAAGGTTCAGATCCTCATAGTTCTTGCCGGCTTCCTTGGCGTAACGCTTTGCGACCGCCTTCTGGTTAAGAGCATGGAACTTGCTCACCCTGGGAAGTGCGGGACATCCCGAATGCCTTGCGATATCCATCATCTCATCGACAACTACAGGATCGACGATGTATGAAGGTATCGAAAGAGAATCTCCGATCTCTCTTGCAAGTATACCTCCGAGATTGGAAGCATGCTGGCCCTGAACACCTACCTTAAGATCTTCGAGCAGGGCATCGCTCACTTCATATGTGCCGCCCGGAATAGGCTTTAACATTCCGCCTCGTCCCACAACGAAATCAAGGGTATTGATATCGAAGTTCTTCTCTTTCAGGAAATTAAGGATGATGTTCTTGCGGAAATCCTTCTGGGCGAAGATCGACTCAAATGAATTGATCTCTTCAGTGGAATGCCTGAGTGTTTCATCAAAGAGGAGATCCTCATCCTCGAATATACCTATCTTGGTCGACG
>JAILLY010000112.1 GCA_024692905.1 Lachnospiraceae bacterium | reverse complement strand
TCCGGTTTTCTTCTTGAATATATCCCTTTTCCTTAAAAGCTGCTGCTCATAAGATGCATCTACCTCAAATGGTTTGTTCGTATATTTCATCTCACAAAGATTTGTGATATTGTCAGCTCTTTCGATCACCATATCTATCTGGACACGCTCGTTTTTGTCATCCTCCGAATTATACCAGGGATAACACTTTGTTTTTACACCGCTGATCCCCAGTGCTGACTTTATAGCATCCGTATTGTTGAAGCACAGTATCTCAAACGCCCGGCCTCTCCAGTTATCATATCTTCCCATGTCACTTACCATACCTTCATAGCTACGCTAAGATCTGTCAATGGACCCGCTACTTTCACATTTTTATCAGATCCGGGACACAATTTGAACACTTTTGGAGGTTATCATTTCCCTTGTCTTACGAAGACATAACTGTTTTACGGCCCTATATCCGGGCCTTCCTAAAGGAGGCGGGAATGAGTGATATCAGATACAGGCATGAGGTCAAGCATGAGATATCTTATCAGGACATGCTGTGCATCAGGCAGAGGCTTAAGGCAGTCGCCTTGCCGGACCCACACGCTAAGGACGGAAAATACCGGATAAGGAGTCTTTATTTTGACACACCTTCCGACAGGGCCCTTCGAGAAAAGATCGACGGTACCGCAAGGCGCGAAAAGTTCAGGATCAGATATTACAACAATGACAGGTCATATATCTGTCTGGAAAAAAAGAGCCGGGTAAACGGGCTTGGGACCAAATACAGTGCACGTCTTACACAAGAGCAGACACGGGACATAATAGGAGGCAACATCTCCTGGATGCGTGACCATGACGAACCGCTCATATGTGAGCTCTATCTTAAGATGACATATCAGAGGCTTTCACCTAAAACGGTTGTTGATTATCTAAGGGAACCTTACATATACAGGCCGGGTAATGTCAGGGTTACTTTTGACAGTGACATCCGTACGGGTCTTGGAAGGATATTTTTGTTCGATGATGATCTTCCGACCCTGAAGGCGACTGACGGGTCGATAATCCTGGAGGTCAAATGGGATGATTTTCTCCCCGGGATCATAAGGGACTGTGTTCAGACACCCGGGGTGCGCGCGATGGCTTTTTCAAAGTATGCATATTCAAGGAGGTACGACTAATGACTTTTTCAGACATCTTCAAATCCAACTTTCTCGAGAACGTGACGGCAGTCAGCGGGCTTGACATGGTCTTGGGCCTGGGCCTTGCATTTGCCCTCGGCGTGTTCATATTCTTTATCTACAAAAAAACCTATCCCGGCGTCATGTACTCATCAAGCTTCGGGGTCACCCTTGTGGCGCTGACAATGATCACGACCCTTGTGATCCTGGCCGTGACCAGTAACGTGGTCCTGTCACTGGGTATGGTCGGTGCCCTTTCCATCGTAAGGTTCAGGACGGCCATTAAAGAGCCCATGGACATAGCCTTCCTCTTCTGGTCGATAGCGGCAGGTATAGTGCTGGCAGCCGGCATGATCCCGCTCGCTGTGTTTGGAAGCATATTTATCGGTATCGTGATATTCATCTTCACCAATCACAAGGACATGAGCAACCCTTACATAGTGGTCGTCAGGTGCGACGGGACTGCAAGCGAAGAAAGGGCTACAGGATTTATACGTGAAAACACAAAGAAGTGCACCGTAAAGAGTAAGTCCGTGACAAGTGGCGAGACTGAGGTCAACTATGAGGTCCGCCTTAAGGATGAGAATACGGAATTCATAAACATCCTTGCCGATACCGACGGCATAAGGAGTGCGGTAATGGTTACTTACAACGGAGATTACATGGGGTAGGATATGCTGACAAGCAGATACATTGACAGGATATGCATAGCGATAACAGTAATCGCCCTGATCGTGACAACACTCTTCATGTTTGGAGAAAACCTGGGTATAGAGAAGATCGTTGATGAGGATGCCGAGGGACATGAAGCAGTGACCGGATTTACGGAAAACGATCTGGATGATGTGTGGGATACGGAAGATGCAACAGTGATCACCCTTGATGGCGATACGGCAAGGATCTTTGGCGGAGGGGCTTATACGGATGACGGCAGTGTCTATATCATGAATGGCGGAAAATACCTTATATCCGGAAGCCTGACGGATGGCAACATAATAGTTGATGCCTACGATTCTTCAAAGGTGTGGATCAGATTTGATAACGTGGATGTCTGCTGCAGCGATGATGCAGCACTGCGCATCAATACTGCCGATAAGGTCTTCCTGACCCTGGCGGAGGGATCAGAGAATTCTCTTTCCGACGGGGCGGAGTATTCATCCGATGCACTATCCGACAGAACGGGAGGCGTCATATATTCTCACGAAGATCTTACCATAAACGGAAAGGGAAGCCTCGATATCAGGTCAGAATACATGCACGGGATCGAGTGCAACGATACTCTTGTGATAGCAGGTGGAAAAATATCCATAAGTGCCGTAAAAGACGGTATAAATGCGAATGATGCGGTAAACTTCACCGAAGCTGAACTCTCCGTTTCGGCAGGTGATGACGGGATAAATGCCGGCGGTTCCTTCCTGATGACGGGTGGCACTATTGAGATAAGCAAGTGCTATGAAGGCATAGAAGCCGTCACCATAGATATTAAAGACGGTGATATTGATATAAATTGTGAAGATGACGGCCTGAACGCAAACGGCAACACAGGGACCTTCGGGCAGATGCCGGGCGGTATGGAACCCGGATCCGGAAATGATAGGGGACAGCATGAGCCTCCGGAAGGCTTTATGAACGGACCGGGCAGCAAAGACTGGCAGGGCCGGGCACCTTTGCAGTGGTCGGAAAACACGGAGCCTTCTGCAGATACATCGGCCGACAGCGAGATCGTGGATGTTGAGGATACCTGGATACATATAAGCGGCGGCAACATCACTGTCAGAAATGAAACAGGAAGGGATTCGGACGGACTGGATTCCAACGGCAATATTGAGATAAGCGGCGGCAACATAAGAGTCAGTCTTTCAGGGTCCGGCGGCAACTGCGCCCTTGACTGGGCCGGCGAAGCCGGCGGGAAGTGCACGGTAAGCGGCGGAACGATAGTCGCATGCGGAAGCTCCTCTATGGTCGAAGCTATCGATGCCTCATCTGCCCAATGCAGCATACTCTGTATACCCGAAGAGACAACGGGCAATAGCACACAGGTCCTGGTAAAGGATGAAGAGGGAAAGATGATCCTTGAATGGGAGGCACCCTACGCCTATACGGCCGTTCACTTAAGCAGCCCCGATATCAAGGTCGGAGGAACTTATACCATAGAAGCGGGTGGTCAGGTGGAGACCGTGACCATCTCCGAAACCTCTACGCATATCGGGCAGGCAAAGATGGGAAGGTGAATGTCAGATACGGTCACTTTTGATTGACATGAGCCGGGATCCTATTATATTACGACCAGCCCACAATTTTATATATCATCCTTCGATAATATCAACAGTGTACTTGTCAATCTTGATTGGTATTCCTTGTATTCATCAATCGGAATTATGTTTCTTCCAAAGATAGAAACAAAACCATTATTGCTGGTATTGAATGATTGAATACTTGCTTCCAGCATCTCCTTAGTAACATAATAATCTGATTACCTATTTCCTTCCCACTAAGATAGTCGATCCTGAGAGCCCCATCCAAGCAGATTCCCACTTGCTCATGAACATCCCGTTTGTGGTATCCACCAGTTTTACTTCAGTGTATCCCATGTCTTTAAGCTTCTTCACAAACTCCT
>JAILLY010000099.1 GCA_024692905.1 Lachnospiraceae bacterium | reverse complement strand
TATGAACAGTGTGGTCATAAATGGATTTAAGAGCAAGCTTGCATATAAGAACGGCGAGGCGGTAGAGCAGGCGACGGTCCTTACCTATAAGGACAGGACGGGCACACATACGCTCAAAGAGTATAATACTGCTAATCCTGACGGCGACTATACGGTCACATATAAGAACAATCATGAACCCGGAACCGCGACGGTGATCTATGAAGCCGTTAAGGACGAACATGACGAGTATACCGGAGCTTTCCGCGGCAGGATCGTAAAGACTTTCGGGATAACCGGTAAGAGCGTGATCAAAGAGGCTGCGGGGGATGAGCTAAATGTCGGTGAATGCAAGATAATCCTCGGCACAGAGACTGACGATGATAAGTATGCATTTACAAATGAGCAGATCAAGCCTGCGGTTACCGTGAAGGCGAAGATAATCAACAATGAAGGTGATGAGGAAGAGGTTATCCTTCGTTCCGGCAAGGACTATACGCTCAAGTATCAGAACAATAAGTCGGTCGCCGCTAGTGATGCGAAGAAGAAGGGTAAGGATGTAGCCCCTCAGGTGATCATAAAAGGCAAGGGCAATTACGTATTCGGCACGACTCAAAATGCCGGAATAGTAAAGCGATTTACCATCGTGCCCGTGGACTTAAAAGATCTGATCCTGACCATATCCGACAGGGTTTACAGCAAGAAGGCCGGTGATTATAAGAAGACGAAGATCCTCTTTACCGACGGGAATTACAGGGATCTTAAACTCAAGGCGGGCGCAGGCAAGGATTATACCGTCACATATGAGACATCCGATGAAAGCCAAGCTCCCATAGCAGGCCAGGTTGTCACGGTCACGATAAAAGGAAACAATAATGATCAGCTGACCGGGACCGGCAGTTGCAAGGGAGAAGTAAAGGGAAGCTACCGCATCATAGACGGCAAAAAGCACAAGGATATAAACAAGGCCTCCGTAGTTGTGAATCCGAACAGCAAGGGCAAAGCCTCGGCTTGTATCTACACCGGAAGCGGCATTGAGCCCGGACAGGATGGCCAGCCTGAACTTAGGATCACCTTCGGAAGCGGAAAGAGCAAGGTGACCCTCACCAGGAAGACTGCTCATAACCCCGACGGTGATTACGAGATACTCGGATATTTCAACAATGTAAACAAGGGTAACTCTGCAGTGATCCTAATTCGTGGAACCGGTGGTACCTTCCGCGGCGTCCGTGCAGTTAAGTTTAAGATAGCCGCAAGAGGCGTAGGCTCAAGATGGGGCGGCGTTTACGGCCGGACTGAATAAATTCCGTAGGGTTTAGCGGTGTTTTGAATTTTTGATATAGTAAGCTTAAGTGCTTTATGTTGCAGGAGGAATCAGAGATAGAGTCAGGAGATACGTCTCCTGACTCTTCGTCCCCTGATATTATTTCGTCCTCGATTATGCCCATAGACAAGGCATGGCATGCAACTGCCCGGAAAGCGATGCCCAATGCTTCCGCAACATTTTTCCGGGTAAGGACTCTGTCTTCCTGGAGACTTTTGATATTGCTCCCTATGCTCATAAGATTCCTCCCGTCAGCGCGACAGTTCTTTCATATGATATTTCATCCATTTCAGCCATGACGGAGCCGTTTCCGAATCCGAATGGAGATCTTAGCGGTTCGCTGGGAATGGACCGGGGGGACGGGGTTCCCGGTTCATATGGAGGAAAATGGACCGGGAACCCCGTCCCCCCGGTCCATATGGATAATGTAGGGAGTATGTGATATACTTCTCATATGTATTACAATATTTCCTTTGATATAGCTGCTATACTTGTACTGATAGTGATCGCGGGGGGAATGAAGACCGTTCTCTATACGGAAACCAGCGGTCATAGGCTCATGCGCATATATACGTATTCCGTGATCGTATATGCCGTCATTGACATTATAACGGCCTATACGATATGTTACGGATACATGGTGCCGGATCCCGTCAATATGGTCCTTAACTCCCTTTATCAGTACGCCTCCGTTTTTTGCGTCGCCACGGCCATGAGGACTATTCTCAATTACTATCCGAGCGCCTCAAAGACTTCTATTATGATCAACAGGGTGCTCTTTTGCCTGCTGGCCGCATTTGTTACCTTGAACATGTTCACGGGCATAATGTTCCGGTTCGAAAACGGCGTTTATATACATGGCAGGCTCTATCTGATCGCCTATATACTGTCCCTTATCATCGTTTTCCATATGCTCTATGTTGTTATGGCAAACCAGGCTGACAAGCCAGGCGTCATATCGAAGATAATCATCCTCTTTCTCTTTCTGCCCACTATATTTACTGTGATACAGATGATAGTGGGGGATATTCTTCTTATCGCATTCGGAGAAGCGTTTTCAGCCCTTATCATGCTCTTTGCCCTCGAAACTCCAGACTACCGCAAGCTTATGAAGACGATGAAGGAGCTTGAGATCGCCAGGGAAGAGGCGAATGTCGCGAACAGAACGAAAAGCGATTTTCTTGCAAGTATGTCCCATGAGATCAGGACGCCCATCAACGGGATACTTGGCATGAATACAATGATAATAAGGGACAGCGATGATCCAAAGATAGTGGAATACGCCGAGAATATCAGGATCGCGGGAAACGGGCTTTTATCGATAATTAATGACATCCTTGACCTTACCAAGATAGAATCCGGCAGGATGGAGATCCTGCCCGCCGATTATGAGCTCTTTTCCGTCATGAACGACTGTTACCAGATGAACCGCATGCGTGCGGCAGAGAAGGGTCTTGATTTCATATTGGAGAATGATCCCGACATGCCCGCCGAATACTATGGCGACCTTGTCAGGATCCGCCAGATCATGAACAATCTTATATCTAACGGGATCAAATATACTAAGGAAGGGTGGGTCAGGCTTAGGCTGTCCTACGAAGCGTCCGGCAGTACCGAGGGCATGGGAGATGTATCCGGAACGCTTGTGATCTCCGTTTCGGATACGGGCATCGGGATAAAGGAGGAGGATCTTGAAAACCTCTTTCAGAGGTTCACAAGATTTGAAGAGAGCAGGAACAGAAATATCGAAGGGACAGGACTTGGTCTTCATATCACCGAACAGCTTGTGAGGCTTATGGATGGCACTATCGATGTGGAGAGCGAGTATGGACAGGGCTCGGTCTTCACCGTAAGGATCCCGCAGAGGAGCGTCGGAGACAGGCGCATGGGAGATTTTGTCGAGAGGCTTAAGGAGCGCGTGAACGTTGTCGTAAACGGTAACGACACCCTGAAGGCGGCCGGGAAAAGGATCCTCGTGGTCGACGATGTGAGGATGAATATTCTTGTATTCAACGGCCTTCTGCGCGGTACTGAGATGACGATCGACAGCGCGCTTTCAGGGGCTGAAGGCATTGAAATGACGAAGAAAACAAAATATGATATTATTTTCATGGATCATCTGATGCCTGAAATGGACGGGAT
>JAILLY010000110.1 GCA_024692905.1 Lachnospiraceae bacterium | reverse complement strand
AGTTCATCTGCCCCTGCCGCAGTATAAATGGCAAAGTCAGTCCCGCCGGCGTATCCGGGATCAGGATTCGCCGTATTTACAATGGCGTCTGCACTTACTTTCGTTATGTCATTTCTGATTATCTGAAAAGCCATATATCACTGCGTCCTTGATTATCTTTTCACTTTACATTTCTTATCTTCTCTATGAGTTCGTAATTGCTGCCGCCATAGGATTTATATATCCCTTCCATGGCTTCCTGCCATTCGCTCTTATCTTCAAGTTTTATGATGGTCACATTTTCATCCGCAAGCTTCCGATAGGCCTCCGCTTCCGCATTCTCAATGGCATCTTTATTGTACTTCTTGGCACGTTGTGCCGCAACCTGCAATATCTGCCTGTCCTCCTCGGAAAGGTATTTCCAGGTGATCTCACTGATAAGGATGACGCTTGGTGAGTGGGTATGCGCGTCTATCGTATAATAGGGTGCCACCTGATAAAATTTGTTGGAATAATAACTGCAAACAGGATTCTCAGCACCGTCAACCGCGCCCGATTGAAGCGCTGAGTACACGTCCGCATAATCCATGACCACAGGCTCTGCCCCGGTAGAACGCAGGACATCGCACAGAAGGTCATCTTCCATGCTCCGTATCTTTAACCCCTGCAGATCCTCTATACTCCTTATCGGTTTCTTTACCGTCATTATATTCCTGGCACCTTCATCAAGGAAACACAATCCTACCATATGGGAACCGGACTTCTGCAAATCTTCAAGGACTTCATCTCCGATCTCACCGTCGCACACCTTCCAGAAATGCTCGGTATTCCTGAACAGATATGGCATTGCCATGATACCGACTTCCATATCGGATATGCTTTCCAGCGCAATTGCATTTCCCCTGTACATATCAAGGGCTCCAACCTGAAGCTGCTCATAATACTGTGCATCATTACCAAGCTTTCCGGCATCATATACTTCGATCTCGATCCGGCCGTTACTCAACTCCTTTACCTGATCGGCAAAGTACTTTCCTGTCATCGTGATTATATGATCCGAAGGGTTTACTTCAGCATATCGCAGGATGATCTCAGGCTCTGAGCCTGTTTCCTGCTCCAATGTAAACGGCGTGCATGCTGACAGGAGGGACAGCATCCCTCCCATAAGCATAATGCACACTGTTTTTATCTTACGATACTTCATTCTTGATCTCCCGTTATCAGTCATGTATAAATCAATTATGACGATTCACAGTATCGGGATCTGTCCGGCATTACTCACTTTATCTGTACAGCAGATCCGGCAGGAACATGGTCACCTGCGGTATAAAAGCTACCACCATTATAACAGCAAGTATCGCTATATAAAACGGTATCGCTTCCTTAGCGGTTTCCTGCGGTTTGCATTCCATTATCTCCGAGGTCGTATACAGTGCGATCCCAACGGGCGGCGTCATGATACCACCGGTAACAACAGTCATCATGAGCACACCGAAGTGTACGGGATCGACACCCACGTTCATGACAACCGGAAGAAGTATGGGAGTCATTAATAGAGCAACCACGGTAGTCTCAACAAACATTCCCGCAAAAGCGAGCAGGATTATGATAAGGAGCAGCATTATAAATCTGTTATCGGTCACACCCACAAGAAGCTGTGCAAGTTTCTTTGGTACATTCTCGTAAGTGATCCCGTATCCGAAGATATTGGAGATCATCACTATCAGCATGATGATACCTATATCCCTTACGCTTCCCTTAAGGCATTTAATCAGTCTTTTCCCATTCAGTTCCTTATAGACGAAAAATCCGATAAACAATGCATATACCGCCGCAAAAGCTCCGGATTCGGCAGGTGTCATTATACCCATCCTGATACCCACGATAAGGATAACCGGAAACATAAGGGCCCACAAGCTCTCCACCAGAGCCTTTCCGATCTCTTTTGCCGAAGGTTTGGTCTCTCTTGCGGGTTTATAACCCCTTTTCTTTGCCGACAGATGAACTGAGGTCATAAGCGCGGCACACATAAGAATACCGGGGATGAGTCCCGCAACAAACAGCTTGCCTATCGAGACATCTCCCACTGAGCCGTAAATTATCAACCCCATACTGGGAGGGATGGTTGCAACGATAAGCGATGAGACACCGTTTATCGCTGCACTCCAGCCCTTGGAATACCCGGACCGTACCATATCCGGTCCAAGAATCCTGCACTCCATGGCCGCATCAGCGTTGGCTGACCCCGACACACCTCCCATAAGGGTAGAGAGTACACAACTAACCTGTCCTAAGTGTCCGGGAAGATGTCCTACCAATGTATTCGAAAGCCTTATCAATCTCTTTGTTATGCCTGTTTCGTTCATAAGGTTTCCCGCAAATATGAACAGCGGGATAGCAAGCATATTCAGTGACTGAGTTGATGCCACAACCTTCTGAACCGCAATGCTGTAAGGCACACTTGGATTGATTATAAAAAACATTACTCCGGCGATCCCGATCGAAAATGCCACGGGCATACCTATAATAAGTAATACGAGAAAGGTAATGATAACTATCAGCATATCTCACTACCTCCCTGTTTTCCGTATGTTCCGTCCTCTGACTTAACCATCTTTACAAGGTTTATGAATGAGGTTACTGTCAGCAGGGCACTCCCTGCGGGAACACTTGCACTTGCCCAGGAGTAGCTGAGATTCATGTTTGAGAATTTCCTGTCAACAGAATCAATGCACAGCGGTACTCCGAAATATACAAGCGATATCAACAGAGCCATCGCAGCAACCTGACATGCGATCCTTATAGCCTTCTGAACCTTTACCGGAAACCGGGTAAGGAGCATATCCACGTTCACCATACTCTTTTCTCTGATAGCAAGATCCGCTCCGAAAAAGCATGACCAGGTAAAAAGCAAAAGTGATGTGTCACCGGCCCAGTTAAGGGGCAGTCCCGCCTTTCGCAGGACCGCCGATAGAAACATAAGACCCACTATTCCGGCAAGCAGGATGCATGCAATGATCTCTTCTCCCTTTACGAAATAATGATAGAACTTACTCATAGATCTCCTCCTTACAGCATTACTCCTTGCCGATCTTCTTGTAAAGTTCGGTCCTCAGCTCGGTAAACCCAAGCTCTTCATAAGCTGCTTCAGAGGCTTTTCTGAATGCTTCGATATCTATATCTTCGGGAGGAATGATCGTCATTCCCGCTTCTGCCATCTTAGCTTCGTTTGCAGCCGCATTGTCAGCTACAACCTTGGATGCATCACTTGCCGCTTTTGCGCATTCCTCGATGATGATGTTCTGATACTCTTCTGGAATCGTGCTCCAGTATTTTTCGCCAACGATGATCCCGTTCATAAGAAGAATGTGGCCGGTCTGATCCATGTAATCAAGTACTTCATAAAGTGCGGCGGGATAAGATGCCGATGTCTGTCCCTCTGCGCCGTCGATCGTCTTGGTCTGAACTGCATTGTAAACATCCGCCCATCCTACAGTGGAAACGGGAGTTGCTCCGAGTGACTGTATGGATTTACTCCAAACATCCGCACCAGGAGTACGGATAAGAACACCCTTGAGATCTTCAGGCGAATAAATGGGTTTGTTTGTAAGGAAATGCCTGAAACCGTCACACCATCCAAAGTTAAGTATCTTGATCCCGTGCTTACTCTCAAGTTCATTGGTCCAGCCTTCAAATGTATCTGTCTCCATGAACTTCTGCATTTCCTCATAGCTGTCTGCAAAATATGCAGCGTTGAGAATGCCCATCTCTTTTACATAGTTACCCATTCTTCCACAGTCGGTAAGAACCGCAACGTTTGCTCCCTGAAGAGCCTGTTCTATAACATCCTCATCACTCCCAAGTGCCGCCGAAGGATAAACCTCAATGGTCACATGTCCGTCGGTCTTCTCCTTTACCGCATCCGCCCAGGCGTTAAATCCGTCAACAAAAGGCGACCCTTCGCTGAGCTGTGTGGACATCTTGATGGTATAATCCCCTCCTGCTGCCGGCTTGCTCTCAGAAGCAGCCGCGCTCTGACCTGCATCCGCTGCCGAACCGCCTGCTGCTGCCCCCGAACCGCAGGCTGTAAGTAACAAAGTGCATGTGAGCGCGAAAGCTATTGCCCCAAAAGATTTCTTTTTCATAGTAAATACCTCCATATAAAAGTTGAATGATTTCATCGTCATTATATGAAGTATGAAAAGACCCATAAAGGTAATATAAAATGAAAAAGAGTAAAATTTGGTTCGATCATTCACCGGGCTGCCCGATGTCCATGATAAGCATGGCACAATACTCTTTAGGCGTTATTCCCTCATTCTTCTTAAAACATTTGCCGAAATAATTTGAATCGGAAAATCCGACATCATACGCGATCTCCTGAATACTCCTGTCTGCCTTTTTCATAAGCTCCTTGGCCGCATCAAGCCTTACCGATGTCAGGTATTCGGAGAATCCTTTCTTTTCAATATTCTTAAAACTCTTGCTTAAGTGTCCGGGACTTATGTCTATGGCATCCGCAACCACCTGTAGGCTGATCTGCTCACTGTAGTGATCGCGGATATAATCCTTTGCCCTTCTGACAACAAGAACATTATGGTTGATCCTTACATCAACGGAACGCTCCATCAGCTCATCAACCGTCTGTTCCGTGATCTTTTCAATGTCACAGTCATCATCCTCAAAAAGACCTGTAAGCCTGTCAATGTCTTCGTTGGTCACTCTTATGCCAAGCTTCCTGTTAAGTCCCCTGAGTATCACCATAAGATGCTGAAGATAAATGTCATTTAAGTCTTTTCCGGTGTACTGTGATGCAAGGATCGTTTTTATCTCTGAAAGGCGCATAAGTGCCTGCTCCCTGTTCCTGCTTGCTATGGCAAAACTCGCCTTGTCAAGGCTCTGCATGACTTTTTCAACACCCCCGATAACATTTCTGAGACCGTTCTGAACCGTGTTTTCAGCGTATTTTCCGATAAATCCCGCCGCTTCTTCAAATCCTCTTGCGGTATCACTCCCGGGATAAATGCCGCTGACTCCGCAATAAACCGTATTGTTTCCCGATTCCTTCATGTAATTTCTTGTCTTGTTTATACCCTGATTGAGTTCGATAAAAGCATCTTCATCTTCGGAAAAAACATACACCACCATAAGATCAAAAAGCCTGCTTACAAGTGTCTGGGTCCCGCTTATATGAAAGATCCCCTTGACGATATCACAGCCCTTTTCACCTATCTTTCTTATACCGTCGTAATAAAATACAACACACTTATAACTTGTGGTTCCGATGCCCCAAAGGGCCAGCTCCTTTCTGATATCTGCTTCCTCAAGCCTTCCGAGAGCAAGCTTCCACACCACATCCCTGTCAATATCGCCCGTGACTACATCCATGATCTTGTCCGAGGATGACTTTCTGCTAAAACCACAGATGTCCGCGATGATCTTATCGATGGTCTGGGTCAGTTCCTTATCAAGATACGGCTTTACCAGAAAATCTTTTATTCCGAGTTTCATTGCCTCTTTGGCATAGGCAAAGTCATCATAAGCGGAAACTATGACCACCTGAACTTCCGGAAGAATTTCTATCAGCTGGCTTGTAGCCTCAAGTCCGTCAAGCCTTGGCATCCTGATATCAAAAAGACATATGTCCGGCCTTAACTCTTTTGCCTTTTCAAGAGCATCCGCCCCGTTTGCGGCAGCATAAACCACCTCAAGGATCCCTTCATATTTTTCCGAGATCGTCTTCTTGAGATAATCTCTTTCGTATTCTTCATCATCAGCAATGATCACTTTAAGCATTATTGTTCAACCTCTTTATAAAGATAAAGTTTAACCGTAGTGCCATCGGGACCGGTTTTTATATCCATGCAGTCTTCTCTGTGATAGAAAATGCACAGCCTTTCATATACGTTGCTAAGGCCTATCCTCTCTGTCTGTTCATGCGCCATGATCTTGTCCACGTATTCCCCAGGCATCCCGCAGCCGTTGTCCTTTACCTCGACCCTGATCATGTCAGCTTCTTCTTCAACAAGCACGCTGACAAGTCCGTCCTTTATCGTATCCTTCAGACCGTGCCTTATTGCATTCTCGACCAGAGGCTGTATGATCAGAGGCGGTATCCTTATGTTTTCATCGAGGTATGACTTTCTCACATCCAGCCTTATGCTGATCCTTCCCTTGCAGTGTATCTTCTGGATAAAAAGGTATTTCTCAAGAAGATCCAGTTCGTCATCTATTGTTATGAATTCGTTCCCGAGTTCTATGGATCTTCTGAGTATCTGGGATGTGTCTTTTACAAGCATGATGGCTGTATCGCCTTCACCTATCTGTATATTACGTATGACAAGACTTAAGGTGTTAAACAGAAAATGCGGATTCATCTGCATCTGGAGCTCATGCATTCTGGCCTCGGCTATATGCCGCTTTTGCTTCTCATTTTCAAATCTGGTGCTCATAAAATCCCTGTAGATCGTTGAGTTGAGCATAAATGCGATCAGTGTGATGATAACCAGAAAAACATTTCCGAATATCAGGATCTTCTTGATCCTTGCAGAATACATCGAAAATCTGTCGCTCACATAATCGATATAATATGTTGTAAGAAGGTTGAGATTTCTTTCTATCTGGAAATTCAGATCGTCGATCTCACTTATACTGACCTGGCCATAGCTTATGAACTGCTGCATAAGATCCTGCCTGTGTTCGAGCATCTGATATACGATCCTGTACATCATAATACAGTTTCTGTCTGACTTCATGCTGGGCTCAACATTGCCAAGCTCCGAAAAAATTCCGGCATTCGTATTCTGAAACTCTGCCAGGTCATCTTCGTTGTGTGAACGGGAATAGGTCAGAAATGCGGCTTTTGATGCATTATAAGAGTCCACAAAGGTATTGATCGCTTTGTAGTCGTTAAGATAATCACTGTAACTGTTTATGAACCTCGCTGTCAGCAGGATATTGAAGCCAACAAGGAACAAAAGGCATAGTGAAAAAAATAAGTAGCTTAAATTGATCCTGTTCTTTGCCGCCATATATCACCCTTGATATTCTCAGAATGCAAAGTCAAACTCGTATACTTCACCGGCATTAAAAGGACAGTCGCCGTCGAGGCAAGCGTAGCATACTTTGCGGCAACATCCTGAATTTTGTCGATCTTCTCCTCTTCCTCTGACTGCGGCAAAACTTCTACGGTACTCTCTGCTGTACTCTCTCCGGTCTGATTTGCCCATCTTCTGCTCCTATATTTCGATTATGGTATATGCATCCCTCTTCTCTTTGGATTCATAAAGCGCCTTATCCGCGGATTCGATAAGATTATTCACAAGCTCTGTTCCGAAAGCGGCTCCAAATCTGCTGTGCCA
>JAILLY010000036.1 GCA_024692905.1 Lachnospiraceae bacterium | reverse complement strand
GACAGGCAGATATTACAGACCGCTGCAACCCGCGCCAAGAAATATAATAAGGACGCAATTGAAAACGCTGAGGCCAAAGCCTATCAAAAGCTTGAAGACGAGAACGTGACCATCATACGTCTCGAAGATAAGTCCGAATGGCAGGAAGCCATGGATGAAATATATAAATCCTACGCCGGCAGCCATTACGATCTTATCGAAAAGATCAGAAGCGTGGAATGAGATGCTTGATGTCAATTAATGAATCGGAAAAGTGAAAGCTGCTCGTCATATCCAGCTGTAATCTCCGCCCGTAACGGCAAGGCTCAACAGTACATCGTACTTCTCAACATCCTCGCCTTCGAGCATCTGAAGGAGTTTTGCTGCTTCGTTTGCCTTAGGCATTTCATCATCCGGTCCGATCTCCATGTTTACCTCTTCACCACAGTACGGACATACCAAAGACGGCGCTATTCGTACATCAAGGAAACGGGTGCCGCAATCAGTGCACTCGTAAAATCCGCATTTTTCAGTTCCATCAGGTACGTAATACATTATGAATCTCCTGTTCTCATTTCCCGTCGGTCGCCCATTCAATCAGTTTCCAGATCAGACGCAGCACAATCTTGTATAGTGTAAATACAGCCACTGCGGCTATAGGTGCAATCCATAACGGTTTCCCGGCAAAGTACAATACAACTAAAGCTAAGACAGTTGTAACAACTATAAACTTAGCCGCAAACAGAAACCAACTGATACCTGCAACCGCTCTCCCAAGACCCTCATTTCTTTCACGTTCATTATCAGTCATCTTCGTTTCCTTTTTGATTCCTTAATCTCGTAACGCGTTAATATCCTGATACTCTTATTTACAATTCTATCAATAACCAATCACGGGAACAAGATGAAACCGAATCAATCTTAATCATGATCAGTAAAGTTGTTTAATATTTAAACCTGAGATTTTTATTGCAAACATGTGTTCGAGATGCTATAATATCTGCGCAAGGGAGTTACCAAGACAAGGCGGTTAGCCCTCTACGGAGAGACTGGACCTTCCGTTTATCATAGAAACCCGCAAGGGAACACTTTGAAAGGAGGGCTTCTGCAATGATGACTTTGGAGATTTTGGGTGCTATTGCTGCATCAATTACAATCTTCACAGCCGGAGTTGCTGTAGGAAGATATATCGAATACAGTAAAAACGACCGCCGTTAGTTTACGAGACCTCGGCAGTCGTTTCAACGATTGATTTAACTCGGGCTAACCGTCTTCCGGTAGCTCCTTTGTTTATATTATAGCAGTTTCAGGACTATTGTCAAATCGTCATCAACTATTTCATCAGCTTAGAAAACTCCAGCGCTTTTCCGGCATCTCCATCCACTTTAAGCTTTCCGGTGGTAAATGCGACTATCGGATCAAGCTTTCCATCGATCAGCTTGTTGAAATTGGTCATGTTCATTGTTATGGCGCAGTTACGGTCATAGTATTCATACGGCTCTACATTTATCTTATGATCCTTAACCTCAACGTAAAATACTCCGCTTTCTTTACCGGTAATATTGATCTGTACCGCAAGAAAATCCTTATCCGATACATCTGCCTTTCCGGCCATCCCTCTTACCTTTTCCAATAATTCATTAAAAGTCATGCTCATGTCCTCCTTCTTTTTTTGTAATTTACAACCTTCCGGATCAGATTCCTGAGTTCCCTGGTCATACCGCTTCCCCGTATACCAACTACTTCGGCAGCTTTCAGACGCTCACATTCCGAATTCCTCACAAAGCTTCTCAAAACGTGCCTGTTCTTTTTCCTTTACCTGTTTTGACAGATCGTTCATACAATGATGGATAACATCAGCGTCTTTTATAACTTCATCCATAGGGCTGTCTACCGTCAGTTTATCATCATGATGATATATCGCTGAACAGATCTGTTCAGTTTCAGTCTCGTTTGTCAGTTCAAGCTTTTTCAGGACCTTTCTTGCAAGATCAGCCCCAAGATGAGCATGGTCATCATATGAACCCGTTTTATACGCATGAAGATCATGAAGCATTGCCGCCATTGATGCTATTTCGGGATCAAGGCCTCTCTTTTTTGCTATCATTGTAGCTGCAAGGGATACTCCGTAAAGATGTGCAATGGCGCTTGTCCGCTTATCTGCATCCTCCATCTTGTTAAGCTCTTTATTTACATATTTTCTAAGTTCTTTTAATCTGCTCATAAAAATCCCGCCTCCTGTCCTTATCTATTTGGTTTTTTCATACTCAGCGATAACCGCCTCAAGTATGTCGCACGCAGTTTCAATTGTATATTTGCATCTGAGTTTTGGATCAAATGACTGCGGCTTTATATCCTTGCATAATACCGAACCGTACTTCTTGTTAAACTCACGAATGAGAGCAGTCGTCACAGGTTTGATGTCCTTGCTTTCATGAGCCTTTTGCTCGACATATTTCATCGAAAGAACAGAAACCGCTGCCAGTATGGCACCACAAGTGTTCCCGGTCTGTATTCCACCACCATAACCTCCAAGCATGATCATATCCCTGTCATGCAGCTTTAGGTCGTAATATTCATTAGCTGCGCGTATCATGGTCTCTGCACAATTATAGTTCTGCTCATAATAGTATTTTTCGTAAATATCTTTAAGCATCCTCTTAAACTCCTTATATCACTACAAGATCTCGTCCAATTGTCTTTGGAATGGTCAGTCTCATATACAGTCCACTCGCATCCATTTGAGGTTGTTCCGGGATAGTCTCACACATACCCTGTGTTTTAAGTCTGGCTGCAACAGCCAGGCCGATCGCATCTGCAAGATCATCAGCATTGCATCTAAACTCTTTTGCCTTAACATACAGATCTGGTATCCTGATCCCCGGCAAGTACCTCTTTATTATCCTTATCCGTTCATCAATTCCAGCCTTATCCTTCTTTTTAGTAAGAAGCACTGAACCTTTAAGCCTTTTGAAGGTAAGCTCCGGATGGCTTTCATCTATTTTGTTCCGATATTCAGGATGTGCACTCATGAACTCATCCATTTCCCTGATCTTGGGAATGATGGCAGAGGACTGTTTTGACAGGCTTTTTCCTAAAGAACTGATATTAGCCTTTTTCTGCTCATCATAAGTGTCCTGGTATACAGCAGATCTGGATGGTACCGGAAATAAAGTGGATCCACGCGGCTTAAGTTCTTTTCGTGCCATATCATCAGGTCTGATCTGTTCAAGGGAGTCACGTAATCCTATTACCATATCGATAAGAAACGCAGAAAACTCAGGATATGCCTCTATTATCTTATCGATAGAAGGATACCTCTCAAGTCTAAGATCTTCTTCAAGAACGGCGACGATCCACCCAGCCTTACATCCGTCCGCACCTAAACATATCATTTACCTTATAATCTCCACGATCTCCCCAATATACATATCGTGAGCCGCATCCCCGGAATAAAAGGTAGATGCAATCTCCGGGAGCATGTTTTCAGTCTTTAATTCCTGGCAGAACAGCTTCCTGCACACAAGGGTAACCTCAGCTTCTTCAAAAGTCATGGAATGCTGAACTTCTTTGGCTGTAAGTCCGGAATCATGCATCTTATCCATGTCTCTGCCGGATTTGGACCCCAGGACATTAAGCGCCTTCCTGCACTCTTCCGGATAAAAACTTACGGTAAAGTAATCATTATCATCCATAAAATCATGCGTATAGCGGGACTTTCTCACATAAACCGTTGCCACAGGCTTTCCCCATATCGTTCCGAGTCCGCCCCAGCTTACAGTCATGGTATTGAACTTATCCTTATCCCCTGCAGTGAGCAATGCCCACTTCTTGTCAAATACACTTAAAATGTCTGTTGTGAATTCCATAGCAAAATCCTCCCTTTCATACCTGTTCAGCGCTAAACTTCATGATCTCAGTGTTTTCAACATACTCTGCCTTGAGATCCCCAAGTTTTGAAAAATGTTCACTGTTCTTATGATATTCAATAGCCTCCGCGTCCTGCCATACTTCGGTCAGGATGAGCTCATCATCGGCAATGCCATAAGAATACTCATATCTGATACAGCCCTCTTCCGAACGGCTCATCTCATCTATACGATTATTCCGGATCGCATCGAAATATACATCCCTGTAACCCGGCTTACACTTGTACTTTACCAATAATACGAACATGTACTTACTCCTTTCTCCTCAGCTCAAATACCATTACTTTTTCACACACACCCTGAACAGGCGTTTTTCGAACTTGTATCTGCTCATTGTTTCTTCTTTCAGATACTCTATTTCAAAGTCGCTGAAGAACGATCGGATATCCGTCTCATCAAAAAATCTCTTGATCGTTCCGGATTCCGTTTCATACAAATTATGCTCTATCTCTTTTCCCTGTCCGGCGCCATGGTTCACATCGTTTACAGAGTTCACTCTAAAGATCAGATGCCCGCCCGGCACAAGGATCCTCCGGATTTCTCTTAAGATAGCCTTTGTATCTTCCGCTCCGAAATAATGCAGACAAAGGTCTGCTATCATCACGTCAAAAGTTTCATCATTAAACGGAAATCCGTCAAGCATGTTAAAGCATATGGCTTCTTTAACTTCAGGGAAATTCCTTTTGATATTTTCAATAGCCGCTTCCGACTGATCACAGGCGATCACCTGCTTTCCCTTAGATAACAGATACAGGGTATCATTCCCACCGCCGCATCCGAGATCCAATACAGGTTTTTTCGATCCCATGATAATATCATCGAATCTTTCCAGCCAATTATCAGTCCTTATCGATTCCCTGTCATAGTTCTGGTTCTTATGGGTATCATTCCAGTATCTTAATGAACTATCCCTGTGTTCTTTGGTCATATTGCTTCCTCATATATCCACTGCTTAAATCCGTTATTCATTGCGGCATTATAAACCGGATATATTATGTTTTTAAGCCTTTCACCAAAATCATTCTCCGAAAGCCCATCACAATACAAGCTCCTTCTGATCTCATCGTTATTCAGATGATACTTTGCGATTTTTGCAAAGGCTTCCGATACCGTGTGATTCTCTTTGGATAGTTTATATGATACATACTCCAATTCATAAAGAGGTTTAAAATACACATCCCAATCGGGAAGTCCGTTACTCTTACTACTGTTGATCGATCTTGTTGTTGGATGCAGGTTCCATAGTTCATCATGCGCCACATACTGCCATGGCACAAAATGATCCACGGATATCTTCTCATCAGCCAGTTCGACATGACCGTATATATCCCTTATTTCCGGCTTAAGATCGATGATCAGCCTCCAGTATTTTCTGACTCTGTCTATATCCCTTGCCTGTGGCACACTGAGCTTGTCTGCTATACCCGGTACGCTTGGATTTCTTTTCTGCAAATAATGGATCAGGTTCATCTGCATCCATCCCAGTAAGATTTCTTTATTTCTTAACAGATACGGAACCCAGTCTTCATTGATCTGTATTGATGTTGATAATTGCTGATACGCTTCATAATAAATGGAGTAAATTCATATTTTTCCAGCCTTTGTAAAAATATTTCCCGGCAATCCGAAGAATCATTCCGCTTTACTCCCTTTATTGAAATCCATATCATTCCCTGTCGGATATCCCTTCAATAAGTTTCCAGATCAGGCGCAGCACAATCTTGTATAGTGTAAATACAGCCACTGCGGCTATAGGTGCGATCCATAACGGTTTCCCGGCAAAGTACAATACAACTAAAGCTAAGACAGTTGTAACAACTATAAACTTAGCCGCAAACAGAAACCAACTGACACCTGCAACCGCTCTCCCAAGGCCCTCATTTCTTTCACGTTCATTATCAGTCATCTTCGTTTCCTTTTTGATTCCTTAATCTCGTAACGCGTTAATATCCTGATACTCTTATTTACAATTCTATCAATAACCAATCACGGGAACAAGATGAAACCCACAAGGGAACACTGTAGGAAGATATATCGAATACAGTAA
>JAILLY010000031.1 GCA_024692905.1 Lachnospiraceae bacterium | reverse complement strand
ATATATTATTATATATATTTATATTATATGTATTATATTGATTCATATTTATTCATATTGATACTAAATATTGATACACGAATGCAAAAAAATATCAACACGATAAATGTTGATATTGACTCAACGCAATTTTGGTGATATATTTTGATTATAAGTGAAGAATGGAGGAATGAAGTAATGGCTGATGAGTACAAATTACCGGCTTCATCTTATGAGGAATTAGTAAAAATAATAAAAGCTTATGGGAATGCGAAAACAAACAATCCTGTTTCGCTTGATGATTTGGTGAAAAGCTCAGGAATGAATAGAACCGTTTTGAGCAAAAATAATGGTTTTCTTATGCAGATTGGCCTTGTGACAAAAGGAAACAAAAAATCTCCGACAGAAACATGCCAGAAACTTGCACAAGCGTATAATATGAATTTGCATGAGCAAGTTGAAACAATATGGAAAACTATAATTGAGCAAGACGACTTTATTACCAGAATGATCTCAGTTGTAAACATTAAAGGCAAGATACCGCGTATGGAATATGTAAATCATATTCTATATGCAGCTAATTGCGGGAATGCTAATACATATAGAGCTGGCGCATCTGCCATAATAGAAATACTTAAACAAATAAGGATTATTAATGAACATGATGGATATTTGCAAATGTGTGATACTGGCAGTAGTGTTGAAGAGGTAAAAGAAATAAAATCTGATGCAGATATTCAAATTGAGCGGGATAAAGCCATGCAGGCAAAAAATCAATTATATCAAACGAATGTTAGTTTTTTTATACAGCAGTATACCTGTGAATCTGGCCAAATTGCAAAAATTATTATCCCTGAAGATGCATCAGAGGATGATCTTCTTGGCTTTAGGGACATGCTTAATATAGCATTAAAGAGAAAGTTTAAAATTAAGGAGGAGTAGCCAATGTTATGTACAATAAGTGCTTTGGGAGGTGGTGTTTATGATTGATTTATTATCTGTAGTAAAATAACACCGTGGAAACTGTTGGCGCAGTCTCTACGGTGTTAGGATCGAGTGGTTTACTCGAATCTGGATAATTAATTATACTACAGAATAGAGAATTATACAATAAAATGTCACTTATCATCTTCTATCGAGTTGTTTATTCGAATCTGGAAATTCATAAACCTCGGTAGATTTTTGCGGGTTGAGCCCGAGAAAGGATTCGAGGTTTATTTTTATGAATAATAATATATCCACACATAGATTAGTTTGCAATCAAAATGCAAAGCAAGTAATTCTTTGTAAAAAAGAACAAGAGGTTCAACATCTTTTTCGCTGGGATTTGATTGAAGGTGCGGAAATAGTATGACCTCACCATCATCCGAAACTTAAATCGGTTACGGAGATTCCTAATGTCAAACGACTGGTGACACTAAATAATGCACCATATGAGAAAAAACCTAATGAGTGCGGATTGTGTTTTTATACCAAAGATACAGTAATTGAAAGAATATGGAGGTGTCCATCAAAGTATTTGAATTTAATAAAAAAATATCCATTAGTTATTGGATTGGATTACAGTATACTTAGTAATATGTATTATCCACAGCAAGTATATAATTGCTGGCGTAATTATGTAATGACATATTGGATGCAACAAAATCATCCTACGGTTGTACCTAATGGTGGTTATGGTGATGTGGAAACATTATCTTGGACGTTTGATGGAATGCCAGAGGATAGTTGGGTTGCAGTTACAACCCAAGGTTGCCTGGATAATTACATACAAAAATGGATCTTTTTAAATGGCATGCATGAATTGGTTCGTGCAAAACGCCCTAGAGGCATTATTGTGTACGGAAAGTTTCCGGATGATTGGCGTGATAAGTTTGCGGTTCCAATAGTTGTTTTTCCTTCATATTCTGAAAATAGATGGGAGGTTAATGATTATGGGAAGAGGTAGAGGAGGCTATACGTATATTCAAACACATTATAAAGATTCGGGAGGTTACAAGGTAACAGATAGTGGATCGATCTTTGTTGCAGAAAGATATATTGATATGGGTTATGAGGCGGTGTTTAGGCAAAGGCATGATGAAAAAACTTATGATTTGTCAATAAAGACAAGTGATGACGAAAACTTTGTGAAAAACATCGAGGTAAAGAAAACTACAAGTAATAGTACGAGTCAGCTTGCAAAAAACATTAAGGAGGGATTTGTTCAAGTTGGTGAAGGCGGAACCGTTGCGATCTATCTTCCGGGAAGAGATAAAAATTCTGAGAGTACTAAAGCGTATATTGACAGCGGATATCAAGAATCGATACGCAAAGGATATGTAAAGGGTCAATTAGAAGTATGGTTTGATGATAAAACCAGGATTATTTTATAAGGAGGTTTGGTATGGCAAGGTTAAATTGTAAATGTGGAGCGGAAATGTCAAATACCCATACACCGTCAAAGCATGAAATAAATGTTTTTTACAAATCTGAAGCTGAGAGCGCAATTAAATCAAACCCGAAAATTCGATTGTGGGATTTTTATACGGGCTGGGATGAACTAAACAATTGCCACAACACATTTCAAAACAGAAGTGAACCGGTTGAGTATTGGTTTTGTACAGAGTGTAAACGGGTATATGAGGTTCAGGCGGTTTCTTGTGGGAGAATAGTGAGGACCTTCGTTCCTCAGAAAGCTGAAATTATTCGTAAGGCTGATTACTCTAACTTGAAAGAATTGATAGTATTGACTGATTTGGAGATGGATGAACTCTTGTCGTCAAATGAAAATGAAACCTTGGGAGAATATATCGATCAGGATAAGCCTGTAAGATATTTTGTTACAGGGGATGAAAAAAAAGTCTACGTTATAAACGATGGTCAAGTTGCTTGCATTTATTCTTTAGAGAAGTAACCTGATAAATGCCTAAATGTTTTCATAAAAATATTAAGCAGCGAAAATGATTTCTGTCTCCTAATGGATGTTATCGGTTTGATGGCTCAGACCGGCATCAACAAACACCTTTCAACCTGCATTTTTGCAGGGTTTGGGAGGTGTTTTTTAGTATATATCTTTCCTAAACTGTTGAGTACTTTCATCTGCTTTGTTCACAAAATCTGTTGTGCATGAGGGACAAAATGTTATATACTCAATATTAAGGGAGGGGGTATAATGGTTTACGGATAGTGAAAGGCAGATATGTTTCAGTTTGTAATAAGTGTCTTATACTTTACGATCATAGGTCTTTTTGCCGTATGTATTTTCACTCTGACGAAGTGGGGCGGCAGGCTGCACGCATATCTTTTCTTTTATTGTGTGGCAAATCTCGTATATAACTGCGGATATATTCTTGTAATGCATTCCGATAATAAAAATACATATGTGACTGCCCTTAAGCTTGGATATCTTGGAAGGGTCTGGGTCGGATTGTCCATGTTTTTGTTCATTGCGGAGCTTTGCGGGGTTTATTTTCCCGTTTGGGTCAAAACTACCGCCGCGATCATAAATATGGTCATTTATTTCTTTATCCTCAATCTTGAGAATACCCATCTGTATTATAAAACCATGGAATTTGTCATGGATGGAGATTTTCCGACGCTGCCGCATTCGGGAGGCCCGCTTTATTATATGTTCACGATGATAAACCTGCTGTATTCCATTATGTGTTTATACATTATATTCAGGGCATATATACGTGAGAAAAACGAAACGGCAAAGAAGCGTAATCTGGTTATGTCTATCGCACTGACTTTGATGGGAGCTTCATACGTGATATATTTCTTCAAGATCATTCCTCTGGCGCGGAAGTTTGATGTTATGATCATAGCTTATGCGATATGTACGGCATTCATGCTGCTTGCGATCATTAAATACAGGATGCTGGATGCCACTGCGGCTGCCAAGAACTATGTGGTTGATGAAATGTCTGAAGGGATAATAGTGTTTGATGCGCAGGACAGGCTCAGTTACTATAATAAGCCGGCACAGAAGCTGTTCCCGGAACTTGAGGACCCGGATAAGAAAGATGATAAGGTAAGGGAGCTTTTGGATGATTTTGACTCTGCCATCAAATCCGGCGAGCCTGTAAGGCTTGACGGTAAGGTTTTTACTCCAAGGGTTAACCCCCTTACGGAGGAAGGGACAAGTATAGGAACGCTGTATTCGCTTTCCGATGACAGCGAACACTACCGGCACATGGATGAACTGCGTGAGCAGAAGCGGATCGCCGATGATGCAAATGAGGCAAAGTCACAATTTCTCACAAATATGTCTCACGAGATCCGTACGCCGATCAACGCTGTGCTTGGCTTAAATGAGATGATCTCAAGGGAATGCGGCAAAGTTAAGGAACTTGATGAGGGTTTAAGCCCTGCAGTCAGTGAAGCATTGGGAAATATAGGGGTATATTCGGGCAATATCGAGAATGCGGGCAATAATCTGCTGTCGATCGTAAACGATATACTGGATATCTCCAAGATAGAAGCCGGTAAGATGGAACTGGTCAACGCTCCTTACAGCTTAAGTTCGCTCCTTAATGAAGTTAACGGGCTTATCGCCTTCAAGGTCGCCGAGAAGGGGCTTGAGTTTGTAATGGATGCGGATGAAACTCTGCCGGATGAACTGTACGGTGATAAAGTGCGCGTAAGGCAGATAATGATCAACATCCTCACAAATGCAGTCAAATATACCGACAAGGGAACCGTCTGGCTGACCGTGAAGGGCCGGAGCGGCGGATTTGTTAAGGAAGGCGGGATTCTGAACCTTTCGATCATGGTCAGGGACACGGGTATAGGCATACGCCGTGAGGATATGGATAGGCTTTTTGGTACGTTTGAGCGTCTTGAACTTGAGAGGAACAGCACGATCGAAGGAACCGGGCTCGGACTGGCCATAACCCGTCAGCTCCTGACGATGATGGGCGGAAATATCACGGTCGACAGTGAATACGGAGAAGGTTCCACATTTATGATAACCATACCGCAGAAGGTGGTTTCTACGGAACCTGTCGGCGATGTTAGGGCAGGCGGAAGGAATGCAGGCAGTTCCAAGCAGCCTTACAGGGTATCGTTCACGTCGCCTGCTTCGCTCATACTCGTCGTTGATGACACAAAGGTCAACCTGTTAGTGGCAAAGGCTCTGCTCAGGGATACAAAGATCCGCATAGATACGGCGGGCAGCGGCAAACAGGCCATAGATCTTACCAAAAAGAATCACTATGACCTTATCCTTATGGACCAGCGTATGCCCAATATGGACGGAACCGAGGCTCTTAATAATATCCGTAACCAGGAAGAAGGCCTAAATGTTGAGACTCCTGTCATATGTATGACGGCAGATGCGGTCATAGGAGCAAAGGAGCGTTATATAGCGGAAGGTTTTGACGATTATCTTTCAAAGCCCATAGACAGTAATGAACTTGAACAGACACTGCTCAAGTACCTTCCCAAGGAGAAGATCTCGGATAATGATAAATAGGAACAGACACAGAAAAATCTTGAGCGATCAGGATTTTTTTGTTATGCTAAAATCAAATGTTTAAGGAGGGTTACCATGAAGGATGTAAAAGAACTTATCGAAAACGGTAAAGCGGTGATGGGCCTGGAATTCGGCTCGACGCGTATCAAGGCGGTGCTCATCGATGAGGAGCATAAGCCCATAGCAACGGGCGCTTATGACTGGGAAAATGAATTTAAGGACGGCGTCTGGACCTATGATATCAACCTCATCCACGAGGGACTAAAGAGCTGCTACGCAGACCTTAAGAAGGATGTCAAGGAGAAGTACGGTGTATCTGTAAAGAAGCTCGGTGCGATAGGTATCTCGGGCATGATGCACGGATATCTTCCTTTTGACAAGGACGACAATCTGCTCGCTCCTTTCAGGACATGGCGCAATACAATAACGGGTGTTGCCGCTGCTGAACTTACGAAGGAATTTGACTTTAACATACCGCAGAGATGGAGTATTGCCCATCTATATCAGGCGATATTAAATGGCGAGGAGCATGTTAAGGACGTAAGCTTCTTCACAACGCTTGCAGGATATATCCACTACAGGTTAAGCGGAGAGAAGGTTCTTGGCGTCGGCGAGGCCTCCGGAATGTTCCCGATAGATGATAACACATGTGATTTTAATGCGGGCATGATAGAGAAGTTTGACGCTCTGGTTTCGGGCAAGGGCTATGGATGGAAGCTTAAGGATATACTTCCCAAGGTACTGAGCGCAGGAGAGGATGCAGGTACTCTTACCGCAGAAGGTGCAAAGTTCTTAGATCCGAGCGGTGAACTTGAAGCCGGCATACCCATGTGTCCTCCCGAGGGTGATGCGGGAACCGGTATGGTTGCCACGAACTCGGTACTTAAGAGAACGGGAAATGTTTCCGCGGGAACTTCATTCTTCGCAATGGTCGTTCTTGAGAAGTCACTTTCCAAGGTACATGAGGAACTTGATATGGTCACGACACCGGACGGTTCGCCTGTAGCCATGGCTCACTGCAATAACGGAACCACCGATCTTAACGGATGGGTGAACCTGTTTAAGGAATATGAGGAAGCCAAGGGCAATAAGCCCGACATGGGTGAACTGTACGGGCTTCTTTATAATAAGGCACTTGAAGGCGATAAGAACTGCGGCGGACTTCTTGCATATAATTATAATGCGGGAGAGGCGATCACCGGACTCAATGCCGGACGTCCTCTGTTTGTACGTACGCCCGATGCGAAGTTCACGCTTTCCAATTTCATGAGGTCGCACCTTTACGCATCTCTTTCGACCTTAAAGATCGGCTGCGATATCCTGTTTAAGGAAGAGAAGGCCGGCGTTGACAAGCTTTACGGACACGGCGGATTCTTTAAGACCAAGGGTGTCGGCCAGAGCATGCTCGCTGCGGCAATGAACGCTCCGGTAGCGGTCATGAAGACGGCAGGCGAGGGCGGTCCCTGGGGAATGGCCATTCTTGCGGCGTATATGTTGAACGGAAAGGGAGTGACTCTTCCCGATTATCTTAAGGATAAGGTTTTCGGAGGAGACGAGGGTGATGTTATAAATCCCGATCCGGCAGATGTTGCAGGGTTTGATGAGTATATCATTGCATATAAGAAGACTCTTCCCGCTGAGGCGGCGGCTGCTGAAAACTTCAGCATCTGAATTTGACGAAAGGTGGTTAGGTTATGCTTGAACAGTTAAAAAAGCAGGTTTATGACGCGAATATGGAGCTTCCCACGAGAGGGCTTGTGACATATACTTGGGGAAACGTGTCGGGTATCGACCGCGAAAGCAGATACTTCGTTATAAAGCCGAGCGGTGTCGAGTACGGTGAACTCACTCCCGATGATATGGTTGTCATGGACCTTGACGGCAACAGGATCGAGGGAAAGTACAAACCTTCGAGTGATACAGCGACCCACATCGAACTCTATAAGGCATATGCGGACATCGGAGGTATTGTTCATACGCATTCCCAGGAGGCTGTCGCATGGGCACAGGCCGGAAGGGATATCCCCTTATACGGCACTACTCACGCGGATTATTTCTTCGGCCCGATCCCCTGTACGAGGAACCTGACGCCTGAAGAGATAGATGAGGCGTATGAGAAGAATACGGGCAAAGTCATTATCGAGACTTTCACCGAAAGGGATATAGATCCCATATACACCCCCGGTGTTTTATGTAAGAATCACGGGCCCTTTACATGGGGCAAGGACGCGGCTCAGGCCGTATATAATTCGGTTGTCCTTGAAGAGGTTGCGAGGATGGCACGCAACACCGAGCTTATAAACCCGGATGTGAAGCCCGCTCCCAACAGTATCAGGGATAAGCATTTCTTCCGCAAACACGGCATCAATGCCTATTACGGGCAGTAAGACTAAAATGGAACGGGATGCCCGGCGGAATGAGGAAAAGTTAAGGATATGCCGGCTGTGCGATATTGCGGCCGGCATTCCTGATGATATAGGAAGATATGCGGACCGGCTGTATGCTCTTCTTCCCGAAAGCGAACGGGCGGGAGGGGAACTTATGGATTCAAGGCTTGCGGTCTGTAATGACTGTAACAGGAATTCGGACGGCACCTGCCTTGAATGCGGCTGTTACTGCGTGATAAGGAGTTTTGCGGTATCAAAGCACTGTCCGGTCGGGAAATGGTGACCGGACCATAAACTATACAGGTTCTGACGGAAAGGATATGGATCAGATGGCTAAGCTCATAATCAATGAAAACAATGAAAAAGGAACAATCGCACCTGAGATATACGGACATTTTTCCGAGCATCTCGGAAGGTGTATCTACGGAGGGTTATTTGTGGGGGATGATTCTGATATCCCCAATGTAAACGGCATGCGCAAGGACGTGGTGGATGCCCTTAAGGATATAAACATTCCGGTATTAAGATGGCCCGGAGGATGCTTTGCCGATGAATATCACTGGCGGGACGGCATCGGTGAGAAGAGTACCCGAAAGAAGATGGTAAATACCCACTGGGGCGGGGTTACCGAGGATAACAGTTTCGGTACCCATGAATATATGGAACTGTGCTCACAGCTTAACTGCAAAACATACGTAAACGGAAATCTGGGGAGCGGTACGGTACAGGAGATGTCCGAATGGGTTGAATATATGACTTTTGACGGGATGTCACCCATGGCCGAACTCCGCAAGAAGAACGGACATGAAGCGGCATGGAAAGTTGATTATTTCGGAGTCGGGAACGAGAACTGGGGCTGCGGCGGCAACATGACGCCGGAGTATTACGGCAATGAATACCGCAGGTATCAGACCTATGTCCGCCAGTACAGCAAGGATAAGCCGGTAAAGAAGGTATGCTGCGGAGCCAATTCGGAGGATTACTACTGGACAGATGATGTCCTTAAGACCTGCTATGAGCATGTTCCGGAGGATCAGCACGGGATGATGGATCTTCTGTCGCTTCACTATTATACACTTCCTTTAGGGTGGCTGCCCAAGGTCAGTGCGACTGACTTTGACGCGGAATTATGGTATAAGACCCTTCGTGCGGCGCACCATATCGAGGATCTTATAAACCGCCACGGGGCGATAATGGATAAGTATGATCCCGGGAAGGAGATCGGTATGTCGATAGATGAGTGGGGAACCTGGTTCGAGGTCGAACCCGGAACGAATCCCGGATTCCTGTACCAGCAGAATACCGTAAGGGATGCTCTGGTTGCCGGAATTTCACTCAACATTTTCAATAAGCACTGCGACCGTGTTAAGCTTGCCTGCATAGCGCAGACAGTCAATGTACTCCAGTCGGTACTTCTTACGGAAGGCGCCAAGATGGTCAAGACCCCTACCTGGTACGTATTCCGTATGTACAGGCATCATCAGGGAGCAAAGCTGCTTGAGAGCGCGGTAACCGGAGCCGGTGAGGCAGGTGCGGGTGAGGATTCCATGGTGCCCAAGATCACCGAATCCGTATCAAAGAAGGATGATATCATCACTGTCACGTTAAGCAACCAGTCAATGACCGATGCCGAAGAGGTTACCGTTCAGTTTGCGGAAGATAAGAAGTATGAGATAGTTGAGGCCCGTATCTTAAAGGGCGGAGACGTTCATGACAAGAATACCTTCGAGGCACCGGATACCGTGAAGGATGAGGAATATAAGGATTACAGCGTTAAGGACGGCAGGATCGTGCTTAAGGCGCCGGCAGCGAGCGTGATCTTATTAAGAGTCAGATAGGAGCAGATGAGCCATGCAGGAACTTAATCAGGAATTCCATATTAAATGTGTCAAAGGCGATGTGGGAAGATATGTGATACTTGTGGGCGATCCCGGAAGATGTGAGTCGGTCGCCGCTCTTCTTGATGATGCGAAACAGGTGGCATATAACCGTGAGTTTAACATTTACACCGGATACATAAACGGTGAGAAGGTCAGCGTATGCTCAACGGGCATAGGCGGGCCGTCAACGGCGATCGCGGTTGAGGAACTGAATCATATAGGAGCCGATACCTTTATACGCTGCGGCACCTGCGGCGGTATCGATACCGATGTAAAGTCAGGCGATATCGTAGTTGCGACGGGTGCTGTCAGATATGAGCATACATCGGTCGAGTATGCGCCGATCGAGTTTCCTGCAGTGGCGGATCCCGATATCGTCGATGTACTCAGGAAGGCGGCAAGGGAAGACGGAAGAACGGTGCATACCGGCGTCGTCCAGTGCAAGGATTCGTTCTACGGGCAGCATTCGCCCGACAGCATGCCTGTTGCGGATGAGCTTAATTCCAAATGGGAGGCATGGAAGCGGCTTGGTGTCAAGGCTTCGGAAATGGAATCCGCTGCACTTTTTGTTATCGCCTCAGCAAGGGGATGCCGCGCCGGTTCGCTGTTCCATGTGATCTGGAACCAGGAGAGAGAAAAAGCCGGCCTTGACCAGGATATGAGTGAGGATACTTCCGCTGCGGTAAGGATAGCGGTGGAGGGCATGAAGAAACTCATTGACCGGGATAAGAACAGCAGGGATTAACAGAGGGAGGATAAGATGAGCGTATTGGTTGAGTGCCGTGACCTTACCAAATCTTATAATGGTAGGTTTGAGGCGGTTTCGGGTTTGAACCTGACGATAGAGAGCGGGCGGATAATAGGGCTGCTTGGACCCAACGGAAGCGGAAAGACGACCCTTATCAAAATGATAAACGGTATCTTGAAGCCGACAAGAGGCGAGGTATATATAGACGGGGTGGAACCATGCCCCTATACAAGGTCGATCGTTTCATATCTTCCCGAGCGCACGTATATAGAGGCCCAGAGGACGGTAGCGGATCTGATTGACTTTTTCGCTGATTTTTATGCGGATTTCAGGCCGGACCGTGCCATGCAGATGATAAACGCACTCGGCATCGACAGCGGTGCGAGGATCAAGACATTATCGAAGGGAAGCAAGGAAAAGGTCCAGCTGATCCTTGTTATGAGCAGGGATGCAAAGCTGTATGTGCTTGACGAGCCGATCGCGGGAGTGGATCCCGCCGCAAGGGATTATATAATCCGGACGATAATCAATAACTATAACAAGGATGCCTCGGTCATAATAAGTACACATCTTATCACGGATATCGAGGATGTCCTGAACGATGTCATTTTCTTAAAGAACGGGCGCCTTGTGCTGAGGGCTACGGTGGACGAGATAAAGGATAAGTACGGAGTTTCGGTCGATAAGCATTTCAGGGAGGTGTTCGCATGTTAAAAAAGCTGTTTTTGCATGAGTGGAAGGACTCATGGAAGATCATGACATTGCTGAGCGCAGCCGTGCTTGTGCTGTCTCTGATAGGTGCCTTTCTTTTTCAGGTAGATGATGTCCTTGACAGTGGAGGTGATGTGGGAGGTCCGATAATCGCTCTTATGTACACATCATATTTCATGGTCTATTTCCTGAGTATTCTCGCGTTGTCGGTGATGGTAACGCTCTTGTTCTACATAAGGTTCTATAAAAACCTTTATACCGATCAGGGATATCTTATGCATACGCTTCCGGTGACTCCGAAGCAGCTTATATGGTCAAAGGCATTTGTTGCGATAATATGGCGCGTTATAAGCGGTGTTGTGGTGGTTTCGGGAATATCGATATTGCTTTCCGCGGGTGTAGATATAAGTTTTTTTGATATAGTTGAAGATCTTATCGACGGGTTTCTTAAGGTGTATGAAGAAGATCCGATGCTCATGGTCGTATATTTGATACTTGCGCTGTTTGCGGCAGTTGGTTCGATGCTGTTTTCGGTATTCAAGGGTTATACTGCCATAAGCCTTGGCCAGATGTCCTCGAAGAACAAGGCCCTTGCGTCTGTCGGAATATACTTTGGGATACACATAACCATAAACATATGCACCAATGTCTGTATGCAGACATCCATGCTGATATTGGCGGGTGCCCGTGTTGATCTGTTTGAAATGCTTGAAGATCCCGGGCTTATGATGGTCGTATTCCTTGCGATCTTAAATGTGGGGATCTACGCCCTCACGATCGCCGGATATGCCATCACCCATCATATCATGAAGAACAGGCTCAATCTTGAATAAATTCGGGGACCAGGGGACGGTCCCTTTTCCTGGAACCGTCCCCCGGTCCTTTATTTATCGTAGAGTATCCGGATCTTTTCATATACCGCTTCGGCGACCTTGGCATATGAAGCTTCCGTGAGGTGGAGGTTGTCGGGGCCGTATTCGACATATGCGAGTATGTCCAGATATTTCTTCCCGTAACGCTCCTCAAACCTGCGGTTTACGGCTATGGCACCGTCGCCGCCGAGTTCATGACGGTCGGTGGTCCCAAGTACAAGATACTTATCAAGGCTTGCGTTCTGAAGGAAGGTATCTATGTCTTTGATGACACTTTCAACGTTGTCCGCAGAGTCACGGAAATCGCACGACCCAACCCAGAAAACGTAAACGGTGTCGGGATGTTTCTCGCCGCCTTCCTCCCCCCATTTCCATAATATATCGTGAGCAAAAAGCCCGTAATATCCGAAACCTTCCACGTCATATCCCGAAATATCTGCAAGCACCCGCCAGGGAGCCTGGGGATTATCGATATTCCCGTTATCCTGACCGAGTGATCCCTGGGTCAGCGAATCGCCGAGCCATACGACGTTGAGCGGTTTGGATGTATCGGATGAACCAACAGGATCATCCTGTCCGGCAGGGTATTCCGGGTCTGTATCAGATACAGCTTCGGTCTGCGGAACGATCATCAGGGGTGCGTCATTTGCATCATTACCGTTGTCGGCTTCTTCTTCGACAGCAGCTTCTTCCTTATCCGCGATAAGTCCCTTTATATCGCTCTGCGTTTTTACAGTCAGCAAGAGTATGACAGCGAGCGAGACAAAGATGAGTACGAGCAGCAACATTATTATGTTCAGCGATCTTCCGTTGTTTGAGCTTTTTTTCATGGATATTCTCCGCTTTTTCTGATGTGGTTGCGTGGTCTCAGATACATATTATGTATCATATGCGGATAAATGGCAAGAGCCGGTCCCGAAAAATAACGCTGCTATCAATCACATAGAAAAATAATTGTAACCAAAAATCGCCAAAAACGCCTCATTTATATTTACACATTTACCAATTTCAAGTAAAATATTAAAGATAATCTGTGTAAATCCTACAAAGCATACCGGCCATACTTTTTTCCGAAAAGATGCGCCCGGGACAGAAGGAAATAAACGGAACGACACAGATAAAAAAGGTATACCAGGAGGAAACATTTTATGCGTATCAGGAGAATGACGGCCTTATTTACGGCAATACTGCTTGTACTTACTTCTCTGCCGGCTCAGAGTGTCCGTGCAGAGGAAATAAGCGAAGACGGTATTGAAATAACTGATATTTCCGTGGAAGAAGACGATGATATCGAAGCGGAGTCTTACGGAGACAGCGGGGAGGACATTACCGCGGCCGGGGGCGGATCAGGGGAAGACATCACCGTAGCGACGGAAGACATCGAGATCCCGAATGAACCGGAGGAGCGTCTCGGCAACTCGACTTTTACGCTTGACGCCAACGGGGGTCTGTTCCTTGAAGGTTATGACGAAGAAGGTTTCCCTGATTATATGGACACATGTGAAGTTGCAGACGGAGATGAGAACCTGAGCGATTACAGTTATATCCCTGAATGGGACGGATACTGGTTCTGCGGGTGGTATAAGGAATCCTCATGCGTAACGAGACTTTCC
>JAILLY010000028.1 GCA_024692905.1 Lachnospiraceae bacterium | reverse complement strand
ATCCGCCCGGATCTCGGCAGGCCCTCCGCACGCCGGGCACTTATCCGGGATGATGTTTTCCCACGTCCCTCTGCTCCTGCCTGTTAAATTGTCGGCTATCTGAGGTATGATCATATTCGCCTTATAGACGGTGATCGTATCGCCGGCGTTCAGTTTTAATTCCTTAACTATGCTTACGTTATGTACGCTCGCCCTCTGTACCGTTGTCCCTTCAAGTTCCACCGGCTCAAATACGGCGACCGGATTGATAAGACCCGTGCGGCTCGGGCTCCATTCGATCGAAAGGAGCTTTGTTTCCCTTATCTCATCCTGCCATTTAAATGCTATCGCATCTTTAGGGAACTTTGCGGTGCGACCGAGTGACTTTCCGTATTCTATGTCATCATATATGAGCACAAGTCCGTCCGAGGGTATATCATTATCCGAAACCGAGTCCGCATAATACTGTATCCTGTCCAATATATCGGACTTATTTACAACATGATACTCGACGACCTCAAATCCCTGCTTTCTTAAGAATTCCATCTGGTTCCTTCGAAGATTGCCAAAATCAACCCCGTCTGCCTTTACCAGCGAGAATGCATATAACCGAACATTCCTTGCGGCCGTGATCTCATTATTTAACTGGCGAACGGAACCGGAACACAGGTTTCTCGGATTCTTATACTTAGCATCTATATCCTCTATCGTTTCATTTATCTTATCAAAATCCGAATATGATATGACTGCCTCGCCACGCAGGATAAGCTCTCCTTTATAGGGTATCGAATGAGGCAGGTTGATGAAGGTCTTTGCATTTGCCGTAATGACTTCTCCGATCTCCCCGTTTCCCCTCGTGACCGCCTTTTTAAGTACTCCGTCATTGTATGTAAGGACAATGGTAAGGCCGTCCAGCTTCCACGACAGCAGTCCCTCCTTATCCTTAAGCCAGTCTCTTAATGCCTCCCTGTCCTTGGTCTTATCAAGGCTGAGCATCGGGCTTTCGTGCCGCTCCTTGGGCAGCTCATCAACGGCTTCGTATCCTATATTGACGGTGGGCGAAGACGAAAGCACAGTACCGGTCTTCTCTTCCAGCGCAACCAGTTCATCGTACAGCCTGTCATATTCGAAGTTGCTCATGATCTCGCTGTCCTTGGCATAATATGCCTCGGAGGCCTTATTAAGTATCTCAATGAGTTCCTTCATCCTGCTTAGATCGTTCATATTTAAATCTCCCGGTTATGCTTATCTTCCCTGCCCGCAAAGGCGCTTAAGTTCATCTGTTTCCTCTTGTGTAAGGTTTCTGTACTGCCCGCTCTTAAGGTCACCAAGCTTTATATTCATGACCCTGATGCGTATAAGCTTCTTTACTCTGTATCCGAACGTCTCACACATTCGCCTTATCTGGCGGTTTAGACCCTGGGTGAGTATGATCTTAAAAGAATCATCCGAGACACGCCTGACCGAACACTTTTTAGTGGTAACGTTTAGTTCCTCAAGGAATACCCCCTTGGATAAGCCATACAGAAATGCATCAGTTGCCGTTTTATTGACTGTTACTATATATTCCTTCTCATGTTCATTTCTTGAACGCATCACGGCATCAATAAGGTCACCGTCATCGGTCATCAAAAGAAGGCCTTCCGAGTCCTTATCAAGCCTTCCGCAGTAGGTTATCCGGCGGGGATAGTCAATACAGTCGATGACATTCTTTTCCTCGCGTTTTTCTGACGTGCATACTATCCCGCGGGGTTTATTATATGCAAGGTATACTTTATCATCCTTGGGGCTTACCACCAGGCCGTTTACCTTAACGGTCATTCCGGGAAGGATCCGCATCCCGTTATCCGCGGTCATGCCGTCAACCGTTACGGCTCCCTTGCCGACAAGCTCATCAGCTCCGCGTCTTGAGCATATCCCGCACTGTGCGAGGTATTTGTTTATCCTTATCCCATCCATATCCATAAAATCAAAAATCCCGTAACCTACGGAATCAATTTACCATAGTTCACGGGATTTATCAAATCATCATATAAGGATCCTTAAACCATTCTCATGCAGTTAAATTGCCCTATCCGAGCGCTCCGGCCGCCTCACACTGCGCTTCGTGAGCGGCATATACCGGTTCGACCTGAACAACGAGCTTGTCATATTCCTTACCGAGGCTCTTCTTATAAGCCGTGTTTAACATGCATCTGTAATACATCTTGATAAGTCCGGCCCTAAGCCCTGCCTTATCATCTATCAGCGAATGTCCCAGGCGTATGCGGTAATCTTTCATATCAGTAATATATATATGATTGCACTGCCTGTAATGATCGGCTGACTTATCCAGCATGTCAAGGTGATAATAGAGTTCACCGAGGTACATGTTTACTTCGGTATTAAACATGGAACCGGGTTTGGAACGTTCATAAAGCCCCCGAAATATTTCAAGTGCCTCACCGAACCGGCCGAGTCCGACGAGCCTTCTTAAATAATCCATGTCAACATCTCCAAGCACCTCAACGATGACCGATTCGTCTTCTAGTACAAAAATAATGTCTTCTATCGTACCGTGACCGCCCCGCAGCCTCATATCAACAACGGTACCGTCCTTCTCTCCGGGATCGGTGATATCAAAGAATTTGAGCTGGTCGTTAAGTTTCGTCCTTAAAACTTCAAGCATATGTTCGGGAGCCAGTGGCTTTATATCAAGCACCTTGCGGAGCCTCATGAGCACATATTTGAGGACTTCATTCTGAAGGGTACCCTCTTCTATTTCCTTCGGCTCCTCCATGTTCGCAATATCCTCCGGTTCAAACGGCTCCTGTTTGGAAAAGCCTCCGTCCGCAAGTGAGAGTACAAGGCATTCGGGCTTGCCGACCGCCATCATAAGATCGTCCTCGATAATGAATATCTCATCACCCTTCCAGTTTTCGTCAAGCTTGCGGAACAATGCCTCGTATTGCAGCCGGAGTGCGTTATTAAGCTTAAGAAACATTCTATTCCTCCCTTCTCAAGGAACAACCATATGGATACAACACCCAAACTGTGGTATTATTCATACAGCTCAGATTGATATTTCATATCGCCCCACATATATCTGTTCATACTGTCAAACTCCCTCATGTAATTATACATCTTTATCTCGTCAATAACATCTCTTTTATACTCAGCATCATCAACGTAATCCTTATTCATAAAATAATTATTCTTATATGTGCACATTGTTTGAGGCAAATGCAAATAATCAACTAACAAAGTAGATAATTGATATAGTTCAATATTTTCCGGCTGAATGTAGTTGTTTTGATGATTAGACCAAATTAAATATGGTGTTTTATAAAGATGATCATTATCGTAATATGTTTTATAATCAAGTCCATCAAATCCGGGAGCGTGATCCCCCCAGAACACGACTAGTGTATCTCTTTCCGTTTCGTCCAAATAATCCAAAAGATTATTAAGTCCCATTACTGAAACCCACAATCCATTAACATATTCATAAACATCCTCCTTGCTCTTATTACTGACTTTTACATCACCCCAGTTTATATCAACGTATTTAGCATCACTGCTATTCTGTTTAAGTTCCAAGTCATAAACATGATTCTGAACAGTCATTGCATAAATAAATAACGGTTCATCTCCAAATTCATTTTCGCCCAATTTCAGCGTATTTAATATTTCATCGGTGATTGCTATATCTGATATATATCCGTTATATTTCAAACTGTTTACAAAGTCATCTATAAAAATACACTTATCAAAACCCATATTAGGGTAAACATGATAGCGATTATAGTACTTTTCATCATAACCGTTTATACAAACTGTATGATATCCATTATTATGCAGATACGAGACAAATGTTTCATAAGGTTCATTAATAAAATCGTCCCACACCATACCTGATGTGCCACTTCTTGACGCACCAGAAAAAAAAATCAAGCTCAGATCTATTGGTTCCACCACCAAACTCGTTAACACCAACCTCACCTATTATTGCATTTTTACGTATGCTTTTAAACTCTTCTATTGGGTTTGGAGAATATGTGAGCCCCCAAATATGATTAATATCCCAAAATGATTCACTCATTATAACTATTATATCGGGTTTTCTAAAGTCCTCCGTTTTATCCGGTTGTAACTCCCCCAAAAATTTATCCCTTATTCTGTTAAAATCTTCATCAACTACTTCCGTATAACGTCTGTCAAAAAAACTTCTATTTATTGTTATTAACGGTCCAAAACGTATCCCACCGTTTATTGCATCTATCTCAGAATCATAAAGTGCAAAATAATATATATATACATATAACAATAAACTAAGAATAATAACAAAACTTCTAAACAATATACGTATCTTTCCTGATTGGTTAATTGTCGGGATATTTATTCTGTATATGAATAGACCCAGAATGACATTGCAGCATAACAATACTATGACATAGCCGGAAATATCATTAACAAACGAAATGTTTACTTTAGAAACATCGCCAAGCATTCTAATATCATCTAGAGTTATCAGCGCGTTTCGTCTTTTATAAAAACCGCTTGAACATATTCCGAATATAAACGATAACAAGCTTAAAAAGACATAAGATTTGAATATATTACCCAAAAAAGAACATGTAACTAACCATATGAGTAGAAACGTAACAATCGAATAAAACAAACCATCCCTAAACGTAAAATCCAAAATGCCAAAAAAGTCATCATGGCTCATCGTATCGAAGCAATAAATCGTCTCGATATTTAAATATGTTAAAATAAACGCCATTACCAGCCATAAAGCCCAAACTATATACTTCCTATCTATTTCTTTATATAATATTTTATTCAAATCAAAACCCTGCACGTGTAAGACAAAAAAGAAGTGAAAGCTATTGATCACCACTCAAGAGATGATAAACCATCGGGAGATGTTACCCTGACAGTCACCTGCTGGGTTGTGGTTATCTCAACATCGATATCCTGTCCTCTGAAATTCTTTGACTGGAGCTTTGTATGTACCGAAGCAAGATCTCCGCCCACATTATTCTCTATCTGTGTTACAAAATCAGGAAAATTTGCAGCATCAAGGTCCTGAAGGCTGCCATGATATCCGTCAACGGGTTTTCGCTCGATATTCTCGTCTGCGATAGCCATGGCTATGACATCATGAACGTTTGCGATCAAGTCATTATCCGATGTGATCCTCGACTTTTCAACATACCTTATGTACTGGGGCGCCAGTATCGCGATAAGTATTGCCATTATCGCAATGACAATTATCAGTTCGACCATTGAAAAGCCGGCATTTGACTGCTCCTTCTTCATCTGCTTCTCCTGTAAATTCCTCCCGATATATCGGGGTGACGGTTATTTTACGCAATATTTCTACTTATATACATCATCGGGGTTAGGCCATGCACGGTAGCAGGGACGTCCTCCCTTATCGCTATTATAAGTTCCAACAGTGAAAACCCCATATTCCCTTTTTTCTACTCGCCACCTGCCTCATCTCTTATATTGCCATTTTAATATATATCGGAATAATATACATTATTATAAACATCGCGGCTGCGACTGAATTAAATGCATATATGAATATCCTGTCAAATACCTTCTCGCTCTTTTTCCCCTTAAGTCCGCCCTTCTTTAAAAACATTGCAAGCAGTATGGCAAAGACTATGCCAAGTGCGGTAAGACATAATCCCGTCATAAGTCCTTTCGGGCGGTAGGTAAGCTTGATATCAACATTGCCTTTGCTTACATCAAGAGAAATAAAAGCATTATCTATACACGGTATTATCTTTGCATCCCTTCCGTTTACCTTTGCACTCCAACTGTCAGAGTACGCAACAGGAATGAACAGCCTTCCGTCCTTATTGACGCTGCCGTTCATACGCAGTCCCTTTTTGCCGCAGACGGTATTAAGGTTAACCTCCGCCGCGGATGCTTTGACCGCCTCACTTAACAGATCAAGGTCAAGCATACCGATGCTCACGTCTTTAAGTTCCTTATCCTCAGTATATAACTCAACCTCATACGTTTCATCCTCATACGTACCAAGTGCCTGGATACCGTTTCTAAGGCCGTTCGGATAGTAGTTGGAACCGTATGTGATAAAGGAATTAAAATAAACCGGCTCACCGTCCTTTATAAACGTAAGGGTTGACTCATAGTCTTCGGGTACGCAGAGATACAGGCTCTTTAAACCGCTTACGGGAACTGATAATATATGCTTATAGGTCTTTCCGTCCTCATACTCCGTTTCACTATCCGTATCATCCCCCTCCTGTTTGGAAGAAGCTTCACCCGCATCGGACGTTTCATCTGTATTAACCGCCCCTGTGTCTTCAGTCATGGCAAGGCTGTAAGCTCTCTCCTTTGGTGCATTATCATCAAAAAATTTACGTATTTTAGCCGCTTCTTCGTCCGTGAGCGGGGTACTTTGCGATATATACTCAGAAGCACTGTCTTCCATGATCAGCTTTTGATCCGTTTCATAAATTTCATTAAATAAGAGATTATGAAACTCCATAAACGATGCATCATCGGCCTTGGGATTCTCAGGTTCGATAAACACTCCAAACGGAAGCGTATACCTTGACTTAAACAAATGAGGCCTGCCTTCCATTTCATCATAAAGCATCTTATCCGGATTTACGGCAGCGGCAGAATATTTTACACCAAGCAGTGCGTCACTGAACACCGTACCGCCGGTATCCATAAGATAAGATATATCCCCGTCATATCCCATCTCTTTGCGGAGCACACGTTCAAGATCCGGTGCGGCACCGTAAGACCAGTATGAGATCGCGGCACAATCACTTATCAACGCATAGTTCGATTCATATGTAAGCGGGTCTGACTTTACCCTGTCGGTCTTATGATTAATACCCTTTAGTTCACTCCCAAGTTCAGTCTCATTTAAAATATATCTGATCCTGTAATTATCAACCCATGCCTCCCTTGGGGCAATAAAACCATATGCACCGCAGAAAGCCTGTATGACCGAGAGTGCTATGAGCGATACTCTCCTTGCTTCATCGGTACCCATTATGAATATGACAAAGTACAT
>JAILLY010000069.1 GCA_024692905.1 Lachnospiraceae bacterium | reverse complement strand
ATGAAGAACAGCCATAAAAAGTCCCTCATCTCAAAGTACCTGTGCTTGGCCCAGTCATATATGATTATGTCAAAGACGGCCGAAAACAGGTATATCTCAAGTGACACCGACGATATGACATATAAAAGCCTGTTTACAAGCCTGTTTTTGATATCCACGTTATAGAAAAGCAAAAAGATCGCTGCCGAACATATCACCACGGTTATACAGTTATAACCGCAGTCAACCGTTCCGAGTATCGACCACTGGAAGTTCCCGCCCCGGGCATAGCCGTATGATATGCATGTATTCAGTATTACCATTGCGAGTGCGGTCACAGTCAGCAGAAGCTTGTTTATTGACGGTTTATATTCCCTGAAATAGCATCCTAAGAAATAATACAGCAGTGGATACATCATCTGCCAGTAACTTGGTGCAAAGACCGCAAAAACCGAACCCAGACACGCTGCCACCGCATTGTTTGATGCCTGCGGGAGCGCTGCGACCGGATAAAGTGATGTTACAAGGATTAATGATATAAGAAGGATATGCTTCTCCTTTTTGCTAAGTGAATGCCAGAGCCTGTTTAAGAACGGGGCTATCGCCATAAGTGAGAAATAAAAGCCTATGTACCATGCCATGGTATAGTTTCCGAGCGACACGAAGGCTTCCTTTATCCCGTATATCTTTCCGTAGTAGTAATTTCCGACAAAGATCTTGATCACGGATATCAATAGATATGCTATTCCGACGGGGATGAAACCAAGGTAATGAGCCCGGTTTAATTCCTTGTTGCATTTGAAATAGCCGGTGAGCATCATGTAAATGGGAACGCAGCACAGAAACAGCCACCGCATGGCAGTCATTATAAATGGGATATTCCCGGTAAGAGGCGCACTGTAATAGCCGCAGTTGAAGAAGTAGTGCACTGACACTACGAATAATGCGGCTAGGGACCGCACGATATCGGGACCTGACTGTCTTGCTCCTGCTGATTCGGTCATGGCATTACCTCATATATCAAAAAAACCCAGGTAAGCATTACCTGAGCCTTGATCGGAGTGACTGGATTCGAACCAGCGGCCTCCGCCTCCCTAAGACGGCGCTCTAACCAAACTGAGCCACACCCCGCTGACAGCATCCTGCTGCAACGTCCATTATAATATAGCAATAATCGTTGGATGTCAAGATAATTATTTAAGATCGCCGGCTATGCTATTGCAATAGGAACTGTTATGTGCTAATATTATGTTAGGTTTATGGGTAGATGTGACAGAAGGATCTGTCGGATTCTATTATCAAAGGAGTGATAACATGGCAGGATTATCAGCACTTGACAGTGCATATTTAAGAAGCCAGCAGTACAGTGGGTACAGCACTCTGTTTAATTCGCCGGGCAATTCGGGCTCATCGAATTCGTTTAATATGTTCGACGTATCCGGTAAGAGCAATAACTCTTTAAGTGCCAACTTTTACTCGGATTATGCGAGCCTTAAGAACGGAAGTTACTTTAAACTTGCGAAGACATATTATGCGAAGCAGGCATCGGAAGCCTCCGAGGCGTCATCAGATGCCGGGAAGAGCAATTATGCCGAGCTTGCATCGAGCATTTCCGAAGCGGCCAAGACCTTCAGGGGTTATAACGCATCGGGAGGTGCCGGAACAGTGGATACTGCGGGAAGTATTTTCGATACTGCTTCTTGACAATGATGCACAAATTGGGTAATATATATGAGCGCCTTAAAGGGCGCTCATATATTGTTATTATGCAGAAATGGCGGAATTGGCAGACGCGCACGGTTCAGGTCCGTGTGGTAGCAATACCATGAGGGTTCAAGTCCCTTTTTCTGCACGAAAAAGGCTTCATCATAACGATGAAGCCTTTTTTGTATTCCGTATCGTTATTACTTGACAAGTGAAGCGATAAGAGCCGCGAACGCCGCACCGAATACCATGCTTAAAATAAATGCTATTCCGATGAATATGAGCTGTGCGATAGCCCAGTTCTTACGTGCAGGCTTATCGTTCGAGCTTCCGACCGCCCATAAGATGAGCAGGATGATGTTGACGATCGGGATACATGTAAGAAGAAGAGTGATTATCCAGTCGCCTACGGACATCTCATCCGCCTGCGGTACATATATTGTGTTTGTGTTAGGATCGTACATATTCTGACTGTCCATAAAGAACCTCCTGATTGTGATTTTTACACATTATATCATAATGTGAGGGAGTTTAAAAGCAAAATGTGATTTTTGACCGGATACGTGACGTGCGAAGTATATGGTTGTTGATATTTGACAGGCCATGTGGTAAATTCAATATATGTAAGATCAACCTGATTTGGGGGAATAAAGATGGCTATTATTGATGTTGTAAGGTTTGACGGGTTAAAGAGCCGTGACTGGCTCATATATAAGTTTCCGTCAGAGGAGCTGGTGCTCGGTACACAGCTCATAGTACAGGAAGGCCAGGTTGCCCTGTTTGTAAAGGGCGGAGTCGTTGCGGATGAGTTCTGCCCCGGCAAATATACGCTCTCAACCGAGAATCTTCCGATATTAAAGAAGCTTGTAAATCTTCCTTTCGGCGGAAGGACTCCCTTCAGCGCCGAGGTATATTTCATAAACACCACGGTCAAGCTGGATATCCAGTGGGGAACGATAGATCCCATCCAGCTCATCGATCCCAAATACTACGTTAAGTTAAGGGTAAGGGCATTCGGCCAGATGGGACTGAGAGTACTCGATCCCGTTACCCTTTTCCGTGAGATCATAGGCGGGATGCAGAAGGCGGACGTAGTCAAGTTTGATAAGATCAAGGAATACTACAGGGGTATCCTGGTCATCAAGGTCAAGTCGGCCATAGCGGATGCGATCATAACAAACGGCATCTCGGCACTTGAGATATCGGCAAGGCTTGAGCAGCTTTCCGATCACGTTAAGGCGCAGGTTGAGCCTGATTTTGAGGAATACGGCTTCAAGGTTGTTAATTTCTTTGTCCAGTCCGTTAATTTCCCGGATGAGGATTTCGAAAAGATCAACAAGATACTTGAAGATAAGGCGGCATTCGAGATCATGGGTGATAACAGATATGTCACCAAGCGTTCGTTTGACGTATATGAAGGAGCTGCCAATAACAGCAACGGAGTTGCCGGAGCGTTTGTTGCCGGCGGAATGGGAATGGGCGCGGCCATGGGAATGGGTGCGGCCATGGGCAGGACAGTCGGAAATCCCATACAGCAGCAGCCCTCGGCAGGCGAGTTCAAGATATGCCCTTCGTGCGGAACGAGCATACCCGCTGCGTCAAGGTTCTGTTCCGAATGCGGTTTCAGCTACGCCGAGAAGGTATGTGAATGCGGCGCCAAGTTAAGCCCGACCGCCAAGTTCTGCTCCGTCTGTGGAAAGAAGGTGTGATCATGGATAAGAAAAACATTACTTTACTGCTTACGGGAACCATACTCATCTTTTATATCGCGATAGTGCTGTATGTTCTGTTTGCCGTGCTTGATATAGAAACGGCGGCAAATCTTATCGCTTCGATCGTATTTGAGTTTGCCGGCATCCTATTTATTGCATTATATATACTGACCGCAGTGAATTCGGGCGGCATACAGGTCGGTTTCCTGGCACCGCTCATCATGGTGACCGTGATATATGAGATCATACTTGATGTTCTTGTATTCGCAAATGCAGCTACGATGAGCCCTGTATATTTTGTGCTCTGTAATGTAGTTTTACTGTTCTTGTATATGGTAGTATCTGTTCCCATGTATCTGATGGGTAGGAGATAAATAAATTCAGGAGGGATGATTATGGCAGGAAATGTTTGTCCGCAGTGCGGAGCACCGATAGATCCGGGTGCAACAGAATGCAGGTTTTGCGGAGAGAAGTTTGCAACCCAGCAGGCTGCACAGCAGATGCAGCAGCCGGTTTACAGTTCACCCCAGGTGGTTGTCCAGCAGGCACCCCCGCAGCAGGTTTATGTAACGGGGATAAATCCGGCGTGGCCCATAAAGAGTAAGGTCGCAGCGGGATTGCTCGGTATCTTCCTCGGGGGCATCGGTGTGCATAAGTTCTATCTCGGACAGATCGGAATGGGCATTTTATATGTCTGCTTCTGCTGGACGGGTATACCGGCGCTCGTCGGTTTCATCGAAGGGATCATCTATCTGACCCAGAGCGATGAGATCTTCGCACTTAAGAATCATGTAAGGGTAGGCTGATGAAGCGCCCGGTCAGGTTCATATATTGGCTGCTGATGTCCGCCATGTTTTTATATGCATGTTATCAGGACCACGTCAAAAGATCGGTATAGAAAACGGCTCCGTTAAGGAGCCGTTTTTATGATCATTCCTTACGTATGATCCGGTACAGCCTTTGGTATCCGTACAGTACGACCGGTACCAGTATGGTCGCCGCGATCGAACCAAGCAACAGCCCCGGAGTCCTCGGATCCTGCATCAGTCCGAATATAAGAGTCAGTACATACATACCTATGAGCAAAGCCGCAACGATCAGCGAAAAAACCCTGCGTAACATGAAAGCCTCCTTTTCCGGGTGCATGATAAAAGATCATGACCTCTACTGTCCATGTGATGATTATACTCCAAAAAGTACCCAAAACCAATGACAAAAGATAAATATTATATTAAAATAATGTAGGTTGTGAAAAGAAATAAGATCAGGAAGACCGGACATGAAGATCATAAGAAAGATACTATATGTTATCGCGGGACTGCTTGTCCTGCTCACCATACTTATCATAATATGTGCCTATAATCCCGGGGTGACCGCAAAGATACAGAAAGTCCTCTTTAGAGGCAGGACGGTAGAGAATGTTAATGCGGCTAACGGTACGGACTTAACGCAGGAAGGCCGGGCGAGTGTATCATCGGGCAATGCCGGGATGCAGGCCGTTACGCTGCGTTCCCTTGAGGATCTCGGACTTACCGAAGAAGATATGATCCGGAATATAGATGATTATTATAATGACTGTCACGATCAGATCATTGCGCGCGGGACAGGAGAATACTCCTTTGATAATGTGATAGCGACCGAAGCGCTCGTTCAGGAGATTTACGCCAAATACAGCAATAAGGAATACAGGACAGGCTATATGGACAGCGTCCTTAATGAGACGGGTGCATACAGTTATGATATGAACCTGGTCGTTGAGGAACTTGAAGGCAAGCATTATAAGCTTACACACCAGGTAGTCCTGAATGAGGAATACTGATGATCTTTTTTGAACTGTTCAGACAACTTGATATCAGGATGTACAGGACGGTCAAGGCAATGGAGCCTCTTATCAATCCCTGCACCAGGTATCTTCTGGACAAGGACAGGCTCATAGTATTCGGGACCAATGTGTCAATAAGCCTGGATCTTCGGACCAAAGAGATAAACGAGGAGAATCCGTACAAGCATTTCGACCTTGAGGATGAGACCCTTTACTGGTTTTCGGGAAGCTCTGCCGAAGGTACCGTGATAAGGATGATAAACAATGCCTTCAGGCAGTGGTACGGGATCGATCCGTTTGAATCCTTTGAGCAGTTCGAACAGTCCGAAGCCGATATAAACAGGATACTTTCGGGTTACGGATTAAGAGTCATCTGGGACATGGATAAGATGGCCATGTTCAGGAACGATGACATGATCAGTTTCGAGGCCGCGGTGGCGCAGATCATGGAGGATGATGCTCTGCGTGAAGCCGGGATGAGCATCGATGAATGGCTGTACGACGCAAGGTATTTCAGGCAGACCGACCAGCTTAACAGGGCTGTCGAGCAGTACGAGAGGGTCCTGCGCTACAGCAATTACAATATGCGTGTATATACGGAGAGTGCATTCTGCCTCGCTGAAAGCTACTATTTCATGGGCGATTACGACCGTGCGGTCGCGATGTACTATCACTGCAATCTTGATTTCATCGAAGATGAAAATGATTTCTATATACATATCGGACATGCCCTTCTTGATGTGCGTATGAAGCATTACGAGAAGGAATTAAGGACCTATTACAGGGGATGCCTTGACCGTTCCTACGCGATGAACCATATGCGTGAGATCGAACGGGCGGCTGCGGAGGTCGCAGGTGAGTTTGCGGCTTATGAAGAGACCTGCCTCGTGGTCGGACATAAGAAGTTTAATGAGCACCTTTTATCACTCCCGATGAAGTCCGAGGAACTCGATGAGATACTCGTGATAGAAGCTGACCGCAAGGATGCAGTGGATATCGCGGACAACAGATATCTCGACATTAAGCTCGTAAGGCCCGAATTCTTAAAGAACTCCGAGAACATATCATTAAACGGATCGATGGCCGAGGCGCTTAAGCTTCTTACATCCGGTGAATACCAGAAGGCATATGAGCTGTATTATAAACTTGCCGAGTCACTGGATCCCGAATCGGATTATGCCACATGGGTCAACTTCCAGCTCGGTAAGATATACTGCATATGCAATGACGTTCACAGTTCATACGAAACCCTTAAGAAATGCAGGCCCGGTAAGTTCGGTGTCGTTTACAGGCAGAGTGATTTCTTCATACTGTATACGCATGTCAAGATAATGTGCGATGATTTCGAGAGCGACGAACGTTTCAGGAAGCTTATACGCGGCAAGTATGACGTGTATTATGCCAGGTATGACCAGGAATACATAAGTCTCAGGAAGAATACCAAGATAATGAATACCTTCAGGAGATATGAGAAGGAGTGTCTTGCGGCCGGCAAGGCGGAATTTGCGAAGTACCTTCAGCCGGTCAAGAGGGAATTCTTCAAACCCGATAAGGAAAACAGCCTTATCAGGGGGATATCCAGGTATTTCCAGGAAACATCATAAACATATATGCGCATATCATAAGGAGGAAGTATGGACGGTTTTGACATAAGCAGGATATTCGATCCGGCCTTTTTTAGCGATAACTGTCTTCCGCCGCATTCCGATCATGTATTTTACAGGGATATAAACGAATGTGTCGGCAAACGCAGCAGTTTCGTAAAGAGTTTAAACGGCATATGGAAGTTCAGGTATTCGGCCGGCACGGGCGAAGCTCCAGGTGATTTCATGCTTCCCGATCACGACTGTGACGGATGGGATGATATAAGGGTTCCCGGACATATCCAGCTTCAGGGATATGACCGTCCGCAGTATGTTAATTCCCAATATCCCTGGGACGGGCATGAGGAATATAAGATAGGACAGGTTCCGGTCAGGTACAATGCCTGCGGATCCTATGTTACGTATTTCACCGTTCCGGACAGCTGGAAGGACGGCAGCATCTGCATTGCGTTCGGCGGAGTCGAATCCGGATATGCCCTGTGGCTTAACGGCAATTATATCGGCTACAGCGAAGACAGCTTCGACCTGCATGACTTTGATCTTACTCCCTATACAGTTCCGGGACGCAATAAGCTTGCGGTACAGGTTTATAAATGGACCTCGGGCAGCGTTACCGAGGATCAGGATTTTTTCCGTTTCTTTGGCATCTTCAGGGATGTTTATCTGTTCCATAAACCCGCAAGACACGTAAACGATGTTAAGGTCGTATCGCAGCTTGATGATGACCGTCTGCGGGCGACATTAAACATAAGCCTTAAGTGCACCTGCGATCTTAAGGTAAGGATAAGCCTTATGAACCCCGTGATCAGGGGCATCAATGAACATATAAACCTGTATGCCCAGGAGAACATGCTCTTTGGTACGGTCGCGGTCGTCACGGGAGAAGAACCGGTAAGCATTGAAGTTGAAGCACCAAAGCTGTGGAGTGCCGAGAAGCCTTACCTGTATCCGCTTCTTATAGAGGTGCTCGATCCGGACGGCATGGTCTCCGAGGTCATTCCGTTAAAGGCCGGCATACGTGACTTTGCCATAAGGAACGGGATAATGGAACTTAACGGGAAACGTATAGTGTTCAACGGCGTAAACCGCCATGAGTTCAGCGCCGGAAGCGGAAGAGTACCCGATTACATGGATATGGTCACTGATATCACGACCATGAAGGCCAATAACATAAATGCGATAAGGACAAGCCATTATCCGAACGATCCGAGGTTCTACGAGCTTTGTGATGAACTGGGTATATATGTCATAGCCGAAAACAATATGGAGACTCACGGGGCATGGGATCCCCTGTACCGCGGCCTTATTGACAAGTCGGAGATCGTGCCGGGCGATAAGGACGAATGGGAGCCCTCGCTCATATCGAGGATAGAGAGTCTTTATGAGCATAATAAGAATCACCCGTCCATACTAATCTGGTCACTCGGCAATGAATCCTTCGGGGGCAGAGTCATCCATGACATGTCCCTTAAGATAAAGGAACTCGA
>JAILLY010000017.1 GCA_024692905.1 Lachnospiraceae bacterium | reverse complement strand
AGGAAAAGCAAAAGAGAACTTGCACATTTTTCTTAAACTACACCCCAAAGCCTGTGGCCATGTTGATATCCATTTCCTCATCGTTCTTTGGCATATCTCCGGCAACCGGACGTCCCCCAGTGTTCATGATTGTAATAAACTCCTCGTTATAGAAAGCCGCAAGTGATCTTAAGTCACTATAAGTTTTATCACCTACTACATAAGGATGAGTTTTAAGCTCATCATCCAGTTTCTGATAATAAGCTTCGTCATGATCCCCCATTCCCATATCAGGAAATCGTTCTGCCAGTTTGGCTTTTACATGCATCATGGCATCATCAAGGATATTAAGTTCTGTATACATATTCAACATATCCATAGTAAGGCTCCTTTCATGATATCAATCCCTTCGATATTTATCCCTTAATACCTTCATTGCATACATTTTGTTATCAGATTGCCTGAACAGGTCATCAATATTCCCATAAAAATCACTCAAATCCTGCAATATAGGCCCATAGCTCACTGCTATCTCATACGGAAGGTCCGCACCGTCATTTAGCATATGTTTCTTTTCTTCAGCTGCTGCGCTGAACCGTTCCTCTTCTCCTTCTATGCTATCTCTGAATCCCAGAATCACAAATTCATCACCGCCTGTCCGAAAGATCATATCCTCTTCTTTGGCAGCATGCTTCAATATATCTATGCAGCCTCTTATCGCACGATTCCCTTCTTCATGTCCATAGTTATCATTTATATGCTTAAGCCCGTTCATATCCGCCGAACAGATAAACAGTATCTTATTTTGCTCTTTTGCCTCCCTGAATATGTCTCCGGCAAATCTCAAGTATCCCTTCTGATTTATAAGCCCCGTAAGCTCATCTTTATATATCTCACTCTGGAGTACTTCTTTTTCCTGCTGCACCCTGGCGTATTCGCTATTCTTTCTCCAGGAAAGCATTTCCTCGTTATTATCGAAGAACCGTTCTGTCTCGACTACCTGTGCAAGAAGTCTTTGAAGTGCCGAAACCCCTGTAGTCAGGCTTGCAATACTTTCGTTAACCCTGAATACATCTGTCAGGTAGTCGTAAAAATCACTCTGATGCTCTACATAGCTTACGGATGCTCTCAGATTTTTCGTGATGAAAACATTAATCTCTGTAACAAGCCTTGTCACCTTCTGTTCCAGATCGTACAGGTCTTTCTGCTCCCTATCTATTCCGGCCTTCATATCAGGATAAATTCCCGGTGAAAGATATGCCGCCTCATCTGATGGCAATTCTCTTCCTATCCTTTCAGAAAATCTTATCATGGAATATCTGTTATTCAGCGCCAGGATATAAAGAAGGAAGTAATCTGACATGAAGTTGACAGCCATCCCTATTCTGATGAAATTCCTGTTATCTTCTTCCGCCACCACATAGTATCCGGCACCTTCATTGCATGCATACCACAGTACATTGCCAAACGGGAATCTCATCCTGTCTTCTATATCCTTCGGAACCCGATATGTCTTTTTATATCCTTTCGTAAGATGGTAAGCGTATGCGGTCAGGCTGTCCATGTCCATATCTTCAAAGGCAATATAATTGTATATAAGTGCCTTATCGGGAACATATAAGGGGTTGTTATCCGGATCATGTTTGTAGATCGTGTTTGTCCGGCTCGCAAAGAACGATACATCTCCTACTGCGTCCAGGATCACCCTTGCCGCCCAATTCCCAATAGTGAACGGTCCCTGAGCATTACTACGCTTGAAGGTTTTTGCGTTTATGCCATAGTTAAGCTCTTTAAATTTCGAATTAAACAGAACAAGCTCATCAATAGACAAAATAGCATCGGTTGTACTGCCTGTTGTATCGATGGGTCTGAAATCTCCCGTCTCATACCAGAAGAATCCAACTCTGCTTTCAAACAGATATAGTCCCATATCTGTAATATCAAACTCAAATGCCGCCGTCCCATTGCTCTTGGGACAATACAAAAGAGATAACACAGGGCCTTCATTCTTCTCATATCGGTATGACTGACCGATATGAGACTGAAGAATCCCACCCACCGGGCAAACAGAGTCAATTATATACTGATATACGTCATGTTCACCTCTCTGCGTCATGTCATTAACCCATCCGGAGCCGTTTATTTCCAGTTTTTTATCGCCTACTGCCATAAACGGAACTATATAACGCGTACGGTTCTTTAGAATATTACCCATCTGATCATCTCCTTGGTCGACTGTATTTCATCAATATGTTCTATTCTATCACAGAACATTATCAATCTCACCTTCCTCCACGGAAATGTTTGGTATTCGGCGTATGACCACCTCATTCCTCTTCTTCTCTCATCCTGTCGATACATAATTTGATGATCAATATATTAGAAATCATCCTCAAAATCATCGTTAGCAGGGATATAATCTCGTCTTGGTCTTTTTCCCGCTCTCTTTTCCTGTTTGTATTTCGACCTCCTGCTATTTGACACATGCTTTTGTTTGTGTGCTGATTGTTTTTGTTTCTTATCCTTATCATCTGTCTTGGATCGTGCTCATATATGCTCTTTCCTTCTGCGCTTATCTCCGATGCCCTGACCGACTGCGGGATATCCGTTTTATATACATGGAGCTTCCCGCCGTAAGCATTCCTGATAAGATTACTGATATCCCTTGCGTAATTTGTCCTCGAATCGACCATCGTAAGGAGTATCCCCTCGATCCTCAGCTTAGGGTTTATATACTTCCTTACCTTGTTCACGGTCTGAAGGAGGAGCTCAAGGCCTTTTGCCGGAAGGTACTGAGCCTGTACCGGGATCATGACGCTGTCT
>JAILLY010000003.1 GCA_024692905.1 Lachnospiraceae bacterium | reverse complement strand
CCACAACATTATCTTCCAATCAAAGAAGAGTCCTTCGGGAAGAAGCCTTAAATGAGGATTAACAGCCGGAAATACAAGTAGCGAACAGGTCGCCAAAACCTCGCCGGTGCGTTCAAATGTCAGGAGTACCTTGTTCTCTTTTTGGGACGCCTCTTCATAGCCTTCGGGCATTGCCTTTCTCGCCCAATAGATATTGGGAATGAAAAGCATCATAAGAAAGATCAGTCCCGTAACGCTGAATCCGAACCTGTAAGGCGGATTTTCCCCAAAGGCAACCGAGCTTAACCTTACACTGCTTATGATATCACCGTAATAAGCCCTCAACTGTCCCGTCATAAGATCGGGATTACCGAGGTCTGTGTGATAAGATCCGTAGATTCCCATTATCCTTTCCGCACCGCATCTTGCATAAGCATTCTTGAAATTGGCTATCATGTACGCCTCTCTGATGGGAGACATACCGTTATGCCTGGTGTCATGAAGATAATAATCCTCGCCCTGCTCTATGCATTCTTTAGCCAGTCTGTAGTTCTCGGATCCCTCAAGCCCTTTTTGAGTGAGGTATTCCAGATATCTTGTTCCGGTGATGTTGTACTGATGCCCTACATCAGTACCGTAAAACACGGTTTCCGGACATTCTTCCTTGATCTTGTGAAAGAACTCATTGTAATAAATGTTTCCGCTCTGAGTACCTTTTATGTCGGTAAATATCTGATCCAGTATCTCGTCGGAATCATCATGCATCCAAAGATTGATAAACTCGGCTGTATAATAAGGAAGTTCTACGAAAAGAGCCCTGTCTCCCCGTTTGTAGCACTCCTTCCAAAGCTCCTCTTCAATGTCATAGTATACTTTCGCCCCGTGACTTTCGCCGTAAAGCATGATCTTCGTGTTCTCATCCGGATAAACATCCGCATGCTTATCCGGTGCAGCCGGAATAAGGCTCGCAACTGCAGTTATGCCAAGTAGCAGAAAGGCGATCATTGTTTTTATATGTTTTTTCATACTCCGCTCCGTACAATAATTTTTTAAATACCGTAAAATCCGTCATATTATAGCATAATTATAATATTTTCAAAACCATTGTTTGTTTTTTTCGGGTTTATATATATATAATGATAATAAAGTACTTTCAAGGGGGAAATACGATGAACAAAAAGTCTTTTCGAAATATCAGAACCATAAGTCTTTCACTATGCGTTTCCTTGTGCCTTACAGGCTGTTCCGGCAGGGCGCAGATCGAAGATAAAGAACGTACAGCCAATACCCCAACGCCCGCAATATCCGTGTCGGAGGTCCCTGTGGTGACTTCCTCTCCCTCACCGATCCTTTCGGCAAGCCCTTACAATATAAACGATCACATAAAGTCAGCTGTATATACGGATGACGCCGGCAATGCCATCGAAGCAACAGAATACTATCAATACAGCACTGTTCCTTCCTATCCGAGTGTAGTCTTCCCTGCCTCATGGAAGATCACAGACGCTGTATTTAACCAATCCTACGGTGATATGTGGTCACTTGATAATATCACTGTGCAGCCTGTAAGCGGAGTCAGCATAACATACGGCTATAATAAACAGCTTGAGTCGAGATTTGACCGTCCCGACATACGATACCTTGCCCAGATCGCATTTTGTTACTCCGAGCCCGAGAAATTCGAATACATAACCGATATAAACGCGAAATACATTGCAGAAGCCGACCATACCCTGATCGGCATATATACGGAAGATGTCCTCGGATATAATGAAAGCCTTTATGTATACTGCGAAGCTTATGGAAACTACGACATAAGCTCACTTATCAATACTCTTATCTTCTATGCTCACGACGGTGAAATCGACCGCGCAGAAGATCTGAAACGCATGCTTGCCGGATTTGACGCATCTGTTCCGGACATTCCCGCCGTAAGGACCGTTAAGGCAAATAATGAAGAAACCCGTGAATGGATAAAATCTCACATCTTAAACGACAGCAGCATTAAACTTACATCATTTGATCGTGATCCTTCGGAAGCGGCCGCAGCTTTGGAATCACAGTTAAGAGAACTCCGTTGCATACCTCACGGCTACTTCTTCTGGGACGGGCAGATGACGGCTGAGGAGATAAAACAATATATTGAAAACAATAAATAAACCTTCTCGGAGGTTATCTCAGGAGCCCTGTTTAATTAAACAAAAACAAGCTATTGCTCTTTCTTACGTTTGAATATAAAAACCAGACTTTTGGACGAACCGTAGCTTTGATTGGTCGATGCGCTGCTTACAATCTCCCATCCGTCGTTCCCTAACTGATTAAGCCTGTTTTCAAGCTCTCCGGTATTAACGTTTCCGCCAAAAAAGCCTGTTGTGTCATAAGAGATCACTTTGTACTCGAATTTATCCATAATTATCTGTCCTCCTGTTAATATACATTCTAACACAATGATTCAGAGTGTTACACAGCGCAAACAATAAAATATACCCGTTTATTTTTCCCTGCCGTGCATATAATGTATGCCGATATGCCCTATTCCGATTTACCGGTCGATCACATCAAAGAACTATAATCGATTTGCTTTCAATATATGCTGCTATTAACATAAGTACATTCCACAAACTGCACATATTATTTCTTTTTTATTCCATTTAATATCTTTCATCTTCTTTGTTTTAATTTTATTCTTAACGGACATTACCAATGATTTATTTGCTAATGAGCAAGTTATTAATAACATACCATATAATTCAACTAATCCTGCTCTTTCAGTCATATTAAACATTGAAATAATTCTTTCTA
>JAILLY010000084.1 GCA_024692905.1 Lachnospiraceae bacterium | reverse complement strand
GAATTATGCTCACGGTTCACGAGCTTGCATGTGATCCTGTCACGAACATAATCAAAGTCCCTGAACTTCTCGACATCCAACTTCTTCGTTACGTCATGCTCAACCCTTACCTTTACGATCTTCTGCATGATCGTATTCAGGTCAATACCATTATCTGCATACTCCTTATAAAACTGCTCCAGATAGATCGTGGGATATACCTTGCTGTCATCATTGTGTATCGTCAGGCCCGTATACTTAACATCGTTATTTTTGACTATCTCTCTGACATCTATCAGGGCATCCTTAAAGCTATCGGGAAGAAAATCCTTTATCTTCTCCGCGATCTCATTTACAAATTCCTTAAAGTCCATCATATGATCTTCTCCTCTCCTACCTTGCACCAACCGCTGCTTCTCTCGGCTTCCTGTCACCAAAACCCTTTATGGAATCCTTCGCCTCACGGATCTTATCCGCAAGTCCATCTTTCACCGAGCTTCTTGACTCAGGGGAGCCCGCACGTACAGGCTCCCCATAATCAAAAGGGAGCTCTCCGGCCTCCTTCATCGCTTCCACTACCGCATCCGACAGCACATGATCCTGTCCGTTCCTGGACGTATCCATCATCACGGGCTTGCGTTCATTGAAGCTTGTAAGCACTGCGTTGAACAGCCTCTCCCTAAAATCTTTTGTTATGGGGAAGCAGATATCCTTATAGATGTCCTTCCCGTTCTCATCCACCTGCTTCGTCTTATATGACGGCATGGATACGAACAGGTTCCCGTCTCCCTTCCTCTCTACGATATTAATGTTGTGGACTGTAAAGCATCCGTCGAATGTTACCGTGGCGCTTCCCCTAAGACCGTTACCGCCATTCTCGAATTCTCTTGCCCTTACTTCTACCTTCATGCTGATTCCTCCAATCTTTTTCAACAAAATATGCGCTTACCATTTAAGCCAGCCTGTCAGCCTTGCCCGTAATTCCTCTTGGCAAGCAATGCATTTGTAATACAAATGCGATTTTTACAACACAGCCTTCGGCTGTGAGCGGCTCGATTTATATCTCGCCCTTATCTTTTGAAACGTCATTCTTAGCCTTGGCAGCATCCTTTAAGCCCATCATGAGTTCAATGTTCTCTCTTGCTATCAGATAGTCTTTTGCTTCTTTTCGGGCAGACCAGTACTCTGAATAAGCTTGTTTCTTCTGCTGCCACAGTTCCTCATGCTGCGCTCTTAGTGTTTTCATTTTAGGCAGCTTCCCTCTCGGGAACTTCTTAAATGCCGCCCTGGCTTTTTCATCCTTGCCATCACTCTTTGCATAGTTGATGATGTGTGTCTGCAACTCCTTGTTTGCTGTCAGCTTCTCTTCAAGAACGGATATCCGATCCATATGTCCTGCAATCTCTTCCTTCATAGACTCGGTTATCTTAACAAGCTCTTCATAATCCTTTATCCCATGTTCCTGCAGGAACAGTAGCGACTTCGCCATCTGCTTAACGTTAAATACCTTGGCCCATCTCTCATATCCGGGACCTTTCCCTTCGCGCATTGCTTTTTCGATATCTACAAGGTTGGCTATGCTCTTCTCTTTCACCCTCTTCGTTTTAATGACCGACAGACCATTTTCCATGCACAACATATCCGAAATCTTCCTGACTACTTCCGATGAGTTAAAGTAATTCCGGAATTTTCTCCTGCCGTCTATGGTCACGGAATTAAAGATTATGTGGTTATGGATATGACGCCTGTCGGTATGGGTACAAACCGTGAATGCATGGCATCCTTTCGTGAACCGCATCGCAAGCTCGTACCCAATCTTATTGGCAAGCTCCGGTGATACTTCTCCAGGCTTAAACGACTGGCGTATCTGATACGCGATCACTTCATGCTTTCTTATCTGCCGGTAGCACTGTTCATATACCCGCCTGCTCAGCATGAATTCCTCATCTGCCGTCTTGACATCACAGGCATACGAAGAGATATACAATCCGTCGTTAGTCTTTTTACCGTTCTCCGTATAGTCCGTCCTTTCCTTAAGGCACTCCGCTATTGTCTTTCCTTTATTCAGATGCAAAGGTATCAGTCTTGTCGCTGCCATCTTTTCCTCCAAAATAAATAGCAGCCTATGCCGAAACATAAGCTGCCATTTCTGTATTCTATTGATTGGTTTAAGAAACCATGAACTTAAGCATCGCTCCCATTGCATCTTCAAGAAAAACATTCACAAAACCTACGGCAAGGATTAA
>JAILLY010000080.1 GCA_024692905.1 Lachnospiraceae bacterium | reverse complement strand
CGGTGAAGGTTCGGGATATTCCGAGAATATTTTTGCGGGTGAATATAACGGCGGAGTTTTAATGTTTGACTTTATCACTCACAAAGCAAATGATGATGAGATCGACATACCGGTAAGCGATACGCTCTCAGCGATAATCGATTCCATAAAGTATGAAGATTTTGAGCCGCAGACCATGTATGAGGATTATCCCGGAGTATATAAGAGGACGGAAACCGAGGAGATAGAGGGTGAGGAAATGACCTTTGAGTATTCGGTCACACTTAATGAGGATCACACGGGGGTCATAAGCATTCAGGATGATGTTGATGTAATGTGGGGAAGCAATATGCTCATCATGGCGGATAATTCCTATGAATATACTGTCGAGGGCGATGACCTTAAGCTCAATATGGACGGCATGTGGCTGACATTTACCAGATAACGCGCAGATGTAAGCTGATCGGGATGCGGCGATATCAACGGGGAACATCGGTCATGAAGATAACGAAAGGCAGATCCCGGCGGGGTCTGTTTTTTATGAACAGGTTTATGTCCGGAAGTACTTATCGGAGGTTATCCCGCAAAATCTGCGGGCGAAATGGCTTGATTTACCGCAAAATATGTGGTTTAATTATTTTGAGGTGATCATTATGGAGAAAGAATATGTTATTGCGGACCATATAACGGGAGAGGATATAAAGCGCGTAAGGGAAGCGCTTAAGATGACGCAGCGGGAATTGGCTGCGTTTTTGGGATGTGCTGTCAGGACTGTGGAGAACTGGGAATCTAAGGAGGGGCGGATTACGGGCCCCATTGTGACTCTTACGGAAATACTGCTCAGAAAACCGGAACTTGCAAGGAAGCTGGAATTGCCGGCAAATGAACTTAAGCTGAGACTTTGGTATATGTATAAAAATACGGTGTGTACCGTGATCGACGTGGATGAACTATCTCGTGAGGTAATGATCCATAACTATATCGGTAACCCGCTGTACCGCGCGTTTGGTGTGAATGATATGCCTGATTTTGATGATTATGAGGAGTTTCTTGAGTCAAGGTGCTTTCCAAGGGAGCGTGATAAGATGAAATTTGAACTTAAGAAGCTTGATATTCCGTTTTACGATCCTGTCATGATAATCGAAAAGACGCAGGGACGCATGGCCGAGGATGATTTTTGGATAAGGATTGAGAGGTAGTGTATGGTCAAACTGCAGGATGCGGCGAAGTTAACGGAGATCATCGGTCATGAAGATATGTTTCGTATTGCCAAGGTATTCAAGGAAACCTATAGGAGGTTTTGGGGTCATATATCAGTATGCCTGCGGACTGGTGCGGGATAATGATGTTTACATGCTGTATCTTAATGAGGATATATTTGTAAATTACCCCCTCCCGCGGGCGCTTAAGAAGATAGGCGGCGTGATCATGACTTTTTTTGAGCCGCGATGGTTTGGCCTTGATAAAAGGATCCGGAAGATGACTCTTAAGACCCCGCATCTTGACCGGATCATGAATGAAATGGATACGGTCATCTGCACGGCCATTGAAACGGTGGGCTATGTGCGTGACCTTGATACCTCGGCCGATAAGGCCTATTTCATCCAGGATTTTGAGAACTGGTCGTTTCCTGATGAATATGTTTATGAGTCTTATGGTCTCGGGTTTAAGAACATAGTCGTGTCATCATGGCTTAAGGAACTCGTAGATGAGCATGCAAAGCTTGGATCATATCTTGTGAAGAATCCCGTCGATACGCGTATTTACCGCGTCAAAACCCCGGTCGATGAACGAAAAAAGCATACGATCGCATTGCTGTATCACGGTGCCGCTTATAAAGGACTTAATTATGCTTTTGAAGCTCTTGATAAGCTGAAAGAGATATATGATGATATTGAAGTGAAGATGTTCGGTACTACGGTACCGGACCGTAAACTGCCCGGATGGATCAAGTTCACTTATAATGCCTCTTCGGAAGAAACAGTCAGCATATATAATTCGGTGCAGGTATTTATGTGCGCAACCGTTCGCGAAGGCTTCGGGCTTACGGGACTTGAGGCAATGGCATGCGGGGATATGCTTGTTTCCACGGATTATGAGGGCGTCAGGGAATATGCCGTAAATAATGTAAACGCCATGCTCTCGCCGGTTGAGGACGTTGATGCGCTGGTGCGGAATGTCTGCCTTGCATTTGACGATGCCTGGCTTAGGAAGGAACTTATAAACGAAGGTCTTAAGACCGTGAGCAGTGACTTTGACCCCGAGGATGCACTTAAGCAGTTTACTGCTGCACTTAAGGAATAGATGATGAAGAAGATCGCGATATTATCACTTTATCATAGGAACTATAACTACGGCGGCCTTTTGCAGGCTTATGCGCTCCAAAAGGCCGTGGAGTCGTTTGGGCATAAGTGCGATCAGATAAGCTATGAGCTTATGTCCGGTTATCCGGGGTATTCACCTCTTAAGGAATCCGTTAAGGGACGGCTCGCCCCGGCATACAGGTATCTTCGGTACGGTGGCTGGGCGCACGGTTATAATAAATTCAGGACCAAATTGGATGATTTTGCTGCCCGCATCCCTCATACGGAAAGAGTCACTGCCGGTACGATATCATCGCTTAAGGACCGATATGACCTGTTCATAAGCGGCAGCGATCAGATATGGAATCCGACGGGATACCAGAAGGAGCTGTTTCTTGATTTCCTTCCGGATGATGTAAAAAGGATAGCGTATGCTGCGAGCATTGCGAGGGACGCACTTAACGATGAAGAGGCCGGCTTCATGGGAAGATACCTGCCGCGGTATGACTTTATCTCGGTCAGGGAAAGCAGCACCGCAGAGATGTTAAACAGGGCATTTGCGGATCTTGATGTTAAATGTATGCCCGATCCTGTATTCCTGCTCAAGGAAAAGGACTGGGAAGGACTGACTGTTCCGTGTGAGCCTTCGCAGATATTTGCGTATTTTCTCGGGGATGACGAAGACAACAGGGAGAAGGCGAAGGCTTATGCGAAAAAGAATCATATGAGTATAAGCTTTGTGTCGCATAAGGACACGCATGACCGCAGATGGGAGGTAAGGAACCGGGAGTATCTTGCTCCTGTTATGGGTATCGGCGAATTCCTTTACTGTATCGGGAATGCAGGGCTCGTTATTACCGATTCGTTTCACGCATCGGCATTATCCTGCATATTGGGGACTCCTTTTTTGGCAATGCCGAGGTTTAAGGACGGGGACGTTTCTTCAATGAACTCAAGGCTTAGGGACTTAACGGCCGCGCTTGGGATCGGGGAGCGGTTTGGTAAAGAGCTTAAAGAGGAGTTTGGATTTACAGGTCCTGAGAAGGCCGAAATAAAGAGCAGGATAGAAGACATGAGGAGTGAAGGACTTATGTTTTTAAAGGAGTCTATAGATAAGTGTTTGTATCCGGATGACCGGGAAGGATCATCATGAGCAAAGGTAGCAGGCTTGCAAAAGGAACAGTCATATATGCCATAGGTAATTTCGGGACCAAGCTGATCGCGTTCCTGATAGTACCTTTATATACATATTATATCTCGCCGGATGATATGGGCGATTACGATATACTTATGTCAACCATTGCGCTTCTGACGCCCATTATCACGATGAGGATATCTGATGCGGCATACAGGTGGATGCTCCACCATATAGAAGAAGACAGGCTGTGTATATCTGCCGCATACAGAGTCATGATAATAAGCAGCATCATCTCGCTTGGATTGACTTTGCTGGTCAATGCTTTTGTTCCCATAAAATTCTGCGCATATTTCTGTGTATTGCTGATCCTCGGCAGGTGGCTTGAATCGCTTCAGACGCTGCTTCGGGGACTTGAGGAGAGGAAGCTGTTTGCCGTGAGCGGGCTGCTGTATACGGGGATATTTGTCACGCTTAATGTCATCAAGATCGTCGTGTTTGGCGAAGGGGTGACGGCAATGCTTCAGAGCACCGCGATAAGCGAGATCATCGTTATAGTATTCATCCTTGTGTGCACGCCGCAGTTAAGGACGAAAGTCATTTCGGACAGTGATAACAGGCAGCTTACCAAAAGCATGCTGGCATACTCGGCGCCGCTCGTGCCTTCGGGTTTGAGCTGGTGGGTCATGGGGCTTTCGGACAGGTATGTCGTAAGGTATTATCTCGGACCTGCACTGACGGGCATCTATGCGGTGGCAAATAAGTTTCCTTCGATCATGACGATGGTATTTGCGATATTCAATAATGCATGGACCGATCTGGCCCTTGCGGATCTTAAGGAAGGAAGCGAGACCTCGGAGTATTCATCCCTTGTCTTTGAGAAGCTGTACAGGCTGTCGTTTTCCTTTGTCCTGTTTCTGATACCTGCCACGAAGCTGTTTGCCGGGAACGTGCTCGGTGAGGCGTACAGGTCGGCGGCCGTATATATAGGTTTTCTGTATCTCGGATCGGTGTTCCAGGGCTTTACTTCCTTTATAAGCGCGGGGCTTCTGCAGGGAACGGATACAAGGCCGATCGCCGGATCGAGCATGGCCGGAGCTGCGGTAAACCTAATCATCGATATCTGCATGATAGGTTTTATCGGTCTTCATGCTGCGTCGATCTCGACTTTCTGCGGTTTCTTTATCATGTGGCTTGTCAGGATGAGGGAAGTGAACAGGACGGCACCGGTAAATATAAAGTACGGGGAGTTTGGGTGTTTCCTCCTTCTCTCTGTCGTGATGGCGGCAGTGACTGTCTTTACTGGATTTATCACGGATGTGGTTCTGTCGGCCGTGTTCCTTGCGGTGTTTGTCGTGCTGAACGCTCCGCTTATAAAGGAGATCATATCGAAGGGGAGACCCGGCGGAATTTTTGGTTCTTGAGCATATATGTATCGTAGTATATACTGAAAATATATGATGAATTTGGAGGTGGACTATGTTAGTTAATGACAAATATGAAGTATCGGACAGGGTCAGTATAGAGGTTGAGGGCTTTGGGACTGTAAGTGTTGGGCTCGTTGCTTCCGAAGCACCCGAAACCGTACGTAATTTCACTGAACTTGTGGGCAGGGGATTCTACGACGGACTGACTTTTCATCGTATAATGTCCGGATTTATGATCCAGGGCGGAGATCCGCTCGGCAACGGAATGGGTGGTTCGGATAAGGAGATAAAGGGCGAGTTTATGAGTAACGGCGTCAACAATCCGCTTTCTCATGTGCGCGGCGCGATCTCGATGGCGAGGAGCTCCGATCCAAACAGTGCAAGCTCGCAGTTTTTCATCGTTCATAAGGACAGTAAGTTCCTTGACGGGAATTATGCATGCTTCGGATATGTGACCGAAGGTATTGAAGTGGTTGATAAGATATGTGAGGCTTCAAGGCCGGTTGACGGCAACGGTACCATCCCGAGGGATGCCCAGCCTGTAATAAAGAGCATAAAGTTGATCTAAAGGAGACGCCTATGTTTTGCGGAAAATGTGGTAATCAGCTTAAGGATACAAGCAGGTTCTGCCCCAAGTGCGGAACTCCGGTCGCGTCAGATCCGGACATACCGGGAATGCAGGCCGGTGGAGCGGCTAACTATCAGGGAGGCATGGTGAACCCGGCGTATCAGGCACCGCAGCCGGCGCCTATGTACCAAGCACCTCCGGCTCCTCCCGTATATCAGGCACCTCCCGTAAATCCGGTCAATGTTGCGGCTGCAGCTGCTATGGCGGGTGCTGTCCCGGCTGCGGCAGCGGCCGTAGGAAGAGTCAGGAGAAAGGGCCGCGGCGCTGTGATCGCTATAAGCATCATCGCAGTTGTACTTGTACTGCTTGCCGGCGGCGCGGTATTTTATCTGCACAATTTCGTTACCGGGCCCGAATCGACTGTGGAAAAGCTGATCGGTTCGCTCAGTGATATGGATATAAACGGTGTGATAGACTGCTATAATCCCAGGATCGCTGATGAATACAAGGGGATAATGAGTGCGGCGGATTCGCTTATAGGACTTACGGGGTTTAAGGGCAATATGGAAGCACTCGCGGGACTTGCGCCACTGTTCGGGGCCAATTTTGATACCCCCGAATACACCGTGGATATCAAGAGCGTTGAGTATTCGGGCGGTGCATATGAAGCCTTCCCGATCAAATTCGATGATCTCGGTGCTGCCTTTGCATCCACGGCGAAGGTTAAGGCTACGGTCTATACGAACGGCGAGGATGCAGAAGAACTTGAAATAAACCTTAAGAAATATGATAAGAAATGGCTTATCGAGGATGAACTGTTCCAGTAAGCGTGACTGTTGCTGAATCAAAAGGAGGATCCTGATGGAAAAGACAAAGTCAAACGAGGCGCTTATCAACAAAACGGCGATGATACTGTTTACGGTGCTGACATCGATCATAGCCGTTGCATACATCATTCAGATCGCAAAGGGTGAGATCGGTATCGGACGTTTCCTTGTAACGGAACTTGCGGATCTTGTGCCGATGATCGCCGGATGGATACTGTATAAGCTCAATCCGGAAAACAACATCATCAAGTGGCTGATCGTGATCGGATACGGTGTTTTCTACGCCATCGTATGCTTTATGACGACGAACACCATCCTCGTATTTGTGTATGCGATCCCGACGATACTGCTGACTTCACTTTATAACGATATAAAGCTTTCGGTCATAGAAGGTGTGGCCGTATCCCTGATCGCGGTCATACATGCGGTCAAGTTCGCATCCGGGCGTAACTGGGAAGGCGGAGCTGTTGCGGATCTTGAGATAGAAGTGCTCATAATGGTTCTTGTATCGGTATTCTCGATAACCGTTAACAGAGTCATCACACGTATAAATGCATCTCGCGTCAAGATCATAAACGCATCGAGTGAGAAGACCGAAAGGATGCTTGAAACGATAATGGAGAGCTCGGGACGGCTTATAGAAGACGTGGGTAAGGTCTCGGGAAGGATGGAAGACCTGGCGCGTTCAAGCCGTGATACCCTTACAGCGATGCAGGAAGTGCAGTCGGGAACCACGGATACGGCTGATTCTGTCCAGAATCAGCTCATAAAGACCGAGGAGATCCAGCGTCAGATCGAGAACGTGACAGGCGCTTCAGAAAGCATCGGCATGAACGTAAATGATGCGGTTGAGGCGATACATGAAGGCCGTGATAATATCGAAAAGCTCATGGAACAGGCTGCGATATCCGAGCAGGCCGGAAACGGTGTCGTAAATGAGGTTGAGAGCTTAAGGGCCGCAACCCAGCAGATGGAAACGATCGTACAGATAATCAATAACGTTGCCTCGCAGACGTCGCTGCTTGCATTAAACGCCAGCATTGAAGCCGCAAGGGCAGGCGAGGCCGGAAGAGGTTTCGCGGTCGTTGCTACCGAGATATCAAATCTTGCGGGCCAGACGCAGAATGCTACCGGAAATATCAGTGAGCTGATCGAAGGGATATCAGCGGAGATAAACAAGGTCGTGGCTTCGATCAATTCCCTCGTTGACAGCAACAGGATCCAGAATGAATCGGCAGGTGTTACTTCCCAGAGCTTCGATAAGATAGTGGAAAGTACCCGCAGGATACGTATGGATTCCGGAGAACTTGCAAATATAGTTGAAAGGCTTGCCGAGGCAAACAATGAGATAGTTGAGAGTATCCAGACAATTTCCGCTATAACCGAGGAGGTATCCGCCCATTCGACAACGACCTGCAGCGCAACGGAAGAGAATGAGCGTACCGTTTCGGAAGTTCAGGATATCGTGCAGGATATGATCGAGGCCGCGGACAGGCTGAAGAATGTAGATTGATTTTGGGGACCAGGGGACGGTTCTGCGGTCCCTTTTCGATTCTCAAAAAAGGGACCACAGAACCGTCCCCCGATCCCTTTGCGCGAGAGGGTGCTGAAGGTCCGGTGGACCTTCGCTTAGCACCGACCGAGGAAGGCGTCAGCCTTCCGAGACTTCGAACCCTTCGAGTCCGACAGGACGAGAACAAAATAAGAGTATCCGGGTAAAATCCGGATACTCTTATTTTCTTCCCGTGCGCGAGAGGATTCGAACCCCCGACCTTCTGGTCCGTAGCCAGACGCTCTATCCAGCTGAGCTACGCGCACGTACTGCCTCTATCCGAGGCACGAAAACAAATATAGCATACAATAATTCGTAAGTCAAGGTATTCACTCAAGCAGGCTGAGTACACCATGGTTGATCTGATTGGCCTGGGCAAGCATAGCCTGACCGGCCTGCTCGAGTATGTTTTCCTTGGAGAAATTGACCATTTCGGCGGCCATGTCGGTGTCGCGCATGCCTGACTCTGCCGCGGTCGTATTTTCAACAACATTATCGAGATTCTTAATGGTATGTTCAAGCCTGTTCTGGACCGCTCCCATCCTTGAACGTTCGCTGCTGACGTAATCCTTGCCGTGTTTAAACAGATCTATCGAGGCACGTGCACGCTCCTCCGTAAGGACGGTTGCCCCGTTTATGCCAAGAGCGGTGCAGTCTATAAGAGGAAGCTCGATCGTGATGGTATGGTCAGGTTCCGAACCTGCCTGAATGTTTATACTTACAGGGTTATCCTCATCAAGCTTCGCATAGGCAACACCTTCTCCGACAAGCCCGAAACCCGTGGCCGGGACACTGCTTCCGGTGCCCGGAGTGTAGTTTTCCCTGTTATCATATATCATGAGCTTTCCGGGGGCGGCGGGATCTGTCTCGAAATTTGTGTAATGACTGTTTGGATTATTGCCGACCGTGTTTATTATCTCCTGTACAAGGTCGGGCCCTGAAGTAATTCCGTCTATGCTCACTTCGAATATGTTGTTCTGTCCGCTCTTATATGAGGGCTGAGCCGGTCCTTCAACGAATTTGATGCTGTAATGCGCATCGCAGGTGCAGCATGTCGTATAGAAGCCCTGGTCCTTAAGATCCGAGACGTTGGATCCGTCCAGTGAGGAAAAGTCAAGAGTCATCCCCCGTCTGTTTTCTCCGGCCCCGTTCGTTACGGTATCCTGCAGCTTGCCCGCGTCAAGAGAAGGGCTTCCGCTTACCCAGCCGGGAAGGCCTCCCTCATAGTTTACTTCGGGTGAATAAAGAGTCACGCCGCCCTTTAAGACCTTGATCGTGTTGAATTCGGTCTTATCGGAAACCTGGTTTATCTCTTTTTTTATTTGGTCTATCTCTGACTGTATGGCATCACGGTCTTCGGGAGTCAGGGTCCCGTTGGATGCCTTGACGCTTAATTCTATGCACCGGTCGAGCATATCATGGACTTCGGCCATTCCCCCGTCTGCGATCTGGGCGAGCGAAACACCATCCTGGCAGTTATTGCTTGCCTGGGTAAGTCCTCTTATCTGTCGGCGCATCTTTTCGGAAATAGTAAGACTGGCAGCATCATCCGCCGCGCGGTTGATCCTGTATCCTGAACTGAGCTTTTCGGTTGCCTTGGCTTTTCTTGACGATACCATGCCAAGCTGCCGGTTTGCATTAAATGCACTCAGGTTGTGGGAAATGACCATAAACTTACCTCTTTAACGGTGGAGAGTCCTTTCTCGCATCCTGACGTATCCATACTCTTTTTATATCGGACCGGGGAGTATATTACTTAATATTTCAAAAGAAATTTCATTAACCTAAATAAACAGTACATTTTCCGCGAAAGTCTGATATAATATTACATAGGGCTTTTAAGGTGACTATAAGCCCGGATCATTTCTCATCATATTATATACCATGGAGAGGTAAGAGTAATGAAAGCAAAGAAAAGGAAATCACTGAAGAAATCACTTCTGATCAGAACAAT
>JAILLY010000050.1 GCA_024692905.1 Lachnospiraceae bacterium | reverse complement strand
CTTGGCACTACATATCATACGCATCGGGAGAAACGGGATGAAGATTGGATTTGATAACGAGAAATACTTGAAGATGCAGTCTGAACATATCAATGAAAGGATAGGCAAGTTCGGCGACAAGCTGTATCTGGAATTCGGAGGCAAGCTGTTTGACGATTATCATGCGTCGCGTGTCCTGCCGGGATTTGAACCCGACAGTAAGCTGCGCATGCTCATGAAGCTTACCGACAGGGTCGAGATAATCATAGTCATCAATTCAAATGATATAGAGAAGAACAAGGTACGAGGTGACCTGGGCATTACATACGATGAGGACGTGATAAGGCTTATCAATGAATTCGAGAGCCGCGGACTGTATGTCGGCAGCGTTGTGCTCACCCAGTTTAAGGGTCAGGGAGCGGCTGAGGCATTCCAGGCCCGTATGGAGAAGAGGGGCTACAGGGTATATCATCACTACAGGATAGAGGGTTATCCGTCAAACGTTGCACTTATAGCAAGCGACGACGGTTTTGGACGGAATGATTATATCGAGACTACAAGGCCGCTTGTGGTCGTTACGGCACCCGGTCCGGGAAGCGGAAAGATGGCTACATGCTTATCACAGCTCTATCATGAGAATAAGAGAGGCATCAAGGCGGGATATGCCAAGTTCGAGACTTTCCCGATATGGAACCTGCCGCTTAAGCATCCCGTGAATCTTGCATATGAGGCGGCGACTGCTGATCTTAATGATGTAAACATGATAGATCCTTTCCATCTTGAGGCCTACGGCGAGACCACGGTCAACTATAACAGGGACATCGAGATATTCCCGGTCCTTGATTCCATATTTGAAGGGATCTACGGGCATAATCCGTATAAATCGCCGACCGATATGGGCGTTAACATGGCCGGCAACTGCATCATTGATGATGATGTCTGCTGTGAAGCATCCAAGATGGAGATAATCAGGCGTTATTACACCACGATAAACGCGGTCGTTAACGAGAAGGCTTCGGAAAACGAGGTCCTTAAGATAGAGCTCATAATGAAACAGGCAGGTATCACAACGGATGACCGCAAGGTTACCGTGGCTGCAAACGAAAGGGCCGAGAAGCTCGGAGTTCCCTGTGCGGCGATCGAGCTGGATGACGGTAGGGTGATCACATCCAAGACGTCAGACCTTCTCGGAGCTTCGGCGGCGCTGCTTCTTAACGTCCTTAAGGAACTGGCCGGCATAGACCATGAACTGCATGTCATATCAAGGGAGGCCATCGAGCCCATTCAGACTCTTAAGACAGAGTACCTCGGCGGAACGAATCCCAGACTTCATACCGACGAAGTGCTGATCGCGCTTGCGATGTCGGCAATGAGCGATAAGAACGCGAAGGCGGCGATGGAGCAGCTGCACAAGTTAAAGGGCTGTCAGGTGCATACCTCGGTAATGCTCTCATCGGTCGATATCAAGACCTTCAAACGCCTTGGTGTTGATCTTACCAGCGAACCCGTCAGGAGGAAGAAATAATGGACAGACCGGCACTTATCATAATGGCTGCGGGAATGGGATCGCGCTACGGCGGCCTCAAGCAGATAGATCCCGTGGACAGAGAGGGCAACAAGATAATCGACTTTTCCATATATGACGCGATACAGGCGGGTTTTAAGAAGGTCGTCTTCGCCATAAAGAAGGAAAATGAACAGGATTTCAGGACACTTATCGGCGATGTGGTAAAGGACCATATCGATGTTGAATACGCATTCCAGGAGCTTACGGATATCCCTGCGGGAGAGTCAGTCCCGGAAGGAAGGGTAAAGCCCTGGGGCACCGCGCACGCGGTACGAAGCGCGAGAAAAGTCATAAACGGGCCTTTCGCGGTAATAAATGCGGATGACTTTTACGGAAGGGAAGCATTTAAGGTAATATATGATTTTCTGGCTGAGACACCGGATCAGGCCGGTTCCGTGATAAAGGCCGCAATGGTCGGATACAGGCTTAAGAACACGCTCACCGAGAACGGCTTTGTTTCAAGGGGGCTGTGCAGCACCGATGAAAACGGGCATCTTACGGACATAGTCGAACTCACGCATATTGAAAAGCGCGGCAGCGGCGCCGTATACACCGAGGATGGCGGCGCGTCATATAAGGATATTTCCCCCGAGAGCATCGTGTCGATGAACATGTGGGGATTCCCGGCAAGCTTCATGGATGAGATAAGTTCAAGTTTCGAGAGGTTCATTAAGAAAACCGTTCCCGGAAATCCGCTTAAGGCCGAGCATTATCTTCCCGGCGTTGTCGATGAACTGCTCAAGGCCGGCAGGGCTGAAGTAAAGGTGTTAAAGTCATCCGACCGCTGGTTTGGTGTCACCTATAAGGAAGACAAGCCTTTTGTGGAGCAGTCGATACAGCAGCTTAAGGATAAGGGCGTATATCCTGAGAAATTGTGGTGACCACGGTTATGAAATGATAATAGAAACAGAGATCCCCGTCATTGAAGGCGGGGATTTTTAATGGAAGCACTGCTCGTAATCGTAAGCGTTTATGAAATCATACATGGCAAGAAGTCTGTCATAGTAATCATCAAGTGTCATGACGTGGGTGTTATCGCGCATGGCCTCATACATATAGTGATTGATGTCC
>JAILLY010000044.1 GCA_024692905.1 Lachnospiraceae bacterium | reverse complement strand
GACTTACGGTACATTACCGCAAGCTCACTCCCTTTAAATCCAAAGGTTATCGAGTCGCCCTTCTTTGAAGCTGTCCATCCGTTCTTAAACACATCCCTGACTTCACTCGAAAGCACGCGGTCATCCTCTGCCGTACTTTCTGTTTGTCCGTTTTGTGCCGGTGTTCTTTCTGTTTGTCCGTTTCGTCCCGGTGTTCTTTCTGTTTGTCCGTTTCGTCCCGGCGCATGTTCTTCCTTCACGCTTGCGGTGTTTATAAAAAACGGCTGCATTACCGGTGCATCATCTTCCAAAAATCCGTTTAACTCCGGTTTTGAATTAAGCCTGTTATATCTGTTCACATGCTCATACTTATCGGCGGTAAGAGCGCTCGGAATATCTTTATAAACATCCGCGGCGCCTGACTTTTCCGGGCCTTCACGCTCCGAACATTTCTTAAGGCTGTTTAGGTAATCCGTGATGCAGCCTGCAACTATCCCATGCCCATGATCGTTAGGATGCAGCATATCCGTGGTTATATCCTTCGTCGAAAAGCCGGCCGAACCATCCTTTATCCTGTCATAGATCAGCTCCTTCATGCTAAGGCACGGGATCATATAATGCCTTCCGATCTCAGCATGGATATCCTCCGCATTCCTGCCGTTATCATACTTCACGGAATGGACTATGAGCACGGCGGGGGTATGGCCCGACGGGGATTTGAATGCAAGCAGCTTACGTATCAGGCCCTCATAGGTTTCCTTAAACAGAGCACTTCTGTCGAAACCGGTCTCGTCAGCCGGAGCGCCGTCAAGGGTTTCATCATTATCATTAACGCTGTACTCGACTATGACAAGATCGGGGGTGTATTTAAGCAGGTCGTCATAAACACGCGCCGCCCCGAACTGGGACGTGGTTGCTCCTATGCCGGCGTTTATATATCTGACTTTGGCTTTTGGGAAGCTGTCCTTCCACCATTTAAAAACTCTTGCCGCGTAGCAGAGGCTTTCATCACTTGCGGCGGCACCCTGGGTGATCGAGCCGCCGATAAAACCTATGGTCACGGGCTCACCGGCTCCGGCACGCCTCATCACGTTTATTATGTTTTCCGGATTTCCCGGGTTTTTCATTTAAGATCACCTCATTGTTTGCGGGATATATTTATACCATAGACGGATCATATTGCCACCCGCGCCCCCGGCTGTATCCCGCCCTGAATATAGATACACATCCGTCCGTTATGGTAGGGGCATTTCCAGGGTTCAACAATATCCCCCGACGGATCGGGATTCCCATCCTTATCAACCTTTGCATACCATTCCGATCCGGGCCTTTTATCGATGATATTTTCCTTAATGTAACCCCATACATCCGCCGCGGCCTCAAGATATTTGGAGACTGCGGCGCTTCCTTCGCCTGCGGCTCTTTCGTGTGCATTTACAAATCCAAGCACGGCTTCGGCCTGGACCCACCAGATACGTGTCTCATCATCCACACCCTTTTCGCATTCATTCATGAGCGAATGGCCGGTATAGGCGCGCTCATATATCCGGGCTGCAAGCTCCTTAAGAAGGGGTCTTATCCTCTTTGAGTATGAAGGGTCATCAAGGATCTCAAGCCCTCTGTCAATAAGCCAGGAACTCTCTATATCATGGCCATAGGAATGAAGGTCTATAAGAGGGTTATAATCCTTATCAAAGAACACCTCCTGACGCCTCTTATCAGGGTTATAGATCTTTTTTGCAAAGACATCGAGCATAAAACGCATGTTATCTTTGACTGCTTCCTGCTCGTCTTTTAAGCAGCCGGCCTTTTTTATGACTCTCAAATATTCGCTGTATGCCTCATAAACATGAAGCAGCGTGTTCATTGTCCTGTATGCTTCCACTCCGTTCTCGGACAGTTTCTCATTATCGGTCGGGGAAAAATCAATCGTGAAGGCCTCGAGATAACCCTGCGCATCCCTGCATTTTTCCTCGATGATCCTTCTCAATGACGAAGCAATTTCGAGCGATTCTTCATCCCTCACCGCATCATAATAAGATGCGAGCGCATATAGGGCAAAGGACTGGTTGTAGGTATGCTTGCTGTCGTCCTTCGCATCGCCGCTATAGGAACAGGACCAGTAAACTCCTCCGTTTTCCCTGTCAAGAAAGTGATCCCTTAAGAAAAGATATGCATGTCTGCAGGCATCTTCGATATCTGACCGCGTTATTCCGTTGCGGGTCGGAAATGTAAGCCTGCCCTCGTCCGAAAGGAGCAGCACATTCGAGAAAAACCACAGTATCCTGCTGTTTAAGATACAGCCCTTTTCGGCCTTTTTATCAAGTTTAAGATCATATGTAAGCAGCCCGTAAAACCCGCCGAACTCAGTGTCTTTAAGCCCGAGCCAGAACGGGATGATGCTGTCTGTAAGATGTGTGAGCATCTCATTTTTCATATTTTGAAGCATGTTTTTTCTCCACGGTAAAATGATTTTCCGGTCTGAATCTGCGGTCCCGTAAGGCATTTGCGGGATCGGTT
>JAILLY010000016.1 GCA_024692905.1 Lachnospiraceae bacterium | reverse complement strand
GGATGATCTTTATCTCATCTTCGACAGAGGCTTCATCGTGCCGGCCTACGGGACGGATAAGAACAATACCGGCTCCCGGATCGCCATATTCGGTCACTGCAGGCGCTGATGTACCGCTGTCCGCAGCCAAAGTTTCTTTATATTGCATCATATCCTCCAAGTTCCCTGTCTTACCGGCGGGACCACAGAACCGTCCCCCGGTCCTTAAAAAGGGACCGCAGAACCGTCCCCCGGTTCCTAATGAAGTGAGTAGATACAGCCGCAGTAATCCTGACGGTATAATCCGTATTCCTTGGACAGTTCGACCGAGCGCTTATAACCATCCCGCTTCTTAAAATCGGAGGGCAGGTGTTTAACTCCATACTCCTTAAAGAGGCGCTCTCCGATATCATTTATCGCATCGGCATCCTTATGAGGGCTGACGCTCAGAGTCGTCGCAAAATAATCATAACCGCCATCCCTTGCATATATCGCTGCTTCCCTCATACGCAGTTCATAGCATTTAAGGCATCTTTGCCCGCCTTCGGGCTCATCCTCAAATCCCCGCGCCGCCGCATAGAATACATCGGGATCATATGTACCTTTTATGACTCTTATATCAAGTCCGAGACATTTTATTATCTTAAGCTGCTCACCGAGCCTCTTTTCATATTCCTGCGCCGGATAAATATTTGGATTAAAATAAAGGAGCGTGATATCGAAATAATTACACAGATAGGAAAGCACATACGAACTGCAGGGCCCGCAGCAACTGTGAAGAAGCAAAGAAGGCCTGTTCACCAGGCCTTCCAGCACTTTATCAAGTTCTTTTTGATAATTCCTTTTATTCATACCTTATTTCATCAGATCAACGTACATCTGCTTGCTGTTAAGACCTACAAGCTTATTACTGACCTCGCCGTTCTTAAACGCGATCACGGTGGGTATGCTCATAACACCGTACTCAGCGGCAAGTTCCTGCTCTTCATCAACATTCACCTTGCCTACCTTGAATTCCCCTTCATGTTCCGCAGCGATCTCACTGATAAGAGGTCCCGCCATCCTGCAGGGTCCGCACCAGGGTGCCCAGAAATCCACAAGTACGGGGATATCCGACTTAAGCACTTCAGCTTCAAAGTTATCACCGGTTAATACAAGTTCTGCCATAAAGCATATCCTCCTTTCTTCCCACACCCATGGGTATGGAAGCGCGCCGGCTTAAAGCCTCTTACTGGAGAACGAATCCTCCGTTAGGTGAGATGACCTGGCCGGTAACATATGTTGCCTTCAGGATATATTCAAGGGCGCCTGAGATATCGGAAACATCTCCGATGAATCCCTGAGGGATCGTTGCAGCGAGCGCATTGAGCTCATCCTGGTTAACACCTCTTAACATATCCGTCATTATCATTCCGGGAGCTATTGAGTTGGCCCTTATACCGCGTGATGCGAACTCAAGAGCTATAGCCCTCGTAAATCCGATAAGTCCCGACTTGGATGCACAGTAGTCAGCCTGATTGATAACTCCGGTAAGTCCTCCTACCGATGAAGTATTGACTATACAGCACTGCTCATCCTTGCTGCTGTGATTTATCATATAAGGCATCGTAAGGTGAGTCATATGGAGAGCACTCATAAGGTTCGTATCGATGACTCTCTCATAATCCTCGGGCTTGATGTCGATCCAGTTGCAGTTATTTGTCACGCCCGCGTTATTTACGAGAACGTCGATCTTGTCACCGAACTTATCAACCGCTGCCTTTACGAGCTCCTTGCAGCCTTCGTATTTACTTACGTCTGCCCTTACAGCGAGAGCCTCAACCCCATACTGGGCCTTAAGTTTCTCAACTATGGCATCCGTTAATGCCTTGGAACTGTCACTTACATAATTGATGACCACGTTATACTTAAGCTCACCGAGCTTCATGCTCATCGCTTCCCCAATACCTCTTGAACCGCCTGTGATAATAGCCGTCTTACTCATTGCTTCTCTTCTCCTTTCAGAAACAGATTTATGACCGTCGAGAAGATTATACGATATTGTTAAATTTTTATCAAGAGGTATTGTTAATTTTTTATCAATTTTTTTGACGTACTATCCGGCCGCCCCCGATAACGCATCCTTCGTCATCATAAAACACGGCCGACTGGCCCGGCGCAGCCGCCCTGACCGGCTTGTCGAACACGATCTTAATCTCATCTTCCCCGGTCTTAACAAGCGATGCGGCTTCCCCGGCATGATGATATCTTATCTTTACAACCGCCCTGAACTCTTCACCTTCACCGGGATCTTCAATACTCATGAAATTGAGATCCCTTACATAAACAACATCCGTAAGGAGCGCATCCGCAGGGGCTACGATGATTCTGCCCGACCCTGCATCGATATCCTTAACATACGCAGGATAACCGAGTGGAAGGCCGAGTCCCTTTCTCTGACCCACGGTATAATTGATGATGCCCTTATGCCGGCCGAGCACCTTACCGTCCTCATCGGTAAAATCACCCTCCGGCGGTATCTCTTCCTTCGGAACATTCCGGCATATATATCCCGCATAATCGTCATCCGGGATGAAGCATATCTCCTGCGAATCCTTCTTATCCGCAACCGGGATCCCCGCCTTCTTTGCGATCTCCCTTACTTCATCCTTGGTATAACCTCCGAGCGGCAGCATCGTATGCGCAAGCTGCTCCTGCGTAAGCATGTAAAGCATATATGTCTGGTCCTTCATAAGGGCCGCGGACCTTTTGACCGAAAATCTTCCGTTATCAAGCCTGACTATGTTCGCATAATGGCCGGTCGCGAGATGACTTGCCCCAAACACAGGGAGCCTGTTCATCATACCGTCCCATTTAATGTACCTGTTGCAGATAACACAGGGATTTGGCGTTATACCCTTTAAGTACGCTTCGGTAAAAGGCTTCGTGACAAAGTTTGCAAAGTCACTCACGCAGTTAAAAGTATGATAGGGGATGCCTATCGCGCGGGCTGCCGTATACGCATCATCTATCTCACAGCACCTGCCCTCGCTGCCGTCCTCCCCTATCCATGTACGCAGAGTCACACCAATGACCTCATGACCCTGTTCCTTAAGAAGGTATGCCGCGACCGCGCTGTCTACACCGCCCGACATACCTGCAATGACCTTAGCCATTTATCCGTCCAATCATTTGAAATATGCGACACCCGACTCGAATATATGCATATCCTGTTCGCCGTAGATATTTACCGCAACACCGTCGCCGCGGCGTTCGGCATGTCCCATCTTACCGAAGCACCTTCCGTCCGGAGAAGTGATACCCTCTATGGACATATATGAGCCGTTGATATTCCATTCCTCATCCATACTGATGCTTCCCTCGGGATCGCAGTAACGCGTTGCCACCTGGCCGTTATCAAACAGCTTCTTGAGCCACTCGTCATTTGCGACGAATCTGCCCTCGCCGTGCGAAGCGGGTATTACATAGGTACCTCCGTCCTCCGCCTTAAGAAGCCATGGCGATTTATTGGAAACAACCTTGGTATATACCATTTTGGATATATGACGGTTTATCGTATTGAACGTAAGAGTCGGTGAATCCTCATCCTGACCGGTTATCTCACCGTTCGGAACCAGACCGAGCTTAATGAGCGCCTGGAAACCGTTACAGATACCGAGAGCAAGGCCGTCCCTCTCATTAAGGAGCTTCATGACCGCTTCCTTAAGGACTTCGTTCCTGAATGCCGTGGCAAAGAACTTGGCCGAACCGTCGGGCTCGTCACCTGCCGAGAACCCTCCCGGGAACATGATGATCTGCGACTTTGAGATCGCAGTCTTAAACTCTTCAACGGATTCCCTGATATCCTCAGCCGTCAGGTTCCTGAACACACCGGTGATCACATCGGCCCCGGCGCGCTTAAATGCTTTCGCAGAATCATACTCGCAGTTGGTACCGGGGAATACAGGGATAAACACGGTAGGCCTTGCCACCCTGTGCCTGCATACGTAAACCTTGCCCGTACTGTAAAGCTTATCCTCAAGCTTCTCTTCCGAAAGCACCGCCTTTGTGGGGAATACCTTCTCAAGGGGAGCCTTCCATACATTGAGCGCTTCCGCTTCGGGGATCGTTACACTTCCGATCCCGAATATCTTATCGGCGCTCACTTCGCCGATAACGGTATGTTTAACCTTAAGTGCCGATAACTTATCCTCTGGCACCTCTGCAACTATCGAGCCAAAGCCGGCACCGAATAACGTCTTATGATCGATATCTGCGTTGAGGTTTACTCCCAGCGCATTACCGAATGCCATCTTGGAAACAGCCGCTATGACACCCTTTCCGTCAAGTGCATATGCAGAAACGATATTCTTATCAAGGACATCCTTATGAAAATCATCATAAAGCGCCATAAGTCCTTCATAATCGGGAAGATCGTATTCATCCCTTGATGCCTTAACAAGGATCAGCTTATTTCCGGCACTCTTAAGTTCCGGTGTAATAAGGTCTCCCTGTGAAGCGACATCGACCGCAAAGGAAACGAGCGTAGGCGGAACATCGATATCATTGAACGTTCCGGACATCGAATCCTTGCCTCCGATAGAAGGAAGCGAAAACTTAAGCTGGGCCTCAAACGCACCGAGGAGTGCCGAGAAAGGCTGGCTCCACCTTGCAGGATCCTGCGACATGCGCCTGAAGTATTCCTGGAAGGTGAACCTTATCTTCTTATAGTCGCCGCCGTTTGCAACTATCCTTGCCATCGACTCAACGACGGCGTATACGGCCCCGTGATACGGGCTCCAGGAGGAAAGATACGGATCGAAGCCGTAACTCATCATTGTCACGGTATCGCACTTTCCCTCCAGCACAGGCAGCTTCGCGACCATCGTCTGGGTCTCGGTGAGCTGGTATCTGCCGCCGTAGGGCATGAATACCGAGCCTGCTCCTATGGAAGAGTCAAACATCTCGACCAGGCCCTTCTGTGAGCAGACATTAAGGTCTGAGAGCACGGCAAGCCATGCACCCTTTATATCCTGTGCCTTAAGCTTTTCGGAAACGGCAGGTATTTCATATGTGTCAAAAAATCTGTTGTTTTCATCGGGCATATCAACGGCGACATCCGTTTCCTGATGCGCTCCGTTGGTATCAAGGAAGGCACGCGATAAATTGACTATCTCCCTGCCTCTCCATGTAAGTACGAGCCTCGGTTCTTCGGTCACGACCGCAACCTTCGTAGCCTCTAAGTTCTCCTCATGCGCATACTTCATGAACGCATCAACATCCGACGGAGCGATAACAACCGCCATCCTCTCCTGGGATTCGGATATTGCAAGCTCGGTTCCGTCAAGTCCGGCATACTTCTTGGGTACCTTATCAAGGTCTACCCTAAGGCCTGCTGCCAGTTCGCCGATCGCCACGGAAACACCGCCCGCACCGAAATCATTACACTTCCTTATAAGGCGGCTTACCTCGGGCCTTCTGAAAAGCCTCTGGAGCTTACGCTCGGTCGGTGCGTTACCCTTCTGGACCTCGGCACCGCAGGTATCTATTGACTGTTCCGTATGGGCCTTACTCGAACCCGTGGCTCCTCCGCAGCCGTCCCTTCCGGTACGGCCTCCGAGCAGGATTATGATGTCTCCCGGATCCGAAGTCTCGCGGATGACGTTCTTCCTCGGTGCGGCTCCCATTACGGCACCTATCTCCATTCGCTTGGCAACATAATCGGGATGGTATATCTCCTTGACGTATCCGGTAGCAAGTCCTATCTGGTTACCGTATGAGGAGTATCCGGCGGCTGCCCCGCGTACGAGCTTCTTCTGCGGGAGCTTGCCCTTTAAGGTGTCCTTAAGGGAAACAGTCGGATCCGCGGCACCCGTGACTCTCATTGCCTGATATACATATGAACGGCCCGAAAGAGGATCCCTTATTGCGCCGCCCAGGCAGGTCGCTGCTCCGCCGAAAGGCTCTATCTCGGTAGGATGATTGTGCGTCTCGTTCTTGAAGCTGACGAGCCACTCCTCGCTCTTACCGTCTATCGTGACCGGGACGACTATCGAACAGGCATTGATCTCATCCGACTCCTCCTGGTCATTGAGCTTGCCCTCCTTCTTAAGCTTGCGCATCGCAAGAAGGGCTATGTCCATAAGGCATACGAACTTATCGTCGCGGCCCTTGAACATTTCATCATGGATATCCTTATATCTCTTATATGTGTCCTCGATCGGCTTCTTAAAGTATCCGTCAGCAAAGTCAACCTTTTTAAGTTCAGTCGAAAAGGTGGTATGGCGGCAATGGTCTGACCAGTAGGTATCAAGGACGCGGATCTCCGTCATCGAAGGATCGCGATTTTCCTCATTCTTAAAATAATTCCGGATATGTTCGAAATCCCTGAAGGTCATTGCAAGGCCGAGAGAATCATACAGCTCCTTAAGCTTATCCTCCGGAAGATCCTTAAAGCCGTCAAATATGATGACATCCGCAGGTTCGTCAAACTCCGTTACGAGGGTTTCCGGCTTCTTAAGGCCGGTCTCTCTTGAATCGACGGGGTTTATGATATATTCCCTGATCCTTTCAAGCTCGTCATCCGATATGCCGCCTTCAAAGCAGTATGTAACGGCAGTCTTAATTATCGGATCCTCGTCCTCCTTAAGGAAACGGACGCACTGGACGGCAGAATCGGCACGCTGGTCAAACTGCCCGGGAAGGTATTCAACGGAGAACACCTTATCATCCGCATTGCGTTTAAAATCCTCCTCATACAGTATGTCAACGGGAGGTTCCGAGAACACCGAACTCTTGGCCCTCTCATAGGTCTCGTCGGAGATATTCTCGATATCGTACCTTATAAGCTCCCTTACCCTGGTGATATCCTTAAATCCCAGATAATTAACGATCTCATCGTGAAGCTCCGATGCCTTGACCGCGAAGGGTTCTTTTTTTTCTACATAAATCCGCCTAACCACAGCAAATCTCCTTATAAATCAGTTTCTAATCAATATCTGTACAGATACATCGTGGACCCGACATCAAGCGATCCCATATCCATTGAACTTGCATCGATCGTGAGCTCATCGCCGTTAACGGTGATCTCTCCTCCGGATGTGAAGTATAAACGGCCGTCCCTTACTTCAACGGTTTCCGCAAGCACCCCTGAGATCTCGCTGGCGGCTTCCTCGTAAAGCTCTTCCAAATCGAGTTCACTCTTAAGCGCTTCATTAAATGAAGAATATCCGTATTCATCCAGCAGGTACTCACTTATATCATCATCGGAAAGTCCCTGGGCATAAAGCTCTTCGATAATAACATCCGAAACGATATCGACGACACCGTCTACATATTCATAGAAGGAATCCTCATCAAGCTCAATATATAATTCTCCGTCCTCGGTGAATTCAAATATGTAATCAACCTTGGCAGGGGCACTTCCGACCTCATCGCGGCTGACTCCCATCTCATCCAGCATTTCCTCGAATTCGCCGTCCATGTTGTATTCGTATACCCACTTGCCGACAAGCTCATCCATTACGGAATCTTCGAGTTCTTTATAGCATACAGCGATGGCTTCCTGGGCAAAGTCATAATTATCCGTATCATCGGGAATGACCTCTTCGTATGCCGCTATAGCACCTTCGTAGTCACCTTCATCAAACAGCTTCTCGCCCTTTTCGTAAGCTTCTCTGGACTTATTGATCGAGGACATGTATTCTTCGTTCTTCTTAAGATCCTTATTTCCGGACAGTACCTTTTCCTTAAGGATATCGTACTGGTCCATCGCATCATCGTAAGAGATCTTGCCCTTATCGAAGTTCTTGCGGATCTCTTTCGCATAATCGATCATTGCGTCTTCCGCTTCCTTCTTATGTGCTGCGGTAGGAAGCTTATCGTAATATTCGTTTACGACCGCAAAATCCTTATCCTCTATGGCTGCCCTTACCTTATTAACGGGCTGTATCCTCGTAAAGAAGATGAACGCTCCCACTCCTCCTGCAATAAGAAGCGCTCCGACAATGGAGAGCGTCACGATGAGAGCCGTCTTTTTCTTCTTCGGCTTCTCGGTCACAGGCTGCGGTATCGCCTGCTGCATCGGTGCGGGTGCCGGCGCGGGCGAGGGCGTCGGTGCGGGCGCAGGTGCAGGTGCCGGTGCGGGCGCAGGTGCAGGTGCGGGCGCAGGTGCAGGTGCCGCCTCCTTTACGGGTGCTGCAGCTTCCGGCTCCGCAGCGGGTTTATTATCTCCTGTAACAGCGGCCGGTGTACCGCAATTGGGGCAGAACTTTGCATCCCCCATATCTGATCCGCATTTCTTACAAAACATATCCATCCTCCTTAATATTGTCTAAAAAACAGTTAACATGATTGTACTATATGACCGTTCACCATGCAAGGTGAAATCCTTTCGTGACGAAACCTGTATATATTAACAGAGTCACCGCAAAAAACGCACAAAAAACCTCCCGGACCGATATCTGTTCCATCGGTCCGGAAGGATATTTACCATCAGATCAAGAGTAAATCCAAGGTTTACTTCACAACAACAGTCAGAGTCAGGCGGGCGGGTTTTACGTTTACCGCATGGTCTTTGTATGTGACGTTGAAATTAAGCTTATATGTTCCGGTCTTCTTTATCTGCTTAAGTACCCTCACGGTACCTGCATATGAACTGCCGGATCCCGCACCCGCTGCGGGTATATATTCAAAGAATCCGGAAGTGCTGTCTTCTATAAGTTCGACCTTTTCTATTATGCTGTCATTATCGGTAAGTGCGGCGCTTACTGCCTCAAAACGCACCGCTCCCGAATTCATCGGTACATTTAGCGTTGCAGGGGAAAGAACGGTCTTCTTCGGAGAATGTGAACCTTTGACCGTGACCGGTTTCTCGGCCTTAAAGCCGTTATCAAGTGTCAGCACGACTGTTAACGGATAACCGGTATTTGCTTTAAGTTGCGCTCCCTCTCTTGCCTGTATGGCGACCGTTCCCGCAGGCGAAGCCGCCGGGGTTCCGTTTGGCAGTATCTCTCCCTCCGTGAAAAGACGGGCACTAAACGATCCCGCATTGTCTCCCTTAAGGCTTACACTCGCGGCACGTGCGGCATTTATATCGCTTAAGGTCAGATTATATGCGATACAGGTATCCGCCCTGTCCGTAAGATTGATGCTTCCGGATGCCTTGAGCGATGCCAGAAGACCGGGATCCCTGTCGGCAACGGTTATGCTTATCCTTAAAGGTTTTATGTTAACCGATTCGAACCCGGCATCCGCGATCTTAAGTCCAAGATCGTAACGGTAGGTGCCTGCCTTTATCGTTCCCCTCTTTGAAGGAACAAGTCCAAAGCTTACGGTATCACCGGAGATCTCTGCCTTAAGGAAGCCCGAAGAAACCAGCAAAGAAGCGGCATCATTTACTCCGGCCACCCCCGTTACCGATGCCTTGAGCATGCTTCCCGGTATTTCGGCCTTTATCTCATACATCCCGTATTCATCACACGAAAGTGCGGAATTCAACTTAAGCGAAGTCTTTGTGAGTTTAACGGAAGGCGCCGGCTTTATGCTCACCTTAACCTGCAGGGTCACGGGTGCGCACCATGAAGGATCATCAAACGTAAGCTTCTTGTTCCCGGCCTTGAACCCCTCCGATAACGTTAATATGACCGACCTTTTGTCGCTGCTTATAACAGCGCTTAATAAAACATCATCACACGACACGGTCGTTAACGGGCCGACCGGCTTATCAAGGACCGCCGCGGCCTTAGCGGTGCCCTTGTAGAATACCGCTTCAGAAACCTTTATTGCGGGCTTTGAATCAACCGTACGTATATTTAATCCGTAAACGAAGGGATCATATCCCCTTACGGTCACGTCAAGCGTGATCTTCTTTATGGTCTTCCCCTTGTTGGCCGCATTAAGACCCACGGGTTTAAGGGTGAGTATTCCGGATGCGGCATCAAATCCTTCGACATCAAAATACGGCTTGCCGGATGTTTCGTTTGCCGC
>JAILLY010000126.1 GCA_024692905.1 Lachnospiraceae bacterium | reverse complement strand
GTATTCTCCCCGGTCTATTAAGATAACAGAAAAAGAATACAAAGGAGAGTGAATTTATGGGAAGTTCTTTCGAAAGGACTGTCAAGCTGCTTACCGAGCTGGGACTGGGCAGGGTCCAGGCGAGCATTCTTACCGTTATCGGCTTCATCCTGTTTCTGGTTTTATGTATCATCGGATATGTACTGCTGTATAAGATCCTGAAAATAGTGACTCACAGGCTGTTCCGTACTCTTGAGAGCAAACACGGACACAGGATACATCTAGAATTCCTTGAGAGAATGGCTAATATGGCGGTAGTCATTATCGTCGTCGTATCGGTCCTGGGGTGGGATAACATAGGCGGATCGCTGCTGGGCAGTGCTGCGGTCATCACCGGTGTTATAGGTTTTGCCGCACAGGACGTGATAAAGGATATACTTTCGGGACTGCTGATAAGCATCTACAAGCCTTTCGATCTCGGTGACAGGATAGAGCTTGAGGATGGTACGGCAGGCATAGTCGAAAGCATCACGATGCGTCATGTTGTTATCGTAAGGATAGATACCTTAAGGATGGTGATACCGAACAGCAAGATAAATTCCGCATCCATATTGAATTACAGCTTCGGAGATATTCAGAGATCCTGTTTGTTCAAGTTCCCGGTGGATTATAAAAGCGATGTGGAAAAGACCAGGCAGATAATATACGATGCGGTTAAGGAAAGTCCGTATTCGGTTCCCGGCAAAAAACAGAAGGACGGTACGATGAATTACGGTAATGTCTATTTCATTGATCTTTCCGATTCGGCCCTGGTGATGGCTGTTACCGTATATTACGAAGCGAGCGTGGCAGGCGAAAGACTTAAGGACGACATCAATACCAGAGTTTTTGAGGCTCTGGGCGAAAACGGAATTGAGATACCTTACAATCACACTACAGTCGTTATGAAGAAGGAGGCCTGAACAGGATCAACAGTTTGCCGTTTTTTGGAAGGGGAAGTTCATTTTCCGCATCCTTAATATGGGAAGTAAAGACCACATCGCCGTATTTGTTGAACACATATACAGCCCTGTTTTCGGGCAGTTTACTAAGCGAAAGGGAAGTGCCCGCAAGGTCATCGCCTATCCTGTACCAGGAAGCCACTCCTTTAGTGGGCTGTATCTTGCTTAACGGGCCGCTTAAAACAGGTATGTCATCTGAGAAGATGTATTCGGCCCCGCTGCTTAAGGCAAGCCTTGTTCCGTTCGCATCATCCTTAACGGTAATGTCGACCACATCTCTGTTGGAGCTTGAAGGTATGGTCATGAACGTGTCAGCGTGTTCTTCATCCCTTATCTTAAGAAGCCTTGCTCCATAGCCTGTCATAAAAAATATATATCCCGGAACCTCCTTACACATATACGCCCTTATTATACCGGTCTGATAATTTGAGGAAGAGGCGATATCGTTGCATAGCAGCAGATCCTTACCGCATCGTTCCTCCCATGCTTTCAGTATCTCATCGCTTACAGGGTTTGAGGTAAGCTTCTGGCCTATATAGGTTTTTTTGTTCTGTACTCCGAGTCCCGGAGAAGTCTTTTTCATTTCACAACCGATATATACGTTCCCGTTTTCATTCCTTTCAAAGGAGAGCACCATGGGATTGGCCGCGATCCTTGAGTCGGCTTTGATATCCTCAACCTCATATGCAAGCTCGGCAAATTTACCTTCAGTGGTATAAATGTAGTCGGTCACAGAGGTGTTCACGGGGCTTATGCTTTCAACGTGCATGTATTCATGCCGGGGAAAGGATATCCTGCATACGACTGCGCCGGATTCGCTGGCGTTCTGTGTCATGTAGTATCCCGCAAGGTCGTCATACTCTTCGGGGACCGGGCCTGCTGCCGTATATTCCTTTACTTCATCATTAACCTTGATATCCCGGTCATCTAAAACCGTATCCATCAGCGCCTCTGCCAGCATACCGTTGTATGCGCTGGATCCGCCGTTTGAGAGGACTGCTATGCTTATATCCTCATCGGGAGCCACCATAAGGAAGGAATGGTTTAGGACCACATCCCCGCCCTTTCCAAGGACCCTGACGCCGCTGTCTTCATATTTTTTCATCGATACAAAGTCCCAGCCAAGTCCGTTCTCATCCGTGTATCCGTCGGCGTTCTCACCGTTCCAGCGCTTTGCCATCTCATCTTTGGAAGCTTCTTTGAGGAGGACATCGCTTCCCTTAAAGAATGAAGCGCCAAAATCAGCGACATCAGAAGCAACGGAGTATACTCCGCCTGTACCCAGGCACATGCAGCTTTCATTATCGTATAAAAGGTTTCCCGGAGCATAAGCCGGAGCCAGGTGCTCATCGTGTGTCATGTTAAAGCCGGTTCCGGTCCTTAAGCCGCCGGTAGGCGCTGCGATCTTTTCACTTACATAATCCGTATAGGTCATCCCGCTCACGTTTTCAACGATAAGCTCTAAAAGGTCGAAACCGTCGTTACAGTATGAGGCGTACTCTCCGGGATCCGCCTTAAGACGCTGGAATGAAAGCGAATCAAGTAAAGTGTCATGATGGATCGTATTGTTGTCATCATAAAGAAATGTACCGATCTGGTCTGTCCCGAAGATGCCTGAGGTGTGATCCATGAGCATCCGTACCGTGATATCCTTATACCGCTCGTCAGCCATCTTAAAATTAGGCAGGTATCTGGTGACCGGATCATCAAGACAGATCTTTCCCTCATCCGAAAGGCGCATCACCGCAGCCGTCACGTATACCTTGCTGACAGAAGCCACGCAGGATATATACTCATCATCGTTTTTATCCGGTGCGCTAAGAGCTGCGTTTTTTGCACTGTCCTTTTCTTCAGTTTCTGC
>JAILLY010000119.1 GCA_024692905.1 Lachnospiraceae bacterium | reverse complement strand
GACGGCTTACAGGATGGCGAGGAAGTATAATATAGAGAAGCTGCTCCCGATACTGATCGGCGAGAAGACAGGCCCGCATTTCGCGGTCGGAGACACCTGTTACAGCCATGAAGAGGAGCTAAAGTCATACAATCCGGACGGCAAGGCGATAGTCGCGCGTTCGAATGACTTTTCAGACCTTCGTGACAGTGAGCCTGAAAAGGCGTATTTCTACTGTCATACGGATATCACGATACCTTACGATGAACTTGGCGGGATATATGCGGTGCAGAAGGACGGTACTGAAACTGCCGTTATAAAGGACGGGCTGTTCTGTCTTGAAGGGCTGGAGGAATTAAATATACCGCTCATTGAAATGTGACCTGATTATCGGATATATATAAATGGAATTTACCGTTACTTTGATTGTATATGATGAAAGAAAAGGACGGCAGATGAAAGGATGGTGCACATGAAGTATAACAGGATTCTTAAAAAGAGTGTAGCCATTATAGCGGCTGCGGCGGTGGTGTTTACAACCATTACTCCTGAATTAACATTTGCGGAGGAGACTATTTCGGCTGAGGAAAGCATACTTAATGCCGGGACAGTGGATGCCGCCGCAGAAGGGATGGTTACCTCGGACGATGCTGAGGTTGCGGTGGATGACGGAATGACAGTGATCGATCCTGCCGGCGCAGGAGATGAAGATGGAAACGCAGACGGGGGATATGATGATGAAATGCCCGTCCTCCCGGATGATCAGATAGTTTCGGATGAAACGGTCTCCGGCGATGCGACAGTTTCGGCTAATGCGACGGTTTCCGGTGATGCTGTGACCGCGGATGAAGGATGTGGCGTTTCATATGACGGTGTTCCGGTTGCCTTTGAGAATGAGGCTCCCGTATGTCCCGGATATGATGAAGAATACGGTGCCGAAGGAGCATCCGGCGAATATGCACCGGTGATCATTGATACCGTAAGCGGAAATGAATGTGAGGGTGAGACCGTCTATGTCCATTCGGGAAGGGCGGGGATCGAGAAGCTTTCCATGAAGGAGCTGCTGAACTCTATAAATCCGTCGGTTCTTATTCAAAGCTTTTTAAGACATCTCCGGTGGTTAAAAAGAGCGGATACAAACCCGGCGTGCTCTCAGATGACGCATTTAAATTTGTGACGGCTTATATCAATTATCACAGAAAAGCTGCCGGCGTTGGCGATATAACTCTTAATAATGATGCGAACGTTTCGGCATCCTGGGGTGCATTGGTAATGGCGATGAATGATAAGTTAGACCATTACCCTGATAAGCCCGACGGAATGTCGCAGGAAGATTTTAAAAAGGGGGAAGCGGCTACCGGTTCGAGTAATATTTCGAGGCGTGTGTGGGCAGACAGCGGGAAGGATATATTGAATAGTTCGATAAGCGGTCAGATGGCTGATTCTTCTTCGGGAAACATTTCAAGACTCGGACACCGAAGATGGCTTATAAATCCCGATGCGCTCACTATGGGAGTGGGTTCTGCCAATAACAGCAGCAATTGCTACACTGATGTTAAGGTGCTCGGGGACTATATTACATTTGATCCTGTTGATGATTATGAATTCATTGCATGGCCCGCTTCGGGCAATAACCTGTCGGATACTTTTGCAACTGATGTTCCGTGGTCGATAACCCTTAACGAAGATAGATACAGTGAACCTTCAAGGGATGCAGTTGCTGTTACGCTTAAGAGCGTTAAGACGGGCAAGACCTGGACGTTCAATAAAAACACGTCAACGAGCGGTGAGAGCGGAAAGAATTTCTTTACCGTAAATAACGGTGGTTATGCGGTATCAAACTGCATAATCTTCAGACCCGGCAGCCTTGGACAGGATGCATACAAGGGTGAGTACACGGTAAGCGTTACGGGGCTTAAGGATAAGTCCGGTAATGCAAAGTCACTTAATTACAGGGTTATCTTCAGTTCCGTAAAGGCTATAGAGGCAGGAGATGATCTTACGGTTAAGGGACTGACTCTTTCGCCGAAGACAATGAAGTTGTTTGCCGGACAGGAAAGCGATCTTAACTTTGTTTTTACTCCGAAGGATGCTGTCCCTAAAGATATTAAGGTTGAGACAAGTCCCGAAGGCATCGTTTCGGTGAGCACCGATCCGGTTTACGGCAAAGCAAAGGTAAAAGCGCTTAAGACGGGGACAACTACGGTCACCGTTACCGTGGACGGCTTTACGGATACATGTGATGTGACTGTAAAGGATTCGATCCTGCTCGAATACTGCAACGGCACGGCAAGTTATAAATGGCAGAAAGTAACTTACGGTCAGCCGATGACGTTCTTAACCGGCCTGGAGCTTGAATATCCGGGTCACGAACTTATCGGATGGTACACGGCACCTGACGGCAAGGGCACAAGGGTGAATGCGGATACACGGGTCGGAGACTATTTTTCGCTGTATGCATACTGGAGAGAGGTTGTCAGCGAGGAGATAGAGTTAAGCGTTTATGTGGATGACTATGCCTGCGTTTATACCGGCAAGAAGGTTAAACCTGCCGTGAGAGTCTTTATGGGTGAGAAACAGCTTAAGAAGGGCAGTGATTATAAGATAAAGTGGAAGAATAATGTAAACGCTTATACATTAAAAGATAGTGACGAAGGCTTTGATGCTTCCAAGGCACCTGTTGCCATCGTAACCGGGAAGGGGATGTATAAAGGTACATACCGGAAGTATTTTACGATAATGCCCGCGGGTATCGGTACCATCGGCATAGAAGATATGTGGGCAGCCTGCAATGGAATAATACAGAAACCGGTGCCGGTTATAAAGTATAACGGGAAGAAACTTAAGAAGGGCAGGGATTTTGAACCCACCTATCCATCCCCCAACAAGGGAGAGGCCGTTGCGTACAGGGATCCCGGAGATTACGATATAATGATCACGGCAATAGAAGGCGGAAATTATACGGGATCGAAGAGAACAAAATTTTATATGTACAATAAAAAGGACACAATAGACCTTTCCAAGGCGAAGGTTAAAAAGATTGCACCCATACCCTACAGGGAAGGAGGGGTGGATCTTACCGCTGAAGAGCTCAAGGTGAGTGCAAAGGTGGCAGGTAAGTATAAGGATCTCATACGGGGTGTCGATTATGAGGTACAATACATGAACAAAAGCAATGAAAGAGCAGGGACCGCGACCGCGTACATTCGCCCCATACTCTGGAAGAGTTATAACTCCAAGAAGATAAAGTTTACAATAACAGGTGTGTCGATAAAGAGAGCGACAATAGCAGGTGTTACCAATAAGGAATACAACGGATCGGAACTGAAACAGACGCCCGTATTGAGCATTGGCGGCACGGTACTTGATAATGTTAAGGATTATACGCTTTCCTATAAGAAAAATGTCAATGCAGGGAAGGCTTATATGATCGTTACCGGAAAAGGCGGATATAAGGACAAAGTGAAGGTGCCTTTCAAGATCCTCCCCGGCAAAATAGGAAGGGCCAAGTTCATTGTTGCCGACACGACGTATGCAAATGGCGATGCGCTTGAGGCAGGCAATGTTACGGTCCCGTATATGAAGGGCGGAAGCACCCCGACGGTGATCATTACCGATCTCGCCGGAACGATCCTGAAATCCGGTAAGGATTATACGGCCAAGTATAAGCATAATGACAAGACCGGCGATAAGGTGGCCACACTTACGATAAAAGGCAAAGGCAATTTCAGCGGCGAGGTGCAGGTCGGGTTCAGTATTACGAAAAAGAAGCTTGAGGATATGGTGATCGTAATACCGGATAAGGTGGCGTCCAAAAAGAAAGGCGCATATATCGCAAAGCCTGTGATATATGATGATAACGGAAAGAAATTAAAGGAAGGCAAGGACTACCGCATTAAAAGTTATACCGCGATCTATCCGGACCTGAGTACCGCACAGCTTTCGAAAAAGAGCGCGGTGAATACCGTGGATACGGTGATATCCGTGCTCCTTGAAGGGAAAGGGGCATACAGCGAGAACGGCAGCCGCGTTAATGCCGAGGCTGTGGCCGATTACCTGATAAAGTCAAAGAACTTTGCGGGAGTGACTTTCCCCAAGATCACAAAACCGTATTCCGGTAATCCCGTATATCTTAAAGAAAATGATTTCAAGAAAGACGGAGTAAGCCTTGTGACCATAAAAGAAGGTAAGGCAAAGCTTCCCCTTGAATACGGAAAAGATTTTGAGATAGTCGAGGGCACGTACAAGAGCAATGTGAAGGCCGGTACCGCGAAAGTCACCGTCCGCGGACTCGGAGAATATGCGGGTATCCAAACACTTAAATTCAAAGTGGGACGACGCTCCATCTTAAGCCTTCTTGGATTCTGATGCACTCACTTGTGCTTGCGAAGAAATGATTTTTTAAGTATTATGTTTTACATGGGTTGAAATCCGTTCCCGAAAGGAGTACGGAACGATCCGAAATTATATGATGAACCGGAAATGGAGGTAATCATGGCTAAAGTCGGAATAGTTATGGGCAGCGACTCTGATATGCCCGTTATGAGCAAGGCGGCGGACATCCTTGAGCAGTTCGGCGTTGATTATGAGATGACGATAATATCGGCACACAGGGAACCGGACGTATTCTTTGAATACGCGAAGACCGCCGAGGAAAAAGGTTTCAAAGTCATAATCGCGGGAGCGGGTATGGCGGCGCATCTTCCCGGTATGTGCGCAGCGATCTTTCCAATGCCTGTCATCGGTATCCCGATGCATACAACTTCGCTCGGAGGACGTGATTCCCTTTATTCGATAGTCCAGATGCCTTCGGGGATACCTGTGGCAACGGTCGCGATAAACGGCGGAGCAAACGCCGGACTCCTTGCGGTAAGGATGCTCGCGATCTCGGATGATGAGCTTCTCAAGAAGCTTAAGGATTATAAGGAAGA
>JAILLY010000114.1 GCA_024692905.1 Lachnospiraceae bacterium | reverse complement strand
ATCGCAGAGTAGCCAAGTCCGGAAGGGATAAACGCTGAAGGCATCTAAGCGTGAAGCCCCCCTCAAGATGAGATATCCCATGCGAAAGCAATAAGACCCCTTGAAGACGACAAGGTAGATAGGTCATAGGTGTAAGTGCAGTAATGCATTAAGCTGAATGTTACTAATCGGTCGAAGGCTTGACCTAAGATGGTTTGGAGAAGTTTCAGTATGTAGTTTTCAGGGTATATGTAGCGGGCAGCACGCGCGATCAGGATCCGCTTCGCGGATGGGCGCTCGCTTCGTATTAAGGAATCCACCCACTGCGTGGGTCCCTCCTTAATACCAGTCCTCGATAGCTCAATGGTAGAGCACGCGGCTGTTAACCGCGGGGTTGTTGGTTCGAGCCCAACTCGGGGAGGTCTGTAGACTTGGCGAGGTATTTTCGAGCCTAGTCGGGACCCTGTCCGGATGCTTAGCGAGGTTTCTTACGAGTTTAGTGGAGCGGGCAGAGTTCAGTGAAAAATTTAAACGTGGTGCCATAGCCAAGTGGTAAGGCGTGGGACTGCAACTCCCTGATCGGCGGTTCAAATCCGTCTGGCACCTCTTAAGGCTTCAAGCGTTGAACTATACGGCGTTTGGGGCTTTATTTTTTTGATTCCGGTATATATAATTGTTTATAGGATAAAATATTATAACATGATTTGATTTATGAAAATGAGTATGATAAGCACGATAAAATCAGGATTTTTAAGATCAACAGTAATAATTATCGCGAGTTTAATTGTTTTAGCTTTTTCGGGCTGTAAAAATAACACAAGTGATTCTTCAATAAAGATCATTGAAAAATCCGGTTCCGAAGACGAAAATGAAAACGAGACTGAATCTGAGTTGCCGGTAATAGTAATAACCGATCTGGAGGAAGAAACCGTTAAAACCGGTGAGATCGAAGTCGTGCCGGAAGAAGATGAAGACCCGGAAACCGTTTCGGAAAATGAAGCCAAGGCGGATGAGGAGAAGGAAGACCCCGAAAAAGAGGATGAAGAAGATAATAATGAAGAAACAGAAGAGGGAGATCAGGAAACCGCCAATGAAAACAGGCCCGTTACCGGTAACGGAAGGCTGATCGCGATCGATGCGGGACACCAGTCAAAGGGAAACAGTTCAAAGGAACCCGTAGGACCGGGTGCATCGCAGACCAAGGCAAAGGTCACGGGCGGCACGAGAGGAGTGGCGACAGGCCTTACCGAATATGAATTAAATCTTCAGGTTTCGCTTAAATTAAGGGATGAACTCAGGGCAAGGGGATATGAAGTCCTTATGATAAGGGAATCAAACGATGTGAATATCTCAAATGCCGAAAGGGCGCAGATCGCAAATGATGCCGGAGCTGCCGCATTTGTAAGGATCCACGCAAACGGGAGTGAGAATTCATCGGCAAGAGGGATGATGACAATATGCCAGACCTCATCAAATCCCTATAATGCAAACCTGTATCCGCAGAGTAAGGAACTGTCAACGGATATTCTTGACTGTATGGTCGCGGCAACGGGCGCAAAGAGGGAAAAGGTCTGGGAGACCGATACAATGACGGGAATAAACTGGTGTCAGACACCGGCGACCATTATAGAAATGGGATATATGACAAATCCGGAAGAGGACAGGCTCATGGCATCCGATGATTACCAGTATAAGATCGTAAAAGGCATAGCTGACGGTATCGACAGGTTCATGGCAAACAGATGATACCGGATCGTAAAAGGAGAATAAGATGAAAAAGGGACTTATTATGGAAGGCGGGGCGATGAGAGGAATGTTCACCGCCGGAGTGACAGATGTCTTTATGGAAAACGGTATCGAATTTGACGGTGCTGTCGGGACCTCTGCCGGAGCGGCGTTCGGATGCAATTACAAATCAAGGCAGATAGGACGTGCCCTCCGTTATAATAAGGAATACTGCGCAGATGAACGTTATGCGAGCGCAAAAGGGTTTTTCAGGACAGGGAATCTGTATTCCGATGACTTCTGCTATCATGAGATACCGGAGACGCTTGATAAGTTTGACTTTGACACATTTAATGACAATCCCATGGAGTTCTACATAACCTGCACGAATATCGAAACAGGCAGGCCGGTCCATCACAGACATGATGAGAATGCCGATGATCTTAATACATTTCTTGAATGGATCAGGGCATCATGCGCCATGCCGATGCTTGAACGGATAGTGGAGATCGGCGGCGTCAAGCTGCTCGACGGAGGTGTTGCGGATTCGGTCCCGATCAGGTTTTTCGAGGAACTGGGGTTTGACAGGAATGTGGTGATCCTTACACAGCCGCTTACCTACAGAAAGAAAAAGATAAAGTACGGATTGATCGCAAGGTCCAGGTACCGCAATTACCCGCAGCTTACAAAAGCCATGCTTGACAGGCATATAAGATATAATGAAACATATGACTATATCAGGGAAAAAGAACTTAAAGGCGAACTTATCGCAGTCCGTCCGCCCGAGGCGCTCAACATAAGCATTTCACATGATAAGAATGAACTTCAGCGGGTATATGATATAGGAAGACGCGAAGGACTTATGTCATTAAAAAAGGTTAAGGATTATCTGGGATCATGACGGCAAATAACGGATACGCATATGAATACAGTGACAGGATAGGTTTCAGCCGATGCGATGTAAACAATGTTCTGTCGATAACCTCACTCATAGATGCATTCCAGGACGCTTCCATATTTCAGTCGGAGGATGCGGGAGTAGGCATTGAATTCTTAAGGAAACAGGATCTTCTGTGGGTTTTAAACTATTGGGAGATAGAGATCGAAAGGCTTCCTAAACTAAGCGAGAGAGTCACGGTAGGAACCTATCCGTATGCTTTTAAAAGCTTCATAGGATACAGGAATTTCTACATGAAGGACGAAGCCGGAAATTATATGGTAAGGGCAAACACGACATGGACCATGGTGGATACAAAGAAGATGGCCCCGGCAAAGGCTCCGGAAAATATAGTGAATGCCTATACCTTAGGTCCGAAGATCGAGATGACATACAGTCCGAGAAAAGTAGTACTGCCTGATGAAAAGGACTGTGTAATGCGTACGGCCGGGCCAAGGACGGTGGAGCTTCATCATCTTGACGGAAACATGCATGTAAATAACTGCCAGTATATCAATTTTGCGCTCACCGCGATAGGTGAAGACAAGGAGATAAAGTCACTCAGGGCAGATTACAGGCTGCAGGCGCACCTTAAGGACAAGATATATCCGGTAGTCTACGAAACCGGTAATGTTTATACCGCCGCGCTTAACGGTGAGGACGGTAAGCCTTATTCCGTGATAGAGGTGACGACCGGTTAAGCCAAGAAGGATCTTATGGCCGGAAAATATGAAATAGACATGCTGGACGGTCCGCTGTTCAGTAAGATAATCAAATATACCTTTCCTCTTATGGCTGCGGGAATACTGCAGCTTCTGTTCAACACCGCCGACATGATCGTTGTCGGACGGTATGCGGGTTCCAATGCACTCGGTGCGGTAGGAGCCACATCTTCCCTTATAAATCTGCTCATAAATGTATTCATGGGCCTTTCTGTAGGCGCCAGCGTTGCGATAGCGCATTACTATGGGGCCGGCAGATATAATGAACTGTCCGTTGCGATCCATACCGCGATAGCACTGAGTCTCGTATGCGGCGCCGTGCTTCTATTACTCGGACAGGTCATCTCATCTCCCATGCTTAAACTCATGGGAACTCCGGAGGATATACTCCCGCTTTCCGTCAGTTATATGAAGGTATATTTCCTCGGGATGCCCGTCATGCTCCTGTATAACTTCGGAGCCGCTATCTTAAGGGCTGTCGGCGATACAAGACGTCCTCTTTATTATCTTATGACAGCCGGAGTCATCAATATCATACTGAATCTTATATTCGTGATCGGGTTTAACTTAAGCGTAAAGGGCGTGGCCTGGGCGACCATAATATCGCAGGCCGTAAGCGCGGGCCTTATAGTGAGGTGTCTTATAAAGAACAGCGGACCGTGCAGGCTTGAGATAAAGAAACTCTGCCTTGATAAGGCCATGGCGGGAAGGATAGCAAGGGTTGGACTTCCGGCAGGCTTTCAGGGAGCGGTCTTTTCCATATCAAATGTGCTCATACAGTCAAGCGTCAATTCCTTCGGTGCCGTAGCGGTAGCGGGGAACACGGCACAGTGCAACCTTGAAGGGTTCGTTTATAATTCCATGAACTCATTCCATCAGACGGCACTGAGCTTTACGGGGCAGAATACCGGAGCAAAAAAAATGGGAAGGGTACAGAAGGTTTTCTGGATGTGCGGCATATGCGTGACTGTTACAGGTCTTGTGATGGGATTAACGGGGCTGTTTTTCGGCAGACAGCTTCTTTCGATATATACCGGGGATACCGCGGTCATAGATTTCGGCCTAAGAAGGATGGCGATCATATTCCCGACATATTTTTTGTGCGGACTTATGGAAGTTGCGGTAGGAGTTTTAAGAGGTATGGGTTTTTCGATAATGCCAATGACAGTTTCACTGCTCGGAGCCTGCGGGTTCAGGATATTATGGATAATGACCGCATTTTCGGCAGATCATACGCCGGAAATGCTGTATTATTCGTATCCGCTCTCATGGCTCATTACCGCGGTGGTCCATATCATCTGCCTGTTCACGCTGGCAAGAAAGAAATATATCTTTTTAAAGGCGGAACGTTCCGGGTAATCCTGCGGGATTCAGCGTTCGTAAAACTGCTCATAGAAAGGGCGCCCCGTATCGTACGGTGTCTGATAGAAGCGCTTGAGAAAGGCGACCGTATAACGCGAACGGTCGGACAGGTCGCTTATACCCGACAGTTCACTGCGTACATCCTCCAAAAGGTCATGCCATTTGAGCACAAAGGCCTCATAAGCGGGAAGATCGTCGATATCAAGCCATTTTTTGATCTTCACCTTGGTCTTGTTCGGATAGGGACATTCATGTATCTGGAGAAAATAAGAGAAGCCGCCGTCTTCATATATGCGACCGAGCGGATACAGCCTGCAGAAGCCGGGGCGGAATCTATGTATGCTGCACCGTCCGTCGTCGTTTAAGAAGCTGCAGGCCCCGGAGGAATTATTTATCTTAAGATGCGGCAAAAGGAGACCGTCGGCATTACCCAGTTCTATAACGGGTTCGGGGTTTTTTCCCATAAGACTGTCAAAGTCGGTATCAAGCCCCTTTTCAAGCTGATAGAGGTCATAAGGGTCGAGTATTATGGTATCGTCAACCTGCCTGCAGCAGTCGCTGCAGCCACTGCATTCGGCGCACCCCACCTTTATCATGTCATTGCTTTTGTAGCGTCTGCCGTCAGATATCTCGTTTATATCTACATCCCGTTTCATAATGACCATGATACTATCCAGCCGCGGGAAAAGTCAATCCGTCCGGATAACGATTGTTTACAAACACGGACTAAAACGATATAATGAAGTTTGACTGTTTTTAAGGATTAATAGCCGTTTAACGGTATCAGGGAGACGTAAAATGAAACAGATCATAACGAGCCTGTTGGAGACGGATGCATATAAGTTTTCGATGGGACAGGCTATCTATCACCAGTTCAGTGATTATAAGACAACATGGAGTTTCAAGTGCAGGAATGAGGACGTGCATTTCACGCCGGAAATGGTCGAGAAGATAAAGGACCAGATCAGGATGTACTGCAACCTGCGCTTTGATGAGGATGAACTTGAATATCTCAACAATATCAAGTGGATCAAGGGATCGTATGTTGATTTTTTAAGGCTCTGGAAGCCCAGGTATAATGATTTCGAGATAGGTACGGATTCGGATTGCGGCCTGACCATAGAGACAAAGGGAACCTGGCTCAATACATCGATGTATGAGATCCCGACGCTTGCTATCGTAAATGAAGTATATTTCAGGATGGCCTATGATTACGATGAGCTCATAAAGAGCTTTAAGAAAAGGCTGAGGGACAAGGTTGCCAAGCTTGAGAACGGCGAATTCGAACTTAATGCCTTTTCCGAATTCGGAATGAGAAGGCGCCTGTCAGCAGAGGCTCAGGAACTTGCGGTTAAGGCACTTAAGGAGGGCCGTTATGACGGTTCGACGTTTGTCGGAACCTCCAATGTCTATCTTGCCAAGAAATACGGCATAACTCCCGTAGGTACGATGGCACATGAATGGATCATGTGTGTCGGGCAGGGAAATCACAAGCATAACCCGGCGTATTCAAACTGGTATGCCCTTGACGCATGGGTCAAGGAGTACGGAGTACTTAACGGAACGGCGCTCACGGATGCGATAACGACTGACTGTTTCCTTAAGGATTTCCAGCTGACTTATTCAACTCTCTTCTCGGGTGTCCGCCATGACAGCGGCGATCCCTATGAATGGGGAGAGAAGATGATAAGGCATTATGAGGAGCTCGGTATCGATCCAAAGACCAAGACTTTGCTGTTCTCCGACAGTCTTGACTTTGACCGGGCAACAAAGATAAACAGATATTTCAAGGGACGGGTCAAGACGGCATTCGGTATAGGCACCTATATCGCGAATGATACGGATGTTCCGGCACTTAATATAGTAATGAAGACAACGGCCTGCAACGGGATGGATGTTGCGAAGATTTCCGATGTCGAAGGCAAGGGAATGTGCAAGAATCCTGATTATATCCATTATCTCAAGAGATGTATCGACTGGAGGATGGAGCACGAGACAGGCGTTATAAGGTAAGGGAAAGGAAGAATTATGTACAACAAGGTATCGACAGACTTAAGCTTCGTGGAGAGAGAAAAAGAGATAGAGAAGTTCTGGTCTGACAATGACATTTTCAGAAAGAGCATGGAAAACAGAAAGGAAGGGGAGACCTATACGTTCTACGACGGTCCGCCGACGGCTAACGGCAAGCCCCATATAGGTCACGTGCTTACCCGTGTCATTAAGGATATGATACCCAGATACCGTACAATGAAGGGTTACTTTGTTCCCCGTAAAGCCGGCTGGGATACCCACGGACTTCCGGTTGAGCTTGAGGTCGAGGTCAGGCTCGGCATAGACGGAAAGGACCAGATAGAGGCATACGGCCTTGATCCGTTCATCCAGGAGTGCAAGAAATCCGTATGGCAGTATAAGAGTATGTGGGAGGATTTCTCCGGAACCGTAGGTTTCTGGGCGGACATGGATGATCCTTATGTTACATATCATGATGACTATATCGAGTCCGAATGGTGGGCTCTTAAGCAGATATGGGATAAAGGCTTATTATACAAGGGCTTTAAGATCGTGCCCTACTGCCCGCGCTGCGGTACCCCGCTTTCATCACACGAGGTCGCTCAGGGCTATAAGACATTAAAAGAGCGTACGGCGATAGTCAGGTTCAAGATAAAAGGTGAGGAAAATGCATATTTCCTCGCATGGACCACGACACCCTGGACCCTTGCTTCAAATATCGGTCTTTGCGTGAACCCGGAGGAGACCTATGTAAGGGTAAAGGCAGCAGACGGCAAGGTATATATACTCGCTCAGGCTCTTGCCGACAGCGTCCTTGGTTCGATAGAACGTGAAGAAGGCGTTCCCGCTTATGAAGTGATCGAAACCTACAAGGGTAAGGATCTTGAGTATAAGGAATATGAGCCGTTATACCGGTGTGCGGCAGATGAAGCGGAAAAACAGAAAAAGAAAGCCTTCTTTGTATATGTGGATGATTATGTAACGATGTCGGACGGTACCGGTATAGTTCATATCGCGCCCGCCTTCGGTGAAGATGACGCAAGGGTTGGACGTAAATATGACGCACCGTTTGTCCAGATGGTGGATGAGCGCGGCATGATGAAGGATGTAACGCCCTTCGCCGGCATGAGATGCAAGCCCACCAAAGAAGAGATAGAAGCCGGAGCGGTTGACTGTGACAAGAACGTGCTCATCGAGCTTGACAAGAGAGGACAGCTCTTCAGCGCACCAAAGGTTGAGCATGATTATCCTCACTGCTGGCGCTGCGATACCCCGCTTCTTTACTATGCAAGAGAATCATGGTTCATCAAGATGACCGAAGTAAGGGACGATCTTGTCGCAAACAACAAGACAGTCAACTGGATCCCGCCTTCAATAGGTGAGGGACGTTTCGGCAACTGGCTTGAAAACATACAGGACTGGGGGGTATCAAGGAACCGTTACTGGGGAACTCCTCTTAATATGTGGGAGTGCCCGGACTGCGGAAAGCAGATGTGCATCGGCTCAAGGCAGGAACTTAAGAAAGCTTCGGGACGCGAGGATGCCCTTACCGTGGAACTCCACAGGCCTTATATAGATGAGATCACCTGTAAATGTCCCGAGTGCGGCGGACAGATGAAGAGAGTGCCGGAGGTTATCGACTGCTGGTTTGATTCCGGTGCAATGCCTTTTGCACAGCATCATTATCCGTTTGAGAATAAGGAACTGTTTGAGAGTCAGTTCCCGGCGCAGTTCATTTCGGAGGCGGTAGACCAGACAAGAGGATGGTTCTACTCGCTCATGGCCGAATCAACGATACTTTTCAACCGTTCGCCTTATGAGAATGTCATAGTTCTCGGACTCGTACTTGATGAGAACGGCGAAAAGATGAGTAAATCAAAGGGTAACGCGGTGGATCCGTTTGATGCCCTTAAGAGTATGGGAGCCGATGCGATCCGCTGGTATTTCTATATAAATTCGGCGCCGTGGCTTCCCAACCGTTTCCATGACAAGGCAGTCATGGAGGGACAGCGTAAGTTCATGGGAACGCTGTGGAATACATATGCCTTCTTCGTACTTTACGCAAACATAGATGATTTTGATGCAAGCAGGTATGAGCTCGTAAATAACAGGGCCGAAGCTTCGGACGGCAGGATAAAGATAGAATATGACAGCCTTCCCGTAATGGATAAGTGGATATTGAGCAAGCTTAATACCGTAGTCGGTGAAGTTGATGACAATCTGTTCAATTACAGGATCCCCGAGGCCGCAAGGGCTCTTGCCGAGTTCGTGGATGACCTTTCAAACTGGTATGTAAGGCGCTGCCGTGAGAGGTTCTGGGCAAAGGGAATGGAGCAGGATAAGATAAATGCCTATATGACGCTTTATACATCGCTTGTCACGATCAGTAAGGCAGCAGCTCCGATGATACCTTTCATGACCGAGCAGATATACCAGAACCTTGTAAGGAGTATCGACAAGTCCGCTCCCGAGAGCATACATCTGTGTGATTTCCCGGTTGTAAACGATGCATTTATCGACAGGGAACTTGAGAAGAACATGGACGGAGTATTAAAAGCCGTTGTCATGGGCCGCGCCTGCAGAAATGCCTGCAGTATAAAGAACAGGCAGCCGATCGGAAAGATGCTCATCAAGGCACCGTTTGAATTATCCGAGTTTTATAAGGAGATAATCGAGGACGAGCTTAATGTAAAGTCAGTTGAATTTAAGGATGATGTGAGTGCTTATACCTCATATTCGTTCAAGCCCCAGCTTAAGACCTTAGGTCCCAAGTACGGAAAGCTCATAGGCGGAATAAAGCAGGCACTTGCTTCGCTTGACGGAAGTGCCGCGATGAATGAGCTTAATGCAGGAGGTGAGCTTAAGCTTACGGTAAACGGTGAAGAAGTGACTCTTACAAAGGAAGACCTTCTTATCGAATCGGTTGAAAAAGACGGTTTCGTATCCGAATCCGACAACCAGATGACGGTCGTGCTCGATACCAACTTAACGCCCGGGCTTATCGAGGAAGGTTTCGTGCGTGAGCTTATAAGCAAGATCCAGACCATGCGTAAAGAGGCAGGATTTGAGGTCATGGATAAGATATTCGTATATGCGAAGGGAAATGATAAGCTTAAGAAGATCATGGAGGATAACAAGGCCGGCATGATCAGGGATGTAATGGCTGATGATATCATATTTGATACTATCGAAGGCTATGACAAGGAATGGGATATAAACGGCGAGAAAGTTACGCTGGGAGTCAAAAAGAAATAAATATATAGGAGGATAAGGGTTTGGTTAAGAGTAAGCAGCAGTTTGATAAGGAAGCGTTTAAGAAGATAGTCAGTGATAACGTCAAGACACTATACAGAAAGACGCTTAAGGAAGCATCGGATCAGCAGATATTCCAGGCAGTATGCTATGCGGTCAAGGATACCATCATCGATAACTGGATGGATACGCAGAAGGCTTATGAGAAGAAGGATCCCAAAACCGTCTACTATCTGTCGATGGAATTCCTGATGGGAAGGGCACTCGGAAACAGCCTGATCAATTTATGTGAGTATAAGGAAGTTGCCCAGGCATTAAAGGAACTGGGGATCGATATAAATCTTGTCGAAGATCAGGAGCGCGATGCGGCACTCGGTAACGGAGGTCTCGGACGTCTGGCCGCCTGCTTCCTCGATTCGCTTGCTACTCTCGGATACAGTGCTTACGGCTGCGGTATCAGATACCGCTACGGAATGTTCAAGCAGGAGATAAGGGACGGTTATCAGGTCGAGGTTCCCGATAACTGGCTTAAGGACGGCAATCCGTTTGAACTGCGCCGTCCCGAGTATGCCAAGATAGTCAAGTTCGGCGGCTACGTTAAGGTGGATGTGGATGAGAACGGTGAGAGTCATTTCTCGCAGGAGGGATACCAGTCGGTACAGGCTATCCCTTATGACCTTCCGATAGTAGGTTACGGCAACAGGATAGTAAATACATTAAGGATCTGGGATGCACAGCCGGTTGAGTGCTTCCAGCTCGATTCCTTTGATAAGGGCGATTACAAGATGGCCGTTGAGCAGGAAAACCTTGCAAAGAACATCTGCGAGGTGCTCTATCCCAATGATAACCATTACGCAGGTAAGGAACTTCGCTTAAAGCAGCAGTATTTCTTCATTTCCGCCAGCATCCAGGAGGCTGTCGCAAAGTATATGCGCAGCCATGATGATGTAAGGAAGCTACATGAGAAGGTAGTGTTCCAGCTTAATGATACACATCCGACAGTGACTGTTGCGGAGCTTATGCGTATCCTTATGGATGATCACGGGCTCGGCTGGGATGAAGCATGGGCAGTTACCACCAAGACCTGTGCTTATACCAACCATACGATAATGTCAGAGGCTCTTGAGAAATGGCCCATCGAGCTGTTCTCAAGGCTCCTTCCCAGGATATACCAGATCGTTGAGGAGATAAACAGGAGATTCATAGAGCAGATAAAGGCCAAGTATCCCGGCAATGATGAGAAGATCCGCAAGATGGCGATCATCTACGACGGTCAGGTCAAGATGGCTCACCTTGCGATATGCGCAGGCTTCTCGGTAAACGGTGTTGCAAGGCTGCATACGGAGATACTTAAGAATCAGGAACTTAAGGACTTCTACGAGATGATGCCCGAGAAGTTCAACAACAAGACGAACGGTATAACCCAGAGGCGTTTCCTCTTACACGGAAATCCCCTGCTTGCTGACTGGGTAACCGGAAGGGTAGGCGATGACTGGATCAAGAACCTTCCCAAGATCAATAAGCTTAAGGTATTTGCAGATGATCCCAAGGCCCAGCAGGAGTTCATGAACATCAAGTATAAGAACAAGGTCCGCCTTGCGAAGTACATCCTTGAGAATAACGGTATCGAGGTTGATCCCAGGTCGATCTTCGATGTCCAGGTCAAGAGGCTTCATGAGTATAAGAGGCAGCTGTTAAACATCCTGCATATCATGTATCTGTATAATGAGCTTAAGGAACATCCGGATATGGACTTCTATCCCAGGACTTTCATCTTCGGAGCCAAGGCGGCAGCAGGCTACCGCACCGCAAAGCTTACGATAAAGCTCATAAATACAGTTGCGGATGTGGTAAATAACGATCCTTCGATAAACGGAAAGATCAAGATCGTATTCATAGAAGACTACCGCGTATCCAATGCGGAGTGGATATTTGCCGCTGCTGATGTATCCGAGCAGATATCGACCGCAAGTAAGGAAGCATCCGGAACCGGTAACATGAAGTTCATGTTAAACGGTGCGGTCACCTTAGGAACGATGGACGGAGCAAACGTCGAGATAGTTGAAGAGGTTGGTGCCGAGAACGCGTTCATCTTCGGCCTGTCATCAGAAGAGGTAATAAATTACGAGAACCGCGGCGGATACAATCCTCAGGAGATATTCAACAATGATCCCGATATCCGCAAGGTCCTTATGCAGCTCATTAACGGGTATTACTGCCCCAACGATCCCGAGATGTTCAGGGATCTGTATAACTCACTGCTCAATACGCAGGTTTCATCAAGGGCCGATACCTACTTCATCCTTAAGGACTTCAAGGCATATGCCGAGGCCCAGAAGAAGGTTGAAGAGGCTTACAAGGATGAGAAGAGATGGGCTAAGATGGCGATACTCAACGTTGCATGCTCAGGTAAGTTCACCTCAGACCGTACCATCCAGCAGTATGTTGACGAGATATGGCATCTTGATAAGGTGACTTTAAGGAAATAAGGAGGCATCATGGCAAAGGTAAGAGAATGGAATTTTGCAACTAATGACGGCAGAAATGTTAAAGTTGCGTGGGAGAAAAAGAATATCCGCGTAAACGACGGTGAACCGGTCAAGCTGACATCACTTAAGTCTGCGGAAAGCAGCGTTTTGGAAACGGTTTATGAAATAGGGATCGGAAACGGTGAAAGTGCCAAGCTGTGCCTCAGTACGCTCAACGGTAAAAACAAGATACTTACTTATAACGGAAGGGATGTTGAAACGGGCATGGAACATGAGATACCCGTAGTTCCCAACTGGATATATGTTTTCTTCGCACTGTTCATAGTTAACTGGTTTCTTATCGTGGGCGGAGCGCTCGGAGTTCTGATAAACATGGGAGGATTTGCGCTTTGCGGCAAGGTTGCTTCCAAACAGGATAAATCAACCGGATACAGGGTGCTTATGTGCGCGATCATTTACGTAGGCTTTACCTTATTGGGACTCGGCCTGGCAATAGGACTGAGAGTGCTTCTTGACGGTATGAGATAAAGGATAAGGAAAATATTGAAATAAAGCGGACGGGGTTTGTTAACCCCGTCCGTTGTTTTTATTTTTGGTCCCTAAACCCCGTCCCGGGGGTCATTTTTCAAAATGCTGGTAGTCTTTGCTGTTCTTCCATTCACCGCCCCAGGTGAAGCCGTGTTCCATAAACAGATTATAGCACAGATCGCCCTTGTTTATCTTATAGTCAAAGTCGGCATCCCGGTCAACATAAGGGCCCGCGTTTACCGGATCCACGTTCTGTTTTCCGTTAACGGTCGTGATATACGGGTTATAAAGCGGGTTTATATCGATCGCCATGCCGAGCCCGTGCTTGGATATCTTAGTCGTTCTGGGGACGAAGCGGAAGTTAAAGCATGAGGAATTATTATCCTCCATGGAAGCTTCGTCATCGGCATCGTATTCATCCACGAGCCTTATCTTTTCTATAGGATAATCGTTTTCATACAGTTCCTTAAAGATCTCGAGCACATCATCCGCAATACTCGCATTTACTATCATCTCACCCTCATGGGTCTCGTCGTTTATATCCTTATGCAGTAAGTGCAGATATCTTAAGTCATCGCGTGAAAGCGTGCAATCCTCCTTAAACGACTTGCCGTAGATACGATCAAACAGCTCGTCGGTAATTTCGGTAATGTAAAATTCCTTATCCGGATCCGGCTCTTCTGCCTGATATTCTGCCGGATCATCAGTTTCCGTGTTATCAGCCGGATCACCGTCCGCTTCGTTTATCACTTCTATATCCGGGCCGTTGTCTTCAGGTTCCGGCTTTTTTGTGTCCGTTATGATCACTTCAGGTTCCTTGATATCCTCATTTTTAGTGACTGTGCCTTCCAAGTCCCTATCTCCTGAGCATCCCAAAACAAAAAGGACGCAGCAGATCATCAATAAAATTAAATATCTTCTCATGCCGTGTCCTTTTTTCCTGATGGTATAAACCTTCCGAATGCGCCCAGAAAGAATGCCCTTATCATGACCTTGAAGGAGTGCCGCAGATCTGCACGCACCACGGTCTCCGATGCCGTCGGGGTCAGATAATACAGGCAGCTCGTATAAGCCCTGCTTAAATGCCATGAGCGGTTAAGCTTATCATAAGGTACGGTCGCGACCCTCCCCCATGTTGAAAGCTTAATGAGCGGCTCCCCGTTTTCCTCCCTCACTATACCCGTAATGGTCATAAAGTGCGACCTTACGCCGTCCCTGGAGTCATATCCGTTTTCAAGCCTGCCGCTCTCCCCCGAATACAGTTTGAGCGGATGCCTGTTATAGGAAGTGAGCATGACTACGGAACCGCATTTTTCAAGGCCCTCTTCAATGAACTTAAGCCCCCTGTCATATGGACAGAAGGCCGTCGGGAGTGAATGCATGTGGAGCATCAGCCCCCTTGACCTGCAGTATTTAAGGCATCCCCTGATAAAGCCTCCGATCCCGAGGCCAAAACTTGGGATAAGGAGCCGTTTAAACAGCTTGTTACCTCGCCTGCACAGGTCGTAGATCCTGCGGATAAACGGCATTTCGATCACGAGCATCGTCTTATATATGCCGCTCATTAAGGATAGGAAATCATCCCTGTAACAGTCACCCGCGGCAAGTTTCCCAAGGTCGTCCGATACCTTATCGCCGGTAAACTTATCGGGATATTTCACGGCGAGCGTGCGAAGCATGTTCGCACATGCCACGCTGCCGCAGCCCGCAAAGGCCCGCGTATTTGACTTATACCAGTCCTGATCGCCGCCGTAGTATTTCCTGCCGGTTTCCCGGTCGGTTATTATAAGAGGATCGAAATCCGGTTGCTGCGTTTTAGAGAGCATTATTTAAAATAGCGCTCAAGCAGGCCCTTTAAAGCCTTGCCGTGTCTTGCCTCATCCCTTGCCATCTCATGGACGGTGTCGTGGATCGCATCAAGGTTATTCTTCTTGGCACAGGCAGCAAGATCGAACTTGCCCTGGGTTGCACCGAACTCGCAGTCAACGCGCCATGCAAGGTTGTCCTTGGTGGTGGCCTTCATGTTGGGCTCAAGCTCCTCGCCGAGGAGTTCCGCGAACTTGGCAGCATGTTCAGCTTCTTCGAAAGCAGCCTTCTCCCAGTAAAGACCTATTTCGGGATAGCCTTCGCGATGAGCGATACGTGCCATGCACAGATACATACCTACTTCCGAGCATTCGCCGGTGAAGTTGGCCTTGAGCTGCTCAAGGATGTACTTCTTATCTTCATCCTTGATATCGGGATTATTCTTGACTGTTTTATCGTAAATACCGTATTCATGTTCAGCCGCGAGCTTCATTTCTCCTTCGACAGCCTTAAATTTCTCAGCGCCTACACCGCATACAGGGCATTTTTCCGGAGGGGCTGAGCCTTCATATACATAACCGCATACCTGACATACATACTTCATATCTGTTCTCCTTTCCTGAGGGTCTACCTCTGATGTATACTTATATTGTATAGTAAAATAGTTTTAAGTCAATTGATTTATGCTTGGAATAAAATCTGAAAATTTCCTGTTGACAATTGACCGATTATGTTTATAATGTTCCATGTAAGCGAGGTCGCTTCGGATTTTCCGAAGCGGCTTTTTTTCGCTAAAAATACCGAGGAGGAAAATCATTATGGAAAAAAAGATACCTGAACTGTACGGAAGCCTTGTTTTTAATGACAAGGTAATGCGTGACAAGCTTCCCAAGGACATTTACAAAGCGCTTAGGAAGACCATAGAGAATAATACGCATCTTGAGCTTGATGTAGCCAATTCGGTAGCGGTCGCGATGAAGGAATGGGCAGTTGAGAACGGGGCAACACATTTTACACACTGGTTCCAGCCCATGACAGGGTTTACCGCGGAGAAGCATGACAGCTTCATCACTCCCGTAGGAGACGGCGAGATCATAATGGATTTCTCCGGAAAAGAACTTGTAAAGGGCGAACCCGATGCTTCAAGCTTTCCTTCGGGAGGGTTAAGGGCAACCTTTGAAGCCAGGGGTTATACGGCATGGGATCCCACATCACCCGCATTCATAAAGGACGGAACCTTGTATATACCCACCGCGTTCTGCTCATATACGGGTGAGGCTCTCGATAAGAAGACACCGCTGCTTAGGTCAATGGATGCACTTTCAAAGGAGGCAACGAAGGTTCTTAACCTGATAGGCCAGAAGGATGTGACCGGCGTATCTACCACGGTTGGTCCTGAGCAGGAATACTTCCTTATCGACAAGGAAGCATATAAGAAAAGAAGAGACCTTATATTTACCGGAAGGACGCTGCTCGGAGCACTTCCGCCCAAGGGTCAGGAGATGGAGGATCATTACTTCGGAGCCATTAAACCGAGGGTTGCAGCATATATGCATGATCTTGATCTTGAGCTCTGGAAGCTCGGTATCCCGGCAAAGACCAAGCATAATGAGGTTGCTCCCTGCCAGCATGAGCTTGCACCGGTGTATGATACCACGAACGTTGCGTCGGATCACAACCAGCTGACAATGGAGATAATGAAGAAGGTCGCGGAAAAGCACGATCTTGTATGTCTTCTTCATGAGAAGCCTTTTGACGGGATAAACGGATCGGGCAAGCATAATAACTGGTCCATGTCCACGAATACGGGAGTAAACCTTCTCGATCCCGGAAAGACGCCTGCCGATAATATCCAGTTCCTGGTATTCTTAGCAGCGATAATAGAAGCGGTTGATAAGTATGCGGATCTTCTCCGTGTATCGGTGGCAAGCCCCGGAAACGATCACAGGCTCGGAGCAAACGAAGCTCCTCCGGCGATCATATCGATATTTCTCGGCGACGAGCTTCAGGCGGTCATCGAATCGATCAAGAACGATACTTTCTTTGAAAAGATAAATACTACCAAGATGAACATAGGGACCACGGTCATCCCTCACTTCACAAAAGATAATACGGACCGTAACAGGACATCACCGTTTGCGTTTACCGGCAATAAGTTTGAGTTCAGGTCACTGGGTTCGTCGGTTTCGGTATCGGGTCCCAACGTGATACTGAACACCGCAGTTGCGGATGTGCTTGCAGGATTCTATGAAAAGTTAAAGGATGTTCCCAAAAAGGATATGGAAGCAGCCGTACATGATGTTGTAAAGGAATCCATCATAGCCCATGACAGAGTCATCTTCAACGGAAACGGTTATACGGATGAGTGGGTAAAGGAAGCTGAGAAGAGAGGTCTTTATAACTTACGTTCAACACCGGATGCCCTTCCGGCATTTATCGCAAAGAAGAACAAGGAGCTCTTTGAGAGGCAGAACATATTCACAGAGGCCGAGCTTGAATCAAGATATGAGATACTTCTTGAGAATTACAGTAAGACGATCCATATCGAGAGCCTGACTCTTAAGGATATAATAATCTCCCAGTTCCTGCCTGCAGTAGGCGAGTACACAGACGGACTCATCGCATCGGTAAGTGCGAAGAAATCACTTGACACAAGCCTTACAAGCAAGGCGGATATGAAGTTGATCAAGCTCTTAAGCAGCAGCTATGACAAGATCTTTGATCTTACGGAGAAGCTTGATAAGGATACTGCAAAGGCCGAAGCCATGAGTGATTCTCTTAAGCAGGCCAAGTTCTACCATGATTCCGTGATAAAGGACATGGAGAGCATACGCGGTATCGCGGATGAGATAGAGGGATATATCCCTTCGGAATACCTTCCTTATCCGAAGTATGAAGAAATACTGTTTTATGTTTGATCTTTAAAAGCGGGGCAGCAGATGTTCCGCGGATTATAGCAGCAACGGCGCTGATCGGTATGACCGGCGCCGTTTTTATATAGATAAAAAAACAGGAGAGGAGAAATATTATGGAAGAAATCTTGGAAATGATCAACAGTGAGGTATATGGCGTATGGTTCCTTATAGGTGCGGCGCTGGTTTTCTGGATGCAGGCCGGCTTCGCGATGTGCGAGTCGGGCTTTACGAGGGCAAAGAACGCAGGAAACATCATAATGAAGAACCTTATGGACTTCTGTATAGGTACGGTTATGTGGTTTATCTGCGGAGCCTCGATAATGCTCGGGGAGAACATGCTCGGAGGGTTCTCGGGCAAATTCACGTTTGATGTGTTTACCAACTACGGAAGCTTTGACTATTCAGCTTTTGTGTTTAACCTTGTGTTCTGCGCCACAACGGCGACGATAGTATCGGGTTCAATGGCTGAACGGACCAAGTTTTCGGCATACTGTGTATATTCAGCAATAATTTCAGCGATCATCTATCCGGTGGAGGCACACTGGACGTGGGGTGGCGGTTTCCTTGCCCAGTGGGGCTTCCACGACTATGCGGGAAGCAACTGTATCCATATGGTAGGCGGTATCTGCGCACTGATCGGTGCATGGATGCTCGGTCCCCGTATCGGTAAGTTCGTTAAGGATAAGGACGGAAAGATCACCAAAGTCAACGCTTTTCCGGGTCATAACCTTGTCATCGCCGCACTCGGCGTATTCATCCTCTGGCTTGGATGGTACGGGTTTAACGGTGCTGCCGCAACGGATATCCCGACTTTGGGTTCCGTGTTCCTGACCACGACGGTGTCTCCCGCGGTCGCAACAGTGACATGTATGATCTTTACCTGGATAAAGTATGGCAAACCCGATGTTTCCATGTGTCTGAACGCTTCTCTCGCAGGTCTTGTGGCGATCACGGCTCCCTGCGATGTAACGGACTGCCTTGGTGCGGCCGTTATAGGAATAGTTGCAGGATTACTTGTGGTATTCGGTGTATGGTTCACAGATAACGTTGTACATGTGGACGATCCCGTCGGTGCGGTTGCGGTACATATGGTGAACGGTATCTGGGGTACGCTGGCTGTCGGTCTTTTTGCTACCGAAACGGCACCCGGATTTGCCAAGGCCGGAATCCTTGAAGGTCTTTTCTACGGCGGCGGATTTACCCAGTTAGGCAAGCAGTTTTGCGGTATGTTCGTTACGATCGTATGGACGGTAGTAACCATAGTTATCGCATATGCGATCATTAAAAAGTTTATCGGACTTCGTGTGTCCGAAGAAGAGGAGATCGCCGGTCTTGATTCGATGGAGCATGGTCTTGCATCAGCTTATTCAGGCTTCTCGATCATGGACGTTGCAAACACGATGACCATGGAAGTAAACGAGAACACCGATCTGGGAGTCGGTGAATATGAGAAAGCTTCGCAGGCGAAGATCAATGCAGCGGTACCTGTTGTAACCACTCCGTTTGTTGATACAGGAATGAACAAGGTAGTCATCATCGCAAAACTTGCAAGATATGACATACTTAAGAAGATGCTTAATGAGACCGGTATAACCGGAATGACAGTCACTCAGGTAATGGGCTGCGGCGTGCAGAAGGGCGGCGGTCAGAAATACCGTGGTGTAGAGGTGGATGCAACCCTTACACCCAAGGTTAAAGTTGAAGTCGTTATAGGTAATGTTCCCGTTAAGGATGTTATCGAGGCGGCGAAGAAGGCTCTGTATACCGGACACATCGGAGACGGCAAGATCTTTGTATATCCCGTTGAAAAGGTCATTAAGATAAGGACCGGGGAAGAAGATCTTGAAGCACTTAAGGATGTGGAATAGGTATAGATAATCTTTGTCCAGGGCGGCATGGGACTCCTTACCATGCCGCCTGATTCTGTTTAGAAAAAAGCAAAGGAAGTGGGAAGATGAATGACAAACCTCATGAGGAATGCGGCGTATTCGGGATACTGATAAACAAAAAGACGGATGTTTCAAGGAGCATATATTACGGTCTTAACGCCCTGCAGCACAGGGGACAGGAATCAGCGGGCATGGCCGTATGCGATACTCACGGGGAAAAGGGAAATATAAATGCTTATAAGGGCATGGGACTTGTAAGTGAGGTATTTCATGAGGATATCCTTAAGTCGCTGCCCGGGAATATAGGTATCGGTCATGTGAGATATTCAACGAGCGGCAGCAGCAGTATCGAGAACGCCCAGCCCTTTTTCCTTAAATATTTAAAAGGAACGATCGCTCTCGTTCATAACGGGAATATAAGGAATGCAGCCGGGATAAGGAATGAGCTGGAACAGGAGGGATACGCGTTTCAGGGAAGCTCCGATTCCGAGGCCGTGGCGGCAAGGATCATAAAGGAAAGGCTTAAAACAGACTCGATCGAGGAAGCGGTGACAAGGGTTGCGGCTGAACTTAAGGGGGGTTATGCGATAATAGTCATGAGTCCCAAAAAGCTTGTCGGGATAAGGGATCCGCTCGGGCTTAAACCCATGTGTCTGGGTAAGCTTGAAAACGGATATGTGCTTGCCTCGGAAAGTGCTGCGCTTAATGCCGTCGGAGCAAAATTTGTGCGTGATATAGAGCCCGGTGAGGTAGTCACCGTGACCGAGAGGTCGATCACGGGTGAACAGTCACTCATCAGGGAGAGAAAGGCTCACTGTATCTTTGAATATATATATTTTGCGAGGCTTGATTCAAGTATAGACGGGATCGATGTATATGATGCAAGGATAAGGGGCGGACAGTCGCTTGCCAGGAGATATCCGGTCGATGCCGATATCGTTACAGGGGTCCCGGAATCGGGGATCACTGCCGCAGCAGGTTTTTCCAGGGAATCCGGTATACCTTTCCGTATAGTATTCTATAAGAACAGTTATATAGGAAGGACATTTATAAAGCCTTCTCAGGAGGAAAGAGAGGAGGCGGTAGCACAGAAGCTTAGCATATTAAGAAGTGTTGTTAACGGGAAGAGGATAGTCCTTATAGATGATTCGATAGTAAGGGGAACAACAATAAGGAAGCTTATTGAAATGCTGAAAAATGCCGGAGCAAAGGAGGTCCATGTACGTATCAGCTCTCCTCCTTTTAAATATCCGTGTTATTACGGGACTGATATCCCTTCGGGAAAACAGCTTATCGCGGATAATTACACGAAGGATGAGTTAAGGGAAATGATAGGGGCGGATTCACTTGAATACATGGAAATAGAGGATCTTTCGGATATGGTCGGAGACCTTCAGATATGCCGTGCCTGCTTTGACGGCGATTACGCCGATTGACGGGTTATGGGGTTACGCTCATTTGGGATGATTCCGGTTGACACCCTGTCCTATATTTTTTACAATGATAACAGATTCTTAAAATGAGCATAAACCGGGAAAGGTAAGATGTTTCCCGATATCGATATAAAAGACGAAACGTTGACAGCTAACATAGATGTTGAAGGATATGCGTTCGACCTGATCTATTTTGATTAACGAAGGAGGAATCAGAATATGGAGATAAGAACCGCGGCATCGCCGAAGGATGTCAAAAACTATGATACCGGAAGGCTAAGGGAGGAATTCCTGATACCTGAGATCTTTAAAAAAGACGAGATCCCTCTTGTATACAGTCATGTAGACAGGATCATCACTGGCGGCGCGATGCCTGTTGACAGGGAGTTAAAGCTTGATGCGGCAGATGAACTGAGAGCTGAGTATTTTCTTGAAAGACGCGAGATGGGAGTCATCAATATCGGAGGAGACGGATGCATAAAGGCAGACGGCCGTGTATATAAGGTAGCCCACAGGGAGGCCATGTATCTTGGGATGGGAACGAAGGAGATCTCATTTACGAGTGATGACAGCTCAAATCCCGCCAAGTTTTATATAAATTCCACTCCCGCCCACAGAGCCTGCCCGACAGTGCTGATAAAACAGGAAGGAACACCGGAAGAAGGCGTAGTGATCGTTAAGGATGAGAACAAGGTCCATCTTGGTTCGGCGGAAGAATCAAACGTGCGCACGATATGTAAATATATCCTTCCCGGCCAGGTTGAAAGCTGCCAGCTTGTAATGGGAATGACCCATCTTGAGCCCGGAAGCGTATGGAATTCCATGCCCTGCCATACACATGACCGCCGCATGGAGGTATATCTGTATTTTGAAGTGCCCAAGGACGGCTTTGTCATGCATTATATGGGTGAGCCTGACGAGACCAGGCATATCGTCATGAGGAATGAGCAGGCGGTGATCTCGCCGAGCTGGTCGATCCACTGCGGCTGCGGATCATCAAATTACACGTTCATCTGGGGAATGGCCGGAGAGAATCAGGTCTTCTCGGATATGGATAACGTTACTTCGGATATGCTGCGTTAAAAAACTTATTACCAAAAAGGAGAAGAAACATGGGTATTCTTAACAGTTTTTCACTTGAAGGAAAGGTAGCACTTATAACAGGTGCATCCTATGGTATCGGGTTTGCGATAGCAAACGCGTATGCCGGGGCAGGAGCGTCCATAGTATTTAATGACATCAATCAGGAGCTCGTTGACAAGGGGATAGCGGCGTATAAGGAAAACGGTATAGAGGCACACGGTTATGTATGCGACGTGACCGACGAAGCGGCCGTAAATGCCATGGTAAAGAAGATAGAGGAAGAAGTCGGGAAGATAGATATACTTGTAAACAATGCGGGCATAATCAAACGTATCCCCATGCTTGAGATGAGTGCCGATCAGTTCAGGCAGGTCATAGATGTGGATCTTAACGCACCCTTTATCGTATCAAAAGCAGTCATCCCTTCGATGATAGAAAAGGGCGGGGGAAAGATCATCAATATCTGTTCGATGATGTCGGAACTCGGAAGGGAGACCGTATCCGCATATGCTGCGGCAAAAGGCGGCCTTAAGATGCTGACCAGGAATATCGCTTCCGAATACGGTAAGTACAATATCCAGTGCAACGGAATAGGCCCCGGATATATCGCAACTCCGCAGACGGCACCCTTAAGGGAAAAGCAGCCCGACGGAAGCAGGCATCCGTTTGATTCTTTCATCATAAGCAAGACACCTGCGGAGCGCTGGGGAAGTACGGATGATCTGATGGGTCCCGCAGTATTTCTCGCATCGGCGGCATCCGATTTCGTCAACGGCCACATCCTTTATGTTGACGGCGGCATACTTGCTTATATCGGCAAGCAGCCCGGTTAAACCCTCAGATCCAAAGAAAGAGCAAATTTTCCTTGACATCTTTACTATTAAGATTATAATGAGTTTTGTGAAAGCGAGGTCGCTTCGGACAATGTCCGGAGCGGCTTTTTTTTGTACCGGAGGATTGGATGATGAATCGGAATATCAGGGGAACGGCAGAAACGGTTAATTTCGAACACGATAACTGCGGCATAGGCGCCATAGTGAACATAAACGGAAAGAAGGACCATGCAGTCATTTCCGATGCGCTCAGTATAGTTGAGCATCTTGAGCACAGGGCGGGTAAGGATGCCTTAGGGGAAACCGGTGACGGTGTCGGTATCCTTACCCAGATACCCCATGACCTGTTCAAAAAAGATATGGCCGCGGCGGGTATAAGTCTTGCAGATGAAAGAAGCTACGGAGTCGGAATGTTCTTCTTCCCGCAGGAGGAGCTTAAGCGTTCGCGAGGCATGAAGATGTTTGAGGTGATCGTAAATAAGGAAGGTCTTGAATTTCTCGGATGGAGAAAGGTACCGGTATGCGAAGATGTCCTCGGGACCAAGGCCAGGGAGTGCATGCCCGCGATCTATCAGGCTTTTGTAAGACGTCCCGATGATATTTCCGAAGATATTGACTTTGACAGGAAGCTGTATGTAGTAAGGAGAGTGTTTGAGCAGAGTACGGATAATACCTATGTGCTGTCATTATCATGCAGGACGATAGTATATAAGGGAATGTTCCTTGTCGGGCAGCTCAGGACATTTTTTAAGGACCTTAAGGAAAAGTCATACAAGTCCGCGATAGCCATGGTACATTCACGCTTTTCCACCAACACGGATCCCAGCTGGGAAAAGGCGCATCCGAACCGTCTGATGGTCCATAACGGTGAGATAAATACGATAAAAGGCAACGTTGATAAAATGCTCGCCCGCGAGGAGACGATGCATACCGGTAAATTCAGTGCAGAGGATATGCTTAAGGTCCTTCCGGTCATCCCCGCATGGGGTTCCGATTCGGCGATGTTTGACAATACGCTTGAATTCCTTATGATGAGCGGGATGGATCTTCCGCTTGCGGCAATGATGATGGTACCCGAGCCCTGGGCTCATAACGATACGATAACCACAGAGGTACGCGATTTCTATCAGTATTACGCGACAATGATGGAACCCTGGGACGGCCCGGCATCGATACTTTTCTCCGACGGTGACGTTATGGGCGCGATACTTGACCGTAACGGACTTCGCCCTTCAAGGTATTATATCTGCGATGACGGCCGGCTTATCCTGTCATCCGAGGTTGGCGTCCTTGATATACCCGAGTCCCATATACTTAAGAAGGAAAGGCTCCATCCCGGCAAGATGCTCCTTATCGATACCAAGGAAGGAAGGATAATATCGGATGAAGAGCTTAAGGAATACTATGCCATGAAGGAGCCTTACGGTGAATGGCTTGATTCCAATCTGATGACTCTTAAGGAATTAAAGATCCCGAACAGCCGTGTCATTTCCTATACGGACAGGGAAAGGATGCAGTTACAGAAGGCATTTGGCTATACATACGAGGAGTGTATGGAGAGCATCAGGACCATGGCACTCACCGGATCCGAGAATATCGGCGCGATGGGAGTGGATACACCGATAGCCGTGCTGTCGGGCCGGTACCAGCCCCTGTTTAATTATTTCAAGCAGATGTTTGCTCAGGTTACCAATCCGCCGATAGATGCAGCACGCGAGAAGATAGTGACCTCTACGACCGTTTATCTGGGAAAGAACGGTAATCTTTTAAATGAAAATGCCGGAAACTGCCATATGCTCAAGGTCGAGAATCCGATACTTACGGACCTTGACCTGCTTAAGATAGAAAAGATGACAGGTCCCGGCTTTAAGGTGGCGCGTGTTTCAACGTTATATTATAAGAGCACTCCGATACACAGGGTACTTGACCATCTTTTCGTGGAGGTTGACAAGGTTTACCGCGAAGGAGCGGGAATACTCATACTTTCCGACAGGGGAGTTGATGAGAATCATGTAGCCCTTCCTTCGCTTTTGGCAGTCGCGGCGGTACATAAGCATCTTGTCGATACCAAGAAATGTACGGCGATGTCGATCATACTCGAATCCGGAGAACCCAGGGAAGTACATCATTTTGCGCTGCTCTTAGGTTACGGAGCCAGTGCGGTCAACCCGTATCTTGCCCATTCATCCATAGAGGAGCTCATAGAGAAGGGAAGCCTTGATAAGGATTATTATGCGGCCGTAAATGATTACGACAACGCAGTGCTCTCGGGAATAGTCAAGATAGCTTCCAAGATGGGTATTTCAACCATACAGTCATATCAGGGAAGCAAGATATTTGAATGCCTGGGCATATCGCGTGAGGTTATCGACAAGTATTTTACGGGAACGGTGAGCAGGATAGGAGGCATAAGCTTAAATGATATCGCCCGTACCGCTGATGAGCAGCATTCAAAGGCCTTCGATCCGCTCGGGCTTGACTGTGACTTAACACTCAATCCCTCGGGAAGGCATAAGGCATATTCGGGCGGTGAGGAACACCGTTATAACCCTCAGACCATACACATGCTGCAGAGTGCGGCGAGAGAGGGAGATTATTCCAAGTTCATGGAATATACAAGGATGGTCGACAGTGAGCGTACCGGTTATATAAGGAGTATCCTGGATTTTAATTATCCTGAACAGGGGATAGATATAAACGAGGTGGAAAGTGTCGACAGCATCGTTAAGCGTTTTAAGACAGGCGCGATGTCTTACGGATCCATATCGGAGGAGGCACATGAGGCGCTGGCTCTTGCAATGAACCGGCTTCAGGGAAAGTCAAACAGCGGCGAAGGCGGTGAAAGCGATGAGCGTATCGCATCGGCGGGTACGGATCATGACAGGAGTTCGGCAATAAAGCAGGTGGCGAGCGGACGTTTCGGGGTCACGAGCCGTTATCTGGTAAGCGCAAAGGAGATCCAGATAAAGATGGCGCAGGGTGCAAAGCCCGGAGAAGGAGGACATCTTCCGGCAGGTAAGGTCTATCCGTGGATAGCAAAGACCAGGCATTCAACCCCGGGAGTCAGCCTTATATCGCCTCCGCCCCATCATGATATCTATTCGATAGAGGATCTGGCACAGCTTATATATGATCTTAAGAATTCAAATAAAAACGCGCGTATAAGCGTAAAACTCGTATCGGAAGCCGGCGTTGGAACGATAGCGGCGGGCGTAGCCAAGGCAGGAGCCCAGGTCGTGCTCATTTCGGGATATGACGGGGGAACGGGAGCCGCGCCGATAAGCTCCATACATAATGCGGGACTTCCCTGGGAGCTGGGACTGTCCGAGACTCATAAGACGCTCATTAAGAACGGACTTAGGGACCGGGTTGTCGTTGAGACGGACGGTAAGCTCATGAGCGGAAGGGATGTTGCGATCGCGGCATTACTCGGAGCGGAGGAATTCGGTTTTGCAACGGCTCCTCTTATAACGCTTGGCTGTGCGATGATGAGGGTGTGTAATCTGGATACCTGTCCCTTCGGTATTGCGACACAGAATCCCGAATTAAGGGCCCGTTTCAAAGGGAAGGCGGAATATGTGGAAAACTTCATGCGTTTCATTGCCGGGGAATTAAGGGAATACATGGCCAGGCTCGGAATGCATACGGTAGATGAGATGGTAGGCCGGAGCGATCTTCTTAAGAAGAAGGACGATCTTAAGGGAAATGCCGCAAAGATCGATGTTTCGGGGATCCTTGAGTATGCGGGAGCAGACGGAAGGGTGTTTGACAGGGATAAAGCCTATGACTTTAAGCTTGAGGAAACAAAGGATGAACGGGATCTTTTGCAAAAAGGATCGATCCGCTCGGCGATAGATAAAGGCAGAAAATGCCGTGAAAAAGTTACTCTCACCAACACGGACAGGACATTCGGAACCCTGCTTGGAAGTGAGATAACAAGGCATGCTCCCGACGGACTGGCCGATGATACGATAAGGATCGAATGCACGGGACACGGCGGACAGAGCTTTGGTGCCTTTATACCGGCCGGACTTACGCTTGACCTTGCGGGTGACGGAAATGATTATGCCGGCAAGGGGCTTTCGGGCGGAAGGATAATAGTCCGTGCGCCAAAGGATGCGGGATATGATGCCGAGAACAACATCATAATCGGTAATGTTGCCTTATACGGAGCCACCTCGGGCGAAGCCTATTTCGAAGGAATGGCCGGAGAACGGTTCGCCGTCAGGAATTCAGGCGCTCATGCGGTGGTCGAGGGTGTCGGAGAGCACGGATGCGAATATATGACCGGCGGCCGGGTCGTCGTTATAGGGCCGACCGGCAAAAACTTTGCAGCGGGAATGAGCGGAGGAGTGGCTTATGTACTTGATGAGCATAATACCCTGTACCGGAACCTCAATAAGGAAATGGTGCTCATGGAGAGCGTTGAGAATAAGAACGACATAAATGAACTTAAGGATATGCTCACAAAACACCTTGATTATACCGGATCGCTCAAGGCAAAAGAGATACTTGATGACTTTGATGCATTCCTTCCGAAATTCAAGAAGATAATCCCGGAGGATTATAAGAAGCTTATGATCCTTACCGGCCGGTTCGAGGAAAAAGGGATGTCATATGAAGAGGCCCGGATAGAAGCTTTCTATGAGAGCGTTAAGGAGGATTGACGTATGGGTAAACCTACCGGATTTTTGGAATACGAGCGAAAAGAAGGCCCCGTGAGAGATGCAAAAACAAGGATAAATGACTTTGACGAGTTTCACGGGCTGCTGCCGGAGAAGGAGCAGAGGCTCCAGGGTGCGAGATGCATGTCCTGCGGAGTGCCCTTCTGCCAGGCCGGAGTCATGATAGCGGGAATGGCATCGGGATGTCCGCTCCATAACCTCGTTCCCGATATAAACGATCATGTGTACCACGGAAATTATGAGCAGGCCTATATAAGGCTCAAAAAGACTCACTGTTTCCCGGAATTTACTTCAAGGGTATGTCCCGCGCTGTGCGAAGCTGCCTGTACCGCCGGCGTTCATTCGGCACCCGTTTCGACCAGGGAAAATGAGAGAACAGTCATAGAGTATGCTTTTAAGAACGGACTTATCAAACCTGACGTCCCTTCGGTCAGGACCGGTAAGAAGGTCGCGGTCATAGGAAGCGGTCCGTCCGGTCTTTCGGCGGCCTACTGGTTAAACAGCAGGGGTCATCTCGTGACCGTGTTTGAAAGAAGGGACCGGGCGGGAGGTCTGTTAAGATACGGTATCCCCAATATGAAGCTTGATAAAAGGATCATCGACAGGCGGATAAAGCTTATGGAGGAAAGCGGCATCGTATTCAAATATGATTCGGATGTCGGAAAGGATATCGATCCCGAAAGCCTGCTTAAGGAATATGACAGAGTCATACTCGCATGCGGTGCAGCCAATCCGAGGGATATAGGCGTTCCGGGAAGGGATGCAAAGGGCATATATTTTGCCGTTGACTTTCTTACAGAAGTATCAAAGGCAATAATGGATTCAGGTTACGATCATGTTAAATGCATGGATAAAGAAGATTATTCCTTCGGTTCCCTGAAGGGCAAAAACGTTGTGGTCATAGGCGGAGGAGATACCGGAAATGACTGTGTCGGAACATCGATAAGGCTTGGAGCATCAGGGGTCGTCCAGCTTGAGATGATGCCCTGCCCGTGTGAGAAAAGAGCGGCATCCAATCCCTGGCCCGAATGGCCTAAGGTCCTTAAGACAGATTACGGCCAGGAGGAGGCGATCTGTTTATTCGGGAGCGATCCGAGGGTTTATCAGACTACGGCAACGGAGTTTATAAAGGATAAAAAGGGTAAACTTACGGGGGTAAGGACCGTTAAGCTTGAAGCAAAGAAGGACGAAGCTTCGGGCCGGATGAAGATGGAGCCCGTTAAAGGAACGGAAGAAATATTAAAGGCCGATATCGTACTGATAGCGGCAGGTTTTCTGGGTTCGCAGGAATATGTCACGAAGGCCTTTAAGGTGGACGTTGATAAGCGGACGAACGTAGCCACGGATGAAGGCGGTTATGCGACCAGCCGCAAAAATGTCTTTACGGCGGGAGATATGCACAGGGGACAGTCACTCGTGGTATGGGCGATAAGCGAAGGAAGGAATGCCGCAAGGGCCGTTGATGAATCTCTTATGGGGTATTCCCTGTTATAGGACGACTCCTTAAACAGGAAAGAAGCCCCTCTTCAAGCGGGGTTATGGGTATATCCTTACAAAAAGCCATTGAACTTTTATACTTTTCCGAATACTGTGCGGTTAGGGGAAAGGGCAGCGGTATATCCTGCTTAAGTACAGTATCCACGGTAACAGGGACCTTTGAAAACGTGATCCCGGTCCCCGAGAGATCAAGTGCCCGGACGAGCGCATTTTCAAATATATCATAGGTGATGATCTCATCCGTGCACAGATTATATGCATCATCAAGTCCGCTTAACGGAAGCTCGCAGAGTGCAAGGAGCATCCTTGCGGCATCTTTAACATATATCATCTGAAAGAAACCGTCGGCATCAACGGGGTGGATTATCTGCCCCGCTTTTTCTATCCAGTCAAAATACAGGTTCACGCGGGGCGAGTAGTCAGCCGGACCGTAGAGGATCGCAGGCCGTACGGATACGGGCTTTATCCCGTATTTTGCGCATTCGCTCCTAAGCTCATGTTCAAGGCTTATCTTGCCTCCGATATAACTGCCTTCATCACCGGAAAGAACCGCAGGATCTGCAAGAGGAGCCTGGCTGTCAAGCAAACGGCCGGTCCCTTTTTTATAAACATCCACGGTGCTTATGAATATGTATCTTTCGGGAGGGGCTTCCTTTAAAAGCCCCGTTATCCGGCTTATGTCCCCGGGCTCGTAAGCGCAGAAGTCAATGACGGCATCGAATCGTCCGGGATTAAGTTTACATAACCCTGAATCTATGCGCCTGTCTGCCTTAAGTTCGGTGACTCCATCAAGCCCGACCGGTATGTTCCCCCGGTTTATCACCGTTATCTTATGTCCGGTATGTGCGTATTGCAGAAACCAGCGTCCGAAGAAGTAGCTTCCGCCCATGATCAGTATGTTCATATGATGATAATACCATATCTGTACTTTTATGTGTTTGATAATGTATAATGTATAAAGTCATATGATAATAACGGGAGTTTAAAGATGCTTAAAGTATTTCTTGCCGAAGATGAATATGTTGTAAGGGAAGGCATTAAGAACAATATAGACTGGGCTGCCCACGGATATGAATTTGTCGGGGAGGCTTCGGACGGAGAGCTTGCCCTTCCGATGATACAGAAGTTAAAGCCGGATATCGTCATAACCGATATACGTATGCCTTTCATGGACGGGCTTGAGTTAAGCCGTCTGATAAAAAAGGAATTTCCGTGGATGGAGATCGTCATCCTGTCCGGATACGCGGAATTCGATTATGCCAGGGAAGCTATAGCGATAGGAGTAGCCCATTATCTTAACAAACCCATAAGCGGCGACGAGCTTCTCGCAGAGCTTGAAAGGCTTGCCGTTAAGGTTGAGAACAATAAGCAGGAACGCAGGCTTATGGAGTTATATACCAAGGAAATGGCCGAAAATTCGCTTAAGGAAAGGACCGAACTCTTTAAGCGTATCGCCGAGGGAAGCCACAGCGCGGGCGAGATCATAGAGCTTGCAAACAAGCTGTCCATAGACGTTTCGGCGGGTGCATACAGTGTATTTCTGTTCAAGGCAATTTCAACCCATCATGAGGAAGACGAATATTCCGACAGTGTCGTTACCATATATGAACGTCTCCAGACCATCTTAGAGGAAGAGAATGCCATCATATTTGACAGGACGATAGAGGGTAAGGCCGTGATATTCAAGGCCGATACGCCGGAACAGCTTGATGAGATCGTAAAGGAGAGCATAAAAAAGGTTCTCGATGTGATGTCCGAATACGGATATGTAAATTATTACGGGGGCGTCGGCGTCGGAGTCACCCGCCTTACGCAGATACACGAATCCTACGAGAAGGCTTCACATGCCTATGCTCACAGGTATATGACCGACACAAGCAGGATATTCTATTATTCCGAGATCGTAAATAAGGAAGAGGTCTATCCCAGGGAGGAGTTTAACTTAAACAGCGTTGATCCCAGCTATCTTGACCGCAGCCGCATCAAGGAATTCCTTAAGAAGGGCACTGTTTCCGAGGTCGTCTACTATGTGGATGAGTTTTTTGCCGAGCTTGGCGAGAGTGCACTGAACTCGAGCATTTTCAGGCAGTATATAGCTGCGGATGTATATTTTGCGGTGGCTGCCTTTCTTGACGAGCGTTCGCTTGACCGTTCATCCGTCAGGCCTTTTGATGTATCAACGGGCGATCTTGCCGATACGGAGAAGACAAGGACCTACATCTGCGAACTGATAAAGTCGGCCATAGAGTTAAGGGACAATCAGGCTCTTAACAGATATTCGGATATCATAGATGAGGTAAAGTCATACATAGACAAGCATTACGCGGACGGTGAACTTTCCTTAAATACGCTCGCAAGCTACGTTAATTTTTCTCCGAACCATCTGAGCATGATATTCAGTGCCCAGACCGGCAAGACATTTATCAAATATCTTACGGATTATCGTATGGATAAGGCCAAGGAGCTGTTAAGGTGCACGTCAAAGAAGAGCGTTGATATAAGCGAGGAGGTCGGATACAGGGATCCCCATTATTTCTCATATCTTTTCAAGAAGACCCAGGGCATGACTCCCACGCAGTACCGAAGCAGCGGGCATACTCAGGAGGAACCGTCGGACAATGAAGTCTCTTAAGCCTTTTTTGAAGAATATATCCCTTGCAACCAGGATAAGGGCTTCATATATCATAGTCACACTGCCTGTCGTTATATTTACGTGTATCATACTGTACACGTTAAGTGTCCAGAACAAGCGGTATGACGAGCTTATCAACGATGTGGACAAGGCAAGCCAGTTTTCCCTTGACTTTAAAAAGGATTTTGATTACGAGATATATCTTGTGATAGTTGAATCCAAGTCATTTGCCGACTCGGAATTAAACACCATGCTCTCGGAAGCAACGGCTGTCGTAGATGAGTTGAGCAAGAACGGGAACGTCAATAACGAAAACGCCGCAAGGCTTGAGGATGTACGCAAATATCTGAGGAACCTCGGGACTTATGCCTCCCGTATAGAAAAGAACCTTGCCGATGGCGATAAATACGAGGAAAACATCGAAATATGGGAAAACGATGTACAGATAGTTACCTATCTTGTCCGTGAGACCATACTTCAGTTCATCTATTACGAGCTTCAGGATATAAGACAGTCAAGGGCCGAGATAAATAACTTCTATAATAAGGTATTTTCATACAGCATAATCGCCGCGATAGCGGTGGTACTGCTGTTCATCTTCATATCTTATGCGATATCCCAGTCAATAACCAAGCCTGTCAGGGAATTGAGTAAGATAACGGAAAAGGTATCAAGGGGCGACTTAAGCGTCCGTTCCGAGATAGATATAGGATCCGAGATAGGCATACTGAGTACTTCGTTCAATGAGATGATAGACAGGCTGAGCCACCTGCTCAACCAGGTCCGTATTGAGCAGGAAAGCTTAAGAAAGGCGGAACTTGAGCTGCTGCAGGCCCAGATAAACCCGCATTTTCTGTATAATACGCTGGATACGATAGTATGGCTTGCCGAAGCCAATGACCAGACAAGGGTCGTCAGTATGGTCGGCAGCCTGTCAAAGTTCTTCAGGACCAGCCTCGGTCAGGGAAAGGATGAGGTCACAGTCCGCGATGAGCTCGATCATGTGCGCAGCTATCTTGAGATCCAGCAGGTAAGATATCAGGATATCCTTGATTATTCGATCGAAGTACCGCAGGAACTGTATGATTCTCCCATACCGAAGATAACCCTGCAGCCGCTTGTCGAAAATGCCCTTTACCACGGCATCAAGAACAAACGCGGGATGGGAAAGATACGTATCACGGGCAAGAGTGAAAACAAGTGTATCTACTTATATATAGAAGATAACGGTATCGGGATGACGGAAGAAAGGCTTAAGCTCATAAGCAACCGCATAAATACCGATATCTCCGAGAACGGACAGCCCGAAAAAGGAGGGGTCTCGGGTGAACTGTTCGGACTCAGCAACGTAAACGAGCGTATAAAGCTCAAGTACGGTCAAAGATACGGGATCCATATAGACAGTACCTATGGAGAGGGTACAACGGTGACCATACTTCTCCCCCTGTCATAATAATTTCAAACAAAATATTAAAAAATCAAACTTTGGCGGATGTGTTGATAAAAAAAAACAACATCCGCTGATTTTTCTTTATTTATTCTTGAAATTTTCAGTCATAGAATATAACCATCAAAGGAATAGGCCTTTGTGTAATATTTATTAGATAGGAGAGAGAATTATGAAGAAGAAAGTATTGGCATCAGTTCTTGCAGCTGTTATGATCGCCGGTCTTACCGCTTGCGGCGGACAGGCAGCAGCTCCCGCTCCCGCTCCGGAAGCACCCGCAGCTGAAGCACCCGCTAAGGAAGAAGCTGAAGCACCCGCAGAAGAAGCTCCCGCAGAGGAAGCTCCTGCAGCAGAGGAAGCAGGCGGCCTTATCAGCGTAGGTTTCGCACAGGTTGGTCATGAGTCTGACTGGCGTACAGCTTCAACCAAGTCCTGCCAGGACGTTTTCTCAGAGGCAAACGGCTACAACTTAAGCTTTGTTGACTGTGACAATGATTCAGCAGCTCAGCTCGAGGCAGTAAGGTCCTTCATCGAGCAGGATGTTGACTACATCATCATCGACCCCATCGTTTCAACCGGTTGGGACACGGTTCTCGGCGAGTGTGAAGAAGCAGGTATCCCTGTTATCGTTATCGACCGTACCATCGATGATTCTGACAAGTATGTATCATGGGTAGGTTCTGACTTCCTTACAGAAGGTAAGGCAGCAGGCGAATGGCTCAAGGCTTATGCAGCTAAGCAGGGCATCAGCGAGATCAACTACCTTATAATCCAGGGTACCACCGGTTCATCAGCTCAGATCGGACGTACCGATGGCTTCAGAGAGATCGCTAAGGCTGAAGGTTGGAACGAGCTTGACGCTCAGACCGGTGACTTCACCGAGGCAGGCGGCCAGGAAGTTATGGAGTCCTTCTGTAAGTCATATGCAGGCAAGTTCAACGTAGTAATCTGTGAGAACGATAACGAAGCATTCGGTGCTATGACCGCTATGGATAACGCAGGCGTTAAGTATGGCCCGGGCAACGATGTAATCCTTATCTCTTACGATGCTTGTACCGCAGGTCTTAAGGAAGTTCAGGCAGGCAAGATCACGGCTGATTTCGAGTGTAATCCTCTTGCAGCTCCCACTGTTGAGAAGGTTATCCAGACTCTTCAGTCAGGTGGCACTCCTGAGGCTCAGATCCTTGTTCCCGATAACTGGTATGCTCTTAAGGATCAGATCGTAGACTTCTCAGTAGACGGAAATGCTCAGTCAATGACTGAAGTTACCGATGCTGTAATCGAAGCTCAGTACTAATTATCAGTTTATATGTAATATCAGGGGAGGGAGTTTCTTACTCCCTTCCCTTTTTAATAACAAACGGAGGAACAGATCGTGGAAGATAATGTAGTTTTGACTGCGAGGCAGATTTCAATGACTTTCCCCGGGGTTAAGGCTCTGGATCGTGTTGATTTTACCCTTCGCAAGGGCGAGATACATGCCCTTATGGGCGAGAACGGCGCCGGTAAATCAACTCTTATAAAATGTCTCACCGGTATCAATGATTTTGAGCAGGGTGAGATACATGTAGACGGCATAGCTGAACCCGTAAGAAACCACTCCACAAAGGATGCACAGGAGGTTGGTATCTCCACGGTGTATCAGGAGATCAATCTATGCCCGAACCTGTCTGTTGCCGAGAATCTGTTCATAGGCAGAGAACCTCTTACAAAGATCGGTACGATAGACAGAAAGGCTTACACCGAAAGAGCGCAGAAAATAATGGATGAACTGGGAATAGCTGTTGATGTTCAGAAAAACCTCGAGAACTATTCTCTGGCGATACAGCAGATGGTTGCGATTGCCCGCGCGGTCGATATGGACTGCAAGGTTCTGATCCTCGACGAGCCTACTTCATCTCTGGATGATGAAGAGGTTGAGAAGCTCTTCAACGTTATGCGCATGTTAAAGAGCAAGGGTGTAGGCATCATATTCGTAACTCATTTCCTTGAACAGGTATATGAAGTCTGTGACAGGATAACGGTACTTCGTAACGGCAAGCTTGTCGGTGAATATCCCATAGTAGATCTTCCCAGACTTAAGCTTGTTGCAGCCATGATGGGTAAGGCGTTTGACGACCTTCAGTCCTTAAAGACCGATGAAGCCGAATCCATTTCGGATGAACTTGAGATCTCGGCAAAGGGTCTTGGTCATACCGGAACGATCAAACCTTTCGACCTTGATATCCACAAGGGCGAAGTAGTCGGTGTCGGCGGACTTTTGGGAAGCGGACGAAGCGAACTTGCCCGTGCCATATACGGTGCGGATAAGGCCAATTCCGGAACCCTCAAGGTCAAGGACAAAGATGTTAAGATCAACCAGCCTATTGACGCAATGAACCTCGGAATGGGAATGCTTCCCGATGACCGTAAGGCGGAAGGTATCATTGAAGACCTGTCAATAAGGGAGAATATAATGCTGGCACTCCAGAGCAAGAACGGTATGTTCAAGCTTATGACAAGGGCGCAGCAGAACGAGATCGCCGACAAATACATAAGCCTTCTGTCAATAAAGACACCGAACCGCGAGACGCTTGTCAAGCAGCTCTCGGGCGGAAACCAGCAGAAGGTCATCCTTGCAAGATGGCTTGCAACCAATCCGGATTTCCTTATCCTTGACGAGCCTACAAGAGGTATCGACGTAGGAACCAAGACCGAGATACAGAAGCTTGTACTCGAACTGGCCAAGGAAGGAAAGAGCATCATGTTCATCTCATCCGAGATAGCCGAGATGCTCCGTACCTGTACACGTATGATCATCATGCGTGACGGTGAGAAGGTAGATGAACTCAGTGACAATCTCACTGAAGAAAATGTTATGAAATCAATAGCGGGAGGTGACAAGAAATGAATATAAAACCCTGGTTACAAAGGATAAAAAAGTCACAGCTCCTGTTACCTGTAGTGGCAATGATACTTGTAATGGCCGTTAATATCATTCATGATGTGGCGACCGGAGCGGGAGCGTTCTCATTCTTTAAGATCACGCTTCAGCAGACGACAAGTAACGGAACGATCCTGTACGGAAGGATAATCGATATCCTTAACAGAGGTTCCGAAGCGGCTCTTCTGGCGCTTGGCATGACTCTTGTCGTATCGGCATCGGCCGGAACCGATATATCCGTAGGTTCGGTCATGAGCCTTTGTGCATCATTCTGCTGTATGCTCCTTGCAGGATACGGAGTATCATCGACCAACGATCTTGCAGTTCCGCTCGCGATCGGCGTTATAGCAGGTATCCTTATGGGATGTCTGTGCGGAGCGTTTAACGGACTGCTCGTTGCGAGGCTGAATATCCAGCCGATGGTCGCGACGCTGATATTGTATTCGGCGGCACGTGCCATAGGACTTCTGGTATGTAACGACCTTATCGTTTATATAAGGAATGACAGCTTCGGTTTCTTCGGAAGCTTCCTTGGTCCCATACCCACACCTATAATAATCACCGCGATCTGTATCGCGATCCTTGCGCTGGTACTTAAGAAGACGGCTTTGGGAATGTACATCCAGTCGGTCGGTATCAATGCAAGAGCCAGCCGTATAGCCGGTCTTAATTCCAAGATGATCATACATCTTGCATACATCATATGCGGACTGTTCGCAGGTATCGCAGGTATCGTGGCTTCTTCGAGGATCACGTCGGCAGATTCAAACAATATCGGCCTGTATCTTGAAATGGATGCGATCCTTGCGGTCGCGCTTGGCGGCAACTCACTCGGCGGCGGTAAGTTCTCACTTGCCGGTTCGATAATCGGAGCATATACCATCCAGGCTATAACGACGACGCTTTATGCTCTCGGTGTTTCAACCAACCAGGCACCCGTTTTCAAGGCGATCATAGTTATCCTGATAGTTGCAATACAGGCGCCGCCTGTCAAGGCATATATGAGAAAACGAAGTCTTAACAAGACCTCAAAGGGGGTGGCATAAATGAATAAACTGAAAAAGCTTAATCTTAACAGCCATACCATCCTTCTTCTTATAACGATCGTACTCTTCGCAGTACTGTATTGCCTTGGATGTGTATTGTACGGAAGGAAGGGCTTCACGCATCTTCAGACATTCCTTAACATTCTTATAACCAATGCCGGCCTTATATGTATCGCCTGCGGCATGACCTGCGTAATGCTGACGGCAGGTATAGATATTTCGGTAGGCGGTCTGGTCGCAATGGACTGTATGATGCTTGCAGTCGGCATGAACAAGGGTATTCCCGCACCGGTAATGGTACTCCTTGTCATAATAACGGGTCTTGTGTTCGGACTTATGCAGGGATTCTTTGTAGGTTACCTGCAGATCCAGCCATTCATAGTGTCGATGGCGGGAATGTTCTTTACGCGAGGCATGACGGCGGTCATATCGACCGATCAGGTGTCCATAACCAAGGAAAGTTCATCACTCTATTATGCATGGGCCAACTATAAGCTCCGTCTTCCCTTTGGCGGATATGTAAATAACAAGGGCGTTTATAATGCTCCTTATATCCGTATAAATGTAGTCATCGCACTTATCGTGCTCGCGGTCATATTCTTCATGCTCCGTCATACAAGGTTCGGAAGAAGCCTTTACGCCGTAGGCGGTAATGAGCAGTCGGCTGCAATGATGGGACTTAATGTTAAGAGTGTTAAGCTCAGGGCTTATGTACTCTCATCATTCCTTTGCTCCATCGGCGGTATCTGCTTCTCGCTGAATACGATGTCGGGTTCGGTACAGCAGGCTCTCGGCCTTGAAATGGATGCGATATCATCGGCGGTAATCGGCGGTACGCTGCTTACGGGCGGTGTCGGAAACGTCATCGGTTCCTTCTTCGGCGTACTTATAAACGGTACGATATCGTCGATAGTAAAGACAAACGGCAAGCTTGCAAGCTCATGGCCAAACATCTTAACTGCGGCTCTCCTGTTCTTATTCATCGTTGTACAGAGCATATTTGCCGCGATAAGAAACAAGAAATACCATTAATACTGTGTACAATCGTTCCGTGATTTATTATAATAGCAGCTATGAAAATCAAAGTTAAAACTCTTCTCTCACAAATATTGATCATAGTACTGCTGTTAACCGGTTGCGGCAGGCCCGATAGCCCTGCCGCGGCCGGAACACGGAGCAATGATACCTCCAAGAAGGATGATAAAGGCTATATAACCGTCGGATTTTCCCAGGTAGGAGCCGAGTCGGACTGGAGGAATATCAATACCGAATCAATGAAGGATTCCCTTTGTGCGGAGAACGGATATGACCTTATATATGATGACGGTCAGCAGAAGCAGCAGAATCAGATAACCGCGATCCGTACCTTTATCCAGAAAGAAGTTGACTATATTGTACTGGCTCCGGTCATAGAAGACGGGTGGAATACCGTCCTGACCGAGGCAAGTGATGCCGGAATACCCGTTATCCTTGTTGACAGGATGGTAAACGTGAGTGATCCGGATCTTTTTACGTGCTGGGTAGGTTCCGATTTCGAACTTGAAGGCAGAAAGGTCTGTGAGTGGCTTAATGCATTCTGTAAGGCAAACAGGATAAGCGGCGGGGAGATAAATATAGTCAATATCATGGGAACAGAAGGCGCTTCGGCCGAGATAGGACGCTCGAGGACTTTAAGGGAAGCCGTCAGGCAGTACGGATGGAACCTTTTGGATGAGCGTTCGGGTGAATTTACACAGGCTAAGGGACGTGAGGTCATGTCACAGTTCCTTAAGCAGTATAACAATATAAACGTTGTCTACTGTGAAAACGATAACGAAGCCTTCGGAGCCATAGATGCTATCGAGGCATCCGGAAGGACGGTCGGGACCGATATCAAGCATGGTGAGATAATGGTCCTTGCATTTGACGGATCCAGCGATCAGGCAGTGGAAGCTGTAAGGAGCGGCAGGATTTCATGCATCGGAGAATGCAATCCGCTTCACGGCCCGAGGGTTGAGAAGATAATACGGAACCTGCAGAATGGTATCACTCCCGATAAATATGAGTATGTCGATGAGGATATATTCAGTGCCGAGCCATGTGTTAAGAGTATAACGGTAAAAGGGGAGACTTATACCGTTAAGCTCCCCTGATCACCTGTCATATATTATTTTCAGTTCTTATTCAATCCGCGTAATAATTGATAAGGCATCCCTTGAGGATTATCTTACGCTCGTCATCCGTAAGGTCTCCGAGTTTTACGCTGAATTCCTTAAGACCGTCCGAGACCACATATCCCTTTATCTCGGTTGCTTTATCTTCAACAGCCTTCTTTATACCCGGGAAGAACAGATAATCCTTATTCTTAAAGGGAAGAGCCCCTTCCTTAATGATGAACGGGAGCATACCCCAGTTTATCAGATTGCTGCGGTATCTCTTGGTGGCATATTCGTTGGCGATATTTGCCCAGCCGCCGAGGACCTTCTGACATGAAGCAGCCTGCTCACGTGCCGAACCGTCTCCGGGCTTTACTGCGAATATCGTGCTTCCTATGCCTGTGTCAGTGTCCGATATATCCGGGAAGCTCTTCTTAATGACATCAAGGACCTTTTTAATGTCGGGATCAACCGCTGCGGGATCTTCACCTTTTATCCTTGCATCTTCAGCCTTTTTGACCTCCTTTGCAAGACCCACGTACTCGGGATCCTTCCTTGAGAGTGTAAATTCCGCAAGTCCGAGGGGATTTGAACGGAAGGATGAAGTCTCACCCGAAGGGATAAGCTCATCCGTTGTCGTTACCGGATCATGGATCTCGGATACGCATCTTAAGATGAGATTATATGGCAGAGGACTCATCTTCGGCCAGTCCTTAATATTGGGGCCGAACTTGATCTCTTCTGAAGGATCGGCAACCCCGTGAGAATCAAACACGCGGTTTTCATATATAGTCTTGTCAAAATGATACTTGTATTTCTTAAGAGTCCCTTCCTCGATGAACCAGTCTGCTCCCGTAAGATAACCCTTGTTCGCGGCCGTTGCGGCGATCGAACGGGCATCCATGAGGGCAACAGAGGAGATCTGGCCGTTCTGGAGCTTGCTGCCTTCGCGGTTGGGGAAGTTACGTGTTGAATGCCTTATCGAGAAGGCATTGTTTGCGGGTGTATCACCGGCGCCGAAGCACGGTCCGCAGAACGCGGTCTTTAATACGGCACCCGTTTCAAGGATCTTTGCAGCGCAGCCGTTCCTTATAAGTTCCATATAAACAGGCATTGATGCAGGATAAACGCTTAACGTGAATTCATCCGAACCGATACTCGATCCGTCAAGAATATCCGCTGCCGCGCAGATATTCTCAAATCCGCCGCCCGCGCAGCCTGCGATGATACCCTGATCCACATAAAGCTTACCGTTCCTTACCTTATTCCTTAGCGTATATTCAACCTGTCCGTCTAAGCTTACAAGAGCCTTCTTTTCGACATCGTTCAATATATCGTCGAGGTTTGCGTTAAGCTCGTCTATCGTATATGTATTGCTCGGATGGAAGGGCATTGCTATCATAGGCTTGATGCTTCCGAGATCGACTTCGATGAAGCCGTCGTAATATGCCACGTCGCCCGGATCGAGCTGCCTGTATTCTTCCTTTCGTCCGTGGATATCATAGAATTCCTCGATATTCTCATCGGTCCTCCATACAGAGGATAAGCAGGTGGTCTCCGTCGTCATTACGTCGATGCCTATCCTGAAGTCGGCACTTAACGAAGAAACGCCGGGTCCGACGAACTCCATGACTTTATTCTTGACATATCCGTTTTCAAATACGGCACCTATGATCGCAAGTGCAACGTCCTGGGGGCCGACTCCCGGATTCGGGCTTCCGGTAAGGTAAACGCCGACAACACCGGGCCTGTCGATATCGTAGGTCCTGTTAAGCAGCTGCTTTACGAGCTCGGGACCGCCTTCGCCGACAGCCATAGTTCCGAGTGCACCGTATCTGGTGTGAGAATCAGAACCGAGGATCATCTTTCCGCATCCTGCGAGCATCTCCCTTGCGAACTGATGGATTACCGCCTGATGAGGGGGAACGTATACACCGCCGTATTTCTTGGCACAGGAGAGACCAAACATGTGATCGTCTTCGTTGATGGTCCCGCCTACGGCACACAGGCTGTTATGGCAGTTCGTAAGAACATAGGGCATGGGGAACTTTTCGAGACCCGAAGCCCTTGCCGTCTGGATGATGCCTACAAACGTGATATCGTGAGAAGTGAGCTTGTCAAACCTTATCTTAAGCTTATCCATTGTACCGGACGTATTATGGGCCTTTAAGATACCGTAGGCAATGGTATTCTTTACAGCCTCATCCCTGTCAACGTCACGGCCCGCTGCGGCCCTGATCTTTGAGGGAGCATCATCGCCGTCGGGGATGACTGTAGTACCGTTTACAAGATAAGCACCGCCCTGTGATAAACTGATCATGAATGAACCTCCTGATTAACAAAACTACTCGGGACAGGCATAATGCCGTCCCGAATTATTATTGTATATTAGCATAGGTTATCCCGCAAGTAAAAATATAAGATCATCCGCCAAGAAGCAGTATCATCTGAGCGGTTTCCGTCATGGTGTTCCCGGAATCCATGCTCATTTTCTGTATATAACGGTAAGCTTCCTGCTCGGTCATCGACCTGTTCTTCATAAGAAGAGCCTTGGCTTTGTCTATATATTTCCTTTCCTCGTTGCTGCGTGCATGCCTTACGACCTTATTATCCTTAGGCCTTATGTAATACTTATCCGCCTCTGCCTCGATCGCCCCGATGAGCTCGGAGATCCTTAAAGGCATCTCAAGCTTTAAAGCCTCTTCGGGATATTCCTCGTTCATAACGTTGCGAGACAGTATTATGAGCCGGAAATACTTAGGTATACAGTCCTGAAGCTCGATAAAGCTTAAGTCGTTAAGCCTGCTGCCGCAGATGATGACACCGTCATCCATACGGCAGCTTAAACTAAGCGCATCCGCCGCAAGGGTGCATACAAGATCGGGCGGGTAACCGTGCTTGTTAAGCAGCCCGCCTATTTTTCGGGCCTCTTCGATCCCGGGCATAAGCACAATGATACAATTCATCCGCAGTTACATCCTTACAGCTTGAACAAGTAGTTATTAAGCTCCCACTGCGATATTTCCCGCATATACCGTATCCATTCATCTTCCTTGCATTCGGCATAGATCCGGGCAAAGTCATCCCCGAGCACTTCACCGATGAAAGAATCATTCCTTGCGTAGGTGACGGCCTCCTTAAGATCCAAAGGAAGGGAGTCTACCGAATTAATAAGTATACCGTCATCCAAAGTCTTATTAAGGCCTTCCTTTATACCGGAAAGTCCGGCGGATATACACAGAGCCAGCGCAAGATAGGGATTTGCAGCCGAATCGGGGAACCTTAATTCCACGGCGGGTTCAAACAATCCCCTTCTGAGCCTTAAATATGTGGTGCGTGCCCTGTTCCTGCATTTCTTTTGAGAATCATCAAGTGCCAGCAGGATACGCTTATATGAATTGACCGTGGGATTGGTATAGGCACACAGTGAACCCGAGTGCTTAAGGATACCTGAAATAAAGCCGGCGGTCTCCGGATTTATACCGTCACCCATGTCATCCATTATGTTCTTTCCGTCTTTATAGATGGTAAAATTAAGATGCATGCCGGAACCCGCTTCCTGCGTCCTCGGCTTTGGCATGAAGGTTGCATACAGGCCGAAACGCTTGGCTATCGAGCGTACGGCGAAACGGAAGGTCATGATGGAATCGGCAGCCTGAAGGGTATCTGCTTCCTTGAAATCGATCTCATGCTGTGCAGAGGCTTCTTCGTGATGGGATGATTCTATATCAAATCCCATCTGATCCAGCAGCAGTACCATTTCCCTCCTTGCGTTCTCACCGAAATCAACGGGGCCAACATCCATAAGACCGGCCTGCTCGTGGGTTATGGTTGTCGGAAGGCCGTCTTCGTCAAGATGGAACAGGAAGAATTCGCACTCCGGCCTTATCATGAAGGTATAGCCCTGTGCCGCGGCCTTATCTATGACATTCTTAAGTATGGTCCTTGAACTGAATTCAAACGGAGTCCCGTCGGGATAGCAGACATCACACATGAACTTGGCGACTTTTCCCTGCTGGGGACGCCACGGAAGTATGGTAAAGGTGTCGAAATCGGGTTCGAGTATAAGCTCTCCGTCATATCCGCATTCGCTTCCGAACATGACAGCCCCGTCGATCCTGAACTTTTCAACGAGAACCTGCCGTAACTGGGATGCGGTGACTGCAACGTTCTTAAGAATACCGAACATATCGGTGAACTGCAGACGGATGAACTCTACACCTTCATCCTTTATAAGGTCCATTATCTCCTGCGCTGTTTTCATATCCTGATATCCTCCTTTATCGGGCCGCAGAGGCGGCATCATCTTTCATCTATGGTTGAAACCGTGATCGTAAGTTCCTCCAGTACATCAAGCAGTACCCTTACCGTGTCAAGGGAAGTGAACATGGTCACGTTATTTTCTATGGCCGTGCGCCTTATTGCCGCGCCGTCGCCGTAATGCACGCCCGAACGTATCGCGCGGGTATTTATGACATAGCTTACATAGCCTGAACGAAGGACTCTTAATACTTCGTCGCTCCCTTCGGACATCTTATGGACAACACGGGTCTTAACGCCGCGTTCCTTAAGGAATTCCGCAGTTACCGTCGTGGCCTCTATATTAAAGCCGAGGTCATAGAAGCGTCTGACCAAAGGAAGGGCTTCTTCCTTATCCTCATCGGCGAGAGTCACCAGCACGGTCCCGTAGTTATGCAGCTTAATACCCGAAGCGATCAGGGCCTTATACATCGCCCTGTGCAGCTTGTCGTCATATCCTATGGCTTCACCCGTTGATTTCATCTCAGGCGACAGATATGCATCCATGCCGCGCAGCTTGGCAAATGAGAACGCGGGTGCCTTTACATACCAGCGCTTCTGTTCGGGGGGATACAGGTCAAATATCCCCTGTTCCTTCAGACTGATGCCGAGTATTGTAAGAGTCGCGATATCCGCAAGGGAGTATCCGGTTGCCTTTGAAAGGAACGGAACGGTCCTTGATGAACGAGGGTTTACTTCGATTATATATACATTTTCATCATTATCAACGATAAACTGGATATTATACAGTCCGATGATGCCTATTCCGGGGCCAAGCTGTTTTGCATATCTTAATACCGTGCCCTTTACCTTGTCGGAGATACTGTAAGGCGGATAAACGCTCATAGAATCACCCGAATGGACGCCGGTACGCTCAACGAGCTCCATGATCCCGGGCACGAACACATCCCTTCCGTCGCATATGGCGTCGACCTCAACCTCCTTGCCCATAATATATTTATCCACTAAAACAGGCTTGTCTTCATCGATCTCAACGGCGGTCTTTAAGTAATGGCGCAGCTCCTCTTCTTTTGAAACTATCTGCATCGCCCGTCCGCCGAGTACGAAGGAGGGCCTTACGAGTACGGGATAGCCTATCTGTGAGGCCATCTTAACCCCTTCTTCTATGCTCGTTACGGCACAGCCCTCGGGTTTGGGTATTCCGAGTTCTTCAAGTACTTTATTGAATTCGTCACGGTCCTCGGCCCGGTCGATCGCCTCACGGCCGGTACCGATTATCTTAACACCTCTTTCGCTTAACGGATCGGCAAGGTTTATCGCGGTCTGGCCGCCAAGCGAAGCGATGACGCCCAAAGGCTTCTCCAAGTTTATGATGTTCATCACATCTTCCGTGCATAAAGGCTCGAAATACAGCTTATCCGCGCTGCTGTAGTCGGTTGAGACGGTCTCGGGGTTATTGTTTATTATTATCGCCTCATAACCCGCATTCCTTATCGTATTTACCGCATGTACGGTGGAATAATCGAATTCTATCCCCTGGCCTATCCTGATCGGGCCGGAGCCTAAGACTATGATCTTCTTTTTGTCTGTAATGACGGATTCATTTTCTTCCTCGTAGGTTGAATAGAAGTAAGGAACATAGCTTTTAAACTCGGATGCGCAGGTATCTATCATCTTATAAACGGGAAAGATGCCGTTTCTTTGCCGGATATCATAGATATCCTTTTCCTTAAGGCCCCATAAGCGTCCGATCGCCTTATCTGAAAAGCCGGTCCTCTTTGCTTCCTTAAGATATGCGATATCTCCTTTATTTTCCTTAAGTTCCGATTCAAGGAGGATGATATTGTAAAGCTTCCTGATAAACAGCATGTCTATCCCGGTCAGATCATGTATTTCGGTATCGGGAACGCTGCGTCTTAACAGTTCGCCTATCGCATAGATCCTGTCGTCGGTCCCGACCGAGATATATTTCTTAAGCTCTTTCGTATCAAAAGAGTCAAAACGCGCCATATACAGATGATCAGCACCCTGTTCAAGGCTCCTTATCGCCTTAAGGAGGCTCTCCTCGAGAGTCCTTCCTATGCTCATGATCTCGCCGGTTGCCTTCATCTGGGTGCTTAAGCTGTTGTTCGCATCGGTGAATTTATCGAACGGGAACCTAGGCATCTTGCATACGACATAATCAAGAGACGGTTCGAAGGATGCCGGAGTATTGACAAGTCTGATCTCATCAAGATGCATTCCCACTCCGATCTTTGCCGAAACCCTTGCGATCGGATATCCGCTTGCCTTGCTCGCCAGCGCGGATGAACGGGAAACCCTGGGATTTACCTCGATAAGATAATAATCAAGGGATTTGGGATCCAGTGCGAACTGGACGTTGCAGCCGCCCTCTATCTTAAGTGCCCTTATTATCTTAAGCGCACTGTTCCTTAACATCTGGTATTCTTTGTTGGTGAGCGTCTGTGAAGGGCATACGACGATGGAATCACCCGTATGTATACCGACGGGGTCGATGTTTTCCATGTTGCATATAGTTATCGCGGTATCATTTGCGTCCCGGATGACTTCATATTCTATTTCCTTATATCCCTTGACACTCTTTTCTATAAGTGCCTGTGACACGGGAGACAGTGCCAGTGCATTTTTGATGATCTCAAGGAATTCCTCTTTCGAATCGGCAAAACCGCCGCCCGTTCCTCCCAGGGTATATGCGGGCCTTATAACGACGGGATAACCTATGTCATCCGCCGCTTTAAGTCCTTCTTCAACAGTACTGACAACGACTGAAGGAAGGATGGGTTCTCCTATCCTTACGCACAGTTCCTTAAAGAGTTCCCTGTCTTCAGCCATCTGTATGCTGTCGATACCGGTTCCGAGTAAAGTCACGTTACACTCGTCCAAGACCCCCTTTTTATACAGCTGTACCGCAAGGTTAAGTCCGGTCTGGCCGCCTATGCCGGGAAGTATCGCATCGGGCCTTTCGCGCCTTATTATCCTTGCAGCATATTCTATGGTAAGGGGTTCCATATATACCTTGTCCGCTATGGATGTATCGGTCATGATCGTTGCGGGATTTGAGTTGCACAGGATGACTTCATAGCCTTCTTCCTTAAGAGCAAGGCAGGCCTGGGTTCCGGCATAATCAAATTCGGCAGCCTGGCCTATAACGATCGGACCGGAGCCGATCACCATTATCCTTTTTATCGTAGTATCCTTAGGCATTTGTCTTTCCCTTCATTAGTCCGGTGAAACGGTCAAACAGATATCTGCTGTCGCACGGTCCGGGCGCGCTTTCGGGATGATACTGCACGCTGAATACACGGTCGCGCTCGCATTTTACGCCTTCTGTCGTATTATCAAGCAGATTTATATGCGTGATCTCAAGATCTGTTCCCCTGACGCTGTCGTTATCGACCGCGTAGGAGTGATTCTGCGAAGTCATCTCTATCCTGCCCGTCTCCATATCCATGACGGGATGGTTGCCTCCGCGGTGTCCGAATTTGAGCTTGTAAGTTTTTGCGCCGTAGGCAAGGCTTATAAGCTGATGGCCGAGACATATACCGAAGACCGGATACTTCCCGCGCAGCTTCCTTATCGTTTCTATGACACAGTTTACGTCCGTGGGGTCACCTGGCCCGTTTGATATAAATACTCCGTCCGGGTTAAGCTTTATTATCTCGTCTGCCGGTGTATCATAAGGCAGCACGGTCACTCGGCAGGATAATGCATTTAATTCCCTTACTATGTTAAGCTTCATGCCGCAGTCGATCGCAGCCACATGGTATGATGCGTCCGGCACATCGTAAACGCAGCGCTCTTTTGCGGAGACCCGGGACACCTGATCCGTCGGAAGATCTGTATTTTTAAGAAAGTCAAGCGCTTCATTTTTAGCTCTTTTTGCATCAGTGAGCAGGACTTTGCAGCTTCCGTACTCTCTTATGATCCGCGTGAGCATCCTTGTATCCACGCCGCTTATCCCGCATATATCAAACCTTTTCATGACCATGTCAAGCGTTTCGTCGGCCCTGAAGCTTGACGGGATGTCATTGTATTCACGGACAATGAGTGCACCGATCGAGGGAGCCTTCGATTCGTAATCTTCATTGCTGATGCCGTAATTACCGATCAGCGGATAAGTCATTACCACGGCCTGCCCGGTATAGGAGGGATCGGAGATTATCTCCTGATAGCCGACCATGGATGTATTGAATACAAGCTCGAGTACCGTATCCTTTACGGCGCCGAATGAATATCCCTTTATCTCGGTGCCGTTTTCGAGCACAAGTTTTCTGTCATATTGCCTTATCATAGGGTGATCCTTTCATATCTTCCAATATAAAAAAATACCTCTGATCATGTCAAGTCACATTCCTGTTAAGTGCAGCCTCTATAAATCCCGTAAACAGGGGGTGCGGAGCATCGGGGCGTGACTTGAATTCGGGATGAGCCTGTGTTGCTATGAAGAAAGGATGATCCTTAAGTTCCGCCATTTCGATTATGCGTCCGTCGGGTGACTTTCCCGAAAGTACCATGCCCGCGTTTGTAAGTTCGTCACGGTATTCGTTGTTCACTTCATATCTGTGGCGGTGCCGTTCCGAGATATTGCCGGTCCCGTACAGCCTGTGAGCCAGCGTCCCCTCTTTAAGGATGCATGGATAGGCTCCGAGACGCATCGTACCGCCAAGATCCCTTATGCCTTCCTGTTCAGGCATAAGATGTATCACGGGATGCGATGTTTCCGGATCGAGTTCGACGCTTGAAGCATCGGCATAACCGAGCCTGTTTCTGGCAAATTCGATGATCGCAAGCTGCATGCCAAGGCAAAGGCCCAAAAAAGGGATACCCTGTTCCCTTGCATATCTTATCGCAAGTATCTTGCCTTCCGTTCCCCTTGTGCCGAAGCCGCCGGGGACTATAATGCCCGAAAGACCTGATAAGTACTTATCAAGGTTGTCTTCCGTAAGCTCCTCCGAGTCGATCCAGCGGATATTTACTTCCGTTTTATTGGCTATACCGCCGTGCTTAAGCGCTTCCGCAACGCTAAGGTACGCATCGTGAAGCGAGATATACTTGCCCACAAGGCCCACGGTCACGCTGTGAGAGGGATTATGCAGGTTATAGATCATCTGCTCCCAGGATGTAAGGTCGGGTTTAGGACACGGTATCTTTAAGCACTCGCAGACAGCCTGGGCAAGCTTTTCCTCTTCCAGTAAGAGAGGCACTTCATATAATGACTTTGCATCAAGATTCTGGAGGACATGCTCCTTTTTGACGTTGCAGAAGAGAGAGAGCTTTTCGCGCATCTCATCGCTTATCGGATAATCAGAACGGCAAACAAGGATATCCGGAGATATCCCCATGCTCTGGAGCGTCTTTACGCTCATCTGTGCCGGCTTTGTCTTCATTTCACCGGAAGCCTTAAGATAAGGTATAAGAGTCACCTGAATGACGATCGCGTTATCCCTTCCGACATCGGACTGGAACTGCCTTATTGCTTCAAGGAAAGGCTGGCTTTCTATATCTCCGACGGTCCCGCCTATCTCTATTATCGAGACCGTATCCTTTCCGGGTTCCCTTTCCCTGTAGATACGGCTTTTTATCTCATTTGTTATATGAGGGATCACCTGTACCGTACCCCCGCCGTAATCGCCGTGGCGTTCTTTGTTTAAAACGGTCCAGTATATCTTGCCGGTCGTCACGTTTGAGTTCTTATCAAGGCTCTCGTTTATGAACCTCTCGTAATGCCCGAGATCAAGGTCCGTCTCGGTACCGTCATCGGTAACGAACACCTCTCCGTGCTGTATGGGGTTCATCGTACCGGGATCCATATTTATATAAGGATCGAACTTCTGCATGGTAACCTTAAATCCCCTGGCCTTTAGCAGGCGCCCTAAGGAAGCGGCAGTTATACCCTTTCCGAGTCCGGATACCACACCACCGGTTACAAATACATATTTGACCATATGCGTTCCCCCTGACTGTAAGTGATGACCGCTCAGTTGCCTGATGCCCCGTAGTTTGAGAGTACCCTTGCGGAAGGATCGTTAACGTTGCAGCCTTCCCATTCCTTATTGGGCATCCAGAAGTCCTTTACCATGCCTGACTGTCCCGGATAGAAGCTTTCGAATATCTCGCGGTACAAAAGCGATTCCTTTGTAAACGGCCTTGCATGATCGTATTTCGTTATAAGTTCGTTAAATTCCTCATCCGTATAGCGCTCATTTGCGTAATCCTTAAGATGGTCCACCATCGAATGCCCCACAGCATCGGAAAAGGCAGCCTTTTCGCGCATCAGGATGTCATACGGAAGATAATCACCCTCAAAGGCATGTCTTAAGAGATATTTGCCCTTTCCGTAGATGTTCATCTTCTTTTCGGGGTTTATGCTCATGACATAGCTTACGAAATCAAGATCCCCGAACGGAACCCTTGCCTCAAGGGAATTGACGGAGATACATCTGTCCGCCCTGAGTACGTCGTACATGTGTATCTCTGATATCCTTTTGACGGCTTCCTTTTGGAATTCTCCTGAGTCCGGGGCAAAGTCGGTATATTTGTATCCGAACAGTTCGTCCGAGATCTCGCCTGTCAGCAGTACCCTTATATCGGTGTTCTCATGTATGGCCTTACATACAAGGTACATGCCCATGCTTGCCCTTATCGTCGTGATATCGTAGGTTCCGAGTATGGATATGACCGTCGGGAGTTCCCTTATGACATCTTCTTTAGTTATGATCACTTCCGTGTGGTCGCTGTGGATATAGTCTGCGACTTCCTTTGCATACTTAAGGTCGATCGCATCGGTGTTCATGCCTATCGCGAAGGTCTTTACCGGCTTGTCAAGCAGACGGGAAGCAACCGCGCAAACGAGTGAACTGTCAAGTCCGCCGCTTAAAAGGAATCCTAGCGGAGCATCCGAATCCAGGCGCTTCCTTATTCCTTCAACGAGCTTGTCATGTATGTTTTTGCAGATAACATCAAGGTCGTCATCGATATATGCATCCACCTTTGTCATGTCACGGTAGCATATGAACTTTCCGTCCTTATAATAATGGCCGGGAGGGAAGGGTGATATCTTTCCCGTTATGCCGACAAGGTTCTTTGCTTCGGAAGCAAATACGATCTCGTCATTTCCCGTATAGCCGTAGTAAAGCGGACGGATACCGATCGGATCCCGCGCCGCTATGAGTTTGCCCGATGCAGAATCATAGATTATGCAGGCAAATTCGGCATCGAGCATTTTGAACATCCCGGTTCCGTATTCGCGGTACATGGGGAGGAGAAGCTCGCAGTCAGAGTCACTTAAAAAAGTGTACCCCTTTTTAATAAGCTCCTCCTTAAGGGGCCGGAATCCGTAGATCTCGCCGTTACACACAAGACGGTCATCATTAAGTGAAAACGGCTGCATACCTGTTTCTGAAAGACCCATTATCGACAACCTCTCAAAGCCCATGATCCCGCCCGGAAGGTCGATGATACGCTGCATATCCGGCCCCCTGGATGTCGTTTTATCGAAATGTTCCTTAAATTCTTCTCTGGTAAGGCTTGTGCCAAGATATCCCATTATTGAACACATACCCGTTCCTCCTTAAACGAAAAAAAAGGCCACTTCGGGATATCCCGAAGCGACCTCGCTTACAAGAAAACATTATAACCCTGATCCGGAAAATGTCAAGGGAATACAGATACGGCCTTAACCGGCAAGATCCATATGCTGGATGGTCCCTGCATTTCCGTTTTCATAAAGGAAAACACCGGTCTTACGGATGATCCCGTTTACCGAGTTATCTGCGGTACTGTTAAGGGAATAATCTGTGGATATATTGCCAAGATATATGGCGCCGACTCCCTTTTCGGACAGTCCGTACAACGAAGAACTCCCATCGGCGTTGGGTGAATAGATGATGAGCTTATCCCAGATATCGTCAGCCTCGTCGATCCAGCCGTTGCCGTCAAGGTCATAGGCGGAAAGATCCTTAAAGCCGTCACCCGAAGAAGCACCGAACAGCTCGCTCCCGTCATTTATGATACCGTCGTCGTTTTTGTCAAGGGCAAGGAAACCGCTGCCTTTGTTAAGGAGCGAGATATTGTCCTTTATCCCGTCGGTATCGATATCAAACAGGAATTTCTGATCCGATACTCCCGCCACATCGGTATCAAGGTTGATCACAAGAGGATCGAACAGATTTCCGATACCCGACGGACGTACCTGTTCATAGTACTGTTCAAAGCTCCTGCTCATGCTGAAGCTTAAGCCAAAGTCAATCTCCCTTCCGTCTGCGGTTATGACTTTACCGGCTGTCTTATAGCTTAATTCTTCCGATTCACGGAAGTAATGTGCTTCATATGATGGTGCCTGACCGGAAGTAACGGAGGAGATGCTTAAGTCCATTCCGTTCTTATTTGTCTTTACATCATCATCGACTTCTATACCGAATAAGAGCCGAATAAGAAAGTTTATGCATTCGGTCCTTATCCTGTCCATTGCGCTCTCTTCAAAATGGTTAGGGAGGATGCGCGAAGTCCCTGAGGTCTCAAACCGTTTCCTGATGTTTTCCATCGAATCCTTAAAGTCTGTATCCGATGGTTTCAAGCGGGCCGAAACACCATACGCGTCCATGCGCAGCGAGGAATATTTCCTGACGGATTCCATTCCTATGTTGCTGCCTGAAATGATCAATAAATAATCCCCTTTCTTTATTTTGGATGTGTATCAATCCGGCCGTGATTGAACTGCGATGTCGATGCATCTGTATATTATATCGGTCAATACTTCCGTATTATAACCCCAAAAAGAACCCGGATCGTAAAGACCCGGGTTCCTTAAAGCTGTCTTTGTAAGAATATTACAGATCGTAATATTCCTCGAATTCGGCAGGATGCGGAAGCCTTGATATCCTGTTGCTTGCCTTACGGCATCTTCCGATAAGCTGGGTTAAGAGCCTTTCGGGGAATACACCGCCTGCCGTCAGATAGTCATGATCTTCGGTAAGAGCATCGAGAGCTTCATCCAGGGATGTGGGAAGGGCCGATAATTTTGCCTTTTCCTCATCCGAGAGATTATAAAGGTTAAAGTCATACGGACCCCAGCCTGCCTTATGAGGATCGATCTTGTTTTTGATCCCGTCAAGTCCGGCCATAAGGATCGCAGCATAGGCATAATAAGGATTACAGGTTGCATCCGGGTTCCTTAACTCGAAACGCTTGGTCTCGGGTGTCTTTGCGTATGCCGGGATACGGATGACTGCACTGCGGTTTGACATCGCATATCCGATCGTGACCGGTGCTTCAAATCCGGGTATCAGCCTCTTATATGAATTGGTCGAGGGATTTGTGATCGCACAGAGCGAGCGTGCATGTGAGAGCAGACCGCCCATGAACCAGTGGGCTTCTTTGCTTAACTGTGCATATCCGTCGGCATCATAGAATACGGGCTTGCCGTCCTTGAATAAGAGCATATGCACGTGCATGCCGGTTCCCGCCTCGCCTGCGAGAGGCTTGGGCATGAAGGTTGCGGTGCAGCCGTCCTTTACAGCTTCGTTCTTGATAACGTATTTTGCCGACATGGTATCATCGGCAAGCTTTAACATATCGCCGAGTTCGACTTCGACTTCCATCTGTCCGCTGCCGCCGACTTCGGGATGATGATACTTGACGTCGATACCCCAGTCCTTCATGGCAAGGCACATACGTGACCTCAGATCGTTCCTTATATCGGTGGGGAGTGAATTATGATATCCTGCACCGGGCTTTAACTGGTAACCGAAGTTGTTATCGTCAAACCCTGCCGCAAAACCTGCCTGCGGCGTGAATATCTCGGTATACATGTTATAGTAATCTGTATTGTATTTAACGCTGTCGAAGATATAGAATTCATATTCCGGTCCGATGACCATCTTATCGGCAACACCGAGCTCCTTCATATATTCAAGTGAGCGGATGGCGACGTTCCTGGGATACTGGTCAAACGGCCTGTTGTTGGGAAGATCGATGACCTTTACATCCCCGATCATTGACAGTGTTGGGGTTTCCGAGTAACGGTCGATGACAGCCGAGTCAAGCACGGGAATGAACACCATATCGCTGTTTTCAACAGGTGCATAGCCATAATTGGAACCGTCAAAGCCGATGCCGTGCTCCATGGTACTCTCCGTAAGCCTTTCTGCGGGAATGCTTAAGTGCCTCCATCTTCCGTCGATATCCGTAAGCTTGAAATCGACCATCCTGATACCTTCGTCCTTAACGAGTTTCTGTACATCCTTTAATGACTTTGCCATAAGAATCCTCCTTATAAAAAACTCTTCCTATATTGTATTCCAAAAAGGGGTCTTTTACAAATTCATATTGAAAAATAAACGGTCGGGTAAATAGTGCAATAATGTGCAGACTATGTTATAATCTAAGGGAATGATCTACATCATTTAATCATATGAAGTGAGGCAGGAAATTGGAATACAAACCTAACGGAAATGATCAGGTTGATGACTGGCAGACCATGATACTGCTGTATAATTCGGCACTTAAGGAAGTCGGGACCAAGCTCGAGATCCTTAATGACGAATTTCAGCATATCCATCAATATAATCCCATAGAACATATTAAATCAAGGGTCAAGACATCGGAGAGCATCGTAAGGAAGCTTAAGAAAAGGGGCTACGAGTCTACCTTGGAGAACATGCAGAAGTATGTAAACGATATCGCCGGAATAAGGGTGATATGTTCGTTTACTTCCGATATTTACAGGGTTGCGGATATGCTTGCCAATCAGAGCGATGTCAAGGTACTGTCCATAAAGGATTATATCAAGCAGCCCAAGGAGAGCGGATACAAGAGCTATCATATGATAGTAAGCGTTCCGATCTACCTTTCGGACAGCGTTATAGATACGAAGGTCGAAGTACAGATACGTACGGTCGCAATGGATTTCTGGGCGAGTCTCGAGCATAAGATGAATTACAAGTTCGATATGAACGCTCCCGAGGAGATAAGGAAGGAGCTGTATGAATGTGCCGAGATGGTATCGGCGCTGGATGCGAGGATGCTCCAGTTAAACGAGGAGATCAGGGAAGCAAAGAAGATGGAAGAAGGCAAGTCATGATGAAAAAACCCGAGATCAGATATCCCGGGTTTTTAAATGTCCGGTAAAATGAGGAGTGCCCCGGTGGATGAGAATCACCGGGGCAATATTATGAAAAAATTTATCAACTAATCTCTTCTTCTCTTTTCATCTAAGGAAATATTACCAATATCATATGAACAATAAATGAATAAATTATGAACAGATAGTTAAACCGCACAAAATATCCGTCCGATCCGGAGAATATTGAAACAAATTGCACAAAACGGCAGGCTTCTTGTTTTTATTACATATAAATGGTAAAATATTGAAGATTACAGGCATTAAGACTGTTTGTATAACAGTTTGCATACAGCGTCAAGATATACCGAAAGAGAGGATATTATGGAAGGTATCAGTAAGATAGCAAGGAATCTCAACTTTAACAGGGGAAGGGAAGGCTCCGGCAGCAGGATGGACCGTGATTATACGGAACGCAGGAGGACCATGACCCAGTCTATCGGCATCGAGCAGATCAGGGGAGTCGTGAATGACTCTAACGAGAACCAGCTCGATACCATCCAGGATATGCTCTATGACGAGCGCACGGACAGGGAGGCATCGGATAAGGAGCTCTTAAGGGCCATAGATTCAAATGCCAAGCTTCTTAATAAGAACTTCCGCCTGCTCAATGATATCAAGGATGATATGGACATGGAGGACGGGTTTGATATAAAGGAGCTGTCCGAAGCAAATAAAGAGGAGATCTTAAATGCGGTATTCTCAAACCGCGATATGTTGAATCTCCTAAAGAAGGAACTGGTTGATAAAAAGGAAGAAGGCGGAGAGTGGACTGACAGGATCTTTGATAAGGAAAGTGCCGAAAAGGCCTTTATCGATCTTGAGGATCATGTCCACAAGGAGAACGTCAAGTGCTACAGGAACGTTCAGGCGGTTGTCGAGGAAGTTGATGAGAAATCCTTTGTAAGGATCAGAAAGGGTCTGACTGCTATAAAGGTGCTCCTTGCATTTGCGCTCGCGTTCGGGATCGCCAACATGGCGTTCCTTATCTGCTGGTACTTAAGGATAATCTAAGGATATATATCTATCGGATGAGGGGACGGTAGAAGGGGAATATGCTGACAAGATATGCCAGGATAATTAAATACAGTCATGTCTGTACTATGATCCTGATCGGTCTTGTTTCGTTTTTTATCGATCTTGGCTCGGTAGGCAAGGTTAAGGAGACCGGAAGCAGGGTAACGATATTTGTTAACGGAGCGGCCGTCGGAGTCACGGATGATGCATCAAAGGTCGAGGATCTCGTGATCAGGGCGCGTAAGAAACTTGCCGCGGAATCGGACGGACTGACTCTTATAAACTGCGACATAAGAGTCAATGCCAAGACCGATGTGTTCAACCATATTGACGATGAGGAGACCATAGTAAACAACATATATCAGGTATTTGCCGCAAATGTGCTTAAGACCAAGGAACCTGTCTATGAGGTCAAGATCAACGAATTCACCGTAAACTTAAGGACAGCCAATGAAGTTCACCAACTGCTCATAAGAGCCAAGCAGAAGTATGATGAAGGTGATGACTTTGTGGTCGATCTGGTGCTGGATCCCACGAGGGAATTAAACGTCCTTACGACTTCGGTCACAAAGACGGGTGAGCCGGGTGACGGCAGCGGTGCCGTGATGTTCCCGACGGCCGGCGTGTTCAAGCAGGTCAACGGGATATTTGACATAGCGGAGCAGCAGGACGTATCGCAGTTCCATTTCGGGGTAAAGGATCTTGACTTCGGTGAGAACGTCGAAATCGTGCAGGCATATGCCGATCCCGAGAAGATAAGCACGCTCGAAGAAGCCATAGACTTAGTTACCAAGGAACAGGAAAAGAGCAAGATATATGAGGTTGTGGCCGGTGATTCCCTGTCCGTCATAGCAGATAAGAACAATACGACCATAGATAACCTGATAGCGCTGAACCCGGAAACCATACCCAATACGAAGGCGCTTATAAGGCCCGGGGATGAGATAAAGGTAAATTCGCCGGAACCCGAGTTGTCGGTAATTCGTATGGAAGAGGTTTATTATGAGGAAAACTATAATAAACCCATTGAATATATTGATAATGACGAATGGTTCACCAATGAGAGCAGGGTCGTAAGGGAACCTGTTGACGGATTCAGAAAGGTCGTTGCGGATATCACTTACCGCAATGACAGTGAAGAATCACGCGAGATCATATATGAGGATGTCGTTGTCGAGGCCGTGGCCAAGGTTGTCGAACGCGGTACCAAGGTTCCGCCGACATATCTTAAGCCCATTTCGGGAGGCAGGATGACTTCGGGCTTCGGAAAGAGGAAGGCACCCAAGAGAGGAGCGTCCACCTATCATAAGGGTATTGACTGGGCTACGCCTGTCGGAACCTCAGTCTGTGCTTCATCGGGCGGTACGGTAGTAAGGGCCGGCTGGGGAAGCGGATACGGATATGTTGTAATGATCGAGCATCCGGACGGCAAACAGACAAGATACGGGCATCTTAGCAAGATACTCGTAAAGGCCGGCCAGGAAGTCAAGCAGGGCCAGAAGATCGCGCTTTCCGGAAACACCGGTGTAAGTACGGGACCTCATATCCATTTTGAGATCCTTGTGAACGGTGTGCAGGTAAATCCGCTTAAATATTTACAATAGATTAAGCGGCAGGATGATTGTCAAGTAAAATGATGTATAAATAATTCCTGCGAAATTTGTAACAAATTCGTAATATTTAACAGAAAATGAGTTCGGATTTACAACCATGTTCCTGTGGTTTATAATCTGTACGTATTCATAAAATGCAACAACTGTGAATACGGATTTAAACAACTCAGAGGAAACGCAGTGGAACAATATGTTATCAGGGGAGGAAACCCCTTAGTCGGAGAAGTTGAGATAGGCGGAGCCAAGAATGCCGCGCTTGCGATCCTGGCAACGGCCGTCATGACCGACGAAACGGTAATAATTGAAAACCTGCCGGATGTAAGGGACACCAATGTCCTCATCATGGCAATGGAAAGCATAGGCGTAGTCGTTGAGCATCTTGACCGTCATACCGTTAAGATAAATGCTTCCATGATCACGGAGCATACGATAGACGCCTCATATATAAAGAAGATAAGGGCTTCATATTACATGCTGGGCGCACTGCTTGGTAAATACAGGGATGCGGAAGTGGCTCTTCCCGGAGGATGTAATATAGGAAGCCGCCCGATAGACCAGCATATCAAGGGATTTCGTGCACTCGGAGCCGATGTAAGGATCGCAAGGGGTCTTATCACGGCAGATGCCGAGAGGCTTGTAGGAAATCATATCTATCTTGATGTAGTTACCGTAGGCGCCACGATAAACATAATGATGGCAGCAGCACTTGCCGAAGGTAAGACCATAATCGAGAATGCAGCCAAGGAACCGCATGTCGTTGACGTTGCCAACTTCCTTAACAGCATGGGCGCCAACATCAAGGGAGCAGGTACCGATGTCATAAGGATAAGGGGCGTTGAGAAGCTCCACGGTACCACATATTCGATAATCCCCGACCAGATAGAGGCCGGAACCTATATGTTCGCGGCAGCGATCACCAAGGGTGATGTTACGATAAAGAACGTCATACCCAAGCATTTGGAGTCGATCACGGCGAAGCTCATTGAAATGGGATGTGAGGTTGAGGAATTTGACGATGAATTAAGGGTCGTTTCCTCAAGACAGCTTAAGCATACGCATGTAAAGACGCTCCCTTATCCCGGATTCCCTACCGATATGCAGCCGCAGATCGCAGCGGCACTGTCGATCTCCGACGGAACCTGTGTGGTAACCGAGAGCATATTTGAAAACAGGTTCAAATATGTCGATGAACTGCTTAAGATGGGAGCAAATATAAAGGTTGAAGGAAATACGGCCATAGTCGAGGGCGTTAACAAGCTTACGGGCGCTCCGATATCCGCACCGGACTTAAGGGCCGGAGCCGCGTTGGTCATAGCGGCGCTTGCGGCAGACGGTATTTCAACAGTGGATGATATCTATTATATCGAAAGAGGATATGAGGACTTCCCCGAGAAGCTGCAGAACCTCGGAGCCCAGATCGAAAAAGTCAGCGCCGAGAGGGATATACAGAAATTCAGATTAAAAACCGGCTGATGTCATAAGGAATCCACCGCAAGCGGTATCCCTTATGACGAAATTTGAGAAAAAAAAAGAATCCGTAAGGATTCTTTTTTTATTCATACAAAGGTTTCTATGTATACATCCGGTTCCTTGGACAGGTCGATGAACCTGTTGCGGCACTGGACCATGGGCCTTGAGAGAGCATTCTTGTTCATGAACACTACTTCACCTTCCATGCCGTTATTGAGACGTACGCGGTTCTTGATATAAGTCGATGCTATATGTTCAAGGAATACCATGATGAACTTGCTGTCGTACTTATTTAATCCGTCGGTCTCAAATATACCTATTACCTTGAACGGACATAAGGGTCCGCGGTATACACGAGCAGCAGTCATTGCATCGTATACATCGGCGATCGCAACGACCTTGGCATATTTATTGATCTTATCCCCGGTAAGCCCCAGAGGATAACCGGTCCCGTCGCATCTTTCGTGATGCATGAGAGCGCTTTCCTTTATATCATCGCTTACGTTATCATATCCTTTGAGGATATTGTATCCCTGAAGGGTATGGGTCTTTATGATATTATATTCATCGGCCGTCAGCTTATCGGGCTTGCGGATGATGTTATCGGGTATCGCAAGCTTGCCTATATCATGAAGCAGTCCGCAGAGAGTCAGCTTATCGACTTCCGAAGGCGGAAGCTTGAGCCACTTGGCGAACACGTTGCAGATAAGGCTGACATTTATGCAGTGTGCATATGTCAGGTCATCGTACTGACGCATGTTATGGAGCATATCGAAGATGGATATCGTAGTCGTCTGGTTGGCCATAAGATTGGAAATGCTGTTGCAAAGTTCTTCCGTGTTTATCGGAGCCCGGTCATCCACTATGGAGCGCAGGTTCTTCTTAAAGCTCTCGGTGGTACGCACGAAGCTGGCTTCGAATTCCTTGAACTCCTTGCTTGCCTTGATACGCTGCGAATATGAGGGCAGATCGAAAGGACTGACCTCATTTGAAGCCGGCATTATATCGTCCTTTATACGCACGGCAAGGACGGAATAGAATTCCAGACGGGTGATCATCTTATCCGTCAGTTCCGTATTGTTCGGAACTATCATCTGATTATTATAGGAATAAACATCCTCGGCGGTCACCATACCCGGGACCAGTTCAGAGGTTCTTACACGCTTCATAAAGTAGTTTCCTTGCAGTAAAAAAACAGTATTTTTCGACAGTAATACAACATAAGTATAAGAATAAGCATGGGAAAAGTCAACGAATAAATATCTTGACGTTACCCTGCAAAGATAGTATGCTCTTAATGATGCCAATCGGAGCGAGTGATCGAGCAATGAGAGGCTTTTTTTCAATATGTAAGGAGGTATCATATGGAGAAATATTTATTTACTTCCGAGTCGGTAACCGAAGGTCATCCGGACAAAGTCTGCGATGCGATCTCGGACGCTATACTTGATGCATGCATGGAACAGGACCCCATGAGCAGGGTTGCCTGTGAGACCGCATGCTGTACCGGTTTCGTACTTATAACCGGTGAGATCACCACAAATGCTTATGTAGATATGCAGAAGGTGGTAAGGGATACGGTAAGGGAGATAGGCTATACCAAGTCCGAATACGGATTTGACGGAAATACCTGTGCGGTGCTCGTTGCGATCGATGAGCAGTCAAGCGACATTGCGATGGGTGTTGATAAGGCTCTTGAGGCAAAGGAAGGATCGCTTAAGGATGATCTCGATACCGGAGCCGGCGATCAGGGCATGATGTTCGGGTATGCTACAAATGAGACCGATGAATATATGCCTTATCCCATCTCACTTGCGCATAAACTTGCCAAGAAGCTCACGGAAGTCCGCAAAGACGGCACTCTTAAGTATTTAAGGCCCGACGGCAAGAGTCAGGTATCCGTTGAATACGATGAGAACGGCAAGCCTTTAAGGCTCGAAGCCGTAGTACTCTCAACCCAGCATGATGATGATGTGACCCAGGAACAGATCCATGAGGATATAAAGAAGTACGTATTCGATCCGGTTCTTCCCAAGGAGCTCATCGATGATAAGACAAAGTTCTTCATCAATCCCACGGGACGTTTCGTTATCGGAGGCCCTCACGGTGATGCAGGTCTTACGGGCCGTAAGATAATAGTTGATACCTACGGCGGATATGCACGTCATGGCGGCGGCGCATTCTCAGGCAAGGACTGCACCAAGGTTGACAGAAGCGCGGCTTACGCTGCAAGATATGTTGCCAAGAACATCGTTGCCTCGGGACTTGCCGATAAGTGTGAGATACAGCTTTCATATGCTATCGGTGTGGCACAGCCCACTTCGATAATGATCGATACCTTCGGTACAGGTAAGTTAAGCGATGATAAGCTTGTCGAGGTAGTACGCGAGAACTTCGATCTTCGTCCGGCAGGCATAATAAAGATGCTTGACCTTCGCCGTCCGATCTACAAGCAGACTGCTGCTTACGGACATTTCGGACGCAACGACCTTGATCTTCCCTGGGAAGCCCTCAATAAGGTTGATGTATTAAAGAAGTATCTCTAAGCCCGCAAATACGGGATTTTTCAGGAAGTTAAATCAGGACTTGATTTATTAAAAGCCAATTTGGCAGGTATTCAGACGGTGAACCGACCGGCTGCATACCTGCCTTTTTTTGTAGAACCGTGACCGGAAGTATGGTATCATTGATTTACCGGATAGAGAGGTGTTCTATGTCATTTGTTCATCTTCACAGCCATACGGAATTCTCGCTTCTGGATGGTTCCAACAAGATAAAGGAATATGTGCGCAGGGTCAAAGAGCTCGGCATGAATGCCGCAGCCATCACGGATCACGGCGTAATGTACGGCGTTATTGACTTTTACAGGGCTGCAAAGGATGCAGGGATCAAACCTGTCATCGGATGCGAAGTGTATGTGGCGCCCGGCAGCCGGTTTGATAAGGAGGCCAGTCACGGAGAGGACAGATATCATCATCTGATACTCCTTGCTGAGAATAACATCGGTTATTCAAATCTCTGCAAGATAGTAAGCCATGGATTTACCGAGGGTTTCTACTACCGCCCGAGGGTGGACATGGAGATACTCAGGGAATTCCATGAGGGTATCATCTGCAGTTCGGCCTGCCTTGCCGGTGAGGTACAGAGGCTTCTTGCAAGAGGCCTGTATGATGAGGCGAAGGAGGCGGCGCTTAGGCATCTTGACTGTTTCGGCGAGGGAAACTATTTCCTTGAACTGCAGGATCACGGGATCCCGGTGCAGAGGAACGTTAATTCCGATCTTATAAGGATGAGTAAGGAGCTTAACATCCCTCTTATAGCTACAAATGATATCCATTACACATATGCGGATGACGCGGCAAGCCATGATGTGCTTCTGTGCATCCAGACCGGTAAGAAGGTCCAGGATGAGGACAGGATGCGCTATGAGGGAGGCCAGTTCTACATAAAGTCCGAAGAAGAGATGAAGGAACTGTTCCCGTATGCGCTTGAGGCGCTTGAGAACACACAGAAGATCGCCGACAGATGCAACGTTGATATAGAATTCGGATCATATAAGCTGCCAAGATACGATATCCCCGAAGGGTATACATCCTTTTCATATCTTAAGGAACTGTGTACAAAGGGGCTTGATAAGCGGTATCCGGATCACGGAAAGGATCTTGAGGAACGTATGGAATATGAGCTTGAGACCATACGTACCATGGGTTTTGTCGATTATTTCCTGATCGTATGGGATTTCATAAACTATGCCAAGACACATGATGTTGCCGTGGGACCCGGAAGGGGCTCGGCAGCAGGCAGCATAGTATCCTACTGTCTTGAGATAACCGATATAGATCCGATAAGATACAGCCTGCTGTTTGAACGTTTCTTAAATCCTGAGCGTGTCACGATGCCCGATATAGATATAGACTTTGAGCCCGAGGGGCGACAGAAAGTCATCGATTACGTGACGGAAAAGTATGGCAGGGAAAAGGTGGTCCAGATAGTCACCTTCGGAACAATGGCGGCAAAGGGCGTTGTAAGGGATGTCGGCCGTGCCATGGATCTGCCTTATTCGTACTGCGATATGATCGCAAAGCTCATCCCGAATGACCTCGGGATAACGTTAAAGGACGCTTTAAGTTATGGCCAGGAGTTCAAAAAACTGTATGATAGCGACGATCAGGCCCGGAATCTCATAGATATGTGCATGAGGCTTGAGGGACTCCCGAGACATACCTCTATGCATGCCGCGGGCGTCGTCATATGCCCCGAAGCGGCGGATGAATATGTACCCCTGTCACGCGGCGCAGACGGTACGATAACCACGCAGTATGTCATGACAACACTTGAAGAACTCGGTCTTTTGAAGATGGATTTCCTTGGTCTTCGTAACCTGTCCGTCATAAAGGATGCCGCAAGGCTTGCATCGGTATCAAGCGGCAGGGAGATAAAGGTTGAGGATATAGATTATAACGATAAGGCCGTATTTGACCATATAGGCACCGGTAAGACCGACGGCATATTCCAGCTTGAGAGCAGCGGGATGAAGAGCTTCATGAAGGAATTAAAACCGCAGTCCATGGAAGACGTGATAGCGGGGATCTCCCTTTACCGGCCCGGGCCCATGGATTTCATCCCGCAGTATATAAAGGGTAAGAATGCCACGGATGAGATCGTATACGAATGCCCGCAGCTTGAACCCATTCTTAAGCCCACATACGGCTGTATAGTGTATCAGGAGCAGGTCATGCAGATAGTACGTGACCTTGGCGGCTATACACTTGGCAGGAGCGACCTTGTAAGGCGTGCGATGAGCAAGAAGAAGCAGTCGGTCATGGAAAAGGAACGCCGCAACTTCGTATACGGAAACGAGGAGGAGGGTGTTCCCGGATGTTTGGCGAAAGGGATCGCGGAATCCACGGCAAATCATATCTATGACGAGATGATGGATTTTGCTAAATATGCATTTAACAAATCCCACGCGGCCGCATATGCCGTGGTTGCGTACCGTACGGCATGGTTAAAACATTATTATCCCGTGGAGTTCATGGCCGCCCTTATGACGAGCGTGATCGATAATTTCAATAAGGTATCATTTTACATATATACCTGCAGATCGATGGGGATAAAGATACTTCCTCCCGATATAAACGAGGGTGTTGCGGAGTTTTCGGTCCGTGACGGCAACATACTGTACGGACTTGCGTCAATAAAAGGTATCGGAAGGCCCGTGATAGAGGCGGTCGTCGAACGGAGGGAGTCCGGAGGGACGTTTAAGAGCCTTAAGGATTTCATTGACCGGATGTCCGGCAGGGAACTTAACAAAAGGACGATAGAGAGTTTCATAAAGGCCGGAGCGCTTGACTGCCTGCCGGGTACGAGAAAGCAGAAGATGAGCGTATATTCGCAGATAGCGGACAGCATAAGCAATGACAGGAAGCACAACCTTGACGGCCAGATGTCCCTGTTTGAGATACTTCCCGACGAAGGCAGCAGGCGCGATTATGAGCTTAAGATGCCCAATATAGGCGAATATGACGAGGATGAGATGCTCGCGTACGAAAAGGAGGTTCTCGGAATATATGTAAGCGGCCATCCGCTCAAGGCCTATGAGGAGACCTGGAAGAAGAACGTGAGCCGGACAACGACTGACTTTGCCTATGATGAGGAGATAAAAGGCGTTAAGGTTAAGGATAATGAAAGAGTCACCGTAGGCGGCATAATAGAGAACAAGACCATAAAATATACCAAAAACGGCAAGACAATGGCATTCTTAAGCCTTGAAGACCTGGTCGGGACCGTCGAGGTCATCGTATGGCCGTCGGATTATGAGAGGAATGCAGGATACCTTAAGGAGGAATCACGCATATTCATACGCGGAAAGGCTTCCGTTGAAGAGGATAAGGACGCGAAAGTCATATGCGAGGAGATAATACCCTTTGAGAACATCCCCAGAAAGCTCTGGATAAGGGTAAGCGACAAGGATAAGTTCTCGGGCAGTGAGCAGGAGCTCTACAGACTCATTGCGGATTCGGACGGGAAGGACAGGGTCGTTATATACCTTGAGGATACAAGGCAGATGAAGGAACTCCCTCTTAACATGACCGTTCATGCCGATGAGGATCTTAAAAAGAAGCTTGAAGAGCTGTACGGAGCCGGGAACATTAAGGTTGTATAGGCTTTCTGTTGAAAAGGACGGGAAAAAGAAGTATTATCTTGTAAGAAGATCATCGGAGGATCATATTATGGCTAAAGAGATTAAGACGGTTGCGGTACTTACGAGCGGGGGCGATGCACCCGGCATGAACGCGGCTATAAGGGCTGTGGTCAGGCGCTCTATCGCCAACGGCAAGCGGGTGATCGGCATCCAGAAGGGATATCAGGGACTGCTCAATGAGGAAATGAATGAGATGAGCCCCAGGGATGTTTCGGATATAATCCAAAAGGGAGGTACGATCCTGCGTACCGCGCGCTGCGAGGAGTTCAAGACTCCCGAAGGCCAGAAGAAGGGCTATGACATATGCAAAAAGCATAAGATAGATGGCCTGGTCGTTATAGGCGGTGACGGTTCCTACAGGGGAGCACAGGCGCTTGCATCGCTCGGCATCAACACGATCGGGATACCCGGGACCATAGATCTTGACATAGCCTGCACCGATTATACGATAGGCTTTGATACCGCGGTTAATACGGCAATGGAGGCCATAGATAAGGTCAGGGATACCTCTTCATCCCATGAAAGGTGTTCTATCATAGAAGTCATGGGACGAAATGCCGGATATATCGCGCTGTGGTGCGGCGTCGCATCGGGAGCGGAAGACATACTCCTTCCCGAGAAATACCAGTATAAGGAGCAGGAGATAATCAATAATATCATCAATAACCGTAAGAGGGGCAAGACCCATCACCTTATCATAAATGCCGAGGGTATCGGCCATTCGACCTCGATGGCAAGGCGTATCGAGGCAGCCACGGGCGTTGAGACGAGGGCGACCATCTTGGGATACATGCAGCGGGGAGGTTCTCCTACCTGTAAGGACCGCTATTACGGGTCAATGATGGGTGCGTATGCAGCGGATCTTCTGTGTCAGGGCAAGACCAACAGGGTAGTCGGGTATAAGCACGGAGAATACTGTGATTTCGATATCGATGAGGCGCTTGCGATGCAGAAGGATATCCCCGAATACGAGTATGAAGTGACCAAGTCACTCAGCATTTGATAAAGATATGATCACGAGCAACGGCAACAGCAGGATCAGGAACATAATACAGTTAAACAATAGCAGTAAGGCGCGGCATGAACAGAAGGTATTTACGGCCGAAGGGATCAAGATGTTCATGGAAGCGCCTTGCTTGCGTATCAGGGAAGTATTTGTCAGTGAGGAGCTGGAAAGCAAGATAACAGATGTTATACAAGGCCGGGCCGGGCATGTGGATAAAGATGGTTCCAAAGATATGGAATCCATGATTAAACTTTCCGATAAACTCAGTAAAATACAGTATGAAACGGTAAGTTCAAACGTGTTTAAGCACATGGCCGATACAGTGACCCCTCAGGGCATAATAACCGTTATTGAAGCAGAAAAGCGCGATACCGCGAAGATCCTGGAGCTTCACGACGGCGGAGACCTTCATATACTCATACTCGAGGGCATCCAGGATCCGGGAAACTTGGGGACCATGTTAAGGACGGCCGAGGGAGCCGGATATGACTTCATACTTGCGGACAGGAATACGGCGGATGTGTATAATCCCAAGGTCATCCGCTCGACCATGGGCTCGATATTCAGGGTCCCCGTCATATACAGCAGTAATCTCCTTAAAGATATAGAAGGGCTCAAAAACGCAGGGATCAGGATATATGCGGCACATCTTAAGGGAGAAAAAACCTATGATGAGGCTGAGTACCCGGGCAGGATGGCAGTCATGATAGGCAATGAGGGAAGGGGATTAAGCGATGATATAACAAATATGGCAGACGAATGTATAAGGATCCCCATGAAGGGACAGGTAGAGTCATTAAACGCGGCAGTGGCGGCTGCATTGCTGATGTTTGGGTCATCAAGGGCATAAAGGGATCATATATATAGCTACGATTTAATATTTAAATAGGAAGAAACGGAGGAAAAAAGATGAAGATAGGATTCATAGGACTCGGAAATATGGGCTCTGCAATGATAGGAGGTATCATAAAAAACGGGATCGTAAGCCCTGAGGATATAAGCGGTGCGGATGCAAGCCACGAAAGGATAGACAGCCTTGTCAAAAAGTTTAATATAACGCCGGCCGGTTCAAATAATGCGGCGGCGAGGGCCGATATCCTCGTAACATCCGTAAAGCCCCAGGTATATGAGGAAGTAATAGAAGACATAAAGGACAGCATATCGGAAGAAACAGTCATCGTATCGATAGCTCCCGGCAAGACCCTTGCATGGCTTGAAGAAAAATACGGCAAGCCCGTCAAGCTCGTAAGATGCATGCCGAATACTCCGGCGCTTGTGGGAGAGGGCTGTACGGGCGTATGCAGGAACAGGCTCGTAAGCGATGAAGAGTTTGATAATGTGCTTAAAGTACTCGGTAGCTTCGGTAAGGCATATGAAGTATCCGAAAGCCAGATGGATGCCGTCGTTGCGGTAAGCGGAAGTTCTCCGGCCTATGTGTTCATGCTTATAGAGGCGATGGCTGACGGGGCGGTCGCCGAGGGGCTTCCGAGGAAGACGGCATATGAGATGGCTGCACAGGCAGTCCTTGGCAGTGCGAAGATGGTCCTTGATACGGGAAAGCACCCCGGAGAGCTTAAGGATATGGTATGTTCTCCTGCCGGGACTACGATAGAAGCGGTCGGAGTACTTGAAAACCTGGGATTCAGGTCGGCTGTCATCGAGGCCGAAAGGGCCTGTGCCGAAAGATCGCGCGAAATGTAATTTTTTGTAACAAAAATTTGACAATTGAAGGCTTCTCTGCTATAGTATAGGTCGGTGACCTAAAATTTCGTAACTTTTCTGTAACAATTACAACATATGGTATAAGTTGAGCAGATTGAGTACTAATTGTGGTTACGGGTTTTTCACCGCTCAATATAGGAGGAAGTCATGAAAAACAGAATGCATGCTTGTAATGCAGCTGTTGCAGCCCTCTTGGTCGCAGCAGTCATTACGCAGGGGAGTATGCAGGGTGTTTGGGCAGCCGGTAAGACGATAACCAAGTCAAATATGGTTGCATCCGCCAAGATAACCGTTAAGGATACCGGGGCGGTAAGTGATGAAGGGTCTAAAAATGAATCATCCATAAATATCAAGGTTGGAGACAATTCGGGATCTTCAATAGATATCAAGGTTGATTCCACAGGGAACGGCACAAAGACCGAAGATGTGGATCTTTCCGGATCGGTTGCGGGTATAGCGTATGAGAACCTGGTAATGGCCAATGTTGAAGAGGCCGTTAATATCCGTGAATCAGATTCAGAGGATTCGGAAATAGTAGGTAAGTTATATAAGGAATGTGCAGGAGAAATAATCAAGAAGGGCTCAGGCTGGACTAATATAAGGACCGGCAAGGTCACCGGATGGGTCAAGAACGATTACCTTCTGTTTGGGGCAGATGCCAAGAATCTGGCGGATTCGGTAGTTGAGAAGGTTGCAACTTCCACTACTTCCTGCTTAAGAGTCAGGAAGGAGCCGAGCCAGGATGCAGCGGTATATGATCTCCTGGCCGAGGGAGATACGATCGAAGTGGTCGAGGAACTCGGCGAATGGGTTTCGGTAGAGTTCGCGGACGGAACCGTAGGATATGTTTCCGGCGAATATGTTACCGTATCGGATGAGATCGGCAAGGGTGAGTCCATTGAGTCCATAAGGGCCAAGGAAGAAGCCGAGAAGAAGGCCAAGGAAAGTTCCAAGGCAGCGAAGTCCGAACCGGCAGCCGAAAGTAAACCCGCAGCTCAGCAGGATCCCGCAGCAGCGACTGTGAATGCGGCAGCAGTATCGTGTGACGATCTTACACTGCTCGCAGCGCTTATCCAGTCGGAAGCAGGATATGAGTGCCATGAGGGTCAGGTAGCGGTCGGAAACGTCGTAATGAACCGTTTACGTACCGGAAGGTTCGGTAATTCACTCTATTCCGTAATATATGCCAAGGGTCAGTTCTCACCGGCAGGAAGCGGAAGAGTTGCCCAGATAATCGCACAGGGTCCCAAGGCATCATGTGTCCAGGCGGCGCAGGAAGCGATGGCCGGAACGAATTACGTAGGTGTTGCCACCAGGTTCAGGCCTGTAAGCTCGGGATATCAGGGAATAGTGATAGGTAATCACGTATTCTGGTAATTATCTGAAATATATATGTGATCAAAAGGTGACGCATATTGCGTCACCTTTTATCATAAGGAGGACCATCGAAGACGGTGGATCCCTTATGATGCCTAAGCGGCGAGCGTATTCAAAGGAAATATGTAATATTTCTTACATTGTATTGTGGAGGAATTATATTATGAGCCTTAAGGGACGTGATTTTTTAACGCTGAAGGATTTTACGAAAGAGGAGATACTTGAGTTCTTAGATCTTGCCGCCGAGCTTAAGGATAAGAAGAAAAAAGGTATATTTGACCGTATGTACAGGGGTAAGAATATAGCCCTGATATTTGAAAAGACCAGTACAAGGACGCGCTGCTCATTTGAGGTGGCCGCCCATGATATGGGGATAGGGACGACATATCTCGATCCAAAGAGCTCCCAGATAGGCAAGAAGGAAAGCGTTGCCGATACCGCAAGGGTACTCGGAAGGATGTTTGACGGGATCGAGTACAGGGGCTTCGGGCAGGAGAATGTCGAAGAACTTGCCAAATACGCCGAAGTACCCGTCTGGAACGGGCTTACAAATGAATATCATCCCACGCAGATGTTAGCTGACCTGCTCACCATACGCGAGCATTTAGGTACGCTTGAGGGCCGTAAGCTCGTATATATGGGCGATGCAAGGTATAACATGGGCAATTCGCTCATGGTCACCTGCTCCAAGATGGGGATGCACTTCGTTGCTGCGGCACCGAAGAAGTATTTTCCGGATGAAAAGCTCATTGAAGAGTGCAGGGAGTTTTGTAGGGTAAGCGGCGGAACGGTTGACTTTAACGAAGATGCATTTGAAGCAGCCAAAGATGCTGATGTAATATACACGGATGTGTGGGTTTCGATGGGTGAACCCGACGAAGTATGGGAAGAGAGGATAAGGGACCTTACGCCTTATAAGGTTACCATGGATATCATGAAGCAGGCAAAGGATACGGCTATCTTCCTGCACTGCCTCCCTTCATTCCATGACCTTAAGACAGAGATCGGCGAAGAGATGGGCAAAAGGTTCAACCTTACCGAGATGGAAGTAACGGATGAAGTGTTTGAGAAGTATTCGGACGTAGTCTTTGATGAAGCGGAGAACCGCATGCATACCATCAAGGCCGTGATCGCGGCCACTTTGGGGTAGATATGAACAAAGAATCAAGGATGTACATAAGGAATGTGATGAAGGGCAGGAGCTTCGTCATTGATTTTATCAATACCGCCCTGTCTGTGGGGATACTTATCATGGTGGTTCTCAATTCCGTCGGACCCGCCACGGGGCTGTATTTTGTGCAGATTTTTGCATTCGGTGCACTGCTTGCATTTCTTAACTGCATCAAGAAGCTAAGGGCCAGGTCTGGATTTTTCGTGGCATTTGCCGTGTTCGGAGTGCTGATGATCGTCATGGCGGTACTGTGCTATCTTAAGATATAAGGAGTGAAAATGGCAGAAAACGCCGTATTATGCGGAGCAAACGCATACGAGAAGAAATACTATTTTAATGAAAAGTTCAATAAGCTCCCGGATTCCATTAAGGATGAGCTGCATATAATATGCGTGCTGTTCACGGAGGAAGCCGGCGGTATCATAACCTTTGAATATGATGAAGAAGGAAACCTTAATTTAAAGACTGATGCCGACGAGGAAGACATATTATATGATGAGATAACCTCGGGCCTTCTCATAAAGGAAATATTAAGGAAGAAACAGGATCTGCTCGAAGGGCTTGAACTGTATTACAAGACCGTATTTCTCGGTCAGAAGCTTGATATCGAATAAAGGGAGGATAAGATCATGCTGCTTGCGATAGATGTAGGTAATACCAACTTTACGGTGGGAATATATAAGGGCGATAAGATAGAGGCGCGTTTCCGCATAACTACAAAGCTGCCGAGGACATCGGATGAATACGGTACCCTTATGTCCGAGCTTATTGAGAGACAAGGCTTTAAGGTTTCCGATATAAGCGGGGTCATAATAGCAAGCGTAGTACCCGGTGTCATGTATTCACTGACGAGCAGCCTGGTTAAGTACTTTAACAAGGAACCCCTTATCGTAGGCCCCGGAACCAAGACCGGGATCAGGATAGATACCGCAAATCCCAAAGAGATAGGCCCTGACAGGATAGTTGATGCGGTTGCCGCATATGAGATATACGGCGGCCCGATACTCGTGCTTGATTTCGGTACCGCGACGACCTATGATCTTGTGACCGAAGACGGAAGGTTCACGGCAGGTATCACTGCACCCGGAATAAGGATATCGGCCAAGGCACTATGGGAAGGGACCGCGAAGCTTCCTGAGATAGAGATCGCAAAGCCCGCGACGATACTTGCCCAGGATACCATAACGAGTATGCAGGCAGGACTTATGTTCGGCCAGATAGGCCAGACCGAGTATATAATTAAGCAGGTTAAGAAGGAGGCCGGCCTTGACAGCCTTAAGGTAGTGGCAACAGGGGGGCTTGGAAGGATAATATCCGATGAGACTTCCCTTATAGATGAGTATAATCCCGACCTTACTCTGGAGGGACTCCGTATAATATATGGTAAGAATAGGTAACGTTGAACTTAAGAACAGATGGATACTGGCACCGATGGCAGGGGTTTGTGACCTGCCATTTCGTGTGTTATGCGCAAGGCAGGGCGCAGGCATGACCTGTATGGAAATGGTAAGTGCCAAGGCTATATATTATAACAATAAGAATACAGAAGCACTGATGGATATATCACCCGAGGAGGATATCGTATCACTGCAGCTTTTCGGGTCGGATCCCGATATCATGGGGGATATGGCTAAGAGGATCGAGGAGAAGCCCTTTTCCATCCTCGACATAAACATGGGATGTCCGGTGCCCAAGGTGGTGAACAATCATGAGGGATCGGCTCTTATGAAGGATCCGCTGCTTGCGGGACGGATAATAGAGAGGGTGGTAAAGTCAATCGATAAGCCTGTGACCGTAAAGATAAGGAAGGGATTTGATGAAGCGCATGTAAATGCCGTTGAGATAGCCCGTATCGCTCAGGAATCGGGCGCGGCCGGAGTGACTGTTCACGGAAGGACCAGGGAGCAGTATTATTCGGGCGAGGCCGACCGGGATATCATAAGGCAGGTCAAGGAAGCGGTAAGCATTCCCGTCATAGGGAACGGCGATGTAAAGGATACTGACTCTGCACATATTATAATAGAAGAAACAGGTTGCGATGCAGTCATGATAGGACGGGCCGCGCAGGGGAATCCATGGATATTCAGGGAACTTGCCATGGCGGATAAAGGGCTTAAATACGAAGGTCCGACCTTGGAAGAGAGAAAACAGATGATCCTTGAGCATGGGAAGATGCTCATAGAATGTAAGGGCGAGTATATCGGTATCAGGGAAATGCGCAAACACGCAGCCTGGTATACACAGGGATTTCCGGGTTCTTCAAAGCTTCGGGCAAAGCTTTGCGAGATATTGGATTATGATGATCTTGAGAGGCTTATCACGGATTGTCTGTGATATCGATTACTTTCTTGACACGGAATAAGTGAATGGAGTATACTTACGCAAGTGTATACTCGTCATGGGAAGAACTGCCGTCTGCAGGCTGACTGTGACAGAAACAGTAATTCATGAGAATGATCAAGAGGATGATAAGATGGACGTAATGGAGAAGAAGAATATCTTAACTTATGAAGGGCTTAAGAAACTTGAGGATGAACTCCATGATCTCAAGGTTGTAAGAAGGGCTGAGGTTGCACAGAAGATAAAGGAAGCACGTGAACAGGGCGACTTATCCGAAAATGCCGAATATGATGCAGCCAAGGATGAGCAGCGTGATATCGAGGCACGTATCGAGGAGATCGAAAAGATCCTCAAAAATGCAGAAGTATTCCTTGATGAGGAGGTTGATACCGGCAAGATCAGTATCGGCTGCAAGGTTAAGATCAGGGATATGGAATTTAAGGAAGATATGGAATATAAGATCGTTGGTTCCACGGAAGCGGATTCGCTCAACGGAAAGATCAGCAATGAGTCTCCCGTAGGCAAGGCACTCATCGGAGCCAAGAAGGGTCAGACCGTCAAGGTGGAGACACAGGCGGGAGAGCTTAAGTATAAGATCCTTCAGATCATAAGACCGGGTGACAAGGATTACTAAAGAAAGAGTAATGGTTAGAATATGAAGAACGAGCAGAACACTGAACAGCAGCAGGATATAGGCCAGCTCCTTAGGGTGCGCAGGGAGAAGCTTGCGGCACTGCAGGAGGCAGGCAAGGATCCTTTTGTCATAACCAAATACGACCAGACCCATCATTCGGTCGATGCGAAGGCTGAATATGAGGAGCTTGAGGCTAAACTCATAGGTGACCGTGCGCCGGTTGACGTATCGGGCCTTGATGAGGCTGAGGCAAGGGAAGCAAAGAAGGCCGATTATAATGAGAAGCGTGCGATAATGGATGCTTCTCCCATAACCGTGAGCATCGCAGGCCGTATCATGAGCAAGCGTATCATGGGTAAGGCAGCGTTCTGCAATGTCCAGGATAAACCCGGCAACATCCAGGTATATGTTGCAAGGGATGCCGTAGGGGAAGAATCATACGCCGATTTCAAGAAATATGATATAGGCGATATCGTAGGTATCAAGGGTTACGTGTTCAGGACCATGACGGGAGAGATATCCGTTCATGCGGAATCCATAGTCCTTTTGTCAAAGTCACTCCAGATACTTCCCGAGAAGTTCCACGGAATGACGAATACGGATCTTCGGTTCAGACAGAGATATGTCGATCTTATAATGAATTCCGAAGTAAAGGATACGTTTATCAAAAGGTCGAAGATCATCTCTTCGATAAGAAGATATTTGGATGGCCAGGGATTCATGGAAGTTGAGACTCCGATGCTCGTTTCTAATGCGGGCGGTGCGGCTGCAAGGCCCTTTGAGACCCACTTCAACGCACTGGATGAAGACCTTAAGCTTCGTATATCACTTGAGCTCTATCTTAAGAGGCTTATAGTCGGCGGACTTGAAAGAGTATATGAGATAGGCCGCGTGTTCAGGAACGAAGGTCTTGATACGAGGCACAATCCGGAATTTACTCTGATGGAATTATATCAGGCATATACCGATTACAACGGGATGATGGACTTGACCGAGAACATGTTCAGGCATGTGGCACAGGAAGTCCTCGGGACAACGAAATTCAAATACGGTGATATCGAGCTTGACTTTGGTAAACCCTTCGAGCGTATCACCATGATAGATGCGATAAAGAAATATGCGGGGATTGATTTTGACCAGGTTCCCGATACCGAGGCAGCAAAGAAACTGGCTGATGAGAAGGATATCCACTACGAGCCTTATCATAAGAAGGGTGATATCATAAACCTCTTCTTTGAGGAGTATGTTGAAGAGCATCTTATCCAGCCTACTTTCGTAATGGATCATCCGGTTGAGATAAGCCCTCTTACAAAGAGAAAGCCCGACAGGCCGGATCTTGTTGAGAGGTTTGAGCTTTTCATTAATTCATGGGAGATGTGCAATGCCTATTCAGAGCTTAACGATCCGATCGATCAGAGGGAGCGTTTTGCGGCTCAGGATGCTGCCGCGGCAGCAGGCGATGAGGAAGCTAATCATACCGATGAAGATTTCCTTAACGCACTTGAGATCGGCATGCCGCCCACAGGCGGTATCGGATATGGGATAGACCGTCTCACGATGCTGCTGACGGATAGTCCAAGTATAAGGGAGGTTTTGTTCTTCCCGACGCTAAAATCGCTATAATTTCGTCGCTCCTTGTCATTCCTTGTCACGCTTCGTCACACTACGGACAAGTATGGACAACGGCATGTAGACGCAAAAAGTCGCGTTTTCTGAGCCGAAAAGTGAGGTCTCTTGAAGC
>JAILLY010000043.1 GCA_024692905.1 Lachnospiraceae bacterium | reverse complement strand
AATGTAGCAATACGTGACGGCAAGATAAGTTCGGAGCGCGTATTAAAAGAACAGTATGCCGATCGTGTAAGGGAGAGCAATATCGACTGGAGAGCCGAGGATACCCAGGATGAATTTGTGGTGCTTGATAAGGCAAACCGTCTGCAGATACCCAAGGAACTCATAGATGAACTGAAGCTTGAAGACAACAAAGTCAAGATAGGATATAAGGACGAACATATAGTCATAAGCAAACCATAATCAGTTAAGCCGTTTTAAGGAGAAAACCATGCCCACAACAGCAAGAAATCCGATACTTTCGGGATTCTATCCCGATCCTTCGATATGTGCCGTAGGAGATGACTTTTATATAGTCAATTCTTCTTTTGCATATTTCCCGGGACTTCCGATCATGCACAGCCGCGATCTGGCTCATTGGGAGCAGATCGGCAATGTACTTACGAGGGAGTCACAGCTGCCGCTTAAGGAAGCAGGGAGCTCAAGGGGACTGTTTGCTCCTACCATGAGGTATCATGACGGTACTTATTATGTGATCTGCACAAATATTTCTTACGGCGGTAATTTTGTGGTGACTTCGGATAAACCCGAAGGGCCGTATTCCGAGCCGCATTATATCGAAGGGGCTGACGGCATAGATCCCAGTCTTTTTTTTGACGATGACGGAAAATGTTATTATATCGGAACTCATCCCAATGTGGAGGGCTGTAAATATAACGGCGATTATTACATCTACATCCAGGAATTTGACACTGAAGAATTCAAACTCAAGGGTGAACGCATAGAAGCCTGGAACGGTGCGTTAAAAGGCGTACACTGGCCGGAAGGCCCACACCTTTATCATATAGGTGAATACTACTATATTCTTCATGCCGAAGGCGGTACCGGTCCCGAACATGCCGTGAGTGTGGCCAGATCAAAGAATGTATTCGGACCTTATGAGAACAACTTCTGCAATCCGATCTTTACTCACAGGCATCTTGGACAGATGTATCCGATACGTTATGTGGGACACGCCGATCTTGTTCAGACCCAAAAAGGCGACTGGTATATGGTCATGCTGGCTGTAAGACCTTTATCCGGTTATACGACGATGGGGCGTGAAACATTTTTGGCCCGCGTGATATGGGAAAACGACTGGCCCGTAGTTAATCCCGGACTCGGAATCCTATCCGGTGAACTTAATATTGATCTTGATGAATGCATTCCGGATTGCAAGCAGACTCTGATCCCGGGCCTTAATAAACTGTATGATTTTACGCATATGGACGGGTTCGGACCTGAGTTTATGTTTTTAAGAAATCCGACGCCTGATATGTATGAGCTGAAGGAGGGCGAGGGGCTTTATATGACCTGCAGCCCCGACCTGATAGAAGGATACGGTTCTCCGTCCTATATCTGCATACGTCAGGACTGTCACTGTTTTGAAGCCGCCGTCACGCTTAAGGGTGATGAACTTTTTGAGGGCGCAAGAGCAGGGCTTTGTCTGTTCCAGAGTGAGGATTATATGCTCAAGTTTGAGTATTCGGGAGTAAACGGCAATGTGATCTTAAGAAAAGACGGGAAAGACGAAAAGATCGCTTCCCTTGTCTGCCCGCAGAACCTTGTTGCCCTGGTGATCAATGTGATGGGGTTAAAAGCAACGCTGTTTATGGTCAGGGAAAATACCGCCGAGATCCTTGTCAAGGATCTTGATATCAGCAGTCTTTCAACTGAGGTTGCGGGCGGTTTTGTAGGATGTACCATAGGAATGTATGCGGAAGATATAGTAAACAGGGAGAAACCGGCCAAGGCACTGTTTAAGTCATTTTCATACAGGAGGATCCTTCCGATGAAAAAAGAAGGATCAAAAGATGAACCCGTGGAGGCTTAAACATGACACAGACCAAAGTGAGATTTCATCTTCCGGGCTTGAGGTATAATTTCCCGCTCAATATGTTGTGGATAAGCATGCTTGATACTTATCCCGAATTCTTCCGTGACGGTGTGGAGATAGCGTCTTTTTTCGGCTGCTTTCCTTTA
>JAILLY010000067.1 GCA_024692905.1 Lachnospiraceae bacterium | reverse complement strand
GCTTGTAAACAGGCTTTTATATGTCATATCGTCGGTGTCACTTGAGATATACCTGTTTTCGGCCGTCTTTGACATAATCATATATGACTGGGCCAAGCACAGGTACTTTGAGATGAGGGACTTTTTATGGCTGTTCTTCATACTTGTCCCGATAAACTTCGTATGTTCGGTCGTATGCTCAAGGATATATAAGCGGCTGTATACTGCCGTATCATCACTGTTCACTAAGGCTCATCGAGACATTTAAGCCCGAAGCTCCTCCACTTCCAGTCAGAGTAATCCCCCTGACGGTTAAGTATCCTTATGATCCCGTCTTCCTCAAGCGAGAAACTTACCGCATCCATCCCTATATCAGATGCCATCCAGCTTGGCTTAAAGCATTCCTCATCAGGCTCGTAATCATAAATATATATATGCTGGCGCCATACGGGCGGGTCATGCTCAACAAAGAAGGGCCTCGGCCCGTTGTGCCTGCCCCTTCTGAAATTCAATAATACCAGCTCGCCCTTTCCGTCATCATCTATATCCGAATAGAGCATATCCTGGACAAGGCAGCCGTCGGGTGATTCAAATATCACGCGGTCATCATCATATGCCGTCACCTTACGGTCCTCAAGCTTTATAAGCTCAGGCCCCGGGCTGCCTTCATCCGTATCATTTGTTATGGTCACGTCCTTCCAGGATGCCCATGAAGGCAGGAAGATAAACTGTGAACATAATGTTAGTATAAGTGCTGCCTTAATAAGCGTTCCTGTCATATCTGTGTCTGTAACTGTCAGTCCAGGCCGGCTGCTTAAGATTGGGATCTCCGTAGTAATCAAACTTTTCGCCGGGCCACATTCCAAGCATCTCACGCCACTCATCATCGGTAAGTCTGTCGCTCATAGGCTGGGCAAATTCATAGAACCTGAACACCGGTCCCCTGCATACCTTAAGCTTACCTTCAACCGGACAGATAACATAAACAACATCGGCTCCGCCGGTTCCGACCTCAAGCACCGAACCGTTCGGATCGGTCGCGATATCCGCTACTATCGGGCAAGGATGTTCATAAGCTATCAGATACTCATCATCACTTTCTCTTGTTGCCTCATCCCACAGATGCTCGACATCGCCGCCGATCTCGCGTATAAAATCATAATCATCGTTTCCTATTGATTCTCCCGCAAGTTCCTTATCCGCTATTGAAGCAAGCCTTACGGACATCTCATATATACGGTCAAGGTCCTCTTCGGCCCTGCTGTCAAGCATGCCGAACATTTCAAGGCCTTCACTCGTGCTCCGGGCAAGGAGCGCAAGCCTTGCAAATACAACGGGTTCGGGTTCAACATATCCCCTGTCATCAAAGACCTCGTCCCAGCCTCCGTCGCCCATCTCGGCCATGATCTGCTTGGAGTAGAGGATGGTATCGTGCTTAAGCTCCGTATAACTTCCGAGGAACCCTTCTATGGATCTCTTGTTCCATTCAACGGACTGCATGAAGGAAGGATAACCTTCACCCTTTTCCTTAAGCAAAGGCCTGACGGTATTAAGCCACTGGGAATAGAGGCTTGCATTCCACAGTTCTTCATTATTTTCCGGGTCTATCATTTCGCTGACCTTGTCAAGGTTCTCATCGTATCCTTCGTAGTCTGTATCGCCCTGCTCATCCAGTATGTCATAGGCGGTTGCTGAACCGAGCGCCGCCGGGATATCCAGCGCATCCGGAAGCATCCTTGAATCTCCGCTGCTGTTCGAACCCACGTAACTGTATACCAGGTTCTGCATTATCTGCGCATCTATCGAGAACCGCTGTCCCATGAACCTGAAGGTGCTTATGACGGGATCGTCTCCGTCTTCAACGGGTATGGAATTGATCTTGGGCGGTTCCATTTTTTTGGTGTATGAATAAAACGTATCAAACGAATCCTCATCCCCGATAAGGTAGCTTACATCTTCAATATCTCCGTATGCTTTTTCAACGACCGGCTTGAACTCATAATAGGTACAGTCATCGCTTACTCCTGCAAAGAATGACGTTACCGTATATATGGCTTCCCATCCGTCAAACGCGCCTTCATCCATCGAAAGGACCATAAGGAGAGCGCTTCTCATATGCTCCTCACTCTTCTGTTCAAATCCGCGCCTTCCGTACCACATCATGCCCTTGAAGTATTTCTCCAGGGTCTCATCGCCTGCATAATAACCTCTTGGCTTATACTGGGAATAGTCCTCGTTATCTTCAAACAAAGGCGAGTAATCCAGGCCTTCGCCATCCACAAGATCAAGCTCCTCATTTACCACGTCCTTAACCTCGCTTATGACATCTACATTCATGCCAAGAAGCCTGCCCGCAACGGTGAAGAATGCGACATTCCTGAGTGCGGCATCCTCCCATTCACTGCCTTTAAGCGCATCATACTGTTCTATGGAATTATCAAGCATAACTTCGGTGATATCGCATAACTCATCATACAGGTCACCCTTCTCGATCGTCTTTAACAGATGAGCAAAATACAGATGATATGTATGCATCATGGAATCCACGGTGACAAAATTCGGGGTCATGTTGTACCTGTTGTCCTCATAGATCTCAAAGAATTCATCATAACCGGCTTCATTGACCACAAAGAGGTTCTTTGCAAGCTTCCTCTTGGCATCATCATCAAGATTTTCGAAATCCCTCGGGTTTACGACCTCGGAAAGGTCGGGGCTTACGGAATACGGTTTGACCGAAGGAACAAGGCTTACATCATAATAATCCTCGGCGCTACCGGATATCATGCTCTCTCTTTCAAGGAACTTAACATCTCCGACAGCGGCTTTGGGGCCGTCTGATGACTCTTCGTTCTCAACGCTCGTACTTGTCTTATCCTTTTTATCCTCAAGGGTATATCCGGCTTCTTCCCTGTTATCTTCCTTCTTTCCAAGCCTTGCGGAAACAAAGATGACAGTCAGTACTATCATCGCCAAAAGGATCACCGACGCAAATATAACAGCCGGGACAAGAAATTTATTCTTCTCCGGCTTTGAATCCGTCAGCGGATTTCCGCAATTGTTGCAAAAGCCTGCTCCTTCCGGATTGTTGAAATTACATTTTGGACAAATCATGATATCTCCTCCCAATCTTATTCCGGATCATCTTATTATCTGCTCCATGCATATCTTCTGCGGCTTAAGGCCGAGCGACTCATAGAATTTCATCGCAACGGGATTGCAGGCCCATACGTTCAGCGTGATATTATAGCAGCCGCACTCCTTTGCATAGTCAGCCGCATATTCGTACAACGCCTTGCCCATATGCCGTCCCCTGGCTTCCTCATCAACGCAAATATCATCGATATACATGGTCAGTACATCAGTCAGTACGTTGTCATCCTCGTGCCGTTTGAACATACAGAAAGCATGCCCCAGCGGAACATCCTTATCATCGACACAGACAAACACGGGAGTGTCCGGATCAATGATGATATCCACAAGCTCGTCCCGTGTATATTTGGTGGCCGGTCCTTTAAAGATATCGGGCCTTCCGTTATGATGGACCATATCAACCTGCACCAGAAGTTCCATTATCCTGTCGATATCCTTGATTTCGGCCTGTCTTATCCAGCTCATTTACGCTCACCCTCTCCCCTTTGATGATATAAAATACCTTTTTTATTTTACTCCAATCACGACGATAAAGCCATATCAATATTGTCAAAACCGAAATAATTCTGATATACTGTGCATTGTCGGATCATATTTTGCGGAGGTGCCGGATGTATAATTTCAATGCAGAAAAGATAATGAACGAATGTGTTTCATGGATACGTGACTGGTTCAGCGTCAACGGGCCTGATTCTCCCGCCGTTATAGGGATCTCCGGCGGAAAGGATTCAACGGTTACCGCCGGCCTTTGCGTAAAGGCGCTCGGGAAGGACCGCGTCATCGGTGTCCTTATGCCAAACGGGGTCCAGGCTGACATAGATGATTCTCTCAAGGTGGTAAAGCATCTTGATATAAGATACTTTACGATAGATATCTCCGGGGCAGTTTCATCGATCCTTAAGGAGCTTGATGATAAGGGAGTTAAGATCACCGACCAGTCAAGGATAAACCTCCCTCCGAGGATAAGGATGTCCACTCTTTATGCGGTTTCACAGTGCCACAACGGCCGTGTTGCAAATACATGCAACCTCTCGGAAGACTGGGTTGGATACAGTACGAGATACGGTGATTCTGCCGGGGATTTCAGCCCGCTCTCACATCTGACTGTTGCAGAAGTCAAGCAGATAGGACGCCTTATCGGCCTTCCGGTCGAACTCGTTGACAAGGTTCCTTCAGACGGGCTGTGCGGCAAAACCGACGAAGATAATCTCGGCTTCACATATGCTGTCCTTGACCGCTATATAAGGGAGGGGATCATTGACGACCCCGAGGTCAAGGCCCTGATAGACAGAAAGCATGAGCAAAACCTGTTCAAGCTTAAGCTCATGCCTTCATTCGATCCCGGGATATGATCATCCGGGCATCACAGTTTCTTTTAAACACATAGTTTCTGTCATACACGTTCCCAGTGCTGGAACGTGTATTTTATATCTTCATATTCATATACTTCGCTCTCGGATGTCATCTTCCAGTCAGGATCCTTATCAAGATCGGGAAAGTAGGCATCCGCCTCAAAGACCTTATCGGTCCTTGTTATTATCGCGGTGTCGCAGTACGGCAGGAGCTGCCTGTATATACTGTCACCGCCGATCACATAAACGTCATCTGAAGGATATTTTCCGGTCTCCTCAAGCAGTTCATCGACCGAATGGACCACGGCCGCACCCTCCGCATGAAAATCCTTATCCCTTGTGAGTATGATATTCGTGCGGTTCTTAAGAGGCGCTCCGTTCGGAAACGTCGCAAGGGTCTTACGTCCGAGGACCACGACCTTACCCGTCGTTTCCTTTCTGAAGTGCTTCATATCGTCCGGTATATGTACAAGAAGGCTGCCGCCGTTTCCTATAGCCCAGTTCCTGTCTACCCCGACTATCACCTTCATATGCTCTCTCCTTATCGGTCCTTCTTTTTGATCAGATCGGTGGACATATATGTTGCACCAATACCGCCGCCTATGCCGGCAATAAGGCTGAGGACAAGGTTTATATAATATGTACCGATGGCGTCTGCTTCCTTATATATTTCCTTAAGATTATTAAATACGTCGGAAAAGCTTATATCAAGGACCGGCTTAAGTTCCTTGTATACGCGCAGCGAATCTCCCGTCTTAAATGCAAGATACGTTGCTATCACAACGACCACTGACGTTACTATGACACCCTTTATGCTGTAATTCTTCGCAAATTTAACATATGCAACCACCGTAAATATTCCAAGGAGTAATCCGGCCCATATCGAAACAAAACCAAGCAGTCCGAGGATGATCATAATCACAGATCCTCCGGCGGCTCCAAGGACAGCACCGAAGAGCCCGGATATGACATTTTCCTCAGCATCAGGGTCATCGATGATCTTCTCTACACCCGATCCGAAAAGCGTCGTCGCATCCGCACCCGGCCGCGCATTAAGATCCATCTCACCGTCAGGAACCTGCGGTGTACAGCCCGCGGCCTTCAATGCCGAGACCGATGAGGCTATTGCAGTATATATCCTCGTTGCTATATCATCAGCCTTGCCAAGCGCTCCTATCGTAAGCTTTAATGAATACCCTGAAACCGTGGCATGTGCCGTTTTGGGCATTGCATCAAAGCGAAGCTCCGACCCGTTTATCGGACCGTCATTTTTTGAAGCATAGATCGTCGCTCCGTAATACGTACCGGAACCTACTCCTACCGCTACCGGATAAACAGTCATCATAAAATCATGAAATCTACCCGCGCACATGTTTCTTCCGGCATCATACTCGAGTTCAAGCATCATCGATGCTTTTTTTATTACATCAGCACTTTTAGCCATTAATAATCTCCCGGTATTTTTTTATCCGAAAACCACGAAACGGTTTCAGTTTGCGAACTTTACGGCAGTGCCGTATGCTATGACCTCCGCTGCTCCCTGCATGATCGCAGATGATGAGTAACGGATATTTACTATGGCATCGGCTCCGAGGTTCTCGGCTTCCATCACCATACGCTTCGTTGCAAGGGCTCTTGCTTCATTCATCATGTCATTATATGCACTGAGTTCCCCTCCGACAAGAGTCTTTAACCCCTGAGTGATATCTCTTCCGATGTTTTTTGACTGTATCGTGCTACCCTTTACAAGCCCGAGCATCTCAAGTTCTTTTCCGCTTATGTAATCAGTATTTACCAAGATCATCTTCTTCTCCTCCGTCTATCTCGTTTATTCTCTGAACACATACATATATCATAACCCCCGAAAAAACAAGAGGAACGATACCTATAATAACTTTAAGTACACCAGGGAGTAAAAATATCAGGACGGAAAAATATAATACATAATATAGTACTGCCAGTATGGTTATTACTATCGGTGCTATCTTTTTCCTGTCATGTTCGTTCATATCATCACCTTCATCATATGGCATCCGCGAAAATATATACAACACCCATCAAGAGCACAACATAAATATTATAACCATAAATCCAACACTCTTCAATAGGGACCGGGGGACGGTTCTGCGGTACAGACAAATTCTTTTTCCGCTTCGAAAAATCCCATCCTCTGCAAAATCAGAAATCCACCAGATATATTCCTATATTTATCATCCTGAACGAGCCTTTGGGTTCGATGTGCCTGACCTTGGCTATAAGGAGCTTTCCGGCATCCATGAGGCGGGCAAAGACTATATTATCCTTCTCAGGGATATATCCGAGTTTGCGATTCTTCTCATCAAGAACAAGGATGGCATTATCGTCGAACCGGTTATCCTCACGCCGGAGAATCAGCTTATCGCCCTCCTTGACCTCGTCAAGGACGGAATCATCTTCAAGATGGGTAGTTCCCGCAACATAAGAATCAAACAGGAATATCTCATGGCTTAAAGGCTTTATGAGTTCTCCTATACCGTTTCCGGTTGCCGCAGCCAGCAGGTTTTTCGTATCAATGGTCAGTTGATTTTCCACGTGATGCTCACTCCTTCTTT
>JAILLY010000040.1 GCA_024692905.1 Lachnospiraceae bacterium | reverse complement strand
TAATTTTTTCTTTGAATCCCGCTTTTCATTACACCCATTGGATTCAGTTAACTCCAAATTATATTTTTTTAGAATTGTTGTTTGCTTCATTCTCGATATCAATATATAAATGTCAATCTGATTACTATATCTTCATTTCTCGATAATATGTGCCATAGAGATCTTATAATGTTGGAAACAATGGACCCCTTCTTTCTCCCACAAGATATCGCATACCACACTTAACTGTATCACAATATGTGCTTTTTCTCAATATTTATTATAATGTTACCGAAATAAAGGCAACCACTTGAGCGGTTGCCTTTATTTCATTTCATGTATTAATCATTTGTCACCATCGGAACGACTTCTTTGACCATTCCGCTTTCATCAAATACTATTCTTGCCCGGAGCATGGAACCCCATCCGTATTCATTTGGCTCATACCATTCGTAGAAGCCCAAATCTGCAGCTGAAAAGCCTGTTTTGTTTTCATAAAACTCCTGCATGGTAGCCATATAGGCGTCATCCGGACCATCCGCATCAAGTGTTATCGCCATAACGGCATCCTTCCTTATGCGAACCGTTACTTTCTGCTCACTGATCGTCGGTATATCAAGCATATGAGTAAACCATGCACCTGTTATATCTGACAGGTTTCCTTCGGTATCTTCGTAATAGGCTTCACAAAGCTCATAGCTATACTGAGTCGGAACTTCTTCGGCAGGCCATGGCAGATCATAATATCTCTCATAATAATAAGGATTTATGACTGTCTCCGACGGACCGTAAAGGAAACAGACATCCCAGTTGCCTTCTTTTCCGTCTATCTTATTAACCCTTATGGCTTTTCCCTCATCCTTAACTACCTCCAGGCCATCGAGAACCTTCTTATTACGGCTCAAAGTCTCGGCATCCCCGGTCTCAAGAACATGTCCGCACAGGTTTATTGTGGTATTACTCAGTTCAGATGAACCATTATCCCCATCGTGAATGTTTCCTGCCTTAACAAAAGGATTGGCAAGATACAGATAGCCTTCGACTTCATAATAATCTCCGCAGTCTTTCCATGGAGCCGCAGTTGCGTACCCCTCATAGTCCTTATCCAGTTCCAGGATAAAGCCGTTTGAGAACCTGTAATCATTTTCTTTAAGGATTTTCTTAAGATCTTTATAAAGTCCGTCATCCACGACGGCATCCTTGATATCATCCTTAACGTCATCCTCTTTGTTCGGATCATAAGTACACTCATCAACCTTTATGTATTCATAATTACTGGATTTACCGGACTCAAAATGAGCATTAAATTTGATCGGAGCATTATCTTCGTCAATAATGTTCCATTTATATGAGAAATCATCAATGAATAATTCAGCGCCGTCTTTAAGCCACATAAAATCATCGCTGTCATCCAATCCGATCCCAAGGGAGAATATCGGTGCAGCAATGCTTACATCCCAGCAGATGCAAGGATCTTCCACGTTCCGCGCCTCCATTTTACCTTCTGCGCTTACTCCCACCTCAAGGTCAAGATCTATGATACCGTTAAGAAAGAGTCCCGGTATCACTTCGGGCCTTATGGCTGCCTGCCCCTTGGCATCGAGTACTATCTGGGGTTCTGTGGGATGGATATCGTGGGTTTTTCTGAACCCCTTTCCTTTTTCGTATGTAATATCATATGCTGCAGGAACTTCAAACTTAAAACCTATTGATCCGCTGGCCTCAAGCACGAGATAAACCTTCAGTTCCACCTGAAATATCCCGCTTGTAAAAACAGTCATTGCTTTTCCAAGCGGTATGGCTATCTCTTCTCCAAGCAGTTCTGCAGAACCTTCAAAAACACCTACTACTTCGGTATTGATATCCATATATTTTACACTGGCACCGTTGTAATCCAACTGCCCCTTGATACGGATATCCTTTATCTCTGCAGCTGCCTCAAAACCCGTAGCCACTTTATTACTGATATCAATGTTCTCCGGGAGCGGTAATTCAAACGTTAATTCTTCGCCGGTGTGATTATCTTTGAGCGTTATCTCAAGGGTTTCCTCTTCCGCATCGGCGGCAACTTCTATTCTGAACCCTTCGTGACTTTTGTCGAATTCTTTGGTTGAAAGCAATGAAACATCTGCTTTCTCCTTATTTGCGGCTTTTACCGACCGGTTTCCGGTCATGGCATTGCCTGCGGCTGCCATTTGCCTGAAATCGTCAAAAGTCAGGTCGCATACATCGGACACTACTGCCGAATTGCATGCCTCCTCAACTGCGGCTTCTGCCAATTCATAACTTCCGTCGGCATTTGCTTTTTCGACCTTTCTTATGTTCTTGGCTCCCATTTTGTCGGGGAATACGATTACATCACCCTTTTTATATTCTCTGTCTCCTTTCAGCAAAAGGTTATATTCCGGATCCTTAAACTCAAGCACATCATCTTCGATCACGGAAACTCCGTCCTGCCATTCGATCTTGGCATAATCATCCTTCCAGAAATCAGATGCAGACAGTTCAAGGGCTTTATTAAGGATGCTTGCGCATTCTTCTTTTGACAGGGCCTTATCCCTCTGATCATTGTCAATAAGAGCACTGTCAACAGCAAGGTCTGCGTATTCTTTATCCGAAAGAAAACCATCCTTTTCCATATATATTTTTATCTTAAACTCTCCGATCGCCTTAAGAGCTGTGACAGCCGCATATTCTCCGTTAACGGCGAGATCTCCGTCGAAAGTATCCCCGCTAATGACACCCCAATGTGCTGCACCCTGGACTTGATCATAATACTCAGATGAATCATCCACATCCGGGAAATATGGAGAATCTTCTTCGACAGGTTCCAGTCCGAATGTCTCGCTTAAATCCTTTATCCACTCGTACCGTGTGACTGAGTCTCCGGTTGCTTTTACTCCATTATTCTTCCCGCCATTTTTATTGTTTATGATCAGTGCAACCAGGACACCGGTAAGGAACACTAAAATCCCTGTGGCAATGCATATAAGAACAATCAACTTTTTCTTCATCTTATTCACCAATCTCCCCAGTTTTCTTCAGTGACCCGGCCCTTCCTGAACTGGCCGGTTTTTCTGTCATACTCAAGCTCTGTTATCATGTATTTATGACCGTCATCAAAATTGTCGGTGAGAGTATAGAACTCATCATACTGGTCTATATAGAATCCTTCCGTATTCATGGACAGATCGGGTTCATAGGGCCTGCCATCCTTCACGCCGAATATGAAGTTGAGCCAGCCGCTGCCGTATCCGCCGCATTCCGCCGAGAAAAAGCCAACGTTTTCGGAGGGATTGTACACGTAATAACCGCTCTCATCGGAATACATCGACATATCATCAAAATCAGTGCGCATCACTTTTGTTGTCCCGTCATCCGCTATGAACCATACGGCATCGGGGTAATATCCGCCGTATTCATCATCCTCGCCGATGACCACAAACGCTTCATTCGTACCATTGCCGTCATAATCATGGCATTCGAGTGCGCATACCGTTCCTCCTATATTATCCGCTATCTTAGCCGCATCTTTTTCGGTAAGTCCGGTTTCGCTGTTTGCCTTCCTCTTTATCCTGCTTATGGAATTAAGATAGCCTCCGACCGGCTCCCACGGTATCATCTCGCATCTTTCTTCATAATCATCCATCTTTCTTAAGAACTGCCTGTCGGAAATCTGAAGTTCCTCTGCTTCGTCAATATCAAATACGCCGGTCGTGTTATAGAACTTTCCGACCGTTCCGTCATCCTTTTCATCCGTAAAATAGAAATCATCCCAGATCACTTCCCAGCCGTCTTCGCTTATGTGATTCTCGCCGAAGATGGTTATGGATGCTCCGCCCGATCCAAAATAATAGAAATGACCGTCGCCAAGATAGTTGTAACTGCTGCGCGCCGCTCCGGAAAAAGTATTGATGATATCATCATCATCAAGGGTAAATGCGCTGTAGATGAAACTCTTTGATTCCCCGTCGCCGTAATAATCCTCATCGCATCCTATCAGCAGTTCAGGCACTCCGTCTCCGCTTATGTCTTCAATATAGTATCCGATCGTCTCCATAAGGTCTTCATCATCGTTATACATGACCTTTTCGGAAAGGCCGCCCGAAACGTAATCATATTCCTTGTCCATGTTATATCCGTATTCGATGACCCCAAGTACTTCATCAAACACGGGCTTATACATTGCACTGTAGTTTACCTCAACATGACCCCCTTCGGATTCCTCTTTGGGCTCTTCGGGATCGTTTTCTTTTTCTTTCTTTTGTTTTTTGGTCTTCTTTTCCTTTTTTTCGGGTTCCTCCAGTTCCTCTCCGATATCATCATCGGGTTCATTTAATTCACTGCCGGACTTGCCGCAGGATGCAAGTGCAAGCATAAGGAGGGTAAGTATCATTAATATTCTTATTTTCTTCATGTATCAATATTCCTTTCGGTTAGTAAACTCACGTTTAATATCCCGTGTCGTGACCCTACGTTATTTTACATCATTTGACGGGCTTATGCTACTACCATTAACAGTTAATTGTGCTAAAATAAATAAGAAATACATATCATACCGAGGTTTCATCATGACACTGAAAGAATTAAAGATAGGTTCATCGGCAACGGTTAAGACTGTGGGCGGAAACGGATCCCTGCGCCAGCATTTCCTGGATATGGGGATCATCCCCGGCGTGACTGTTACCGTGATAAAATACGCCCCGATGGGCGATCCTATGGAGATAAGGATCCGCGACTATGAACTGACGCTAAGGCTCGATGATGCGGCACTTATTGAAACGGAGCCTGCCCCGGCGGATAAATCAGACGGTAAAAAGCCTAGAAAACCGGGCAGGCACGAGCATCCCGGACTCGGTGAGGAAGGTAAATATCATAAAGACGGAGAAACAGAGCCTGTACCCGACGGGACGACCCTGCGCTTCGCACTTGTCGGCAACCAGAACAGCGGCAAGACCACGCTGTTCAACCAGCTGACAGGCTCCAAGCAGCATGTGGGGAATTTCCCGGGAGTTACGGTCGACCGCAAGGACGGCTCGATACTCGGTCAGGATAATACGCTTATCACCGATCTTCCGGGCATATATTCAATGTCGCCTTATTCCATCGAGGAACTTGTCTCGAGGGATTTCGTTTTAAACGAAAAGCCTGACTGTATCATAAACATAGTCGATGCAACGAATATAGAACGTAATCTTTACCTTACGATGCAGCTGCTTGAAATGGACATCCCGGTGGTCATTGCGCTCAACATGATGGATGAGATGACCGGAAACGGCGGATCCGTAGATGTCAATACGATGGAGGCAATGATGGGAGTGCCCGTCGTTCCGATCGCTGCCGCGAAGAATCACGGTGTGCACGAACTGACCGAGCACGCGGTACATATCGCAAGGTACAGGGAAACCCCGGCAAGGTTCGATTTCTGCGACAGGGACGATCACGGCGGAGCGGTGCACAGATGCATCCATGCGGTCATCCATCTTATAGAGGATCACGCAAAGGCTGCGGGACTTCCTGTGCGTTTTGCCGCTTCCAAGGCCATTGAAGGCGATGAACGGATAATAGAAAAGCTCGGTCTCGACGAAAACGAAAAGGAGACCCTTGAACATATATCCCTGCAGATGGAAAACGAACGCGGTCTTGACAGGAGTGCAGCGATCGCTGATATGCGCTATTCCTTCATAACGAAGGTATGCAATGAATGCGTTGTCAAACCCCATGAGAGCAGAGAGCATGTCCGCAGCAGCAGGGTGGACCGGATCCTTACCGGCAAATATACCGCGATCCCTGTCTTCATATGTGTCATGGGCCTTGTATTCTTCCTTACGTTCAATGTTATAGGTGCATGGCTGCAGGAACTTATGGCGATGGGAATTGATGCGCTTACAGCCTCTGTGGATGCGGCTCTTACGCGCGGGGGCGTGAGTGAAGCCCTGCACGGCCTTATAATACACGGCATATTCGAGGGCGTCGGAAGCGTACTCAGCTTCCTTCCCATAATAGTGACCATGTTTTTCTTCCTGTCGCTTCTTGAAGACAGCGGATATATCGCGCGGGTTGCCTTTGTTATGGATAAGCTGCTGAGGCGTCTGGGACTGTCGGGCCGGAGCATAGTCCCGCTTCTTATCGGCTTTGGCTGCACGGTACCTGCGGTAATGGCATCGAGGACCCTTCCAAGTAAGCGTGACCGTAAGATGACCATACTCTTAACACCGTTCATGAGCTGTACCGCGAAGCTTCCGGTATATGCATTCTTCGTGGATGTATTCTTCCCGCATCATAAGGCTCTTATCATGGTCGGACTGTATCTTATAGGGATAGTCATGGGTATCTTGATAGCCCTGCTGTATCGCCGGATCATGTTTAAGGGCGAGGCTGTTCCGTTCGTCATGGAACTCCCGAATTACAGGATGCCGGGATTAAGGAACGTACTTCAGCTTTTGTGGGAGAAGGCCAAGGATTTCATCCAGCGTGCATTTTCCGTCATACTCATTGCCACGATCGTCATATGGTTCCTTCAGAGCTTTGATTTTAAACTCAATCTCGTATCGAACTCACATGAGAGCATCCTTGCGGCGATCTCGGGTATATTTGCTCCTCTTTTTGCTCCTCTCGGACTCGGGGACTGGAGGATATTGACTTCGCTGGTCAGTGGATTCATGGCCAAGGAAAGCGTGGTCTCCGTACTTCAGGTACTGTTCGGTGCTTCGGGCGGGCCCGCAGGGTTCATTACTCCAAGGGCTGCTGCCACGCTGCTCGTATTCACGCTCCTGTATACGCCGTGTGTTGCGGCCGTTGCCTCGATAGGCAGGGAACTCGGTAAAAAATGGGCGGTATTTGTTGTTATATGGCAATGTGTGGTCGCATGGATCGCTGCATTTCTGATTCACATGGCGGCACCTTTATTTGGATTGATGTAAAAAAACGGCGCAGGTAACCTTACCTTGCGCCGTCCTTATTAAGTATTATCTTAAATGTCTTAAACAGTATCCTTATATCAAGCCCTATACTCCAGTGCTCTATATACTCGGT
>JAILLY010000014.1 GCA_024692905.1 Lachnospiraceae bacterium | reverse complement strand
GTGCATGTTCTGCTTGATGAAGATCTAACTTATTAGCTTTGAGATATTCCTTTTCAAACTGATCCCCATAATATGTCTCATTATAATATGTAGGATCCTGAAGGGTTTTAAAACCCAGATATACGGAATTCTTTTTGTCTTCTGTCGGTGATGCATAAAGATAAGCATCCCCGACATCATCAATGTCGGCCGGCTTTGTCTCGAAAGTGACGCACCCGTCCCCAAGATATCCGATATCGCCCTTATAATCATCATAAAAATGCCCATCGCCGAGTTTCTCTTCTTCAGTTTCCACGGCTTCCGGGACATCCTCTTCGATCCCGGCTTCCGTTTCCTCCGGTTCCATGGCAGTCTCTTCTTCTATATCCTCTAAGACTATATCCGGAGCTTCTATATCTTCCTCTGACGGTATCTCCGTCTCTTCCTCATCTTCAAACGGAATATCCGTTTCGAAAGTCAGCGGGGCTTCACCCTCCATGACATCTTCAGGCACTGAGTCATCGGATTCCAAAGCATCCGAAACTATGGCCTGTTCTGCCGGCTCCTGAGCATATGCAGGAGCTGCGGGCGTTATAACACCCAAAAGCATGCAGCCAAGGAGCACCCATGAGATCAGTTTTTTATCCATTTTCTTTCTTCCTTTCCATAAGAATTTCTTTCATTATAGTTGGTTCATTCCACCGCCACTACCTACAAAGGTCTAAAGTTTTAAAAAAAGGATGTGGCATTTGCCACATCCCTTTACAAAACTTCTTTTGCCTTTTCAAGCGCTCTTGCGATGACCTGATGCATATCATAGTATTTATATTCACCGAGGCGGCCTCCGAAGATGACTTTATCCTCCTTATCCGAAAGCTCCCGGTACCTTGCGTACAGAGCATTATTCTTATCATCATTCATCGGATAATAGGGCGCGTCGCCTCTCTTCCATTTTGCGGGATACTCCTTTGTTATGACTGTTTTCTCCTGAGTCCCGAATTCAAAATGCTTATGCTCGATGATCCTCGTATACGGTATATCATATTCGGTATAATTGACTACGGCATTGCCCTGATAATTGTCCGTATCAAGGACAGTGGTCTCAAACTTTAGGCTGCGGTATTCGAGTTCACCGAACCGGTAGCCGTAATATTCATCTATCATACCGGTAAAGACGACCTTATCCGCCATCGCTTCGAATCCCTCACGGTCATCGAAGAAATCGGTCCCGGTCCTTACATCGGCGCCCTCAAGCATCTTTTCTATCATCTTCGTATATCCGCCCTCGGGTATGCCCTGATATTTATCGTTAAAATAGTTATTATCGTATGTGAACCTGACAGGAAGGCGTTTTATGATAAACGCAGGAAGCTCCGATGCCCGCTTACCCCACTGCTTCTCGGTATATCCTTCCACCAGTTTCTCATATATATCCTTGCCGGCAAGTGTTATCGCCTGCTCGCGGAGATTACGCGGTTCGGTCACACCCGCCGCCTTCATCTCATCCAGGGCTTCCTTCTTCTGCTCCTCGATCTTAGCCCTTGCTTCATCGGGTGTCCGCACTCCCCACAGAGCATGGAAGGTATTCATATTAAAGGGAAGGTTATACAGTTCATCCTTATACCTTGCGACAGGACAGTTCGTATACCTGTTGAATTCGGCAAAGGAATTGACGTAATCCCATACCTCCTTATTACTCGTATGGAATATGTGGGCTCCGTATTTATGGACGTTTATTCCTTCAATTTCCTCGGTATAAGCATTGCCGCCTATATGGTCCCTTCGGTCTATAACAAGACATTTCCTGCCCGCGCGGACCGCTTCATGCGCAAACACCGCTCCGAACAGCCCCGCTCCGACTATAAGATAATCGTACTTCATATATTCTCCCGGTTTACTATTTGATAAGGCCAAGCCTGTTTATCGCACTGAACATCGCACGTACCGATGCCCTCGTGATATTCGAACTTACGCCTACGCCGTATGTAACGCTTCCGTCTTCCGCATTGAGCAGATGGATATATGCCGCCGCCTGTGCATTTGCGCCTCCGGCAAGTGCATGTTCCTCGTAATCGAGCACCTTGATATCAAGCCCGAGATTCTCCTTAAGTCCGCGCAGCACTGCATCGATGGGGCCGTTTCCGACTGCCTCGAAGCTTGCTTCACTACCGTGCTTCGTATATGTAAGGACGATATGCGTATCGAATTCGGAATCGGAAGAATCACTCCTGTCGTCCACCTTGAGCTTACGGAAGTGGAGCGGCTCCTTCATATCTATATATGAAGCCTTGAACTGCGCCATGATCTCGTCGGGTGATATCTCACCCTGCTTCTCGGTGATCGCCTGTATGACTCTTGCAAACTCCTTATGCATTCCCTTGGGAAGCTTGAAGCCGAAATAGGTATCCATGATGAATGCGACACCGCCCTTGCCGGACTGGGAATTGATGCGCACGATGGGTTCGTATTCCCTTCCGATATCGGCGGGATCGATGGTAAGATAAGGTACCTGCCATATCTTCGAGCCCCTTTCCTTCATGGCCTTGACACCCTTGTTTATTGCATCCTGATGCGAGCCGGAAAATGCCGTGAACACAAGCTTGCCCGCATACGGATGACGGTCATCTATGGGCATCTTGACAAGGCGCTCGTAAACCTCGATTATGTCGTTGATCTTTTCTATGTTAAGGCATGGATCGATACCGTCCATGAACAGGTTATATGCGATATTCAGGACATCGATATTACCGGTCCTCTCCCCGTTTCCGAAAAGGGTTCCTTCAACACGCTCGGCTCCGGCGAGCATTGCAAGCTCGGTTGCGGCGATACCCGTACCCCTGTCATTATGGGGATGTATGCTCAGGATAACGGCTTCCCTGTTCGTAAAATGCTTATCCATCCACTCGACCATGTCGGCATATACATTCGGAGTATTAAGCTCAACGGTCGCCGGAAGGTTGATTATCACGGGATCGTCCGCCGTCGCTCCCCATTCGTTTATGACAGCTTCACAGATATCATGTGCGAATTCGACTTCCGTTCCCGTAAAGCTCTCGGGTGAGTACTCAAGACGGATGTTGCCGTCAAACTTCCGGGCCCTCTCCTTCACCCATTTCGTTCCGTTCACGGCTATATTTATTATCTCGTCCTTATCCATATTAAAGACAACGTCCCTCTGAAGTATGGAGGTTGAATTATAGATATGAACGACAACATTCTTAATTCCCTGTATTGACTCGAAGGTCCTCTCGATCTGCTCCTCACGGCACTGCGTAAGAACCTGCACCCATACGTCATCAGGTATCATCTTACGGTCTACGAGCTGGCGCAGGAAATCATACTCTATCTGGGATGCAGCAGGGAATCCTATCTCTATCTCCTTAAACCCGAGCTTAACGAGCATCTCAAAGAATTCCATCTTTTCCTCAACGACCATCGGATCGATGAGTGCCTGATTCCCGTCACGAAGATCCACGCTGCACCATAGAGGTGCCTTTAAGATCTCCTTATTCGGCCACTCCCTTTCGGGGTAATGCAGAACCGGATTTTTCCTGTACCTCTCTACGTTTTTCATGTCATCAGTCCTTTCGTATTATCTTTAAATGATCCTTATGATAAATTCAGGCCGGCGTAAGCCGGCCTGAATACATTGATTATTCTATTCACCCAGGCCGCCTTCGATAGCTTCCACCAGCGCCCTGAGAGCTTCCTGCTCGTCCTCGCCCTCGCAAACAAATTCTATTTCATCTCCGCATTTAACACATGCCCCGAGGACACTTAGGACGCTCTTTGCGTTGGCAGTGTTCTCGCGGAAATTAAACGTTATAAGGGACTTAAACTGCATGGCCTCCTTACAAAGGATTCCGGCCGGTCTTAAATGTAATCCCGTGGGATTCTTGATCGTTACCTTCTGGCTGACCATAATGTAACGGCCTCCGTTTCCAAACATAATACAAATGCGGGAAGCACTTCATACTTCTTCCGATGTGCACGCCGCTATGATAGATTATACCATGAAAGATACCCTTTCACAAGTAGAAAAGTATGCATGTAAAATGGGCATCCGTGACTACTCGCCACCTTGCGGTACAGCTTCGATCGCAGCGCCCTGCGGAGCCTCAGCCGGGAAATACAGATCGACCTCTATCATCGATGAACCCACAACTGTAATGCCCGCAGGAGTACTCCATCTTATACTCCCATCATAAGCTCCTGCATGGAAGCCTTCCATGCCTTCAAATTCTTCACGCGGCTTCATCGAAGAAGCATCCACGGTACCCGTGATCCTCGAGGTGTCAAGAGCCGCAAGTTCGGCATGAAGTCCCTGGACCTCTATCCTCCTCATACCACCCGCTTCCGCAAATGCTGCCGCATATCCGGCAGGGACATTCTCAACGGTTATATTTGCTACCGGTATGTCTATCGGCATGGTCTCAAGCTGTCCGACATGGACTATTATCTCAACGGTCCCGTCGTAATCCTCTCCGGCAAGCCTCACGCCTCCCGGCAGATAATCATTCACATCAAGGGTGAACAATGTATTCTGGACCGCACCGTCTATCGAAATCGCATCGGGCGGGATCACTATCTCGGTAAGCGAATCAAACGCCGAACCGCTACCGGCTAAGAGCACGGTCTCAGGCTCAATGCTAAGCGTTCCGAGAGCCGCATATCCGTCCGCGGGCGATCCCTTAAACGAAGCACTCACCGGTACCTCCTTGGTTTCAAGGATGGATACGTCAACCAGTATCTCCGTTACTCCGAGCGTCAGAGACGATACGTTCACGACATCACCGTTACCGTCATAAAGAACGACCTTTGAAGATGCTCTTATATCAGATAAAGCGCCTGATACATCGACCGTTGCCACGGCCCTTGAAAGCCTCGATACAACGGAAGCGGGGCCCGATACCGAAGTGATGTTCACACTCGGCGAATTGCTCCCGACAACATATCCCTTTGCGGGATTACCTACGGTCTCTACATTTATTGACAGCTGCTTCTTCTCAAGATCCTCTATATTGATCTTAAGGTTCTTGGTGAGCGGCGTGATGGTTGAGATCATATCCGAATATCTCGTGGTACGAACATCGATCGCGACCGAATTGAGTATCGTCATTTCCTTAAGGTCGGCCGACGCCTTGATATGGTCGCGGCTTATCTTCTCAAGCACGGAACGCTTGGCAGACAGTGTTACGGAAATGTTATCGCTGCCGTCGGTCACCTCATATACCTTACCCTGCGAAGTGATCGCATCGGTATTTAACAGTTCAACCTCGATCCCGTTGAAGGTCCTGCTTATCACCGGATCGTCAATACTTACCACGATCAGCCATACTACCACCGCAAGCACAACGGAGATAAGCTTGAGGCCAAGATTATTCGTCAGCTTTTGTTTCATTTCTTGACCTGCCTTTCCAGAAGATGAACTTCTTTTCTTCAACTGTCTTACTCTGGAGGACTTCAAGCTTGCGGCGAAGGAAATCCGCATCTATGTTCCGGTGGAGTTCACCGCCGATGGCCACGGAGACTCTTCCCGTTTCCTCGGATACTATGATCGTAAGGGAATCCGTGGCTTCCGAAATGCCGACACCGGCACGGTGCCTTGTTCCGAGTTCCTTGGATAATTCCATGTTGTCAGAAAGCGGGAGATAGCATGTCGCGGCAACTATCCTGTTGCCCTTTATAACGACCGCACCGTCATGAAGCGGTGTATTATGCTCAAAGATATTTATAAGCAGCTGGCTTGTTACGAGTGCGTCTATGAGAATACCCGTAAGCTCGTATTCGGTAAGGGGATCCTTGTTCTGCACTACGATAAGGGCACCCGTCTTGGCCTTGCCCATCTCATACGAAGCCCTGATGAGTTCGTCGATCGTCTTATCGCTGAACAGTCCTCCGGTCACTCGCGTAGAATCAAACTGCACAAGACCGGATAAGACATTCGACCTTCCGAGCTGTTCAAGCGCCTTACGAAGTTCGGGCTGGAATACGATCAGAAGTGCGGTAACCGCGATACCCGTGACATTCTTGGCTATCCACAGTATCGTGGTCATATCGAACAGTGCGGCAAGGAAAACAAATGCGAGTATGATAACAATACCCCTCAAAAGCGACCATGCTCTTGTATTCTTGATCCATACAAGCACATGGTAGAGGAGAAAAGATATGATTATGATCTCTACTACATCTGTCCAAAGGATCATCGGCATCGATACCCATCCGAAGTATCTGTCTCCGATCGCCCTTATGGATTCAACTATCTGCCGCATCTTTCCCTTTCCCGTTTAAGAGACAGCATCATAAGGAATCCTCATTAAACGGGCACTCCTTATGATCATATATAGTCCAGGCCGTCATCGTCGTCTTCATAATCATCATCACGGTAACTCATCCGCATGATGCTTACATCCTTGGCTTCAACCGAAAGCTTGGGGATCGCCTTGACGTAATAATAATATTCATCGTCTTCGAACTGAACGTTCTCCGTACGCGAATAATCAACATTGAAAACAAAGAACTGGATCGCGAATACTATAAGTGCCGAAAAAATGGTCCCGACGAACACGCCGCCGACCGACATTTCAACATCAAGCGCCGTGCATCCTATCAGGATGACGAGTATATTGACGACAACACCGAGTCCCAGAGCGATCTTCCATGAATGATCGAGAGGAAGACTCTTTATCATATATACGGCCACGACCACTACCGCGAACGCTATCACCATAAGGAGCATCTTATCGCTCCCGAGAAGTCCGTCTATTATGTACTTAAAACTTCCGAGCGCCGCTTCCGGATCATTGCCGCTCTTGGCGAGCTGGTCCGAATTGTCCTTGATATAACCGAGCATGAAATACGTTACGGTCCCGCATGCGACCGAAACGCATGACATCGGGGTACCCACAAATCCGAGTGTGAGCGGGACCACATACGGTATCTTGAGCATGTAGCAGATAGGCGTTAAGATAACCGCACATGCATCCTTCGGCGAGAACCTGAAATAAAGCACGAACATGATGACGAATATCATCGCCACGATGACCGCGCACTCAAGCGACAGCGCATATACATGGAGAAGTATGAACGCCGCCATTATGATCACGATCAGGTTCATGGGAAGGAATGAGCACAGAAGCGAAACTATGAGCACGATGGCTCCGTTATTGATCTTCTGCATATACCCCAGATCCGCATTTATCAGAAGCAGGGCGATCATCGCCAGTATGAACTTGAGAACCGCAACTATATAAGCTTCAAAACGTGAGAAAAATCCCACGATGAGCTCCTTTATGACAAGCAGATTAGTCATCCGTTCACTCCCAGTCGTACATCTCCTCGAGCTGTTTTAACTCGGAAAGATATTTTTTCATATGTTTTTTGGCCTTACTGAATCTGTATGCATATACGAGATATGAGATTAACAGATAAATAACCAAAACGACGGCATATTTAACGGCTATATCCCTGACAAACGCCGCTACATCCATCTTATAAAAGTCAGTCAGAAAGCCTTCAAGATCATACAGTATGTACATGGCTACCACGAGGGCAAAGCCCACGGTGGCACACAGCGCCGACTTAAGAACCTGAAAACTGATATAATCGCCCCTGAAAAATCCGCTGACGGATATATCCCTCTTGCCCTGACCGCTTTCATAAGCCGCCATTTTGGTCATTAATGCAATGCGATCTTCATTTAACATCTTATTATTCCGCTTACCTGTTATCCAGGAATCTCATCCTCGGATTATCCTTGGTCTGTTTCCTGATCGGCGCAGGCTCTTCGGGCCTCTTTATGGCACCGTTTAAGTCATTCATCATCTGATTCTTACACTTGCTGCAGAAACGCCCGGTGCTAATGGGCTCCCCGCATACTTCACAGCTTATTCCGGCAGCCGTGCCGTCAGAGAACACAAGCCTTTCCTCCCTGATCCACTGCTTGATCTGAGACTCGGGAACATCAACTTCCTCGGAAACCATCTTGATCGTGCAGTGATCGTTATTCCTGATGAATTCCTTGGCCTGCTGAAACTTCTTCTCAAGCTCGTCCTTGCAGCTGGGGCAGATCGGCTGGCCTGCGATATAGTTAAAAAGCCTTCCGCAGTTTCTACAGTTACGTACGTTCATGATATATACCTCCGAATCATTAATATTTATCAGCAATCCCAAGAACCGCAAAATATATGCCTCCGGCTCCCGCATCCTTGAGAACGGAGGCCGCGGCATCCATAGTGCTGCCCGTGGTATAAATATCGTCGATCAGTATTACGTTCTTTAATTTTACAACATCGGAGCATATTTTTAAAGCCTTTTTCAAATTATTTTGCCTCTCGCCGGCCCCCAGTTCCTTTTGGACCCGGGTTTTTGCGCTCCTTGCAAGAACATCGTTTCTGACAGGGATATCAAGTTTTTTCCCGAGCCTTTCGGCAATGAGGACGGCCTGGTCATATCCCCTTTCCTTAAGCCTGCTCTTATGGATAGGAACAGGTATCAGGGCATCGGGTTTAAGCGAGAGCATCCACCCTCCGAGCTTCCCTGCCATGGCATCGGCATAATGATCCGCATACTCACGCCGTCCGCCGTATTTAAACCTGTAGATGCTCTGTTTTAACTCATCATCGTATACATAGGTGGCCCTTCCGCCCGCAAAGGCCCGGTCCCTGCCCCTGCATTCCGTGCAGGTGCCCGCGTCCGCGTTTTTAAGCGGACGGCCGCATCTTAAGCAGTACGGCTCCGCCACCTCCTTAAAACCGCCGGCGCAGCCGCTGCAAATGAGCTTCCCCGGAAGATCGACCGCATCATCGCAGACAGGGCATCTCCTGGGATATACCATATCTATGAGTATTTCCTTAAGTCCCGCACCGTTCAAGCTCCGGCCTCCCTTACAGCACGTATCTGATCCGCGAGTGAAGTGTATCTTAAATGTTCGTCGGTATTATCCACCATATCGTTTATCTGCTGCCTGCTGCCAAGCAGCACGACGCAGCTCTTCGCCCTCGTTACGCCGGTATACAGAAGGTTCCTGTTAAAAAGAAGCCTCGGCCCTGACAGAAGCGGGATGATGACGGCGGGATATTCGCTGCCCTGCGCCTTATGTATCGTAACGGCATAGGCATGTTCAAGTTCATCAAGCCCGTCGAAGGGATAGGTGACTCTTCTTTGGGAATCAAACTCGACACATACAAGTTCATTAAGATGATCGATGCTTATCACGATACCCATATCGCCGTTGAACACCCCGAGCCCCTTGTCGATGACGATACCGTACATTCCGGTGATCTCCCATTCGAGGCTGTAATCGTTCTTTATCTGCATGACTTTATCGCCCTCGCGCAGTATGCCCTTTGGGGTTTTAAGCTCCTGCTTGGAGGGATCCGGCGGGTTTAAGTATTTCTGCAGGATAGGATTTAGCATCTCGACGCCGAGCCTGCCCTTTTTCATGGGTGTGAGCACCTGGAGTTCGAGCGGCGAAGCGTTGACGTAGCGCGGAAGCTTGTCTCGGATCAGGCTCACTATGTTGTTAAGGATGATATCGGTATTATCCCTTTCAAGGAAGAAGAAATCATTGCTTTTATTGTCAAGCCCGGGATACTTCCCTTCATTTATCCTGTGTGCGTTAAGTACTATGTCGCTTTGCTCCGACTGCCTGAATATCCTGTTTAAACATACTACGGGATAGCAGTCCGAAGCTATGACATCCTTAAGCACCGCTCCGGGCCCCACGCTCGGGAGCTGGTTTATGTCTCCCACAAGTACCAGCCTCGCACCGACGGGTATGGCCTTTAACAGTGCGTTAAAAAGCGGAAGATCCGCCATGGACATCTCATCTATTATGAACACATCGGACTCAAGCTGGTTGTTCTCATCAAATTCGTAATAATATTCTCTGTCCGGTTCATCGGACACATTAAGTTTGAGCATCCTCTGGATCGTGGACGCCTCGCAGCCGGTCGCTTCCGTCATACGCTTGGCTGCTCTTCCGGTCGGAGCCGCAAGGGATATGTCCACCTGCTCCGATTCAAAATAGCGAATTATCATGTTTATTATCGTGGTCTTGCCGGTACCCGGCCCGCCCGTAATAACGGTGACCCCGTTCATGACGGCACTTATAACGGCTTCGAGCTGCATCGTTTCAAGCTCTATCTTTTCGCTCTTCTCGATCTTTTTTATCCTTCTCCTTATCTCATCCTCGTCGGCGTCGATCCTTATGGAAAGGTCCTCAAGCTTTCTTGCGCAGTTAAGCTCCATGTGATACATGGGTCTTGTGTAGACAACAGCGGTCTCACCCTTTAATTTCACATAAAGCTGCTGCTCCATCGCAAGGTTGTTAAGCCGGATGTCTATGATATCCGCGGGGAGCCCCAGTAATTCAGAAGTCCTTGCAAGCAGCTCATCCTTCGGAAGATAGCAGTTCCCTTCGCCTGCGGCAAGAGTCATAACATACTTGAGAGCACTCCTTATCCGGAAGTCGGAATCCGCGCTTATGCCGACTCTTGATGCGAGTTCATCCGCCCTTTTAAAGCCGACTCCGTTTATATCTTCCGCAAGCCGGTAGGGATTTTCGTTTATCACGTTATAGGTTTCGTTTCCGTACCGTTTGTAGATCTTAAGTGCGAGGGAATCGGATATGCCGAATTTCTGGAGGAAGACCATGAGATTGCGCATATCCCTCTTTTCCATGACACAGACCGCGATATCCCTTGCCTTCCTGTCGCTGATACCCTTGATGCTGACGAGCCTTTCGGGTTCTTCTTCGATAACCCTGAAAGTGTCCTCTCCAAACTCATTGACTATCTTGGTTGCAAGTGCCGGCCCGACGCCTTTTATGGCTCCCGAGCCCAGATATCTGATCATTGACGCGGCGTCTTCGGGTTCGACACTCCTGTAGGATACCGCCTTGAACTGCTCGCCGTATACCGCATGCTCGGCGTAGTCTCCTTCAAGTTCAACGGTCTCTCCTTCACTTAAGTACTTAAAGGATCCGACACAGGTGATATCGTATTCCCCTGACGCAAGATTGAGAACGGTATAACCGTTCTCATCGTTTCTGAATATGATATGATCTACGTAACCTTTTATCGTTATCATTTATCCGGTGTTGATGTTGAATAGTTCCTCTTCATCTGCTCATACAGCATCTGCGCGAGTCCGTTCTCCGTCTGCCCCGCAGCTTCCTTTGAGTAGCGGCTCCAGAGCTCGTCCTCATAATAATCCTTGAGCATCGATGTCGACCCGTCGATACCGTCGCTCTTTGGAACCATTGATTTTTTCATGTTCTTAAAGACCTGCTCGATAAAGTATGCCTCGAATTCCTTGCAGGCATCCATCAGCTCTTTATCTGTCGCATCGGACATATCGGTCTTTAATCTCTTTGACAGATCGTTGACCGAATCCTTAGCATTATCAATCGTATTATTGACAAAACCCGAATTGATCGAACCTATATCCATAAGTCCCTCCCAAGCCGCTTAAGCTTATTATCTTCTGAGTTCATTGGCTTCCTGCATCATCGTGTCCGCTGCCTGGATAGCCTTGGAATTGAATTCGTATGCCCTCTGGGCGATTATCAGATTGACCATCTCATCCGCCACCTGGACATTTGAGCCTTCAAGATAACCCTGCCTTACGACTGACTTTTCCACATTGGGGTTGGTGGCTTCGTTTATCGCCTCACCCGATGCGGCCGTTACCGAATAAAGGGCATCGCCTTCCTTCTTGAGTCCCGAAGGATTCTGGAACTGGTAAAGCCCGATTATCATCCCGGGAATGGGCTGCGGGTTATTTGCGGCGTCCGGGTAGCATAACTGGCCGTCCTCGGTGACCGTGATACGGTCGGCCATGTACTGGTCGGCATTTATCTGTATCGGATTGCCGGCGGAATTCAACACCGGAAGTCCGTCCGAATTCGAAAGGATCAGGGTATTGTTCTGGCCGAGCGCAAATATGAAATTACCGTTCCTCGTGTAATAGGTCTGGCCATCCTCGCCCTTAAGCCCGAAGAAGCCGTCTCCGCCTATCGCAAATGCCGTGCTGTTCTCGGATTCAAGGAAGGCACCCTGCGTAAAATGCGACGTTATGGAAGCATTCCTGACACCGAGGCCGACCTGTGCGCTTATCGGCTTGTTGGCGCCGTTTGCCGTGGTCGTCTTCGTCTGGATGTTCTGGTATAAAAGCGACTTAAACTCATTAGTCTCAGTCTTATATCCGGTGGTATTTACGTTAGCGAGGTTGTTTGCTATCGTGTCCACGTTTATCTGCTGCCCGATCATTCCCGATGCGGCTGTCCATAATGTCCTTACCATATCATCTTCTCCTTCCTGTCATCATCCAAGCTTACCGAGGTCGTTCACCGCTATCTGAAGGCTGGAATCATATGCCTGTATGATCTTCTGGTTTGATTCGTATGCCCTGGTGAATGCGATCAGATCGACCATCTCGCGTACGACCTGAACGTTTGATGCTTCAAGATATCCCGAGTAGAGCTGTGCTTCGGCCGGTACCTGCGTTGCGCCGTCAACCGGCTGGAAGTAATTCTCGCCGTATTTCTCAAGATAATCGTAATCCTCAAAATCCGTGATCTGGATCTGCGCAAGCTGTGCTCCGGTGGCCTCGTTGGTTATAACGCCGTTGCGGTCGATGCCGTATTTCTGCATCGGATCGAGCACTATGTGGTTGCCGTTTATATCAAGGAGGAAATCACCGTCCTTGGTAACGAGCTCGCCCTGCTTATTTAATGTGAAAGATCCGTCACGCGTATATTTTATCGATGTCTCGCTGTCTTTGTTCTTATATTGCTTAGAGGTAAACTCGACCGTGAAAAAACCCTTGCCCGATAAGGCCATGTCAAAGGTATTTCCCGTTTCATGGAATGAACCCTGGGAATAATCGGTGAAGTTCTCACCGATCTTGACTCCCATGTTCATGACGCCCTCATACCTTGCGTAATAGGGCTCGGAAGTGTCCTTTATCTTATAGGCCAGCACATCCTTAAAGGCCTGGGAGGTGGTACCCTCCTTCTTAAAACCCGTGGTCGCCGAGTTGGCCATATTATTTGATAATACGTCCACCCTTCTCTGCTCGTTTACCATTCCGGTACTGGCTGTGTATAATCCCTTAAGCATCGATCATCACTCCCCTCGTGTAATCATCTGTCAAGTTCAGCGTCGTATCCTGCCAGCAGTTCAACATATTTACCCGTTCCTATCGCTACCGCCGTCATCGGATCATCCGCAGTGACTGTGTTGATTCCCGTTTTATAGGCTATCAGATCTTCCAACCCTCTGAGAAGACTTCCTCCGCCCGTCAGGACTATACCACGGTCCGCGATATCCGCTGCCAGTTCCGGCGGCGTTCTTTCAAGAACGCTGTGTATCGCCTCCACTATCTGGGCCGTCGTCTCACGTAAGGCTTCTTCTGTTTCCTCGCTTGACACCTTTACCGTTCTCGGAAGACCCGTTACAAGGTTTCGTCCCCTGACTTCAAGATAATCGACCTCGGGCTGTTTGAATGCCGTTCCGATCTTGATCTTTAAGTCCTCGGCGGTTCTTTCTCCTATAAGAAGGTTATGTTTTTTTCTCATGTATCTTACGATCGCCTCGTCGAAATCGTCTCCGGCGATCTTAACGGAATTGCTTACGACCGTGCCGCCAAGTGATATAACGGCTATGTCGGAAGTTCCTCCGCCTATATCGACTATCATGTTCCCGCAGGGCTTGCTTATGTCTATTCCCGCCCCTATCGCGGCTGCTATGGGCTCTTCGATGATCTCAACATCCCTTGCGCCTGCCTGGTATGTCGCATCCTCAACGGCTTTCTTCTCAACCTCTGTGACTCCGCTCGGTACACACACGCTTATCCTCGGCTTACGGAAGGTCTTTCTTCCTATCGCCTTCTGGATAAAGTACTTGAGCATCTTCTCGGTTACGGTATAGTCGGAAATGACTCCCTGCCGCAGGGGCCTTACGGCGACTATGTTTCCGGGAGTACGTCCCAGCATCAGCCTTGCTTCCTCGCCTATGGCCTTTATCTTGTTCGTATCCCTGTCGAAAGCCACTACCGAGGGCTCCTTTAATACCACGCCCTTGCCGTGTATATAGACCAGTATACTGGCAGTCCCGAGATCTATACCTATATCAGTGTAAACCATTTGATGTTTCCCCTTTCATTCCTATGGTCTTATCCGTTAACATAATATACCTATCGTACATATACCTAGTTATTATACTCTAAAACCATACGTTTTAAAAGAGGATTTTATCAAAAAAATGAAGCACAACAACAGAGATTCCTTCTCTATCATCATGCTTCCGTGCCCTATACCCTATCAGTACTTTTCTTTTTACAAATACTATATCGGCCGGGCTTAAAAAAACTTAACCCCTGTGAAATTATCTGAAGCTCTTTACCCAGTTCATCAGGGAATCGTGATAAACATTATCCATGACCGTCTTTATCATCTGGTCGTTCACGGGGCCGTTTGACGCCATCTTCTCAAGGATCGCGACCTGGAGTTCCTCGAGGCTCATGTTCTCATAGTCATTCCTTGAATGTATCGCATCGGGATCTATCTTTGCATACTTTTGATCGAGCGAGTATTTTGCCGCAGCTCCTCCGTTCTTTGCGGGCGCTTCTTTTTTATCTTTCACAGCTGTGCTTTCCTGTTTGACTTCCGAAGGTGCCGGTGCTTTCTTCGCATCTTCCGCAGGGGCGGGTGCTTCCTTATCGATCTGTGCAGCAGCGGGTGCCGGTGCTTGCGTCCCGGCTTTCGCAGGTGAATTTGCTTCCTTATCATTCTTGGCGGCTACGGGAGCCGGTGCTTCCGTCTTAACCTCCGCGGGCACTGCAGCTTCCTTATCCGCCTTCTCAGCAGCGGGTACTTCCGTCTTCACGGCTGCACTTTCCTGCTTCTTCGCAGGCTTAACCGTAACTATCGGCTCAGGCTTTCTGCCCTTTGAGAATATTGCATATTCATCCTCAGGCAGCCACACCTCTCCCGAATGAGCCGGGAGAACAGCCGAAAAACCTCCTCCCGAAACAGTCACCTTTCCTCCGCCGATAACTCCGGTATAAACGCCGTCACGTATACCGCCGCCGCCGACACCGGCTTCGTTATCGTCATTGTTGACCGCAACAATAACAGTGTTATCTATCGTGTCGCGCGTATATACATACTGCCGGTTCGTAAGCGATACCTCCCTGTAATCGCCGTATGATATCGTCCGGGAAGCCTGCCTTGCGGCACCGAGCGCAGCTATTATCTTCGTATATCCGTTTGTCTTAAGATCATCCTTATGATCCGCATATTTGATCTCGGGGCGGAGCGGCGCATCGGTGTTCTTATCCTTCTTACCTTCGATGCCGAACTCCGAACCGTAATAAACCGAAGGTATACCCGGAAGGGTATAGGTCAGTATCTGGATCGGAAGATAATCCGCACGGTTGTTTAATTTGTTCACGATCCTCTCGACATCGTGATTGTCACAGAAATTATAAAGCTTCAGCCCGTCGGCACGGTTGCCGCCCATCTGATAAAGACGCCTTACCGTATGCGCGATCTCGAAATAATTATGATCGTTATGTCCCGAGAACAGTGCCTTGTGGAGCGTATAATTGGTGACCGAATGGAGCGTACCTTCGTTTACCCAGCGCGTATAGTCACCGTGTATGACCTCACCCATCAGCCAGAAATCCGGCTTGACCTCGTTGGCCACGCCGCGCAGTGCCTTCATATAGTCAAAGTCAAGTACGTCGGCCGCATCGAGCCTTATGCCGTCCACATCAAATTCACTCACCCAGAAACGGATGACATCGCATATATAATCCTTAACCTCGGGATTCCTCTGGTTAAGCTTGACCAGGAGATTATATCCTCCCCAGTTCTCATAGGAAAATCCGTCGTTATATTCGTTATTTCCGTAAAAGTTGAGGTTTAAAAACCAGCCGCAGTATCTTGAGTTCTCACGGTTTGCCTTTACATCCTTAAAGGCAAAGAAATCACGGCCGACATGATTGAACACACCGTCAAATATGACTCTTATCCCCTTCTTATGACAGTCCTTTACGAATTCCTTAAGGTCTTCGTTGTCACCGAGGCGCGAATCGAGCTTCCGGTAGTCCGTCGTTTCGTAACCATGGCCGACAGACTCAAAAAGCGGACCGATATAGATGGCATTGCAGCCTATCGCCTGAATGTGGGGAAGCCACTCCTTAAGACCCTTAAGCCTGTGGAGCTTCCTCTCATCTTCGCTGTAACTGTTCTCCTTTGGTGCACCGAGCATACCGAGCGGGTAAATGTGATAGAATACCGCCTCATCATACCATGCCATGATCATCCCTCCTTCCGGTCTTCCGGGTGTTTATGACTGTTCTTATGACTCTTCCTGTGACTCTGTTTCCGGGTGTTTATGACTCTCCTTGTGAGCGTTTCCGGCTGTCCGTTTTATGACTTCATGAACGCTTCTTCTCAAGTTCGCGTTTGATGTAAATACCCGTGTAGGATTTCTTATCCTTTGCGACTTCCTCAGGCGTGCCCGAAGCTACCACGGTCCCGCCTCCGTCACCGCCTTCGGGTCCCATATCGATTATATAGTCAGCCGTCTTTATGACATCCAGGTTATGCTCGATGACGACAACGGTATTGCCGGCTTCGGCAAGCTTATGAAGGATATCAACGAGCTTGTGCACATCGGCAAAATGAAGTCCGGTCGTCGGTTCATCGAGTATATAGATAGTCCTGCCCGTGCTCTTCCTTGACAGCTCGGTCGCAAGCTTGATGCGCTGGGCTTCACCGCCCGACAGGGTGGTCGAGGGCTGCCCGAGCTTGATATAGGAAAGACCGACATCGTACATGGTCTCTATCTTCCGCCTTATCGACGGGATGTTCTTAAAGTACTCCATCGCCTCTTCAACGGTCATATCGAGCACGTCATATATGTTTTTGCCTTTATACAGCACCTCAAGGGTTTCCCTGTTGTAACGCCTGCCTCCGCAGACCTCGCAGGGCACATATACGTCGGGAAGGAAATGCATCTCAATCTTTATGATGCCGTCACCGGCACAGGCCTCGCAGCGGCCGCCCTTGACATTGAACGAGAAGCGTCCCTTGCCGTATCCCCTCTCCTTTGCATCCGAAGTCCCGGCAAACAGATCCCTTATCTGATCGAACACGCCTGTATATGTGGCCGGGTTCGAGCGCGGCGTCCTGCCTATCGGAGACTGGTCTATATCGATGACTTTATCAAGCTTGTCGACTCCCTGTATCTCCTTAACCTTTCCGGGTATGGTCTTGGCTCGGTTAAGGGTCCTTGCGAGTGATTTATACAGTATCTCGTTTATGAGCGAACTTTTTCCCGAACCCGACACACCCGTCACGCAGGTAAATACGCCGAGCGGGATATCGACATCTATATCCTTCAGATTGTTTTCGGCTGCGCCCTTTATCTTAAGCCAGCCCTTGGGCTTACGTCTTTTTGCGGGGACAGGGATGAACAGCTTGCCCGAAAGGTAACGCCCCGTCAGGGAATCGGGATTTTTCATGATCTCCTGCGCGGTTCCCGTGCATATCACTTCGCCGCCGTGTGAACCCGCCGCGGGTCCGATGTCGACTATGTAATCCGCCGCGAGCATCGTATCCTCATCATGCTCTACGACTATGAGCGAGTTGCCAAGGTCCCTTAATTCCTTAAGCGCATTTAAGAGCTTTCCGTTATCCCTCTGGTGAAGGCCTATGCTCGGCTCGTCAAGTATGTATGCGACTCCGACGAGTCCCGATCCTATCTGGGTCGCGAGCCTTATCCTCTGGGCCTCTCCGCCGGACAGAGATCCGGTGGCGCGTGCCAGAGTCAGGTAATCGAGCCCGACCTGCACGAGGAATGCAAGCCTTCCCTTTACTTCCTTTACTATCCTTGAACCGATGAGTTCCTGCTGCTTCGTAAGCTTAAGTTCTTCGAAGAACCCAAGCGTCTTTCTTATCGAATATGTTGTCAGCTCATAGATGTTCTTCCCGCCGACGGTCACGGCCAGAGCGCCTTTTTTAAGTCTCATGCCTCCGCATTCGCTGCAGGGCGTGATCCTCATGAACGATTCGTACTCCGCCTTCATGGATTCCGATGCGGTTTCGCGGTATCTGCGTTCAACATTTTTTATGAGTCCGTCAAAGGCGACGTCGTATACCCCTTCGCCTCTCTGTCCCTTATATCGGACCTTTATCTCATCTCCCCCTGTTCCGTATATGAGTACGTTTTTTACGTTTTCGGGATAATCCTCAAAGGGAGTCTTTAAGTCAAAATCATACGCCTTCGCAAGCGCCTTTAACGTGGCGTATGTGAAGCTCTTCGGATCCGTGCAGCTTAACCACCCCGTCACCTGGATGGCTCCCTCTTCGATCGACAGTGATGTATCCGGGATCATAAGGTCTATATCGAATTCCATCTTGTATCCGAGTCCCGCACATACAGGACATGCGCCGAAGGGATTGTTGAAGGAAAAGCTCCTTGGCTCTATCTCATCTATGTTTATGCCGCAGTCGGGGCACGAAAAACTCTGGGAAAAATTAATCCTTTCTCCTTCAACGACATCCACGACCGCAAGCCCGTCCGTAAGTGCGAGCGCATTTTCGAGCGAATCCGTAAGCCTTTTTTCAATGTCGTTTCGTACGATCAGACGGTCCACGACGATCTCGATATTATGCTTGATATTCTTATCAAGGCTTATCTCCTCCGACAGGTCATACTGAGCCCCGTCGACTATGACTCTCACATATCCGCTTTTTGCCGCGCGGTCAAATACCTTTTCATGCCGTCCCTTCCTGCCTCTTACGACAGGTGCAAGGAGCATGAACTTCGTCCCCTCCGGGAGAGTCATTATCGTATCAACCATCTGGTCGACCGTCTGCTTCATTATCTCCCTTCCGCACTGCGGGCAGTGAGGTATACCGATCCTCGCATATAAAAGGCGGAGATAATCATATATCTCCGTAACGGTACCCACCGTAGAACGCGGGTTACGGTTGGTCGATTTCTGGTCTATCGAGATCGCGGGAGGCAGCCCTTCAATGCTCTCGACCTCGGGCTTTTCCATCTGTCCGAGGAACTGCCTTGCGTAGGAGGACAGTGACTCCATGTACCTGCGCTGGCCCTCCGCGTAGATCGTATCAAAGGCAAGGGATGACTTTCCCGAACCCGACAGGCCCGTGAGAACAACGAGCTCATCCCTTGGTATATCTATATCGATATCCTTAAGATTATGCTCGGCCGCACCGCGTACCTTTATATATTTTCTTCCGTCTATCTTAACAGACATTTGTTTCATTTCCTTTCACGGGAAGGCATCTGCTTCCCCGGCGGCTCATGAATTCGGGGATTTTTCCCGTTCCTGCACACGGGTATTTATCCGGCTCATTCGCCGCGTTTATCTTCCCTTACTTACCTTCCGGCCGATCATTAAGGCGCGTAGCGAACGTTCAGTTCATCGAGCAGATATGCTTCATGCGTATCCCCCGCGACCGCGACAAGGGTGATCGTCTCCTCATACAGATATCTTCTCTGGACGTTTACCTGGAATTCCTTAGTCGAGCCTTCCGTATAGGGTACATGCATCTTGTCGTAATCACACTCGACCCACTGCTCGCCGCCGATGTTCGCATATACGTCATATTCCCTGTTATCAAGCGTTTCTATATAACCGTTTATGCTTATGAGCGACGGCCCGTCGGCCGCGTCAAGATACAGCGTATCTTCATCCCGGGTTACACCGGATACTATCGTATATTTACAGTCGACATGGCCCTGTGCATCAGGATTTATCCCGTTATACATACCTGCTGCCGTTGCGGCTTCAGACGCATCGACATCCGCAGTCTTAAGATAGGGCATCTCATAATACGGTGATGAGAATTCTATCGTGCTTATCCTGTTCCCGTCCTCGTCAAGCGGTCCTATCATCTCGCCGGTGATGCTCCTCTCGGCCGTTTCGAAGATGATCATGTCGGGGAAGAGTAGGTTGACATAATATTGGAGGTATCTGTAATTATGCCAGTGCACGAAGTATACCTCCTTAAAGCGGTTCTGATAGAACTTATGATAATTTCCGAAATAACTGTCGCAGAACACAAGGAGTATCCTGTTATTCCCGCATTCGGGATTTGTAAAATGCGAATAGAAGGTATTATCCTCAAACGCCATGGTCCCGTACAGATAGCCCGTCATGTCATTGCTCGTATCTCCCGTAAGCGCATAATGCGGGACATCCTCATCTATCGGGAACCTTGCGACATCGAGCGTATCCATGTGTTCCATTGACTTTTGATAATCATCCTTTGTAAGAGGCCTGACATCGTCAAAGAGTGACTGTATCCGCTCATCTATAAGCCCGTGGCCGACAAAGGCTCCGTCCTCATTCCAGTGCGTTGCGTCATAGAGCTTGTTGTACACGACCTGATCCTTCTTTGCTTCCTTAAGCTCGGCAACGGGGATTATATGATCTATGCCTTTTTCGTTAAGCTTCTCCTCCATATAACCGGTGATCGAAGGATTGGCCTCATTCACATGAACGGACGACGGGAAATACTCGGGATAGACAGTCTTCTTGTCGGGGCAGAGGAAATACAGGAATTCAATATCCTTTTCCTTAAGATAATCATTCGTGGCAGCAAGATAATCCGTAAAGGTATCAAGATATGCCGTATCGGTGTTCATATGCTGGAAGCCCTTTATGTATGTGGGTTCCTTATAGAATATCTGGCCGTCCTTTCCGTACATGAACAGGGGATGGACCATAACATGGAACAGCTTGTCGTTAAGCTCCGTATATGCCCCTATCGCCTGCTCGCGGAATCCGATGCGGTCGTTTAGATATTCCTCAACTTTATCATGGGTCTTAAGGCTCAGATCAAGTCCCGGCCACTCGGTCAGGAGCTTGTTGTCGATCGTTGAGACCTGCATTTTTTCCGTATTGATACAGACCGCCGGAACGATCATGCACGCAAGGAATATAAGAGCAAAGATTATATCCGTAAGTTTTTTATTCATAAAAGTCATTCTGCCATTTTGCCGTTCATTAGGAAACCTTTTCGGAAGAAGGCCCGTTATCCGACAGCTTTACCAAATTGAGCCTGAGTGCGTTCATGCACACGCTGAAACTTGACAGGCTCATCGCTGCCGCCGCTATCATCGGGTTTAACCTTACCGGGGTAAGTCCCGCCGCAAGCGGTATGCATATAAGGTTGTATATAAAAGCCCAGAAAAGGTTTTCATGTATATTGCGGAGCGTGGCGCGGCTTAACTTCACTGCCGAGACCACATCGCTTAACTTACTGTTCATGAGCACAACATCCGCGCTGTCTATCGCAACATCGGTACCCGCGCCTATCGCGATACCGGTATCCGCCCGTGTGAGTGCAGGCGCATCGTTTATGCCGTCGCCTACCATGGCGACTTTGCCCGACTCTTTAAGTTCCCTTATGACCGTTTCCTTGCCGTCGGGAAGTACACCGGCTATTACCCTGTCAACACCGGCCTTTGCTCCGATCGCCCGGGCAGTACGTTCGTTATCACCCGTTATCATCACAACGTTTATGCCCATGCCCTTAAGACGTCCCACCGCATCCGCGGAATCCGCCCTTATAACATCGGCTATCGCGATCATGCCCGCGATCTTACCGTCTTCCTCGAAATACACGGGAGTCATGCCCTGATTGGCACAGTCATCCGCGGCTTTGATGATCTCATCATCAGGTTTTGCATAGCCGCTTATGAACTCTGCGTTGCCCGCATGCATGCTCACACCGTTTACGACCGCTTCGGCACCGTTTCCGGGAAGTGCCGTAAACCCGGAAGAGGGGGCCGGCTTAAGGCCGCGTGATTCTGCCTCATTTACTATCGCACGTGCGAGCGGATGCTCACTTTTGTTTTCCAGGGAATATGCCTTAATAAGGAGCTCCCGGTCACTTAAGCCGCCGGCCGGGAATATGCCGGTAACTTTCGGTTCACCTTCGGTTATCGTTCCGGTCTTATCAAGGGCAATTACAGTCGTCCTTCCGGCAGATTCAAGCGCCTGGCCGGTCTTAAACAGTATCCCGTTCCTTGCACCGACTCCGTTGCCTACCATTACCGCGACCGGCGTGGCAAGCCCGAGTGCGCAGGGGCACGAAATGACAAGCACCGCGATGCCGCGTTCAAGTGCGAAGCTCAATCCCGCACCGGAAAGCATCCATCCCAATATCGTGACTGCGGCGATCGCCATGACCGAGGGCACGAATATACCGGAAACCTTGTCGGCGATACGTGCGATCGGGGCCTTGGTGGCAGCCGCATCGGATACCATCTTGATTATCTGTGAAAGCGTCGTGTCCGAACCCACGCGCTCTGCCCTGCAGCAAAGATGTCCGGACATATTTATCGTAGCGGCACTGACTGTGTCTCCCTCTGATTTGTCCACGGGGATTGACTCTCCCGTAAGGGCCGCCTCATTTACCGCGCTGTTTCCTTCCGTTACGATGCCGTCAACCGGGATGCTGTCGCCGGGACGGACTACGAAAATATCACCCTTTTTAACTTCATTTATTCCGACCGTGACTTCCTTTCCGTCACGTTTGAGAACGGCAGTCTTTGGAGCAAGCTCCATCAGGCTCTTTAATGCGTTCGTTGTCTTGCCTTTGCTCAGAGCTTCAAGCAGCTTTCCCACGGTTATGAGCGCCGGTATCATTGCCGCGGATTCAAAATACAGTTCGCCGTGGTAGAGCTCCATGACCTGCGAATGATCTGCGCCTGAGACGGTCAGGATACAAATCCTTGAAAGGACAAAAACACTCCAGGCAAACGAGACCGACGATCCTAGCGCCACCAGTGTATCCATGTTCGGGGCGCCGTGGATAAGCGAAGAAAAACCCGAAGTGAAGAAGCGCCTGTTTATGATCATGACGATCGCGGCAAGTATAAGCTGAAGCACGCCAAGAAGCGGCATCGAATCCGCAAGGAATTTGGGAAGGGGGAACCCTCCCATATTATGTCCCATGGAGATATACATAAGCGCCGCAAGAAATACGGCCGACAGGATAAGACGCCGTTTCAGTACCGGCGTCTCCCTGTCTTTAAGCGCATCATAAAGGGCCTCCTGACTTCGCGGGCCCGATTCGTCCGACTCTCCGTCTTCTTCGTCTTCGATAAGGCTCGCACCGTAGCCTGCTTCCGTCACGGCCTCTAT
>JAILLY010000136.1 GCA_024692905.1 Lachnospiraceae bacterium | reverse complement strand
TCAATGCCAAACATCCTGAGTTTGACAGATTTGGGAAAATGAAAAATTCGTCATATGCAAGTATACGTGTAGCTGGAGTGATCATAGTTCTTTTTTGCATATTGTGCGAGATTGGACTTCTTGCTGCATATGGGATTATATGATAGTAGTGTGATTTAAAGGAAAATCCGGTAACATTCTGCTATAATATCATCGGGATGATTGGTAGATGATCAAGGCGGCTCTGACAACGGGAATGGCGGACTGTATTTCGTCATGCGGCATTATCACCTGCCGATTTGCATTAAGTGCGATCGTATTTGCATTATCTGCAGCAAAGTATGGAAAAGAAGGCGTCTTTCCTTTATTATCCTGTTAAGGAGGGACGCCGCATATGAACAAACGAAAAGCCTTCTTAAGTCCGGCAATCATAATCCTGATAACCATTTGGTTGCAGAACAATATACGGGCTGCAAGCGGAAATGATATTGAGAGCATTATAAAACAGTATCAACAGGAAACAAAGTGTGAAAACGTAAGTGTTGTCGTCTTCGATAACGGAGAAATATCATATTATGGAGATAGTGAGGGCCTTTATCAGATAGGTTCCATGACTAAAGCCTTTACCGGTCTGGCGATCCAAAAGCTGATAGATGAAGGGCTTGTGAATGAAGATGGGGTCGTATCCGACTATATTGAAGGCTTTGAGGCTTATTACGAGTCCGCAAAAGCTGACATTACCGTAAGAGATCTGATCGAACAGAAAAGTGGATACACAAATATCGAAAAAGACTATCCGAGTGCCACAGAAGCAATGACTCTCTCCGAATGGGCAGACAGCATCTGCGGACGTGAGTTGAGCTTCAGGCCGGGAACAGAGTATGCTTATTCCAATGTGAATTATAATCTGCTGGGTTTGATCATAGAAAATGTTTCGGAAATACCTTATCGGGATTATATGGAACAAGAGATCCTTATCCCGCTTGGATTAAGAAATACTTTTGTGGGCACACCTGATGATAACAGGATCATTGAAGGCACAAGGCTTGGATACCGTCATGTGTTTGAATTTCCGATGAGCGTTAAGGAAGCGAGCATACCCGCAGGCTATTTTTATTCCAATGCTGAGGATATGGGACGGTGGATTGATATTTGGACCGAAAGCAGTGACGTACCGGAGGATATCAAAGAAGCGTTATCAAAGATCGGGAAACAGCTGAAAGAAGAAGGGGATTATTATTCCGGCTGGGAGCTCTTCGCAGATGGTGTAACGGGACATTCGGGAGGTACGCCAAATTACTCTTCAAGGCTCGTAATGGATGAAAAGAATCACACAGGTGTCTGTGTTCTTAGCAATCTGAATGTAGCAGCAACCACGGACAGTCTGTGTAACAGTATTTTGAGTATCGTGTCCGGAAACATCCCGGAGAAGTTAAACAGAGATATATGGACGATATTTGATGATATCTTTGTTCTCGTGACAGTGACCGGTATGTTCCTTTTTCCGGTCATCCTTGTTGTTAAGAAGAGAGCTGTGCTCATTGCATTTGATGTGATATTGATATTTCTTCTTACATTAGTGCTTATACTGCTTCCAATAATATTCGGTGCCGGAATGAAGGAGATCGTGTTTACCTGGGCGTCGTGGAGCCTTGCCGGAGGTTTGTTGACCATCGCCGCGGATATTTTGGGAGCAACCGTAAAACTTCTGATAGGAAACAAGAATGCAGATCATAACAAGACAGGTAAAAGGCAAACCGCTGACGGTTACAATTGAATACCCGGAATATAACGAAACCGTTACGACGCTGGTACATAAGATCAGCAGCATGGATGTCGGTTTTTCCGCCAATACAGACGGACGTCAGGTTAAGATCGGGTTGTCAGAGGTCTATTATATCGAAAATGTTGAACGAAAGCTGTTCATCTACACTGCCAAAGAAGTGTATCGCCTTGATTCTTCCATGTCAGAGGTAGAAGCAATGACTATAGATACTGATCTTGTCAGGATATCGAGAACCTGCATAATGAATACGGATCACCTGAAAGAAATCAGGCAGGTCAAGAACAGCCATCTTGAAGCAGTGCTTGATAACGATGAGATGCTGGTTGTTTCCAGAAAGTACTTGAAGGACATAAAAAGAATTTTCCAGAAAGGATGAGTATGAAAAAAATATTTAAAGATACCTGTATAATAGCAGCATTGATGATCCTTTCTGTCTTTTCGATCTCAATAATATGGTCGGGAATCACTGATGAGATAGGCCTGGTCCTGAAGCTGTTCGGACTGGCGTTTATCATATCGGTTGCGAATTTCCTGTTTGATGAGTATATTACCTTATCAATAGCCGTGAGCTACATAGTTAAGTATTTTGTTATAACAGGTATAGTTATGCTGTTTGGTTTTATCGTCGGCTGGTTTTATCCGGGTAATTTCTGGATGGCGTTTATATATGTCGGGGTAGTGATCGTATTGGCGTATTTAATTGACAGTATTAAGGTGAAAAAGGATATCGCTTATATAAATGCCCGGATCACCGGCCGCGATTAAACCTGTTTCCACGGTCTTGCTTTGTCGATCCAGCCGTTCTCATTCCAGTACTTAAAGTCGGTATATTCCGGATCCTGTTTACCAAGACTTGTCTGCAGCATCCTTACGACATAGAACTTTGCTTTCACCATAAGGCTTGTATGCCCCGGTTTACTGTAATCGATGGCACGCATTTTATCTGCGGCACTGCGCAGCTTCTTTTGGAAGGCTGTTTTTCTCTTGTCCTCGATCTTATTCCAGTCAATTTCCGACATAAGCTTGAAGCTTACGACTTTGATGGTCGAAATGCCCCACCATGAAAGGCTGTCCTTTATATCCTTTGCAGTGGATCTGCCACCTGCTCCGAGGCACTGAGTTATGATCACAGCACGCTTTCCAAACATTTCCTGCGCAGGGCGGTGGGGCATCCAACGATATCCGAAATGATCGAGCATTGCCTTCATAGCGCCGGTTGTATGAAAAACATATGCAGGTGATGCAAAAACAAGCAGATCCGCTTCAAGCAGGGACTTTTCGATCTTCTGAACCGTTTCGGCATCCCTGCAGAGATTCTGATCATTTCTGAAGCACGCGGTGCATCCCGTGCAAAACCCCGGACCGTCTCCCGGAAGATAATACTCCGTAATGTCCGCATTATCTCTAAACGGTTCCAGGAATATTTCTTTCATTCTGTATGTAACACCGTGTTTTTCGGTTCCGTTGATCACCGTGATCTTCATTTCGTCTTCCTCTGCGATCTCTTCTTATTATCCTGGATGAGCCCTTCATCTCTTGCATATAGCCGGTTAAACTGACGGATGTGTGCTTCCATTGTTTTAAGCGCCGCTGCCTCGCGTTTCGGGTCACGATCGCATATGGTCAGCAGCATATAGATCGGAGCGTAAAAATGCAAAGTCATGATCTCCACATTTTCTGCCTGCAGAACACCTGCCGAGACCATCAGTCCCAAAAGCATTCCCTGATAGGAAAGCGGGTCATCTACATACTGTTTCATATATACATCCGCAAGTCCCTTATCATGAAACTGTTCGATGGTCAGCATCTTGCGAAAACGCCTTGTATAGTCGTCATGTAAGAAATAAAGAAACAGGTCGTTCCCGAGAGTGATAAGCTGCTCTTCGGATATATTCTTATATATTTCGGCATCCACCACAGCATCGGCTCCGTTGATCTGCAGTGTGCCTGCCTGCTCCAGAAATCGTCTGTTCATCTCCTCGATGATCGCATCGAAGATAGCCTGTTTGTTTTTATAATGCTTGTAAAGGGATGGAGCCTTGATCCCGACCCGCTCTGCAATATCCGCGACAAAGACATTTGCATATCCTTTTTCGGAAAACAGCGTCAATGCTTCATCCAATATTCTGTGCCTGGTATCCATTTGACAACCTCTTCATACTGCCATAAGCAGTTGTTTCCGGATTCAATAAAGCTAATTTGGATTAGCTTTATTTTAGGCTAATTTGAATTAGCTGTCAAGGATAAAAAGTAAAAGAAATAATGGACCGCTGACCGAATAGACACGATTAACGACCGAATAGACACGGAATCTTTAAGAAAAGCTTTACAATGTAGTATAATGACATATTATGAAAAACATGGTTGACATAGAAGTTGTCATTAACGAAAAGTATACAGATCCAAAGGTTACGATACTGACGAGGGCTAATACGCGTCAGGTGGAGAACATTATCTATGCCATAGAGAATGTTTCCGAGAATGATTTTCCTCAGATCGTAGCCAATGATAATGACAAGCTTGTGTTTATATCCCAGCGTGATATTGTCAGGGTATATGCGGAGAGCAGGCGTGTTTATCTGCAGACGGTCGAGGGATTATATACGGTTAAGAGGACACTTTCGGGGCTTGAGGAAGACCTTAATCCCGACCGCTTTATCAGGACATCCCAATCTGAGATCATCAACATTTACAAGGTGAAGAGCTTTGATGTGAGCTTTTCCGGAACCATAGGGGTTGAGTTCGATTGCGGTGTCAAATCATGGGTATCAAGGAGCAGGATCAAGCAGATCCGCTCGATGCTTAAGGAAAGCAAAATATGTATGGAAAGATCATGGAATTAAGAAGAAGCTTTTTGATAAAACTTATGTCGGGCGCCATTATCAGTATGTTTATCTCGATTACGATAATGTACAGTTTCGATGGAACGGATTTTATGGATTCTCATGGTCTTATCATGCTTAAACAGATCATCGGCTCCATGATCTACGGTGCGATCGCCATGGGCGGGAGCGTTGTATACGAGATTGAGAGCTGGAGCATTGTAAGGGCTACGGCAACCCATTATATTATGACCATGTCATCATTCTTTATCGTAAACTATCTGCTTGAATGGTTCGGCACCGGAATATGGCTGGCAGTCGCATTTATCGGTTTTACCGTGGCATATGCGGTCATATGGATAGCACAGTCGCTCGTGTATTCGCGGAAAGTAAAGGATATGAACGAGGAGCTTGATCAAATGCGGAACGGAGGGAAGAATTGATACGTCCTCACTCTATTGTTTCCGCTATCTGCTCTATTATCCCGGCCGCTTCATCATACAGGAAATCACCTATATATCCGGTCGCTTTTTTCAGAAGGTCCTTCTGCGTCAGCCTGAAGGGATAGCCTGCAAGCTTTGCCGCAAGTAAGGCCGATGCCTCATCGTCATAATCATCAAGGGACGCGAGCAGGTCTTTCGCGATCTTACGGGCTTCATCTGCGGATATCTCATCTGCGGCGGTAACCTTATCCGCAGTTCCTATGGGTTCCAAAACCTTAACTATCATTTCATAGTCCGACAGTGCGTCGGACGTTTCCGACTTTACGGTTTCCATATCCCCGTTTCTTGAAGCCATTTCCAGGGCTTCGAACTTAGCGCTTAAGTTGGCGGCTCCGATCATCCGGGCATTACTTTTAAGAGAATGGACGATTATCATATAATTCTCAAGATCATTTTCGCCAAGTGCACTTTCCACCTTTGCACGGTTCTTATCGTAAGATCTGTAAAAGCGCTGAAGGGCAGAGATATATTTCTCCCTGTTCCCGGTGTATCCGATGCCGGTTTCCGTATCTATACCGTATTCTATAAGTTTTGTGATGTCATGGTCCATATCCGTGTTCCTCATCCTTATGTTGAAATGACTTTATCCGCTGTCTTTTAAGAACCCTATCCCATAATATCGATTATCTTGGCGACCAGTTCCGATTTTGTGGATGGCTTTACAATATATCCCTGAGGCTTATAGTCGACGAGTGTCTTTACTACGGTGTCTTTCTCGGTGACGCCGGTAAGGAAGACAACAGGCACGTGCTCGAGTGCCGGTATCATCCGCATGTGCTCGAGTACCTGAGGGCCGTTCATGACGGGCATCATGTGATCAAGCAGGACAAGATCCACCCTGTGCCGTGACATGAATTTAAGAGCGGCTTCGCCCGAAGGGACGAGGGTGACCTCATAAAATTCCTTAAGCTGTTCCTTGATATTGAAGAGTTGTTCAGAGTCATCGTCAACTACCAGGATATGCTTTCTCGGCGGAAGGTCAGATGCATGAGGATTGACAAATTCGGTGATCAGGGTCGATCCGTTTTTTTGGCCTTCTTCAACAGTCTTCTCGATCTCGTTAAGTTTCTCGTAGAAGGCAAAGAGGGATACCGGTCGCGACATGAAGAACATTCGCTCAAGCTTTGTGTTGTTTATGAATAACTTCTGATCCGCATCGTTTGCAATGACAATTATAGTGATACCGCCCATTTTCGTACATTCCTTAAGTACGTCGAATACTGATACGGTTTCGGTTGTTTCATCTCCCAGACATATGATTATGATGTGGGGCATTTCAGCCGGGACACGGTTGAAAAGAGCTTCCTTGCTGGATGCACATTTGATGACACTGTATCCCCTGTCGCTTACGAGATGATCACTGATGTCGGATGCTATTTTTCTGTTCTTGCCTGTAACCATTACTTTGAGCTGCATAAAAACCTCCGGCACTTTCATTTCCTTAATTTTATATAATACGGTTTCTTTAATCATACTTTTTGTCTAATCGGTCGAATATGATGTCTAATCGGTATGGTTTTGTCATATACCGTATAAAAAGTGCCAAGTAGACACTGAAAATGACCGAATAGACAAAAGCGGTATGAAAAAGATAACTAAGTTGCTAAATTACAGATAACGGAGGAGCGATTATGGGTTTGGGTAATAAATTTTTGGTCAAGACCCTGATTGGGATTGTCCTTGGAATGATAATAGGGATCGCTTTCTGGATGGGCTTTGGAAACGATCACGGATCGTCGGGTAATGCGGCGCTTATCCTGCATCTTCTTATATCGGGACTTTTTGGGGCCATTTCCATGGGCGGATCGGTCGTATATGAGATAGAGAGCTGGAGCCTTCTTAAGGCCACCTTATCACATTATTTTGCCTGTATGTCGGCCTTTACGGTATCAAGTCTTCTGCTTGGCTGGTTTCCCGACCTGTCAGGCTTTGCCGTAATGCTTTTGATAATGACAGTCTTATATGCATGTATCTGGATCGGTGAATCTGTGTATTGGAAGAGGACAATAAACCGCATCAACGAACAGCTTAACGATATTGCAGACGAAGCAGTATTGCAAAATAGAGATCAGTAAGATGGGAGGATGGGCATGAAGAATAAAACAGCCTGCCTGTTCCTGGCCTGCTTAATGGCAGTCATGCTGGCAGCCTGCGGGGGCAATAAGGCAGCAGGACCGGAAGTTGATAAAAGCGCGGAAGAAGCTACTGAAGAGTCAGCAGATACCGGGGCGTCCGGGGAAGTCACGGAGGATGTACCCGAAGAAGCAGATACGGCCCCGGATGATTTCCGTATAGGCATCGTTACAGGTTCCTACTCTCAGTCGGAGGATGACAGGCGCGGGGCGGAGGCATTCCAGAAAAAATACGGGGCAGAAAACGTGACTCTTGCCATTTATCCGGATAACTTTACCGAGGAACTCGAGACCACTGTTCAGATCATTGTCGGTCTTGCCGAGGATCCGAAAATAAAGGCGATCATCGTAAATCAGGCTGTTGACGGGACAACAGAGGCCTTCCGGCGGATCCATGAGATGCGTCCCGATATACTCTGCCTTGCCGGAGAAGCATATGAGGACTTTACGGATATCGGAGAGGAAGCGGATCTTGTTGTTAATTATGATTTCATAAGCCGTGGCTATCTTATCGTACACACGGCTCATGAACTGGGCTGCGATACATTTGTACACATCTCGTTTCCCAGGCATCTTGGCTATGAATCAGTATCCAGACAGGTTGCCATCATGGAGGCTGCCTGTAAGGAGTTTGGCATGAAATTCGTAATGGAGGAAGCTCCCGATCCCACTACCGAAGTGGGTGTCCCCGGTGCCCAGCAGTATATCACGGAGCATGTACCCGGATGGGTTGAGAAGTACGGGGAAAAGTCAGCCTATTTCTGTACAAACGATGCGCATACAGAACCGCTCATAAGGAGCCTTATGGAACACGGGGGATACTTCATCGAGGCCGATCTGCCATCACCGCTCATGGGTTATCCCGGGGCGCTTGATCTTGAGCTTACAGGCGTCGGCGGTGACTTTGACAAGATAATGAAGGAAGTGGAAGATGCGGTAGTAAAGGCCGGCGGTGCGGGCCGGTTCGGAACCTGGTCATATTCGTACGGATACGCTGTTTCGGCAGGGCTTGCGGAACATGCGAGAAATGTCATCCTTGGGAACAGCGACCTTCACAGCATAAACGACCTTGCCAAGGCATACGGAGCCTTTTCTCCCGGAACGGAATGGAACGGATCCCAATATAATGATGCGGTCACTCTTGAAAAGTCAGATAATATATTCCTTATCTATCAGGATACATACATCTTCGGCGACCCGGGCCGTTACATGGGAACTACGGACATAGAAGTCCCAAAGGAGTATTTCGATATTAAGTGATAACCGTTTATTGATATTTTCGAAAGCAGGATGCATATGACTCTTACCGGTACAAAGTCAGAAAAAGGGGCAGGGAACATGCCGGGCATAAGAATAAGGAACGGTATGATAATACCGCTCATCCTTGTGTTTGTATTCATGACGGTCATGGTGATATACGTAACCTCGCTTATGGCCAGGGTTGCCGTATCCAATTCCAATGCGGTAATGGAAGACAGGATACTTACGGTATCCGCAATGATCAACAACCATTTGAACACTGCCGAAAACGTGCTCCATGTTGCCGGTGACTCCGTACACCATATGCTGATAAGCGGTACGACATCCGCCCGGATACATGAATTCCTGGTGGATGAAACGAGAAATGTTTCCGAACAGTTCGATGAGAATTACACGGGGATATACGGCTTTATCATGGGCAAGTATATAGACGGTCTTAACTGGGAGCCGCCGGAGGGGTATGATCCCAAAAGCCGTGACTGGTTTATCGTCGCCAGGGAAGCGGGCGGGCAGGTTGTTTTTTCGGATCCCTATATAGATGCCCAGACAGGAAACATGATCATCTCGGTATGCAGGATGCTGCCCGACAGGCAGAGCGTCATTGCGCTTGACGTCCAGCTTAAGGGCATACAGGAAATGATGAAGGAACTTACCATATCCGGAAAGGGATACGGATTTGTCATTGATAAGAGCGGACTTGTCGTAGCCCACAGGGATGATGATAAAAGAGGAACGCATATAGGCGATATCCCGGGCGGTGAAGACCTGCTTGGGGCTCTTATGGATATCGGTTCCGGCAGTTTTTCTTATAAATGGCTAAATGAAGACAGCACCATCTACGTAAACAGCATAGCCAACGAATGGTATGTCGTGATGGTTGTAAGTGACCGTGAACTCTACGGTGAGGTATGGAGCCAGCGCATAGTCATCATAATCATATGCGCGCTTATCTTTTCGATGATCGCCGTCATCTATTACGCCGGATACAGAAATGAACAGAAATATACAAGCCGGATGGAAGAGATGAGACTTGAAGAACAAAAGGCCGTGTATGACAGAAGGGTATTGGAGCTTGAGAAGGATGCCGCGAATGCTTCGAACAAGGCAAAGAGTGACTTTCTTGCAAACATGTCTCATGAGATCAGGACCCCCATGAACGCCATTATAGGCATGGACGAGATGATATTAAGGAGCTCGCCCGGCGATCCCATTAGAAAGTACGCCCTTGACATACAGAGTGCCGGCAAGACGCTTTTGTCCATAATAAATGACATCCTTGATCTGAGTAAGATCGAGTCCGGCAAGATGGAGCTTATTCCGGTGGAGTTCGGATTTGCATCCGTTATGAACGATGTCGTGAACATGACCATGAAGAAGGCCCAGGACAAGGGGCTTGAGTATAAGCTGAACGTATCCGAAGAAATCCCGTCGGTAATGCTTGGAGATGAGATAAGGATCAGGCAGGTAATGCTCAACCTCATAAATAATGCCGTAAAGTATACACATGAGGGCAGCGTGTCCATTGATGTATCATATGATGACTCGACACAGCTGTTGCAGGTCATAGTCACCGATACCGGCATCGGCATAAAGAACGAAGACCTTGCCAAGCTGTTCGGATCCTTCCAGCGGCTTGAAGAGGACAAGAACAGGAACATAGAAGGAACGGGACTGGGACTCAACATCACCATGCGTCTTGTCAAGATGATGGATGGCACTATCTCAGTCAACAGTAAATACGGGGAAGGTACTACCTTTACGGCCCGGATGAGGCTGCCTGCCATAAGCAGGACCCCCGTGGGTGACTTTGTAAAGAACCTTGCCCTGATGCAGGAGAATACCGAGGAATACAGGCCGGGCCTTGTTGCGCCTTCCGCCCGTATCCTTGTTGTCGATGATAATGATATGAACCTGGAGGTTATCACGGGCCTGCTCGAAGATACGAAGATGGATATAACCACAGCTCTTTCGGGTAAGGAGTGTATTAAGATACTTAAAGAAAGGACATTTGACCTTATTTTTCTTGACCAGATGATGCCGGGCATGTCCGGAGTACAGACCCTTGAAGTGATAAAAAGGGATCATCTTGCGGATGCCGCACCCGTAATAGCGCTCACTGCGGATGCCATCGTGGGAGCAAGGGACACATATATTAAGGAGGGCTTTACGGACTATCTGAGCAAGCCTGTCATGTATGCGGCCCTCGAAGCTGTCCTGCTTAAGTATTTAGATCCGGATAAGGTGTCCCGTGAAGCGGCTGTAAGTGATCGTGTAAGTAATGAGGGGCATCCTGATGCAAAAAAGGATGAAGCCGGAGAACGTCCGCTTGTGCTTGTGATAGGTGAGACCAAAGAGAAACTTGAAGCGATGAAGGAAATACTGGGCACCGGATACAAGGGGGTGTTTGTCAGGGATGAGGACAAGGCACGGAAGTACCTTGAGAAACATGATGTCGGGCTGATAGTCAGGGTGGAGTAGCCTATAGATTGATTTTAACTAATAATTCATCAGGAGGAAAAGAAATGAAGAACATCAAAACGGGAACCTTATGTGCATGTATCAGTATGATATCGGTATTTATCATGCTTGTGTGGGGCTATGCGGCAGGTGATTTCGAACACAGCTGGCTGGCTGTGATGGCCGGAGGTATAGCATGTGCCATCATTTCCATGGTCCGTAGGGACAAGGCTAAAGCCGAAGAGGAGAAAAAAGAGTCGTAAGAGGGCCGATCATTCAGAAAAGCCGGATCTCTACTTTTATACGCTCTTCCGAAATGTTTGTGATATAATCCTTATGACCGGGTACTCGCGGTTCTTAAATTGCCGTAAGCGGACAAATGAGCAGTATCCGGTCAGGGATAAGCAAAGATAAAGAGGAGTTGTACGAGATGAATCTTACATCGGGAGTTATAGAGATCGATCTGCATGGAATGAGAGCTGAGGAAGCAGTACGGAGGGCAAGATCGGAAGTTGCCAAAGCACCGGGATCAGTTTACATAATCCGGCTCATTCATGGATATCATGGCGGAACCAGGATAAGGGAAGCTCTTGAGGATGAATTTTCATATGGCAGGGATTCCAAGGTAAAGCGTATCAAGCAGGGAAATAATCCCGGAATAACGGAACTTATTCTTCGGGAATTATAAAAGCATGTCCCCTTTTTTTGTTTATAATCTATTTTTGCAGGCAATGGTGACAGCATATGTATATAATACCTGTCCGGCAAAACAGATCATGTACTTTCGGAGTTGAGATGATATGAAAAAGATTCCCTGGAGATCAAGTAAGATCCGGTTTTTTATCCCGCCGGTCGTATTGGCGGCAATTACTCTCATATGGTTATTCTATAAAGACGGAAGATGGTACGTTTACAGGCAGGAGTGGCAGTGGGCCCCGCTACTTGTAATGCACCTTTTGTTTCCGTTGTTTTATTTTGTTGTTTTCATCGTCATGATAATACGGCATGTCAGTAAGGACAAACGATCATCTTCCGATACTTTCTATATCGTTTCATCAATAGCAATGACAGTACTGTGCTTTATCGGGTTATTATTATTTCTTATATTTACAAGCGGGATGTGATCATTATGAAGAAAAGACTATTTATCACAATTATCATCAGCCTTATCTGCGCGGGGATCATGACAGGCTGCGGGAAAAGTTCAGACAGCGGTCCTAAGGACAAGCCGGAAAACATTGAGGATAGTGCGGAAGCGGAAGATGAAACCGGTGAGGATAAGTCCGGATCAAAACAAAAGAAGAAGCGGGAGGATAACAAGGATGTAACCGTGGATCTTATTTCCGGGAAGGAAATTCTTGCCTGCATCAGCGGGGATTGGACACTCTTTGACAGGGAAACGGGTGAGGATCACGGGACGCTTTCGATCGGAGCGGACGGATCTTTTACGTTTACAAGGCTGTCTGATAATGCCACAGGTTCGGGTACATTATCATTTGA
>JAILLY010000120.1 GCA_024692905.1 Lachnospiraceae bacterium | reverse complement strand
AGAAAGTACGGCAGAGGATGACCGCGTGCTTTCGAGTGAAGTCAGGGATGTGTTTAAGAACGGATGGACAGCTTCAAAGAAGGGCGACTCGATAACCTTTGGATTTAAAGGGAGTGAGCTTGCGGTAATGTACCGTAAGTCTGTAAAGAAGCCTGCACCCATAGCATATGCCGTGATAGACGAAGATCATGATAACAGGATAATGCTTGATGCGAATTTTGATGAGGACTGGGGAGACAAGGCCTTTATGGCTACCCTTATGTATCATGGAAGGATATGTAAGGACGGAAGATTTCCCGCCCGGGGAGATGATGCTCAGGGATATACACCGCGGGGCAATACCGCTCAAGCCGACACCGCCGGGGGAGAAGATAACGTGCAGGGAGATACCGTCCTCCAAAATGCTGTCCGGGAAGATACCGCCCAAGGTGTTACGGTTCCCCGGGATACAGTCCGGGAAGACATCTCCCGTGACGTTCCCGAATCCGGAACAGAAGATCACACGCTTACGATAACGATCGATGATGCGGATGACTGTGCATCCGGCTTCTATCTGATAAATGTAGCGTGCGAGGGTATAGTCCGGCTGCCGGAATGAACATGCACCCGGGATGTTTTCCGGGATAAACATACACCCGAAGGATGAACGGATGCCCCCTCGGGATGCTCACTGAATGATGCATGATCCTTCCGGATCCCCGGCAGCAGATACAACCCATTAATAAAAAGGAATACACGATCATGATAAATCAGACACCGGTAAATAAAAATGCAACAAAGAATGCAAAGGCACTTCTTAAATATCTGTGTGATACCGCAGGAAATGCTATCATCACCGGCCAGCATACGCAGACCAATCCGATGGAGGAGGCCGCCTATATATCCGAAAAGACGGGAAAGCTTCCGAAGCTGCGCGGCTTCGAACTTCTGTCATATTCTCCGAACATTAATTACGATGATGCTTCAAAGGAATGCCTTGATGAGATATATGACAATCGCGGGACACTTGACACAGCTCTTAAATGGGCACAGAGTTCCGACGGGATACTGACTTTTTCATTCCACTGGTACTCGCCCGTTGGCGGCAGGGATAAGAGCTTCTATGCCGAAAATACTGATTTTGACGCAGACCGTGTGCTTATTGAAGGGACCCCTGAAAGAGAGGCTTTTTTCCGTGATATGGATGTGATCGCAGGGTATTTAAAGCCTTTTTGCGACAGGGACATCCCGGTGCTGTGGAGGCCGTTTCATGAGTCTGACGGCACCTGGTTCTGGTGGGGCGCAAAGGGCGCGAAAACAGCAAAGAAGCTGTATGAACTGATGTTTGAACATTATACCGTAAAGCACAGGCTTGATAACCTGCTGTGGGTATGGAACTGCAGGCTTCCCGAAGGTTATCCGGGTGATGATATGGTTGACGTGATATCCGTAGATGTATACCATGAGAAATATACGCCGACGGACTACGCCGCCGAATATGAAGAGCTTGTGAGGAACACGACCGGTAAGAAGGTGGCGGCGCTTGCGGAAGTCGGATATCTTCCGGATGTCGGGATGCTGAAACGTTCGCGCGTGCCGTGGGCGTATTACATGACATGGTCGAAGGAATTTATCATCGGGGAAAAGTATAATACAACGGAAAATCTCAGGAAGATGTATCTGGATGAATATGCGGTAACGGCCCGGGAATGATGGTGGAGACATGAAGGAATACAGGAACTATATCTTTGATCTTTACGGTACGCTGATCGATCTTAACGTGGATGAGCGCAGCACGCAGTTATGGACTCTCCTTGCGGGATTTTATAACGTATACGGCTGCGACGTAAGTGCCGCGGAACTTAAGGATGTTTTTTTCAAAGCGGATAAGGAAGAACGCGAACTGCTTAAGAAGGAGAGAGGTTTGAGATATCCCGAGATAAGGCTTGAAAAAGTATTTTCAAGGCTTTTGTTTGAATGCGGTAAAGATCATCCTGTGAGTGCTTCCGTTGCCGGACTCGGTGTTGACCGGCTTCGGGCGGAGTATGCCTGGGATAAAGAGAGAGTCATAAATACGGTCCTTGACAGTGAATGGTGCATGGCTGCCGCGAACCTTTTCCGCGTTGCTTCGAGGCAGTACATACGGCTGTTCCCGGATACCCTTAAGGTTCTTGATGGATTGAAAAAACGCGGTAAAAAAGTCTATCTTCTGTCAAATGCCCAGAAGATATTCACGATGCCGGAGATAGAGGCATTTGGGCTTGATGAGCGCTTTGATGCGATGTATATCTCATCCGATCATTATATGATGAAGCCGGATACCGGTTTCATGGATATACTGCTTGAAAATGAGAAGCTTGACCGTTCAGAGTGTGTAATGGTCGGGGACGATCCCGTAAACGACGGCTCGATCGCCGTAAACAGCGGCATGGACTGCATCCTTATAAACCGCATTGGAAAGAGTAAAGAGGCGATAATGAGTGAGATAGGAAAAGTCACGCGCGGCGGCAAAGCTGCTGCTGAAAATACTGTATCAATATGTGAGCATCTGAGTGATGCACTGATCGCGGAGGAAGATAATGTCAATAAGATATCTTGAAAACGAGCGGCTGTTTAAACTGGATACACCGGGTTCGTCCTATGTATGCGGTATAGCGGACGGCGGAGATTTCCTTCTGCATGTATATTACGGGAGCAGGATCAGCGATGATAACGTGCGTTATCTGATGAGACTTAACGAGAATCCCTTCACTCCCGGGATCAATGACCGTGACAGGGGTAACTTCCTTGATTCCGCGTATTTTGAATATCCTTCGGAAGGAACAGGGGATGCGAGGTCCGGCTGCATTGTTCCCGAAACGGAGTCGGGACACAGGGCAGCGGATTTGCGTTATGTAAACCACCGCATATTTAAAGGGAAACCGATGATCCCCGGCCTCCCCGCAACCTATGGCAGCGAGGATGATTCCGAAACCCTTGAGATAACGCTGGAAGATTCATTGACCGGCTTGGTCGTTGCGCTTGTTTACACTGTTTTTGAGGGTTTGGACGCGGTAATCCGGAGTGTCAGGATCACTGATTCGGGTGATTCTCCCATATACTTAAGATCGGCACTTTCCATGTGCCTCGATCTCGATAACGTTTGTTATGATATGATCACCCTTCACGGATCATGGGCAAGGGAGAGACATATCGACAGGGTACCCGTTGGATACGGCAGACATGAGGTCAGTTCGGTCAGGGGAGAGAGCTCTCATCAGATGCATCCCTTTATGGCGATCGCCGGGCATCATGCGACTATGACACAGGGAACGGTTTACGGATTCGGTTTCGTTTACTCCGGGAATTTTATTGCGAGTGCGGAAAGATCGCAGTATGACAGTATCAGGTGCCTTATGGGCATAAACCCGAAGGGGTTTTCCTGGAAGTTAAACCCCGGGGAAACGTTTTATGCGCCCGAAGCGTTGCTCGTTTATTCCGATAAGGGTATTGAGCATATGAGCCATACTTTCCATGATCTTATGCGAACTCATCTTATCTGCGGTGCAAACAGGAATAACAGATATAAGGATGCGGACAGGCCGGTACTGATCAATAACTGGGAAGCCACATATTTTGATTTTGACTCCGATAAGCTTACAGCCATTGCCGCGGAAGCGAAAAAGCACGGCATAGAGATGCTTGTTATGGACGACGGCTGGTTTGGGAACCGAAGCTCCGACAACATGGCCCTCGGGGACTGGTACGTCAACGAGGATAAGATAAAGGGAGGCCTTAAGCACCTTGTGGATGATGTGAACAAAATCGGGCTTAAGTTCGGTATCTGGATCGAGCCGGAGATGATATCGCCCGATTCGGACCTATACCGCGAGCATCCCGACTGGGCCATCGCGATCCCCGGGCGGCGGGCGACTCTTTTAAGGAATCAGTATGTTCTCGATCTGTCACGTGACGAGATAGTTGATGAGATATATTCGCGGATAAAGGCCGTGCTTAAGAGCGCGAACATAGTGTACGTTAAATGGGACATGAACCGCGGGCTGACCGATATGGGAAGTTATGCGCTTGACAGTGACAGGCAGGGCGAACTGTTCCACAGATATATGCTCGGCGTTTACAAAATGCAGCAGTATCTTACGGATGATTTTCCCGATATCCTCCTTGAGAACTGCTCAGGAGGCGGCGGAAGGTTCGATCCCGGGATGCTTTATTACAGCCCGCAGATATGGTGCTCGGATGATACCGATGCGATAGAGAGGCTTAAGATCCAGGAGGGGACTTCCATCATCTATCCTTTGTCGGTCATCGGGGCGCATATAAGTGACTGTCCCAACCATATCACGGGACGGAACGTGCCTTTTGAGACGAGAGGGTATGTTGCGCTCGCGGGAACGTTTGGTTATGAGCTTGATATAACGAAGATCCCGGAGGATGATCTGAACCTGATAGCAGGGCAGGTTGAGATGTATCATAAGTACGCCCCGCTTGTAAGGAACGGCGACTACTACAGGCTG
>JAILLY010000103.1 GCA_024692905.1 Lachnospiraceae bacterium | reverse complement strand
CCCATAAGATCAGTTCATTGCGGTTTGCGGGATAATTGGATGCGCAGTATTTGATAAAAGAAGTAAGTGTTGAAGGACTGGTCATGGCCTTATTGCCGTCATCTTCAACAAGCCTCTTCATTCCGCCTTTGGTTATAAGATAGATCTGATTGACTTTGCTGCTGATGCCGGGAGTTTTCCAGCTTTTGCATCCGCCCGTATATATCAGGATGTTGACATTATCGGAAAGCGAGGCTCTGGCCATCTCCGCCAGGTCATTGCTCGCCATACCGCTCTTGCTCTCAAGATCGGTTCCGCACAGATATACCATGATGGTAACCTTATCCGAGCCGTCGCCTTTTATAAACGTACGTTTTGCGCGTGCTTGCGAAGATACGGATTCATCAACGGAAGGCGTTGAAGCTGTAGACTGGATCATTTCGGGTGTAGTCTCATATACGTTATCCGTATATATGCCCAGATCGCCGTATGAACCGGTTGACAGCGAGTTGATCAGCGATGACGATGAGGATCCGGATGATTCCTGACCGTAAGGAGTAAGTTCATTATCATATACTACCTGAGGTTCATCGGTATATGAGTTATCATATGTATCATATTCAGATGAATCGTCCTTGAAGAACAGGAAATAAACAATAAGAATGACAACCAGTAATGCTATACCGCCACCACCGCGTTTTGCGGCACGTGATGGACCGGAGCTCGTATAATGAGTATTTCCTCCCATAGCAGGACCTGAATGGCCATGGGTACTCCCTACAGGGCCGGTACCTAAGCCGCTTCCCTTTTTATACGCACCGCTTCCGCTTCCCGTTATGTTTCTTTGTCTTGACCTGGGCTTGTTATCAGGCATATCATTACCTCTCTTCTGAATAAATAAATATCGCAGATATGTTTATCCGCTCTGATAGTATAACACAAACGTAAATCTTACATTTTCACGCCTAGTTTTGCAAGCTGCCTTGTGATCTTATCGTGCATATCGTCGCGGAATTCTTCTTTTACCAGGAAATAAACATATGAATCAAGCACCATGTTCATCGGAAGTCCGCGTCCTACCAGCTTAAAATTCACATATCCCCATCTGTTAGCGTATTCTGTCACCTGATCTGCAGATATAAAGGCAGGGCGCTTCATGCATTCTTTGAAATCAGGCTTCGTGTTCTTGTTGGGGCAGTCAAACGGCGCACCTTTTTCAAACCGAAGCTGCATGAGCGACTCGTCCCGGTAATGAGCTTTACGCTTGGGACAGTTTGCAAAACATATCTCATCGGCGAGTATCTCTATACGATCTGCATAGCATGCAAGTTCATCCAGACACTTTTCGTCATGATTTAAGTCATAATCAAGCACCACCAGATAATATGCCTTTGAAGTGCCGCCTCCCGATATGGAAGATACCTCCTTATCAAGTTCGGCCTTAACATCATCAAGAGAGGTAAGGCGTTTGGTAGTTGAAGAGATAAACTTAAAGCCCGGGTAATTCTTTCTTAAATAATCTTCAAGTACCGGTGTGTTTACAAGCACCTGATTCATGCCGTTATTGGCAGTTTCCATGATCAGATTGCAGTAAGTGTCGTTTAAATGCTTTTCTTCGATAAGCGAATTGGTCCATGTAAACCTCACCGGAACCTTCAGATCATTATAGGTCTTGATGACCTTTTCCATATCGCCGTGGCTCGTGATCCCGAACACTGCTCTTCCGCCGTTCCAGATCGCTCCGGGAAACGTGCCGTATACACTGCCGACCTTATATCCGTCGCGAAACATATCGGGATGATCTGCCATCATATGGATGATCACCTGATTTAAGTAAAAGAACACACTGAACCCCGGAAGGTGCCAGTATATGGTTTTTTCGCCATGCTCAGACATCAAATCCTCCGAAATACCTTTTAGAATAATACCGCTGAAGCACTGTCCTTATCGGCAAAAGGTCCGGGGATGGTGGATAATCCTCTGTGTGCCCCGTTATAGTCCGAGTCAAATGTGATCGCTGTTCCGTCAGGATTCTCAAATCTCTGCTCGGGCTCAAATGCGCATCCCAATATATCGCTCGTAATGATGCCGTTCGTAAAATCACCCAGATGCTCATAGATATCGGTATCAAGCGTGATCTTGCCCTTCTTTTCCGTAAGCTTAACTTTGACTTTTTCCTTTTTGACTACAAGCTTGTCTTTTTCATGCTTGCATACGCTCGCGCCGTTAAAGTAGGCGTTGCCGGCGAGCCATACCGGAAGATGTCCGAAATGAGCTTTGGCAAGGGCGCCCATGTCGGGGTGCTCCTTATCCTCAAAAGGTTTATACCACTCCTCATATGTCGGGAAGATATCAAAAGGAGCGGTTCCCGCAAGGCTGTATTCCGCATCGGCGGGGGTCTTCTTCTTATCATCAAGCTTATAGGTCAAAACGAAGATGTTGTTATATATACGGTCATCTCCGTGAAGGATCGTCATGAAGCCTGCCACCTCGGTACGGTGCCTGATGTGATAAGGTGTGTATCTGGGCTCACGTTGCTCGTTTACAATGCTGTCCACGCCGGAATTGATGAGGCTGAATCCTCCCAGGACCAGGTTATGTACGACCGCAATACCTTCACTGGGGATAGTGATCGACTGACGGCTTAAGAGGAGGTTATTGTCTATAAGCGTCGGGCCGTGTCCTACTTCAATGAATATATCTGTATTGAACATTGCACCGCGAGCCTGTTCGGTCTTGTCAGGTCTGTGGTTCTCATACATGAGGTTCTGTGTTATTCTCGCGCCCTGTGCTTCCCAGTCAAGCCATACACCGATAATACAGTTGTGGATATGATTCCTGCGTATGGTCACATCTATGCCGGCATG
>JAILLY010000089.1 GCA_024692905.1 Lachnospiraceae bacterium | reverse complement strand
CCAGGATGACGAGGAACGAATGTACTCCGGAAGCCGGAATGCTCTTTTCGGATGTTGTATCAGGACTTGAGAGGGTGGCCGACCATGCGACCAATATCGCGTTCTCGGTACTCGATCCCGATCCCGATAATGCCAAGAAGGTATCGGCGGCCGATGTCCGCATGGTACAGAATGCTTAGGGTGTGATACAGTGGCAAAAAAGAAACGCTATTCCGTAAAAAGATCAGAAAACAGATATGTCTATACGATCCCGGCTGCTGTCGCTGTCGGGATCATTCCACTTATAACAAAGGTATTTGTCTATTCGAACAAGGTTCTTGCCGGCTTTCCGTGGTTTATGCAGGGCGGTATCGAAGCGGCGGATGTGGCTCTGGCATATAAATCGTTCTTTCTTCAGATACTCATGTTCATAATGATAATTATGCTTGCGCTGCATCATTTTACCGGGGACTCTAAACTTACCGTGAAGCGCAGGTTCATATTTCCGGCGCTGTATGTGGTGCTCGTGCTCTTGTCGGGAGTCTTGTCTGCATATCCGTCTCTTGCTTTTGGCGGATCGTATGAAAGGTTTGAACCTGTCGGAGCTGTCATTTCATACATTGTCATTTTTTACTATTCATATACTTTTGTTAATGATGATAAAAAGCTCGGGTTCATTATAAAAGCCCTTGCGGTCCCTGTTTTTCTTATGGTGTTTATCGGGGTGCTGCAGGGCATTGGCAGCGATCCCTTCAGTTATGACTTTTTCAAGAGACTCATAGTGCCGGCAGCGTGGAGGAACGATCTTGAACACATCAGTATACGCCGTCAGAAAGGGATCGCATATCTTACGCTGTATAATGAAAACTATGTCGGTATGTATATGGCGCTCATTATCCCGGCCCTTACGGCTCTGGCCATCGCGGCAGAGAACATTGCGGCAAGGATAGCTTCCGTCATTCTTTGCTGTGCATCCGTTTATGTGCTCATATGCAGCGGTTCGCAGTCGGGAATGATCGCCATAGCGGCCGTGACTCTCATAATGGCTCTTATAAGGTTTTGGGGAGTTTCGGATAAGCGGATAAGGATGGCAGGTATTGCCGGTGCCGCAGCGCTTACTGTAGTGTGTACTTTCCTTTTGCGCCAACCTTTGGGAAGGATATTTGAAAAGGATGAGATAAATCCGTGGAGCGTAGCCGGTGTCCGTACGGAGGATGATGAAGTTGTTTTTGATCTCGAGTGCGGCAATGAGCTCCACAGCAGTTTTGATATCGATGAGAACGGAAATATGGACATAAGCTTCCGCGATAAGGACGGCAGGGATCTGATCTTTGAAGACCGGGGAGGACAGTATGTCCTTGAAGAACGTTTTGAGTATTCCGGGGCCATGGCAGCTGCGGTCCGTGTAGATGCGATAGACCGGTATGCGGCGGTATTCGTGATAGACGATTATAAATGGCCGATAATAAAAGCGGATGACGGAACATATTATTATCTTAACACGGCCCTTAATCCCGTTAAGTTCCCGCAGGTGAAGAGGGTGTCCATCTTTCCCGAGAGATTCTTAAGCGGAAGGGGGAAGATATGGAACCGGAGCCTGCCGCTCCTTAAGGAGCATATTTTTCTCGGCAGCGGTGCGAATACATTTATCACACAGTACCCGCAGGATGATTACGTGGACAGGACGTATACCTATGGATGGGGCAGCTTTGAATATGATGTAAAGGCACATTGTTTTTACCTTAATGATGCGATCGAGAACGGCGTGGCTGCGGATGCCTGTCTGGCTGTTCTGTTCATAGTCTATATTATCATGGGGATACGCAAATACGGAAAAAAATACCCCAAAGGGAAGGCTCCGGTGACGGAGATGGGACTGTTTGCCGGCTGCACCGCTTACATGATAACAGCGCTTGCCAATGACAGCAACGTATGTGTGGCTCCGGTTTTCTGGGCGGTGTTTGGGATATCGAACGTACTGATGGATAATACGGAACTTTAGGCGGACGGATAAGGCGTATATGTCAGTATTTCGGACTTTACAAGGATGGCGCATTGTGTTAAAATATCAGATGTTGTGTGACCTGTGCCCGGCTTAGGGAATTCCGACCCTCAGCTTAGCACATGGCGTATAGCCGGAGCGTTCTAAGCAGGCCCGGCAGATATTCATAAGGAGGTATGATATGATAACGAAAGAGAAGAAGACTGAGATCATCAATAAGTACGCGACCAAGGAAGGCGATACCGGTTCGCCGGAGGTTCAGGTAGCAGTACTTACCGAGAGGATCAAGGAGCTCACCGAGCACCTTAAGGCTAACCCGGGTGACCATCATTCGGCACGCGGTATGTATAAGATGATAGGTCAGAGGCGCGGCCTTTTGGCATATCTTAAGAAGAAGGATATCGGACGTTACCGTTCGCTTATCGAGAGATTAGGCTTGAGGAAGTAATCCGCACAGGCTTTAATAAACAAACGCAGTTATGCATGGAAACATGCCGCTGCGTTTGTTTGTTATCATA
>JAILLY010000062.1 GCA_024692905.1 Lachnospiraceae bacterium | reverse complement strand
ACACGTACTCTTGCATCACAGGTTGTTAAGATGGTTGGTCAGATCCTTTCAGGCGAGACTGTTGATGTTAACGATACCGAGACTTATGACAATGGTACAGGCGTTATCCCTTCATACCTTTGCGAGCCCGTATTTGCTGATGTCAACAACTACAAGGAGCTTCTTATCGACTCCGGTTACTACACGGAGGATCAGCTTAAGTAATTCTTAAGCATAACAGAATCACGACTTTTACCATACAGGCGGGCACTTTACCCGCCTGTAGGTTTAAGTAAATAAAAAGGTATTGGGAGGGATCAGATTTGGCAAATTTAATACTGGAAATGAAAAACATTACCAAAACCTTTCCCGGCGTTAAGGCGCTTGACAATGTCAATCTTCAGGTAGAAGAGGGCGAGATCCACGCTCTGGTAGGAGAGAACGGTGCAGGTAAGTCTACGCTTATGAACGTTCTTTCCGGTATCTATCCTTACGGAACATATGAAGGTGATATTGTTTATAAGGGAGAGATCTGTAAGTTCAACAAGATCAAGGATTCGGAATCCAGAGGGATCGTTATCATCCATCAGGAGCTCGCACTTATTCCCTACATGACCATAGGTGAGAATATGTACCTTGGAAATGAGAGAGGCAAGAGCGCAGCGATCGACTGGAACGAGACCTACGGTGAGGCTGACAAGTATCTTAAGATGGTAGGCCTCGAGGACAGCTCAAGGACTCTCGTAAAGGAAATAGGAACAGGTAAGCAGCAGATGGTCGAGATCGCAAAGGCACTTGCCAAGCATGCGAAGCTGCTCATACTTGATGAGCCTACATCCTCACTTAACGAGCAGGATTCAAGGGCACTTCTTGATCTGCTTCTTGAGTTTAAGAAGCAGGGAATGACTTCGATAATCATATCTCATAAGCTTAATGAGGTTGCGTATGTAGCAGATAAGATCACGGTAATCCGTGACGGTGCTACGATCGAGACCTTAAATGCCAAGACTGAAGAGATTTCAGAAGATAGGATAATAAAGGGCATGGTTGGCCGTGAGCTTACCGACCGTTTCCCCAAGAGGAGCGGCGTTAAGATCGGCGATGTATCGCTTGAGGTCAAGAACTGGACCGTGCATCATCCCAAGTATGTTGAGAGAAAGGTCGTAGATGACGTTTCCATGAACGTACGCAAGGGTGAGGTCGTAGGTATCTACGGACTTATGGGTGCGGGACGTACCGAACTTGCGATGAGTATCTTCGGCAAGTCATACGGTACCAATATCACCGGAACCATGACCATAGACGGCAAGGAAGTCCATATCAATACGATCAAGGACGCTATCGATCATAAGATCGCATACGTTACCGAGGACCGTAAGGGTAACGGACTCGTGCTCTCAAATCCCATCAAGATAAATACTACCCTTGCAAATCTTAAGGAAGTAAGCAGTAAGGGTATTATAGATAAGGATAAGGAATATCAGGTAGCAGTTGAATATAAGGACAAGCTTAAGACCAAGACCCCTTCGGTTGAGCAGAACGTCGGCAACCTTTCAGGCGGTAACCAGCAGAAGGTACTGCTTGCGAAGTGGATGTTCGCAAAGCCGGATATCCTTATACTTGACGAGCCTACAAGAGGTATAGACGTAGGTGCTAAGTATGAGATATACTGCATCATCAATGACCTTGTTGCCGAGGGCAAATCGGTCATCATGATATCCTCAGAACTTCCCGAGGTACTCGGAATGAGCGACAGGATATATATTATGAACGCAAGCCACATGGTAGGCGAACTGAGCAGCGAAGAAGCCACCCAGGAAGCCATCATGGCAAGCATTCTCAAGTCAGGAAGGGGTGAATAATTATGGAAAAATCAACGGTTTTATTAGCACTTAAGAAATATACCATGGTCATCGCCCTTATAGTAGTATTTATCATATTTGCGATCGCTACCGGCGGTAAGATAGTATATCCGCAGAACATAACAAACCTGTTATCACAGAATACATACGTATTCGTTCTCGGTGTAGGTATGCTCTTATGTATCTTAACCGGTGGTAACATCGACCTTGCGGTAGGTTCGGTACTCTGCTTTGCGGCAGCCGTAGGTTCGACCATGATGAACAAGGGCATAAGTCCTGTTATCGGTGTTCTCGTAATGATCATAGTCGGTCTGCTCGTTGGTATATGGCAGGGCTTCTGGATCGCATATATAAAGGTTCCGCCCTTCATCGCCACCCTGTCGGGTATGTACGCTTTCAGGGGACTTGCGAACGTCGTACTTGAAGGTATGGACGTAAACCTTAAGGGCTTTACCGGATTCATCAACCTGTTCGGCGGCGGTGCTGACTGCTATATCAGGGATATCGCAGGCCCTACGCAGAAGGTTCTTGATTCGGCTGACGGTGCTAAGATACTTGAGACCTATAATTCGGGTCAGATACTTGATGCCGGCCGTGCCGGACATATCAATTATCTTTGCATGATAGTCGGTGTTGTGGTTGTTGTTATCTTCCTTGCAATGGTTGCAAAGGGACGTATGAACGCTATAAAGCGCGGATACGAGACCACTCCTTTAGTTTCCGAGATCATAAAGGACGGACTTATAAGTATCGCCATCCTCCTTATCGCCGAAAGGCTTGCCGAGTACAAGGGAATCCCCACATCATTTATCTGGGTACTTCTCGTAGTCCTCATTTACGGTTATATAACGACAAGGACAAGGATAGGTCGTCACTTATACGCTGTCGGCGGTAACGCAAAGGCAGCAGGCCTTTCCGGTATCAATACGAAGTTCGTTTATTTCTTCGCTTACATCAACATGGGACTCCTTACGGGTCTCGCCGGTGCACTCGTTGCCGCAAGGCTTACGAAGGCAACACCTAAGATGGGTGAAGGTTACGAGATGGACGCTATCGGCGCCTGCTTCATCGGTGGTGCTTCCGCCTACGGTGGAACCGGTACGGTTCCCGGAGTTATCATCGGCGCTCTTCTTACCGGCGTCATCAACCAAGGTATGTCACTTATGGGAATTGAAGCCAACTGGCAGAAGGTTGTCAAAGGTATAGTTCTCCTTGGTGCCGTTATCTTCGACGTAGTATCGAAGAATGAGAAGAAATAAGGAGGAGGGATGATAATATGAATAACGTAGGAAAAGTATTAAAAGCTCATACAATGAAGATTGTCCTGGTCCTCGTAGTTCTTTTCTTCGCATGGAAGACCAGTGGTGGAAGCTCAATATTAAAGCCTGAGAATATCACGGCTCTTATAAACCAGAATGCATATGTATATGTACTTGCAACAGGTATGTTGATGTGTATGCTCATCAAGGGTAACATCGACCTGTCTGTAGGTTCGGTTGTTTGTTTCGTTGATACTGTAGGTGCGATCCTTATGGTCAAACAGGGACTTCCGGTTCCGGTCGTAATGATCGCAATGCTCATAGTCGGTCTTATAATCGGTTGTTTCATGGGCTGGGTCATCGCTTACCTTAATATCCCGCCCTGGATCGCAACGCTGGCAGGCTTCCTTTCATTCAGGGGTCTCGGAACAGCAATAGTAAAGGGCCAGACGATAGGTATCGGCCAGTGCGGATCATACCTTGCACTGTTCAACGGATCGATACCCGCACTGTTCAAATTGGCAGGACTTAACGGAATGTGTGTACTCATAGGTTTGGTTGCATGCGTACTGATCGTGTTCACACAGATAAAGGACAGGGCCACCAAGCTTAAGAAGGGCTATGAGGCTGACAGCTTTATAACCGTTGTTGTAAGATGCGTTATCCTTTGTGCGGTAATACTGTTCTTCACGATTAAGCTCGGTCAGGATAAGGGTATTCCGTTCACTCTCATCTGGGTTGCGGTCATCACTCTTATATATAACTTTATTACAAGTAAGACCGTTATCGGAAGATATTTCTACACGATGGGCGGTAACGTTGAGGCAACGAGGCTTTCGGGTATCGATACGAAGAAGATCCTCTTCCTTGCTTACCTTAACATGCAGTTCCTTACGGTCATCACAAGCTGGATCTCAATGGCAAGGCTTTCTGCAGCTAACCCCAATGCGGGTCTTAACTACGAGCTGGATGCGATCTCGGCATGTATCGTCGGCGGTGTTTCGGCATACGGCGGTTCGGGTTCGGTATTCGGAATGATCGTAGGTGCTACGCTTATAGGTGTCATCAACTTAGGTATGAGCCTTATGAATGTCGACAGTAACTGGCAGAAGGTCGTTAAGGGTCTTGTACTTCTTGCAGCGGTCGTATTTGAGATATTCAATAACCGCGATCAGAAGAAGGCCTGATAAACACGGGTATTATATTTGCCAATAGATGGGGCGGCTATTCTGTTCTCCGGAACAGGTAGCCGCCTCTGACGTTTACGGATAATAACTAAAATTGTGATTTACCGCCGTGACGTGTTATAATCCGTTGAGGGGACGCTCACCCGGCCGTTCCCCGTATGATAAGGAGGATCAAGCAGTGGAAATACTCGGTTTATCGGATCTTACATGGATAGGAGGCATAGCGTGTGTGCTGTGTCTTATATCGGGGCTTTATATGGTCATTAAAAAGAAGCCCGGGATAGTCCGCGCAACGAAAGACCGTGCGGATTATAAGGATAAGGAGCAGTACAGCGTTAAGGGCGGCAGGCTCATCCTTGCGCTTTCGGCCGCCTGTTTTGTAATGACCGTACTCTCATTTGTAAATACGCTTGTATCCAATATATTCGGACTTGCGGCGTTTTTGGTATTTGCGTTTTTCTGGAAGAAGATGAGCGATGAATACGGACCGGTTTGATATCGAAGAGGAACTCAAAAAACTGCCGGCCAAGCCCGGTGTTTATATCATGCATGATAAGGATGACAATATCATCTATGTAGGTAAGGCTGTCATCCTTAAAAACCGTGTGCGCTCGTATTTCCGTGAGAGTACCGCCAAAACGCTCAAGATAAGCACCATGGTATCAAAGATCGCATGGTTTGAGTATGTTGTGACCGACTCGGAACTGGAAGCTTTGGTACTTGAGAACAATCTTATCAAGGAAAACCAGCCCAAATACAATACACTTCTTAAGGATGACAAGACCTACCCCTATATAAAAGTCACCACCGGCGAGGAATTTCCCCGTATATTCATGACACGCAAGGTCCGCAGGGATAATGCAAAATACTACGGACCGTTTACCTCGGCCGGAGCCGTAAGGGATACGATCGAGCTTTTGTGCAGGCTGTACAGTATAAGGACATGCACGGGAAGGATCACACAGAGCGGATCGCAGGACGATAATACCGGTATCGGCAGGGCGTGCCTTTATTATCATCTTAAACAGTGCCAGGCACCATGTCTTGGGAACATAAGCAGCGAAGAATACAGAAGATCCGTAGACAAGGCCCTTGATTTTTTAAACGGGAATTATAAGCCTGTTATAAACGAGCTTACCGCAAAGATGAATGAGCTTTCAGAGTCACTTGAGTTTGAAGAGGCGGCCAGGATAAGGGATCTTATAGAAAGCGTAAGAGCGGTCGCCCAGAAGCAGAAGATCACCGATGCCGGCGGTGAGGACAGGGATATCACCGCCATGGCCAGGGAGGGTGATTCTGCCATAATCCAGGTCTTTTTCATCCGTTCGGGAAGGATCATAGGCAGGGAACATTACTATATGAAAAATACGGAGCAAAGCGGTGACGATGAGATCATCAGGAATTTTGTGCTCCAGTTCTATGCCGGAACGCCTTATATCCCCAAGGAAGTGATCATCCCGGTACCGATAGGGGATATGGAGCTTGTTTCCGACTGGCTTTCGGAGAAGAAGGGCAGCAGGGTTAAGCTGACTGTTCCCGTTAAGGGCAAAAAGGAAAAGCTTGTCGAGCTTGCAGCGAAGAACGCGGGGATAGTACTGCGCCAGGACCTTGAAAAGATAAAAAGGGAGCAGGCAAGGACCGAGGGAGCGGTCGCCGAACTGTCTGAGCTTATCGGTATAGAAGGCATAAGCAGGATGGAAGCTTATGATATCTCGAATATAAGCGGTTTTGATTCCGTGGGATCCATGGTCGTATATGAGGACGGACGCCCCAAGAAGAATGATTACCGCAAATTTAAGATAAAGTCGGTTGAAGGCCCGAATGACTATGCATCCATGAAAGAGGTGCTGACAAGGAGATTTAAGCACGGACTTACGGAAACGGGATCGCAGGATACGGCAAAGTTTTCGAGATTTCCGGATATTATCCTTATGGACGGCGGAAGAGGCCAGGTAAATATCGCCCTTGGCGTGCTTGATGAACTTGGGCTCAATATCCCCGTATGCGGCATGGTCAAGGATGATAACCACAGGACGAGAGGGCTGTATTTCGATAATGTCGAGATCCCGATATCGAAGCATTCGGAGGCTTTCAGGCTCATAACAAGGATACAGGATGAGGCACACAGGTTTGCGATCGAATTCCACAGGTCATTAAGGAGTAAGGGCCAGGTCCACTCGGTGCTTGACGATATAGAAGGCATCGGAGAAAAGAGGAGAAGGGCGCTTATGAAGAGCTTTTCATCGCTTGAGGATATAAAGGCTGCAGGTGTTGATGAACTTGCAAAAGTCCCGTCAATGGACAGAAAGTCGGCTGAGAGCGTTTATGCATTTTTCCGTAGGACGGAAGAAAATTAAGGTTATGTTAAGGTTACCGGTATGGCAGGATAAGGTTACATGCTTATAATCGCCTTGTAAAGATAACACGGCAGGAGCCGTAATTTTCAAAGGAGAATGAAAAATGTGGACAATAGGTGAGTTAAAACAAAGGGGAAAGGAAACATTTAAGTTAAATTACTGGAAGTGTGTTGCGGTTGCGTTTATCTTCTCGATAATAGCCGGAGGCGTTTCCGCGCCGAGCTTCAGTTATCCCGCAAGATACAATAACGACAACGTCATCGAGGAAGCCGATGAGAACGTTGAAGAGAAGGATGAGGCAGGAACGGAAGATGATAAGGACGCTGCCTTAAAAAAAGCCGAAGATGAATTTGAATTTCATTTTGATCCCATTAACGGTTTTACCGGAAACAAAGAAGCAGCCGTTGCATTTGTGATCTTTATGGTGATATTCGTACTTGTCATCTCGGTCATAGTGACTGTGATCGTATTTGCGATAAAGGCATTATGGACAAATCCGTTTGAGATAGGACTTAACAGGTTCTTTGTAAATAACCTTACGGAACCCGCAAGAGTTTCGGATATCGCACACGGTTTTGATACGAGTTACAAGAATATCGTGAAGGTAATGTTCTTTAAGGATCTCTACCTTTTCCTGTGGTGCCTTATCCCCATAGCCGGGGTATTTATCGCGATCGTAAAGTCATATGAATACAAGATGATCCCTTATCTGCTTGCCGACGATCCCGATATGGACAGGGAAGAGGCATTTGCAAGAAGTAAGGAAATGATGGACGGAAACAAATGGCATGCATTCGTGCTCGGGCTTTCGTTCCTGGGATGGCATTTGCTTTCAGTGTTTACGCTTGGGATACTTGAGGTATTTTATGTACTTCCTTACCTCTATTCAACCTATGCAGCCCTTTACGAAAATCTTTCATCCGGATATACTGTTGATACGGGCGCTGCCGGAGAAATATATATTGAAGAAAAAGCAGATCATGACAATGGGGATCCGATAACAGATGAAGCATAAGATACTGATCGTGGATGATGAGCCGGAGATACGCAATTTTCTCCGGCTCTATCTTGAAAATGAAGGATATGAAGCTTTGGAAGCGGGAAACGCGGATGAAGCCTTCGGATACATAAAGGAGGGACAGGTGAGCCTGTGTCTCCTTGATGTCATGCTTCCGGGCATGGACGGATTTCATATATTAAAGAAGATCAGGGAGATGAGCAATATGCCCGTGATCATACTGTCCGCAAAGGATACCGATGCGGATAAGATACTCGGGCTTAACCTCGGTGCCGATGATTATCTTGCCAAGCCGTTCAATCCGCTTGAGGCCGTTGCAAGGGTCAATTCAAATATCCGCAGATTTTACAGCCTCGGGGCAAAAGAGGTTAAGGAGGAAACGGTAAAGGTAAGGGATCTTGAACTTGATCCCGAAAGCTGCACTCTTAAGAAGAACGGGGAAACGATCGAACTTACACCGGTTGAGTATAAACTTATGGAGCTTTTTATGAAACATCCGGGCAAGGTGTTTACCAAACAGCAGATATATGAGCACGGATGGGGCGATGATTATCTGGTCGCTGATAACAATATAATGGTATGCATAAGCAAGCTGCGCCAGAAGCTTAACGATGACGGCGGGGAGTATATAAAAACTTTGCGCGGACTTGGATACAGGTTTGAGAAATAAAACATATGGAACAGGAAAAGAAGCTTCAGGAAAAGATAATAAAGCGTTTCATACTGACCCTGATGATCGTCGGTGCGGCCGAGTATGTACTTGCAACGGTCACGGACAGGTTCCTGGTACCGTATATGGCACAGGTTATATTTCCGTCGCAGCATATCACGGATGATTTTGCATCAAGGGCTATGCTTCCGTACCTGCTGATCCTTCTTTCGTCTGCCGCGGTAAGCTCACTGGCAAGGATCATACCCGGGAATGCGGATAATACCCTTGCCTTGATACTGCAAAATTCGGTAACTACAAAAGAGAACAGTTTCTTTGCGGGAAGCGGACTTGAGGTGACCGGTCTGTCGGACAAACAGAGGTTTACGCTCATAGTATCCGCTTTGATACTGCTTATAATACTTGTCATCCCTTACGTGATCGGCGCGGCAAGGTTCTCGATCGTTACCGTAAGGGAATTCTCCGCCATAGGCAGGGCAAGAAGGGAAGCCGCAATGGAGGAGGAGAAAAAACGTTTTCTTATGATATCCGATCTTGCGCATGATCTGAGGACGCCCATCACAACGATAGCCGGATATGCACAGGCACTGTCAGACGGCCTTGTCAAAGAGGAGGATAAACAGACCTATCTTAACGCGATACGTGACAAGTCGGCGGGGTTAAACGATCTTATACGGCTGCTGTTTGAATATACAAGGCTTGACAGCAGCGGTTATAAGCTTACTCTTTCTCGTGAGGATATCTGTGAGACAGTCAGGGAATGCGCCGCCGCCCTGTATACGGACGCCGAAACCGCAGGCATGGAGCTTAATGCAGACATACCGGAAAAGAAGATATTTGCCGATATAGATAAGCCGCAGTTTACAAGAGTCATCACCAATCTGACCGTTAACGCCATAAAGCATGCGTCCGAAGGAAAAGAGGCAGGGCTGTTTGCATTTGAGGAAGATACCGGTCTTTGCGTCGCCGTTGCCGACAAGGGCGAACTTATCCCGGAGGATATGACTCTTCATCTGTTTGATCCTTTTTATACGGGAGATGAGTCGAGAAACAGCAGGGGCGGATCGGGGCTCGGGCTGTTCGTCGCCAAAAAGATCACGGATATGCACGGATTTAAGATAAAACTCATGCAGGGAGCCGCTCTCAAGCGGTATCCGCTCCTTGAAGGCTATACCAAAGCCTTTATGATCACCATAGGTAAAATAAGTGATAAAAACACTTGAAGAATCCATAGGGTGATATGGTATAATTTAATGATGACACACAAAGTGGATAATAAGTGTCATTTATGATATACTAATGTGATAATAGGATCAATGCGAAAGGCGGGAATCTATGTCGACAGTAGCTGTAAGCAGATTAATTGAAAAAATGGAGCTTGAAAATCTCACTCCCGATATTGATATAAAGGGCAGAAAGATAACGATTCCCGATATAAACAGGCCGGCACTCCAGCTGGCCGGATATCTCCAGCATTATGAAGCGTCCCGTGTCCAGATAATCGGATTTGTCGAGGCTACTTATATGGAGGGCCTTAATCCGGGCGAAAAGAAGGAAAGATATGAGCATGTCCTTTCGCACAGCACGCCGTGCTTCGTATTCTGCAGGGAGATAAAGCCCGATCCCGTTTTCGTTGACGTTGCAAGGGAGAAGGGTGTTCCGATCCTTGTCACCAAACGTGCGACCTCCGATTTCATGGCAGAGATAATAAGGTGGCTTAATGTCGAACTTGCACCCTGTATCTCGGTGCACGGAGTACTCGTCGATGTTTACGGTGAAGGTGTGCTCATCACGGGTGAGAGCGGAATAGGTAAGTCAGAGGCCGCGCTTGAGCTTATAAAGAGGGGACACCGTCTTGTTACGGATGATGTCGTTGAGATAAGGAAGGTTTCGGAGGAAACGCTGATAGGTTCGGCACCGAATATAACCAAGCACCTCATTGAACTTCGCGGTATAGGGATCGTGGATGTCAAGATGCTCTTTGGTGTATCCTGTGTTAAGGATACCCAGTCCATAGATCTGGTAATACGCCTTGAGGAGTGGGATAAGGATAAGGATTATGACAGGATCGGCCTTGAAGAGAATTATATCGAGTATCTCGGGAATAAGGTAGTATGCCATAATATCCCGATACGTCCCGGCCGTAACCTTGCGATCATATGTGAGTCGGCCGCGGTCAACTACCGTCAGAAGAAGATGGGTTACAACGCCGCACAGGAACTTTATTCAAGGCTTCAGAGTTCGCTTAAGAAGGGCTCTGAGGACGAAGAGTCTGATGAGGAGGCATGAGATGGGCAGGTATTGTTTTGCAGCCGATATAGGCGGAACTACCATAAAGATGGGGCTGTTCTCTCCGGAAGGTGAGATAATAAACAAGTGGGAGATCCCCACGGATACCTCGGACAACGGGAGCAACATCCTGCGCGATATCGCATCGGCGGTTAAGGACGAGATGACAAATAGGAACCTTACATCGCAGGATATCGCGGGTATCGGTGTCGGAGCACCCGGTCCCGTAGACAAGGACGGCGTCATCCATAAGGCAGTTAATTTAGGCTGGGGCGTACGCAATATAAAGCAGGAGCTTGAGCAGATCACAGGTCTTTCGGTCATGGCAGGCAACGATGCAAACGTAGCCGCACTCGGTGAGATGTGGAAGGGCGGCGGTGAAGGCTACAGGGATCTTGTCGTAGTGACTCTGGGTACCGGCATAGGCGGAGGCGTTATAATAGACGGTAAGATAGTCACCGGTCATATGGGAGCCGGCGGCGAGATCGGACATATACATCTTGAGGACGATGAGAAGGAAAGCTGCGGATGCGGAAATAAGGGATGCTTTGAGCAGTATGCTTCCGCAACCGGTGTTGTAAGGCTTGCAAAACGCAAGCTTGCATCATGCAGTGATGACAGCGTCTTAAGGAGCGGTGAATTAAGTGCCAAGACCGTATTTGATGCGGTCAAGGCAGGCGACGGACTTGCCATGGAGATAGCGGATGAATTCGGCAGATATCTAGGAAAGGGACTTGCAGCGATCGCGGCGGTCACAAATCCCGAGGTGTTTGTTATCGGCGGAGGAGTATCCAAGGCAGGAAAAGTCATAATAGACCAGGCTGAGAAGTATTATAAGGAATATGTATTCCACGCAAGCCGCGACGCGAAGTTCGTGCTTGCAAAGCTCGGAAATGATGCAGGCATATACGGCGCCGCAAAGCTTGTATTTGATGAGTAGTACGGTATTGTTTAAGTAAAACAGGACAGACAGGTGGGAGGACTATGAAACAAAGTACGATCCAGGCATTAAAGGACATATTGTATCAGGGGGATCTCAAGACGGATGAGCCTATGAGGCTGCATACGTCGTTTAAGACCGGTGGTCCTGCGGATGCATTTATCATGCCGAGGACGGACGAGCAGATAATCGAATGCATCAAGGTCTTAAGGGCCGAGAAAGAGAAGTATTTCATAATGGGTAACGGTACCAATCTTCTCGTATCCGATGCAGGTTACAGAGGCTGCGTTATCCAGCTGTTTAAGAATTACGGCCAGGTGTCGGTGTTCGGCACCAACATAACGGCAAAGGCAGGGGCTCCGCTCATAAAGGTATGCGGAGAGGCAAACAAGAACAGCTTATCGGGCCTTGAATTTGCATGCGGTATCCCCGGAACGGTAGGAGGAGCCGTGACCATGAACGCAGGTGCCTACGGGTCCGAAATGGTAAAGGTCGTAAGGATAGTAAGGGTTTACGATCTTAAATATATGATGAAATGCGAATATGCTTCATCCGAAATGAATTTCAGATACAGGCACAGCCTTATAAAGGAAGAGCCGCTGATCGTCCTGGAGGTTGAGATGGAACTCCAGAAGGGTGATCCCGAGACCATCCAGCGAAGGATAGACAGCATAAAGAGCGAAAGGGCAGCCAAGCAGCCTCTTGATTATCCGAGCGCAGGCTCGACGTTCAAGCGTCCCGAAGGCCATTATGCCGGCAAGCTTATAGAGGATGCCGGACTTAAAGGTCATTCGATAGGCGGAGCGATGATCTCGGATAAACATGCGGGATTCATAATAAACAAAGGAAACGCCACATCTACGGATATCCTCAAACTGATGATAGAGACGCAGAAGACAGTATTCAACCGGTTCCATGTAAAGCTGGAGCCTGAGATATGCTTCCTGGGATGGAAGTAACACATAACCGGAACTTGGCGGCAGTCTTTCCGTAGAGGTAGCGGATGTCATTTGCGAAGGAAGTTAAGGAAGAATTATCCAGACATACAGGTTCATCAAGGCACTGTCAGCTCGCCGAGCTGGCAGCGCTTATTGCATACAGCGGAGCGAAGTTACCCGACGGGAATACGGAAGATGAGCCGGTGATCGAGCTCGAAAACGAACTGACGTCGGGAAAATGCTTTACATTGCTTGTAAAAACATTTAATATATTTAAGAATGCGGATGCAGGGCAGTACTTAAGCGGTTCGAAGCTTAAGCTCGGTGGACCCGATGAACTGCGGATGCTTTCCCAGGTACTTGACAGTGATGTCCTTATACAGAAATCCTGCTGCATGAGGGCGTATTTAAGGGGAGCGTTCCTTGCGGCCGGTTCGGTATCGGATCCCGATAAATCCTATCATTTCGAGATAGTATGCCGCGACGCCGGCAGTGCCGCGGTCATAAAGGATATACTCAAGCATTTCGATATAAAGGCCGGAGAGATAATCCGTAAGAATCATAATGTCGTATATATCAAGGAGGGCGCAGCTATCGTTGATGCGCTTGGCGTCATGGAAGCCCATGTTGCGCTTATGGATTATGAGAACGCAAGGATATTAAAGGAAATGCGCAACTCCTTAAACAGACGTGTGAACTGTGAGACTGCCAATATAGGCAAGACCGTGACGGCATCGGTCAAACAGACGGATGATATAAAAAAGGTAATGGCTATGCCGGATTACAGGCAGCTGCCTTACGGGATAAGGCAGATAGCCGATCTGAGGCTTAAATATCCGGATGCGTCACTTAAGGAACTGGGAGAAATGTGCGATCCGCCCATAGGCAAGTCGGGCGTTAATCACAGGCTGCGCAAGCTTTCAGATATAGCAAACAAAGGATAGTATATCCGGGAGGAGAGATTATGAAAAAGAAAGGAATCACCATTCAGCTTGAGAACGGCCTTGAGGCCAGGCCCATCGCGATGCTTGTCCAGGTCGCGAGCAGGTATGAGAGCTCGATCTACATCGAGACGGGAGACAAAAAGGTAAATGCCAAGAGTATCATGGGCATGATGACTCTTATCCTCTCTGCAGGTGACACCATCACGGTATCTGCGGACGGCAAGGATGAGGATGAGGCGATCAAGGGTATCGAAGAATATTTAAGCAGCAAGTAAACGATCCGTATGCGTAAGGGAACGGGATCTGTCGGAATGGCAAGGGAAAAGAAGGAAAAGATCATAACAGAAAAAAAGAAGAAATATGCGGGCAAGGCGGCATACGATCTGGGAACGGTGATCATCTTCTGTGCGTTTGTTGCGGCATCGATAGTAATGGCAGGATGCGGCAGGGAACTGTATAAGGAGAACCTGACGATGGTGGCGATCACCTTCACGGTAGCCGTACTGGCCGCTTTTCGCGTCACAAACGCGGCAATGATCCTGGCAGCCATACAGACGGTCATCTTTCTCGGCATAAAGGTTGCATCGCTTGCATCGGGAGGGCTTGATAATAAGGTGACTCTCGGATGGCTCATAGTACCGGGACTCATTGTATTCGGGTATTCACTGATCAATTCCTCAAAGCTTGAACAGGAACGTACCAACGAAGTCATGAGTGAGCAGATAAATGAGCTCATCATGACGGATCCGGTCACCGGATTATATAACTTAAGAAGCATGTATATGGATATCCAGACACAGATATCCTATGCCGAACGAAACAACAAGCAGATCTGTCTTATGATCTTAAGGCCCAAGTACGTCGAAGAGATGAAGACGGTACTTAAGAAAGCCGAGTTCCAGGACGTAGTGGTCAGGCTTTCAAAGGTGGTATGCGATACCGTACGTCTTGAGGACAGGGTATATTCGATCGATTCGGAAGGCGGGTTCGGTGTCATACTTACCTGTGATATCTCCGGCGCAAAGCTCGTAGAGGAAAGGCTTACCGAGAGGTTTGCGGACAGGGAGCTTTATTCGGGTGTCGTACCCAATAACGAGATCAGGGTTGAGATGAGGCTCGGATGTGTGCAGTATAATGAGTCGCTTAAGAGAGATGCCATCAGGTTTAAGGAAATGACCGAAGCGGCACTTAAGGATATATGATCTTAATATCCCGGTGAGGGAGAAAGAAGGAAGATATGAATTATTTTGTTACGGGCGGAGCCGGATTCATCGGTTCAAATATGGTAGACAGGCTTTTGAGTGAGCCTGAGAACAAGGTTGTAGCATACGATAATTTTTCAACCGGAAGAAGGGAATTCCTTGAGGATGCGCTCAAGAACCCGCGCTTTACACTGGTTGAGGGTGATACGCTCGATCTTGAGAAGATGACCGGTGCAATGAAGGGCTGCGAATTCGTATTTCATTTTGCTGCCAATGCGGATGTGCGTATGGGCTGTGAGCATCCAAAGAAGGATCTTGAGCAGAATACCATCGCGACTTTTAACGTATTGGAAGCCATGAGGGCCAACGGTATAAACAGGATAGGCTTTTCGTCGACGGGTTCGGTATACGGCGAGGCTGAAGTAATACCCACTCCGGAGGATGCGCCCTTCCCGATACAGACATCTCTTTACGGAGCAAGCAAGCTCGCATGTGAAGGACTGCTTGCGGCTTATGCGGAAGGTTTCGGATATACGGCATATATCTTCAGGTTTGTCTCGATACTCGGCGAACGTTATACGCACGGTCATGTATTTGATTTCTGCAAGAGATTAAAGGATGATCCGGCACATCTTCACATACTCGGCGACGGACATCAGAAGAAATCCTATCTGTATGTTAAGGACTGCATGGAAGCGATACTTACCGTGGTAAGGAATGCGAAGGAGAAGGTCAACATCTATAACCTCGGAACCGATGAATACGTGGAAGTGAATGATTCTGTACGCTTTATCTGCGGCAAGCTCGGCGTTAAGCCCGAGTTTACCTATGCCGGAGGTGAAAGGGGATGGATCGGGGATAATCCTTTCATATACCTTGATACCGCAAAGGTTCGCTCGCTCGGATGGAAGCCCAAGGCGACAATTGAGGAAGGCGTTGTTAAGACGGTCGAGTATCTCATGGCCAACCAGTGGGTATTTGAGGCAAGGGATTAATATGTGTGCTATTGCCATATCTTAACGGATGTGGTAAACTCAATATGTTGATGGATCCAAATGATCGCTTACATCATCTTGATGGGAAAAGGATAAGATGATGTGATCAAAGGACAGTCGGCGATATAATTAAATATTCAATACACGTTTGTGCGAATGGAAAAGGATGAGCAAATAGTGGTTGGGAAATCGTAACGGATACTATCCTCATTTGATTTGCATGATCGAATGAGGATTTTTTATTTAACACAGGAGGATAACAGTATGATAGTAGCACGCAGCCCGCTTCGGATCTCGCTCGGAGGAGGAGGAACAGACCTTCCTTCTTATTACCAGCAAAGAGAGGGATTCCTTATATCGGCAGCAATCGACAAGTATGTGTATATAACCCTGCATGAGACTTTTGAAAAGGGATATATTCTCAAGTATTCCAAGTTCGAACACGTTAAGGAGATCGATGAGATACAGCACCCGATCATAAGGGAAGCACTTAAGCTCCTTGACTGGAAGGATGACAATATCGAGATATGCTCCATGGCAGACATACCTGCGGGAACCGGACTCGGTTCGTCGAGCAGTTTCACGACTGCGCTCCTTCGCGCTCTTCATACGATGCAGGGCAATATCGTGAGCACGCGTACGCTCGCCGAAGAAGCATGTGAGATCGAGATGAACCGTCTTAAAGAGCCTATCGGCAAACAGGACCAGTATATAGCGGCATACGGCGGCATCACCTGCATGAACTTCCATAAGGACGGATATGTATGGGTCGATCCTCTTAATATCTCAAGGGAAACCCTGTTTGATCTTGAGGATAATCTCATCCTTTACTTTACCGGATTCTCCCGTTCTGCCGGGAGCATCCTTAAAGAGCAGGATGATAAGAGCAAGAGCAAGAATTCGGACATGTTGAAGAATCTTGATTTTGTCAAGGATTTGGGATACCAGAGCAAGGCTGCGTTTGAGAAGGGTGACCTTAATGCATTCGCCGATATCATGAACGTGCATTGGGAGTATAAGAAGAAACGCTCGGGGGGAATGAGCAATCCGCAGATAGATGAATGGTATGAACTGGCGCTCAAGAACGGAGCCAGAGGCGGAAAGATGATCGGAGCAGGCGGCGGCGGATTCTTAATGTTCTACTGTGATGACAAGAGGAAGCTGCGCGAAGCGATGAAGGATACCGGAATGGAAGAAGTAAGGTTCCGCTTTGAGATGGAAGGATCGAGGGTATTATAATTGTCAGAGGGAAGTTTTTACATAAAAGAACCCGCGGATATGCAGGTTGTAGTCCTGATGGGAGGACTCGGCACAAGGTTAAAGGAATACACGAAGGAGTGTCCGAAACCGCTTGTCGATGTTGAAGGAAGGCCGTTCTTTGATTATTCGCTCAAGCTCCTTATGCATCACGGTTTCAGGAAATTCCTGTTCCTTATAGGCTACCGTGCCGAGATGATCGAGGAGTATTACGGCGACGGCAGCAGGCTCGGGATATCCGTTACCTACTGCTACGACGGGAAGGAACTGCTCGGTACCGGCGGTGCGGTAAGGAGGGCATACGGTCTTTTGGAGGATGACTTTCTCCTTATGTACGGTGACTCTTTTATGGATATAGATTATGAGGAAACACTGTACCGGTATTTCGAGGGTAAGTCACGCGGCATGCGTGCACTCATGACCGTACTTAAGAACGGCAACCGTTTTGACAAGAGCAATGTCGTCATGGACGGAACGGAAATAAAACTGTACGACAAGATGAACATGACGCCGGAGATGGATTATATAGATTACGGTGTATGTGTTTATGAAAAGTCACTCTTTGAGGATGAGTATTTAAAGGATATAACCGGTATCCCCGCAGAGTCAGGGGCCGGAGAGAACGGTGGGCCGGCAGATATAAAATTTGACATAGCCCTCATCCAGAACAGGTTAAGCCTTGATAAAAAAATAGCGGCACACATAGTCACAAAACGTTTCTACGAGATAGGAAGTCCCGGTGCGCTTAATGAGTTTAAGGGATATGTAAAGTACAGGTTCAACGAGATGCATCCCGCAGTGTTCCTTGACAGGGACGGAGTGCTTAACGAGATAGTGTTCAACGAGGATGCCGAACAGATGGACTCACCCCAGAAGGTCGAACAGTTTAAGGCATTTCCGGAAGCGGCAAAAGCAATAAAGATCATGAAGGAAAAAGGATATTACGTATTCCTTGCAACGAACCAGCCGGGAGCCGCCAAAGGAAAATGCAAATTAAAGACATTGTATGATATAAACACGATGTTTGTTGAACAGATGGCCGGACAGGGAGCGGATATCGACGGCGTATTTATGTGTCCGCATTATCCGTCGGTCTGTGAGAACACAAAGGAAGGATTCCTTATAAAGAAATGCGACTGCAGGAAACCAAAGCCCGGACTTTTGCTTAAACCGGGGGACATCTACAATATCGATTACGATAATTCGTTCATGGTGGGTGATTCTTTTACAGATATAGTCGCGGGTCAGGCAGCCGGAGTGAACACGATATTCATAGGTGAATTAAAATGTGATGCCTGCAGGAAACTGTGTGATGCGGGACCGACCGGCATCGTCAGGAACGTTACCGAAGCAGCAGAGTTCATACCCGATACAGGTAAAGGTAAGTGATCCGCCTTGGCGGTGAAGTATAAATATCAAATAAGGAGGTTACAAAATGAGTACAGCTTACATTGACAGGTACATGGAAGAAACGATAAGGATCGTGGAGACCATCGACAGGAACGAGATCGCAAAAGGGATAGAGATCCTTAAGAAGATAAGGGATGACGGAGGACGTCTTTTCATCCTCGGAGTCGGCGGGAGTGCCGCAAACGCATCGCACGCGGTCAATGATTTCCGCAAGATAGGAAAGATAGAAACCTATGCGCCCACCGATAACGTATCCGAACTTACGGCGCGTACAAATGACGAGGGTTGGGAGACTACTTTTTCCGAGTGGCTCAAGACATCAAAGATAAACGATAAGGACTGCGTCATGGTATTCTCGGTCGGAGGCGGTTCCGAGACCACGAGTCTCAATATCGTAAATGCGCTTAAGCTTGCAAAGGAAAGAGGAGCAAAAGTCATTTCCATCGTATCAAGGACAGGCGGATATTCAAAGCAGGTGAGTGACGCATGCGTGCTCATACCGGTAGTCGCGGATGAGAGGATCACACCTCATGCCGAAGGATGGCAGGGTGTTGTATGGCATCTGATGGTCAATGCGCTGATACAAGGGGAATTGCCGAAGGCAATGGAGCAATTTGTATCATAAAATATTCTATAGGAGGAGAAGGAGTATGAAGTTTGAAGATCTTAAGGTAACGGTTTATGCAGACGGTGCGGACATCGAAGGAATGAAGGAGGAGTACAGGAAGGGGTATGTTAAGGGATTCACCACAAATCCCACGCTCATGAAGAAGGCAGGCGTTAAGGATTACGTCAGCTTTGCAAAGGAAGCGATAAAGGAGATACCCGATCTTCCGTTGTCGCTTGAAGTGTTCGCGGATGACTTTGACACGATGGAAAAAGAGGCCGACGTGATCGCGGCACTCGGTGATAATGTGTACGTTAAAATACCCATTACAAATTCAAATGGAGAATCAAGCATTCCGCTTATCAAAAAACTTTCCGCAAAGGGTATCAAGATAAATGCGACAGCGATACTTACACTCGATCAGGTACGTGCGGTTGTGGATGCATTTGAACCCGGTACAAAAAATATAGTTTCGGTGTTTGCCGGAAGGATACTTGACACCGGTGTGGATGCAATGCCGATCATGAAAGAGGTAACGGAAATATGTAAAAAGAAACCCGGAACTTTATCGTTATGGGCAAGCTGCAGGGAGCTTTACAATATCATCCAGGCAGACCAGTGCGGTACTGATATAATCACCGTTACAAACAACATTTTAGCGAAGCTTCCGAACCTCGGAAAAGATCTTACGCAGCTGTCGCTTGAGACGGTCCGGATGTTTGTAAATGACGGTAAAAGTTTGGGATTTTCTATCCTCGGAAACTGATCTTTTTTTAGAAAGATCCGCAACAAAAAACCGTTAAAAAAATGATGAAAAAAACATACAAAAAATCATCAAAAAAATGATGTAAAAAAACGTCAAAAAAAATAATAAAAAAAATACTTTAAAAAAATTTGACATTTCCAAAAAAATGTCTATAATACTCATTGTCAATGCAGTTGATTTTTTAAATTTATATAAGTAGTTTTTTGTTGTGAGAGAGGAAAGGAGATCAACATGGCAGAAGTTAAGAAACCGGTTGCAGTTGCACCCGCATCAGCCGAGAAGAAGGCTGAAGCTGTAGCAGCAGCCAAGCCTGCAGTTAAGAAGGCTACCGCAGTTAAGAAGGCAGCAGCTAAGCCCGCAGTCAAGAAGGCAGCAGCTAAGCCCGCAGCTAAGAAGGCAGCAGCTAAGCCCGCAGTTAAGAAGGCAGCGGCTAAGCCTGCAGCAGCTAAGAAGCCCGCAGCCAAGAAGGCTACCAAGAAGGTTGTTGTTAAGTCAACGATCGAGCTTCAGTTTGATGACAGGAACGTTGATGTTGATAAGCTTGTATCAAGGGCAGCCAAGGATTACAAGAAGATCAACAAGGCTGATGCTAAGAAGATCGATATCTATGTAAACGCTGCAGAGAAGATGGTTTACTACGTAGCTGACGGAGTAAACGGAAGCTTCGAAGCATAATCCGATACGATCAGTAAATCCAGACACCGGTTTATCCGGTGTCTTTTTTTTGAAATGCAAAATACTTTGCATTTCTTTTTTTATTACTTGACAATAAATAAATACGGTGCTAATGTATCTATAGATGTTAGCACTCTATGTTGTCGAGTGCTAACAGGACCAGAAGGAGGGACTCTTTTTAAGGAGGGTGCAAAGTGGAATTAAGCAGCAGGCAGGAAACCATATTGCTTACCATAATAAAGACCTACCTCGATACGGGTGAGCCGGTCGGATCAAGGACGATCTCCAAATATACCGACCTTAATCTGAGTTCGGCTACCATACGTAATGAGATGGCCGACCTTGAGGAGATGGGTTATATAATGCAGCCCCATACCTCCGCCGGAAGGATACCTTCCGATAAGGGTTACCGCTTCTATGTCGATCATCTTATGGCGGACAAGGAACGCGAAGTTGATGAGATGAAGGAGATACTCATCGAGAAGGCCGACAAGATGGAGCAGGTGCTTAAGCAGATCGCCAAGTCGCTTTCGGTGAACACGAATTATGCGGCGATGATATCGGCACCAAGATACCATCAGAACAAGCTCAAGTTCATCCAGCTCTCACGCATGGGTGACGATCAGATGGTGGCCGTTATCGTTGTTGAAGGCAACATCATCAAGAATGAGATAATACAGGTCGACCAGTATGTGGATGATGAAACGCTGCTTAAGCTGAACATACTTCTTAATACAAACCTTAACGGTCTTTCGATCGAGGAGATATCCTTAGGGACGATCCAGAAGATGAAGGAGCAGGCAGGCATCCATTCGGAAGTTATAAGCGACGTTATAGATGCGGTCGCCGATGCGATAAAGGCTGATGAAGATCTTGAGATATATACGAGCGGTGCGAACAATATCTTCAAGTATCCAGAGCTGTCCGATAACGAAAGGGCAAGCGAGATAATAACTGCATTTGAAGAGAAGAAACAGCTGTCTGATATAGTATATGAAACGCTTTCGAACCAGGATGCCGATACCGGTTCAATACAGGTTTATATCGGTGAAGAATCACCTGTGTCCAATATGAAGGACTGCAGTGTTGTTACAGCCACATATGAACTAGAAGAAGGCATGCAGGGAACGATAGGTATCATAGGACCAAAGCGTATGGATTACGATAAGGTCGTTAAGACGTTAAAGTCACTGACAAGCCAGCTTGATTCAATATACAAGAAGAAAAACGGCAGGAAAAAGAACAGGGACAAAGAAGTTCTTGAAGAATAGATGCGAAAGGAGCTGTATATAAATTGACTGAAAAGGAATTAAATGAAGGGCTTGACGAAGAAGAGTTAAAGGAGCCCGGTGAAGCGGGTTCTGACGAAGACCTGACCAAAGCCAAAGCCGGTAAGAAAGCAGATGCCGGTCAGGGACCGGATGAAGATCCCGTTTCGGATAACGCGGCAGCGGATGAAGAGAACGATACAGGCGAAGCTTCGGAAGGCGAAGATAATAAAGGAAAGAAGAAGATCCTTAAGAAGAAAAAGGATAAAAAGGATGAGCAGATCGAACAGCTTACGGACCGTGTAAAACGACAGATGGCAGAGTTCGAGAACTTCCGTAAGAGGACCGAGAAGGAGAAGTCATCCATGTATGAGATGGGTGCAAAGTCAGTGATAGAGAAGATCCTTCCTGTCATCGATAACTTTGAAAGAGGCCTTGACAGTGTTCCCGAAGAAGAAAAGGACGCTCCCTTTGCCGAGGGCATGCGGATGATATACAAGCAGCTTATGACCGAGCTTGACAGCATGGGAGTAAAGCCCATCGAGGCGCTCGGAGCGCAGTTCGATCCAGAGTTCCATAATGCGGTGATGCAGGTTGAGAGCGGGGAATACGAAAGCGGTCATGTAGCCCAGGAGCTTCAGAAGGGTTATATGTACAGGGATACGGTAGTAAGACACTCAATGGTCGCGGTAGTACAGTAATGATCATGAGGAGGGACCCGCTTGCGGGAGGAGTCCTTATGATGCCTTAGCGGCGAGCGTATTCAAAAGAAGTACGGAGTACTTCTTACAGAATTAATGATCATGAGGAAGGACCCGCTTGCGGGAGGAGTCCTTACATAATATATGAAATAAACCACGAGGAGGAAAAAACCATGGGAAAAATAATAGGTATCGATTTAGGAACGACAAACAGTTGTGTAGCAGTTATGGAAGGTGGTAAGCCCACCGTTATCGCAAACACCGAAGGATCAAGGACAACACCCTCAGTTGTTGCTTTTACAAAGACGGGTGAGAGGCTTGTAGGTGAGCCGGCAAAGCGTCAGGCAGTCACGAATGCCGAGAAGACCATTTCTTCGATCAAGAGGGAAATGGGTTCTGATTACAAGAGGCAGATCGATGATAAGAAATACTCTCCTCAGGAGATATCGGCGATGATCCTTCAGAAGCTTAAGGCGGATGCAGAGAGCTACCTTGGCGAGAAGGTAACCGAAGCCGTTATCACGGTTCCCGCATACTTCAATGATGCCCAGCGTCAGGCAACAAAGGATGCCGGCAAGATCGCGGGCCTTGATGTCAAGCGTATCATCAACGAGCCTACGGCAGCAGCTCTTGCGTACGGTCTTGATAACGAGAAGGAACAGAAGATAATGGTATACGACCTTGGCGGCGGTACATTCGATGTTTCCATCATCGAGATCGGTGAAGGCGTTATCGAAGTTCTTGCAACGAACGGCAACAACAGGCTCGGCGGTGATGACTTTGACCAGAAGATCACGGATTACATGCTCGCAGAGTTCAAGAAGAACGAGGGTGTTGATCTTTCAAACGATAAGATGGCACTCCAGAGGCTTAAGGAAGCAGCCGAGAAGGCTAAGAAGGAACTTTCAAGCGCTACCACGACCAATATCAATCTTCCGTTCATAACGGCTACGAGTGAAGGTCCCAAGCACTTTGACATGAACCTTACAAGGGCTAAGTTCGATGAACTTACACATGACCTTGTTGAGGCAACTACGGTTCCCGTACAGAATGCTCTTAAGGATGCAGGCATCACGGCTTCGGAACTCGGACAGGTACTTCTTGTCGGCGGCTCGACACGTATCCCCGCAGTCCAGGATAAGGTTAAACAGCTGACAGGTAAGGAGGCGTCAAAGTCACTCAATCCCGATGAGTGTGTTGCTCTCGGTGCTTCTATCCAGGGCGGTAAGCTTGCAGGTGATGCAGGTGCGGGTGAGATCCTTCTGCTTGATGTAACTCCCCTTTCACTCTCGATCGAGACAATGGGCGGTGTTGCAACAAGGCTTATCGAGAGGAACACGACAATACCTACGAAGAAGAGCCAGATATTCTCTACCGCGGCAGATAACCAGACCGCTGTTGATATAAACGTTGTACAGGGTGAGAGACAGTTCGCAAGGGATAACAAGTCCCTCGGCCAGTTCCGCCTTGACGGTATACCTCCGGCAAGGAGAGGTGTTCCCCAGATCGAGGTTACCTTTGATATTGATGCGAACGGTATCGTTAACGTATCCGCAAAGGATTTAGGAACAGGCAAGGAGCAGCATATAACGATCACATCCGGTTCCAATATGTCTGATGAGGATATCGAGAAGGCAGTTAAGGAAGCGGCTGAGTATGAGGCTCAGGATAAGAAGCGTAAGGAAGCCATCGATGCCAAGAATGATGCGGATTCCTTCGTATTCCAGACCGAGAAGGCCATTGAGGAAGTCGGCGACAAGCTGGATCCTTCCGACAAGGCCAATGTTGAGAGCGAGCTTAAGAACTTAAAGGAGCTTGCAGAGAAGTGCGATCCCGAGAACATGACAGAGGATCAGGTCGTTGAATTAAAGGCAGCTCAGGAGAAGGCAATGACAGCTGCACAGAAGCTGTTTGAGAAGATGTACGAGCAGGCGCAGGGTGCAGCAGGCCAGGCAGGTCCCGACATGGGAGGCATGGGCGGTCAGGCAGGTCCGGATATGGGCGGTCAGGCAGGAAATGATAATTTTGACGGCGATGTTGTTGACGGAGATTACAAAGAGGTTTAATATCTGACAGGTATGAATACGACTGTGTGCCCATCTCATATCAGGGATGGGCAACACTCGTAATGAGGAGGAGTAATTCTTACCTTAGAAGGAAACAGTTATGGCAGAATCAAAAAGGGACTATTATGAAGTCCTTGGCGTGAGCAAGGGCGCCGATGAAAATGAAATAAAGAAAGCATACAGGGCACTTGCCAAGAAGTATCATCCAGATATGAACCCCGGTGACAAGGAAGCCGAGAAGAAGTTCAAGGAAGCCAGTGAAGCTTATGCGGTACTTTCGGATGCGGACAAGAGACGCCAGTACGACCAGTTCGGACATGCTGCATTTGAAGGCGGCCAGGGTGGATTCGGCAGCGGGTTTGACTTTACCGGAGCTGATTTTTCCGATATATTCGGCGATATATTCGGCGACCTTTTCGGAGCGGGAAGGACGAGAAGCGGTTCGAGCAACGGGCCCATGAAGGGTGCCAATATCCGTACCAGCGTGAGGATAACCTTCGAAGAGGCATTTACCGGAGTTGACAAGGAACTTGAGCTTACCCTTAAGGATACGTGTACGACATGTAAAGGGAGCGGCGCAAGGCCCGGAACGAGTCCGGAAACATGTTCCAAGTGCGGCGGTAAAGGCCAGGTGGTATATACCCAGCAGTCACTGTTCGGAATGGTGCGTAATGTTTCTACCTGTCCCGACTGTCACGGAAGCGGTAAGGTCGTAAAGGATAAATGTCCGGACTGCCACGGCAGCGGTTATATAGCAAGCAAGAAGAAGATCCAGGTATCGATCCCCGCAGGTATCGACAGCGGACAGAGTGTACGTATCCGTGAAAAGGGAGAGCCCGGGATCAACGGAGGACCGAGAGGCGACCTGCTCGTTGAGGTAGTGATCCAGCGTCATCCCATATTCCAGAGAAGTGATATGGATGTGTATACGACGGCTCCCGTTTCATTTGCGGTTGCAGCTTTGGGCGGAGAGATATATATTGATACTGTGGACGGTAAGGTTATATACGAGGTCAAGGCGGGAACCCAGACGGATACTCGGGTCCGCTTAAAGGGCAAGGGAATGCCGAGCCTGCGTAACAAGCAGGTAAGGGGCGACCATTATGTGACTCTCGTTGTCCAGACCCCGGATCACCTGAGCAACGAGGCAAAGGAACTGCTCAAGGAATTCGATAAGGCGACCGGAGATTCGCTGCACGCGGTCAGTCAGGAACCGGATAAGGATACTAAAAAGAAAAAAGGCTTCTGGAACAAATAAGGAGAAAATGCCATGGAAGTAAAGAAGAACGGATGGATATCGGCACTGATAATCGGTTTATGCATAGTCATAAGCTGCGTTGCGATCGCCTTGGGAATGGCGCATTTTAAGTCCGGCACGGATCATACGATATCTGCAACGGGAAGTGCCAGCGTTGATTTTGAAGCGGATATAATCATATGGAGAGGAAACTTCTCGGCGAGTGCCTATACATCAAAGGATGCTTATAAGAAGATCAAGAAGGATGCCTCCATGGTTGAGGATTATCTTGTAGACAGCGGACTTGACGAAGAGGATATAGTATTCAACTCCGTGGATATAAGGGAGAATTTCAAGGATAAGTACGACGGGAACGGTAATTATATCGGAAGCGAGGCTGACGGATATACCCTGACACAGAGCCTGACAGTAACATCTTCCGATATCGACTGTGTGGAACTTATATCAAGAGATATCTCGAGCCTGCTTGATTCGGGCGTGGAGTTTACGTCATATTCTCCCGAATATTATTATTCGGATCTTGATGCGTTAAAGCTTGACCTTATCGACAAGGCATCCGAAAACGCCAGGGAGCGTATAGATATCATGGCCAAAAACGCCAAGGCAGCGCCCGGCAAGCTTAAGACATCAAATCTCGGCGTGTTCCAGATCACGGCAAAGAACTCGGGGACCGGAAGTTATTCCTACGACGGGGCGTTTGATAACTCTTCAAGGTTTAAGACGGCGACAATAACGGTACGCCTTGAGTACGACCTCAAATAAGTTGATTTATAGTATCAAATAATCTATAATATGTGAGATAACTTTTTGTACGGTTATCTCACATTTTTTATTGGAAAGTTTAGATAAATGGATTCGTTAAAAAAAGTAAGGATTTGGACTTATTCCGTTATAGGTGTTTTCTTCGCGGCAGCGCTTGCGATAATAATAAGCGCATATGCATATAAAGAGCCTGCACCGCAGCCAAAGCCTGAGCAGACTGCACAGGAAAAGCCCGTAACGACGCCGGCGCCAAAGCCCACACAGAGTGTTAAACCCGATGAGGCACCCGCAGAAGAAGAGGACGATGACGGCCTTGAAGAAGGGCAGATGCGCAGTTATCTGTCGGGACTCCCGGTCTCCAAGGAGATCGGAACGAAACGGCCGATAGCCATCATGCTCAACAACCTTAAGGCAGCCCAGCCCATGTGCAGCATAAGCCGTGCGGATGTCGTATATGAATATGTTGTGGAAGGTTCGATAACAAGGCTTATGGCATTGTTTGAGGACTATGAGGATCTTGACAAGATCGGTTCGGTTCGAAGCTGCCGTGAGTATTTCGTATATACGATGCTTGAGTTCGATGCGATATACTGCCATTACGGTCAGGCTGCTTATGCGGTCGATCTTCTTGCGAGCGATTACGTTGATAACTTAAACGGCCTTGGCAAGGAAGGCGATACGGTATATTACAGGACGACGGACCGTAAGGCACCTCATAACGCATATACCAGCGCGGCCGGTATTGATGCGGGCATTGAGATGATGGGCTACCGCCGCGAGCATTACGAGGATTATAACGGCAAGTTTAAGTTCTGTGATCTTGATAAGACCATCACCAACGAAGACGGTATGAAGATCACTTATATGGCTCCGAATTATAAGATAAACAAGCCCTGGTTTGAGTATGATGAGTCGAGGGAGCAGTACGGACGGTTCCAGTATGATGAACCCCAGATCGACGAACTGACGGGTGAACAGATATACTTCGATAATGTCATATTCCAGTACAATAAATGGGCTCAGCTCGATGAAAAGGATTATCTCGCATTTGACTGTCACTCGGGAGGTGTCATCCAGTATTTCACGCACGGACGGATGGTTCCCGGTATATGGTTAAGGGATGCGGATGAAGCTCATAACGGCAACTTTGATATGTGTCCGATAAGGTATTACGATCTTGAAGGGAATGAGCTTGAGATCAATAACGGCAAGACCTTTATCTGTGTGATCCAGGATACTGATATCGAGAATGTAACGATCAGAGAATAATGACCATAAATGCAAGCTGTCTGCAGGGTGTACTCTGCTTACGGTTTGCATTTTTTTGAAGCAGGAGGAAGGATAAATGAAAACGACGGCGCTTATAATGGCGGGAGGACGCGGAGAACGATTCTGGCCAAGGAGCAGGAAAAACATGCCCAAGCAGTTCTTATCGCTCACGGATGACAGCAGGACGATGATACAGTTAACGGTTGACCGTATACTCCCCCTGGTTGATATAAAGGATATCTATATAGCGACGAACGGGGCATATAAAGAGCTCGTTAAGGAGCAGCTTCCCGGGATACCCGATGAAAATATACTCTGTGAGCCGGTAGGAAGAAATACGGCACCGTGCATAGGGCTTGCGGCAATGCACATACTTAAGAAGGATGAAGACGCTCTTATGATGGTACTGCCCTCGGATTCGCTCATAAAGGACGGGGACAGATACAGGGAGCTTATAAGTGGCGGTTTTGAGATAGCTTCCGGGCATGACTCGCTCGTGACCATGGGTATAAGGCCTAATTACCCGGAAACAGGTTACGGTTATATCAAATACACAAAGGACAGGGTCTTAAGCGGATACAGGGTGGAAAGGTTTGTTGAGAAGCCTTCTCTTGAGCGGGCAAAGGAGTATCTTGAGGCCGGGGATTATCTGTGGAACGCCGGCATGTTCATATGGAAAGCTTCCGTGATAAGGAAGCAGTTTGAAAACTTCCTTCCGGATATGATAAAAGGACTTGAGGCTATAGGTGATGCGATAGGAACAAAGGATGAGGAGCGGGTGCTTAATGAGATATTCCCGACACTTGAATCCGTATCGATAGATTACGGCATTATGGAGAAGGCCGACAATATATATACGATCCCGGGTGATTTTGGATGGGATGACGTGGGGTCATGGACCGCAGTCGCGAGGATAAGGGATATGGACAAAGACGGCAACGTGATCGACGGGAATGTGATCGCGGCCGGCGTGAATGACTGTATCATACAGGCACAGGATAAACTGGTAGCCGCGGTCGGGCTTAAAGGCATCGTGGTGGTGGATACGCCCGATGCGATGCTCATATGCGATAAGTCCGCCACGGCGGATATAAAGAAGGTGATTGAGCTCCTTAAGTCTGACGGAAGAGAGGAATATTTATGAAATATAACAGATATACGATAAAAACAACCACGCAGGCCGAAGATGTGATCAGTGCGACTCTCATGGATCTTGGGATAGAGGGAGTTGAGATAGAGGACAAGATACCGTTATCGGACCGGGAGAAGGAGGCCATGTTCGTGGATATACTCCCGCAGACGGCAGATGATGACGGAGTCGCTTATCTTTCGTTCTATCTTGATGCCGATGAGGATAACGCTCCGGTATTGCAGAGCGTCAGGGAAGAACTTGAGGAGTTAAAGTCATTCATGGATGCAGGGGACTGCTCCATAATAGCCACCGAACTGCAGGATGAGGATTATCTCAACAACTGGAAGCAGTATTTCCATCAGTTTTACATAGACGATATACTTATCGTTCCTTCGTGGGAAGAGGTTAAGAAAGAGGACGAGGGAAAGATGGTCATACATATAGATCCCGGGACGGCGTTCGGTACGGGCATGCATGAAACGACACAGCTGTGCATACGTGAGCTCCGCAGGCATGTTGACAGGGATACGGTGCTGCTGGATGTCGGGACCGGAAGCGGGATATTATCCATAATGGCATATAAGTTCGGGGCAAAGTCAGCCGTCGGCACCGATCTTGATCCGTGTGCGATAGAGGCGGTCAGGGACAATATGGAAAAGAACGGGCTCGACGAAGCGGGATTTGAACTGATCATCGGAAATATCATAGACAGTAAAGAGATACAGGATGAGGTCGGATATGAGCGCTACGATATAGTCGTAGCAAACATACTCGCCGAGGTCCTCGTGCCGCTTACGCCGGTGGTAGTCCGCCATCTTAAACCGGGCGGGATATATATAACTTCGGGAATCATTGAGGATAAGGAACAGACCGTGGTCGATGCCTTTAAGGCAGCGGGCCTTGAAGTGACCGATGTGGAGCATCAGGGTGAATGGGTCAGCGTAACGGGAAGACGGGGTAAGTGATGTACCGGTTTTTTGTTGATCCTGCGAATATATGCGGTGATGACATATATATCGAAGGAGAGGATGTAAACCATATAAAGAATGTACTCAGGATGCGTATCGGAGAAGAGGTGTCCGTTGTGGCTTATAATGACAGCACGGACGGGGCATCATCTGCCGGCCCCGAAGATACGGACGGTAAGGAATACCGCTGTGAGGTGGCGGACTTTGAGGATGAGAGGGTACATCTTAAGCTCAGGTTCATAAAGGAAGATAACGTTGAACTGCCGAATAAGATCTATCTTTTGCAGGGCCTGCCCAAGGGCGATAAGATGGAACTCATCATCCAGAAGGCCGTGGAGCTCGGAGTATATGAGATAATCCCCGTTTCAATGAAACGCTGCGTGGTAAGATATGACGGGAAAAAAGGACCGGCCAAAGTCAGCCGTTTCAATGCCATATGCGAGTCCGCAGCCAAGCAGAGCAAAAGAGGCATCATACCTAAAGTGACGGATATCATGAGCTTTGATGATGCCGTTAAATACTGCAGGGACATGGAAGTAAAGCTCATGCCCTATGAACTTGCCGACATGAACGGTATGGATAAGACAAGGGAACTTATCGGGAACATAGAGCCGGGACAGTCGGTTGCCGTGTTCATCGGTCCGGAAGGCGGATTTGCGAAAGAGGAGACGGATGCGGCAGAGGAAGGCGGATTTGAGGAAATAACCCTCGGACACCGTATCCTTCGCACTGAGACCGCGGGAATGACTGTGCTTTCATGGCTCGTATATATGCTGGAAGGATAGCGGGAAATGATCTGTTTATACGGTTAATGTCATAAGTCAGCCGCGTATGTTTATGAAGCAGCCCGTTAAGTCTTTGTCCGGATCGGGACAGTCATCGACGGCAATGTCGAAACGGACGTATTCACGATTATAGCCTGTGTAATACATCCTGCCGTTTATGCTTGTTTTTTCTTCTATGAGAACTTCGGTTTCCCTGCCTTTATAATATTCCCTGAATCTTTCCGAACGCTTAAGTGAATCCCCGCTGAGGATCCGTGAGCGTTCGTTCTTTGTCTTTTGAGTGTGCTGGCCGGGAAGCTTGTCGGCGACCGTGCCGCGGCGTCTTGAATAAGCAAATATATGCGTTTCGTACAGACCGGCCTTTTCAAGGAATTCCCTTGTTTCGTTAAATTCCTCTTCGGTCTCGCCCGGAAAGCCGACTATTATATCGGTCGTGACAGCGGGATGCTCAAAATATTTCCGTATGAGCATTACTTTTTCAAGGTACTCGGCGGTATCATACCTCCGGTTCATCCTTTTTAGCACAGAGTCGCTGCCGCTCTGGAGAGATAAGTGAAAATGCGGGCAGAAATTTTTGAGTGCCGCCATCTGCGAAAGAAAATCATCCGTTATGATGCGGGGCTCGAGTGAACCGAGGCGGATACGTATGCCGTCGTTTATTGCGGATACTTTCTTAATGATATCCGTAAGGGCGGTGTTATCAAAGCTTCCGTCAGCCACAGCCGCATTATACGGCCTGTCAAGACCGTAGGAGCTTAAATGTATCCCTGTCAGCACGAATTCCCTGCAGCCTGAACCTGCAAGAGCCTTTATCTCATTAAGTATCTCATCTTCGTTCCTGCTTACCACATGACCGCGGGCATACGGTATGATGCAGTAGGAGCAGTACTGGTCGCATCCGTCCTGGATCTTGATATAAGCGCGTGTATGCGAGGTGAGTTCCGTAAGGGCGGAAGGGACCGGGGGACGGTGAGAAGGGACCGGGGGACGGTTCTGTGGTCCCTTCTCAGCCATAATATAAGACTCCACGATACTTACGATATCCGCCTTCTCACTATTACCGACAAGGATATCGACGGCATCGTCGTCAAGGGCGCTGCCCGGTGCGGTTTCTACATAGCATCCTGCAGCAACGACAATGGCATCGGGATTTAAAGCCCTGGCCCTGTGGAGCATCTGACGGGATTTGCGGTCCGCGATATTTGTGACTGTGCATGTATTGATCACATATATGTCGGCTTTTTCATAAAAAGGTACAATTTCAAACCCGTTTTTTGTGAAGTTTTGCTGCATAAGTTCCATTTCATAAGCGTTAACCTTACAGCCTAAGTTGTGAAATGCGACCTTTTTCATGGTTTTTCCTTTTTTCTTTGTTAGTTTTTTTGATTGACAATTCCGTTTGCCCGTCTTAATATTGTCTTGTGATTCGGGAAGGCATAGTGCTTACCGGTCATAATGATCACGAAAGGAGGAAACAATATGAAGACAGTACAGATATCTCTTAATTCGATCGACAAGGTTAAGTCATTCGTTAATGACATCACCAAGTTTGATTATGACTTTGATCTTGTATCGGGAAGATACGTGATCGATGCCAAGTCTATCATGGGTATCTTCAGCTTAGATCTTTCTAAGCCCATCGACCTTAACATCCATGCTGAAGACAATGTAGATGACATTTTGGCTGTTATTAAGCCATATATGATCTAATTGTCAGAATGGTCGGTAAACAACCAAAAGGGCATTTGTCGTCGGACAGAGGTCCTTTTTTTTACCTTTTTTTAACCCCGGCCATATGGTCCTTATCAAGTTCGTACCAGTCTATATCCGCATCCGCAAGGGAGATCGTCCTTCCGTCTTCTGTCCTTATACCGTTTTTCAAGTCCTCGTTTAAGCAGATGTATACGATATCATCGCCGGTCCGGTCTTCGCCTATCTTCTCAAGCCACCCGGCAATATCCTCATTTATCGCATCGTCGATGTTTCTCGCATAGTAATAGTTGTTAAGCTTCATACCGTTTAGATAGGCATAATAAGCGGTGTCCATTATTATACCGAGTTCATGGTCGTTAAACAGGAAAACGAACTCATCATACCCGTCCGGAAAGTCATCCCCGGCCTCTTTTATGCCCGGCATCAAAAACGTGCCCCAGCGGTTTTTGTGTGACTGTTCATGCTTAAAATACCCCTGCTTATCCGATATGACCGCAGTCGCGTCAAGGACCTGTATCAGGACGGCACAGATAAGGAGCTTTAACATGATGCTCTTGCCTTTTTCCGACTTAAGGAACTGCTCCTTTAAGAGCCTGCAGCTAAATACCAGGGCTCCTGTAAAGATCAGGTATTCCGGCACCCAGATGAACCTTCCGTTTGAGCGGAAGATGCCTGCCGCCTTTTTAAGCACGCCCGGGATGGGGAGTGAAACGATCCTTGATCCGCAAAAGGCAACCGTCGGAAGCACCGCAAGCATAAAGCCCAGGATAATGATGACAAGGAACAGGGTGACTCTTATATGGGAGCGAAGATAACGCTTAAAGCCTTCCCGGTGCATCTCCCGGATAAGATAATATGCAGCGGCGGCGATGAGCAGGAACATGCCTATACCAAGGTATGAGTAGCCCTCATACTGAAAATCGTAATAAAGCTTCATGGGTTTTATAAGGATGCTGCCGTAAAGCGGATCGATAAAGGTGTTAAGGTTGCTCGTGAAGGTTCCAAACCCTTCCTCGTAACCGTTTGAAGGACCGGAAAATGCGCCGAAAACGAAGAGAGTCAGAAGGCCAAAGGCACAGAATCCGGCAAGATTCATCAGCTCTTCCTTAAACGAGCTGTCCTTACGGACGGTTAATGTTTCGACTGATGCTCCAAGCAGGATAAGTCCGGTCATCGGGATAAAATAGCTGTGTATGCCGACGCAGAGAAATCCCATGAGGCAGTAGAGCGTAAAGACCCTGACTTTGCTCAAAGATCCCCTGACCGTCCATATATACAGCGCAAGTATGAGGATCCACTGGGCACCGAGCGCCGTATGATAGAACATCCTCTGGAGAACGGTGAAACTGAGGATATATATAAGTGATGCCGTAAGGCTTATGATATAGTTAAGATTGGCGTTTATGAATGGAAAGCCCGTGTCGGAGACAGGATCGGATATATCCTTATCGCGGCTTATAAGGTTGAAAACAAGGAGTGATGAGAGTCCGCCCGTAAGCATGAAACTCATCAGTCCGAAAATCCCGAAATACTGGAACCTTAAAGGCAGTATCCCTTTAAAAAGCTTGAAGATGAACGCAAAGAGCGGGATCGAATCGGTATAGATCACGGACATGGCCGAAGGGTAGCTTAAGGTATCGGTCATTCCGAGAGGAAAACGCCACGGACTTAAGCGGTAATGACAGAAGCCGATATAATGCTGAGCAAGATCTATGTCACCGCCAAAAAGCCATCCGTCATATACGGGATTTAAGACCCTTGCCCCGTATATCCATAAGAAACAGGCCGCACCCAATGTACAGCCCAGGAGGAACAGTATGAGCTTGCCCTTATGAAACGACGATGACTTCGTCTGTTTCGATCGCTTTTCTGTAGAGCTCATCAATGGTCTCCGCAAGATTGTTTTCGGATCGTCTTATGATATTTACGTTCGGCTTCGTTACGGGATGCTTGGCAACGAATATCGTGCAGCAGTCCTCGTAAGGAAGTATTGAAGTCTCGAAGGTATCTATCTTTTCGGATATCTTTATGATCTCGTTTTTGTCAAAACCGATGAGAGGGCGGTATACGGGCATCGTGCAGACTTCATTCGTCGCTGCCAGGGACTGCATGGTCTGGGAAGCGACCTGGCCGATGCTCTCGCCGGTGATGAGCCCGAGACAGTCATTCTTCCGGGCAATGTCTTCGGCGATCCTCATCATGTAACGGCGCATTATTATGGTCAGTTCGTCATGCGGGCATTTTTCGTAGATCTCAAGCTGTATGTCGGTAAAGTTTATAACATGAAGTGTTATCGGGCCGGCATACCGTGATACGAGCCTTGCAAGATCCATGACCTTTTGTTTGGCCCTTTCCGAAGTATACGGAGGCGCATGGAAATATACGGCATCTATCCTGACGCCGCGCTTGGCGATCATATAACCCGCAACCGGAGAGTCGATCCCGCCGGAGAGCAGCAGCATCGCCTTGCCGCCGGTACCTACGGGCATGCCGCCCGGGCCCGGGATGATCTTTGAATAGATATATATATTGTCATCGCGGATCTCTATCGTGAGAAGTATATCGGGATCGTGAACGTCCACCTTCATTTCCGGGAAGGCATCGAGTATGCGGCCGCCCATTTCCATGTTCACTTCCTGCGAATCCAAGGGATAATTCTTCCTGGCGCGGCGGCAGTTGACTTTGAAGGTCTTATTCCTGTCGGGATACTCATCGGAAATATACTTTATCACGTCTTCCGAGAGCCTGTCGAAGCCTTCGTCCGGAACACGTACCACCGGACATATGCCGGTGATGCCGAAGACCCTTGATAATGCTCCGATCACCTCATCATAGTCGAAGCTTCCGAGACAGTCGACATGCACGCGGCCCTGGGTCTTTGTTATCTCAAAGTCACCCTCGACCTTCTTTAAGGCATATCTCATCTGCTTCATGAGGGCATCTTCAAACACATAGCGGTTCTTGCCTTTTATGGCTATTTCAGCGTATTTTATCAAAAATGACGAATGATCCATTTCGGTTCCTTTCCGTTATCTATCTTCTGGTATAGCGGCGGAGCGCGGGTAATATCTCTTTTAGTGCTTCAAGTGTATAGTCAAGCTCTTCCTTTGTTGTCTCCACACACATGCTGAACCTTACGGTAGAGTCAAGCAGAGAGGGCTTTACTCCTATCGCTTTGAGCGTCGCGCTTATCGCAGGCTTGTTGCTCGCGCATGCCGATCCGGATGATACGTATATCCCCTTATCCTCAAGGGCATGCAGCAGGACTTCGGCCCTTATTCCCTCAAAGGATGCACTGACGATGTGAGGCGCACTCATCCTGACCCTGGCTTCCAGGGTATCGCCGGCTTCGGGTGACTCTTCCGGAAGTCCGTTTACGGTGACTCCTTCAAGATTCATGAGCTCGTTTATGAACATGGTCTTAAGTTCATACAGCCGGCCGGTACCTGTTTCAAAGTCAGTATACAGCAGATCGGCCGCCTTTGCCATTCCGGCGATGCCCGGAACGTTTTCAGTGCCGGACCGCAAGCCTCTTTGCTGTCCTCCGCCGAAGATCACGGGATGTATCCTGACCTTATCGTTAATATAGAGAACACCCACGCCCTTGGGGCCGTGTATCTTATGTCCGCTTATCGAAAGAAGATCTATCTTTTCACGCGAGGGATTTATCCTGAATTTCCCGAAGCCCTGGACGGCATCGACATGGAACAGCGTGTTTTCGTTATGCTCCTTTATGATCTTACCAAGCTTTGCTATGGGCTGGAGTGAACCGATCTCGTTATTTACATACATAACGGATACCATGATCGTATCGTCCCTGAGAGCGGCCCTTAAGTCATCCTCCCTTACCCTGCCCGAGCCGTCTGGTTCAAGGCAGGTTACGTCAAAGCCTTCCTTTTCAAGGTATGCACAGGTCTCAAGTACCGCAGGATGCTCGATCTTAGTGGTTATGATGTGCTTTCCCAGGCGGCTGTTTGCCCTTGCGCATCCTATAAGGGCAAGATTATCCGATTCGGTACCGCCCGAAGTATACACTATCTCTTTGGGGCCTGCCTTTAAAAGACGCGAAAAAACCTCCGTGGCATATCTTACGTGTTTTTCGGCTTCTATCCCGGCCATATGCATGCTTGAAGGGTTCCCGTAGTACATGTCCTCGATCTCGGACATGTATCCGCGCACCTTGTCAAAGCATCTTGTGGTAGCTGAGTTATCAAGATATACAGTCATTTCTTCCTATTTCCTTTATTTGTCCTGCAAAGAGTATCTTATGGCCTGTTGAAGGTTTTGTCAATCGAGCGGCGGTGTTGTCTTTTTTTTGAAAATGGGGTAAAATATCAATATCTATGCGCAGTCGCGCAGGGTGAACGGACCGTGTTCCGTGCCCAAAAATCAGTGAACAGGAGATTGATCATGCAGGATCTTGGAAACACACAGCATTTTAATGTTCAGGTCGAACCGGAAACCGGAGTAAAGGTGGTATTATCCTCGGTATTTGAGGCGTTAAACGAGAAGGGCTATAATCCGGTCAACCAGATAGTCGGATATATAATGTCGGGCGATCCGACATATATCACCAGTCATAACAACGCAAGAAGCCTTATCATGAAGGTTGAGCGTGATGAACTGGTCGAGGAACTGCTGACCCAGTATATCAAGAATAACGGCTGGGTTTAGGATGAGGATACTGGGACTTGATCTTGGGTCCAAAACGGTAGGGGTAGCCATGAGCGATCCCCTGCTTCTGACTGCCCAGGGAGTTGAGATAATACGGCGTGAGCACGAGAACAAGTTACGGAGGACTTACGCCAGGATAGAGGAACTGTGCAGTGAGAATCAGGTCGACCGCATAGTGCTCGGGTATCCCAAGAACTTAAACAACACCGAGGGAGAACGCTGCGAAAAGACCAGGGAATTTGCCGAAGCGCTGAAGAGACGCACGGGACTCCCCGTCATTTTGTGGGACGAAAGGCTTACGACGGTGGCGGCGCAAAAGGCAATGATCGAAGGCGGTATAAGGCGCGAAGACCGTAAGGAATACGTCGATGAGATCGCTGCGGTGTTCATATTGCAGGGTTACCTCGAGAGCCTGCGGGGAGAGACCGATGGAAGAGCTTAAGAAGGAAGAAAGATCGGGAAAGATAACATTTGAGACGGATGAAGGCACGTCCGAATGGTATATCATAGATGAGACAAGGATAAACGGATGCAATTATATCCTCGTGGCGGACGCGCCAAAGGGTGATGCGCAGTGTATGATCCTTAAAGATACGGCACCGGCGGAAGCAAAGGAGAGCATCTATGAGGAAATAGATGATGATGAACTTGAGATCGTAGCCGGGATTTTCGAAGATTCTCTCGGAGATACGCAGATAGTAGGATAGAATAAAGGGACCGGGGTCCCGTTGAAGAACTAAGGAGTGATATTTTGGCAAGGAAAAAAAGCGGCGGTAAGGCGCTTAAGATAATCCCGCTCGGAGGACTTGAGCAGATAGGAATGAACATAACCGCCTTTGAATACGGGAATTCGATCGTGGTAGTGGACTGCGGACTGGCATTCCCGGAGGACGATATGCTCGGTATCGATCTTGTGATACCCGACATCACCTATCTTTTGGATAATGCGGATAAGGTGGAGGCATTTGTCATAACACACGGACATGAGGATCATATCGGGTCCCTTCCGTACGTATTAAAGCAGCTTAATGTACCGGTATACGCGACGCGTCTTACCCAGGCGCTCATAGAAGGGAAGCTTAAGGAACACGGCATACTCGACCTTGTCGACAGAAGGGTCGTAAAGGCCGGGGATGTGGTGACCCTGGGCGCGTTCAAGGTTGAATTCATAAGGACCAATCACAGCATCGCCGACGCATGTGCCCTGGCGATCACCTCGCCCGTGGGCACCGTGGTGCATACGGGTGATTTTAAGGTTGACTACACCCCTGTGTACGGGGATCCGATAGACCTCCAGCGTTTTGCGGAGCTTGGAAGGAAGGGAGTTCTCGCGCTGATGTGTGACTCTACCAATGCCGAGCGTCCGGGCTTCACCAATTCCGAGAAGACCGTGGGCAAGACGATAGATTCGCTGTTTTCGGAGCATGAGGATTCAAGGATCATCGTATCTACCTTTGCGAGCAATGTTGACAGGGTCCAGCAGATAATAGATGCCGCCTACAGGCATAAGCGCAAGGTCGTGGTCGAAGGACGCAGCATGGTGAACGTCATCCAGGCGGCGACCGAACTCGGATACGTTGATGTTCATGAAAATACGCTGATCGATATAGAAGATATAAAGAACTATCCCGACAGGAAGATCGTTATCATCACGACCGGCTCCCAGGGAGAGACCATGGCGGCGCTTAACAGGATCGCGACCAGCACTCACAAGCTGCTCCAGATCAAGCCCGGAGATACAGTCATTTTTTCATCAAACCCCATCCCCGGGAACGAAAAAGCCGTGGCCAAGCTCATCAATGAGTTAAGCATCAAGGGCGCGGATGTCGTATTCCAGGATGCCCATGTATCGGGTCATGCCTGCCAGGAGGAGATCAAGCTCATATATACGCTGGTAAAGCCCAGATATGCGATACCGGTACACGGTGAGTTCAAGCACTTAAAGGCACAGGCCGGGATAGCAAGGGAACTCGGGATCCCCTCGGAGAATATATTCATACTGACCACGGGCCAGGTGCTCTCGATAAACCGCAACGGCGCCAGGATCACCGAGGAGGTACAGACCGGAGCCGTATTCGTTGACGGACTCGGTGTCGGAGATGTAGGCAACGTTGTCATCCGTGACCGCCAGACCCTTGCCGAGGACGGAATGCTGATGGTCGTTCTGACTCTTGAAAAGGGCAGCAACAGGGTGCTCGCCGGCCCCGACATAGTGACCAGAGGATTCATATATGTCAAGGAATCCGATGAGATAATGGAGGAGACAAGGGAAGTAGCCTTAAAAGCCATTGACAAGATCCAGGATAAGAATATAGGCGACTGGGGAAGGATGAAGAGCATAATAAAGGACGCGATGTCAAGCTATGTATGGAAGAAGATGAAGAGGCGTCCCATGATAATGCCCATAATCATGGAGGCAGAGATAAGGAAAGATGTATGACGATAAGCTCGAATCCGCTCTTGAAAGCCTGGTTGAACGGGTCAGGGAGTCGGAGGAATGCATAAATTACAGAAAGAGATTTGACGAAGTCAGGAATGATGAGGGCGCAATGGACGCCGTCGGCAGGATACGCGAGCTTAACATGAGCGTCCAGAAGATGAGCGAAGAAGAATATGAAAGAAGATCCGAGGAGATATCGGGAAGGATGGAGGAACTGTGCAGCGATTCAAGGGTGAGCGATTTTATCCTGGCCGAGGTGGATTTCTCAAGGATGTTCCAGTATATAACAGACAGGGTAGTTGCCGTGCTTGATGAATGATTCGGAGGCAAAGTATAGCAGATTATGAAAGTATTGGATCTTACTGTAAGTTTCATAGGGACGATAATAAGGGCGGTCGTGCTTATCGGCTGCATCATACTGGTCTCGACGGTTGGCAAAAAGGCCTATGATTTCGGTTTCCGCGTATTTACCGAAGGTCCCGTGGCCGAGGCGCCGGGGCGCGATATAGTTGTATCCGTGGAAAAGGGCGAAAGCTTAAGGAGCATTGCCAAGAAGCTCGAGGAAAAGGGTATCACCACGGACTGGGCACTCTTCTTTGTCCAGGCAAAGCTGACCGAGCACAAAGGAAGCATCGATCCCGGAACGTATACCCTCAACAATTCCTATACGGTTGATGAACTGATGGCAATATTGACGAAGGCGGATGAAAAGGAAGAGGAAGAGGAATACAAGCCCGAAGAGCTTGGAGACATGCCCGATGTGACCTATGACATAACCGCTCCCATCGAATCGGGTTCCGAACTGGTCGAAGGCGACATGCAGGAAGGCGAGACTCCTTACGAGGGTGAGGAGGATGAGCCCGAACCTGCCGCGGATGATACGTCAGATTCAGAGGAAGCCTATGCCGGCGAAGGTGATGATATCCCGGAAGGCAACGGGGAATGATGCCGTGACAGACGACCGGAGGATCAATACATATTTAGGATCGTTAAGCAGCGGTAACGGGAGCTTCCTTGATGAACTTGAACGTACCGCTGTCCTTGAAGGCGTTCCGATAATAAGGCCGACCGTACGGAGTTTGCTTAAAGTCATAATAAGCGGGTCCAGGCCCAAGGATATACTGGAAGTCGGGACCGCCGTCGGATATTCGGCGATACTTATGGCTGGGTGCATGCCAAAGGGCAGCACGATAACCACGATAGAGAAATACGATAAAAGGATCCCGGCCGCAAAGGAGAATTTCAAAAAGTCGGGATATGACGGCTGCATTACCCTGCTTGAGGGCGAGGCGGCCGATATACTGAAGGAACTTGCAGGAAAGGGCAGGAAGTTCGGACTTATCTTTATGGATGCGGCTAAAGGGCAGTATCTTAATTTCTTTGATGATGTGATGACGCTGCTGCTTCCGGGAGGGATACTCGTGTCGGATAACGTCATGCAGGACGGGGACGTGCTCATGTCGCGTTATGCGGTTGCCCGCAGGGACCGGACGATACATTCCCGCATGAGGGAGTACCTGTATGTCCTTACCCATGATGAGAGGTTAAGCACAGTCATCCTGCCCGTGGATGACGGCGTAAGCGTAAGTGTGAAGCAATATGAAACAGATAAGGAAACCTGAACTTCTGGTACCCGCAAGCAGCCTTGAGGTGCTGAAGACGGCGGTCATCTTCGGAGCCGATGCGGTATATATAGGCGGCGAGGCCTACGGACTCAGGGCAAAGGCAAAGAACTTTACCCGCCGGGAGATGGCGCTCGGCATTGACTTTGCCCATAAACACGGGGTAAAGGTTCATGTGACCGTAAATATCCTTGCGCATAATTACGATCTTGACGGTGCAAGGGAATATTTAAGGGAGCTTGCCGGGCTTAAACCGGATGCACTTATAATAGCGGATCCGGGTATATTTACGATAGCACGGGAAGAATGCCCTGATATAGATATACATATAAGCACGCAGGCCAACAATACCAACTACATGACTTATGACTTCTGGTATAAGCAGGGAGCGAAGCGTGTGGTAAGCGCCAGGGAGCTCTCCCTTGAGGAGATAAAGGAAATAAGGGAGCATATCCCTGAAGATATGGAGATAGAGAGCTTCATCCACGGAGCTATGTGCATTTCATATTCCGGGCGGTGCCTGCTAAGCAATTTCCTTACGGGACGGGATGCGAACCGGGGAGAATGCACGCATCCGTGCCGTTGGAAATATGTGCTTATGGAGGAGACAAGGCCCGGAGAGTATATGCCTGTATTTGAGAACGAACGCGGGACCTATATCTTCAATTCCGGCGATCTGTGCATGATAGAGCATATACCCGAAATGATCGATGCGGGGATCGACAGCTTCAAAATAGAGGGAAGGATGAAGACGGCGCTGTATGTCGCTACCGTTTCAAGGACCTACCGTAAGGCAATAGATGACTATCTTGAGTCGGAGGAGAAGTACCGGTCGAATATGGATCTGTACAGGCATGAGATAGCCCAGTGCACCTACAGGCGGTTCACAACCGGGTTCTATTTCGGCAAGCCGGATAAGAGTACGCAGATCTACGATAACAGCACGTATGTTAAGGAATCCGTATATCTCGGGATGATCGAAGATAAATGCGGGGACGGCTCGGTCATGACGGAGCAGAAGAATAAGTTCCGAAAAGGCGATAAGATAGAGGTGATGAAGCCCGACGGAAGGGATATGGAAGTCACCGTAGTCTCCATAAAGAACGAAGAGGGTGAGGAGATGGACAGCGCACCCCATGCAAAGCAGAAGCTTAAGCTTATTCTGGATCCGCCCTGTGCGGAAATGTATGATATATTAAGATGCGGTATACAGGATACCGCTTTGAGGACTGAAGCATGAGTTTACTATCGATCGTAGTGCCCTGCTATAATGAAGAACCTGCCCTGCCGATTTTCTACGAAGAGATATGCAGGACAATGGATGAGATGAAGGGAACCTTTCCGGGGCTTGATTTTGAGCTCCTGTTCATAGACGACGGTTCTAAGGATAAGACCCTTGAAGTCATAAAAGGCTTAAGGGCAAATGACGACAGAGTCCATTTTGTGTCATTTTCCCGTAATTTCGGCAAGGAATCCGGGATCTACGCCGGCCTTGAGAATTCGCACGGGGATCACGTGGTGATAATGGATGCAGATCTTCAGGATCCGCCCTCGCTGCTTCCGGATATGTACAGGGCAGTAACGGAGGAAGGGTATGATTCTGCGGCAACAAGAAGAGTCACCCGTAAGGGCGAACCTCCCATCCGTTCGTTCTTCGCAAGGCGGTTTTACCGTATCATGAACCGGATGACCGATCTTCAGATCATGGACGGAGCCAGGGATTACCGCATAATGACGCGGACAATGGTGGACGCAGTCCTTGATATGAAGGAATTCAACAGGTTCACCAAGGGGATATACAGCTGGGTCGGCTTTAAGACGAAGTGGTTTGACTATGAGAACCGCGAAAGAGTGGCGGGAGAGACGAAATGGAACTTCTGGAAGCTGTTCCTGTATTCGATAGAAGGATTTGTCGGTTTTACGACCGCACCGCTTACGATAAGCACACTCATCGGACTTATGTTCATGGTCCTTTCGTTTGTGATGATCGTATTTATCATAATCCGGACGCTTATTTACGGTGATCCCACCAGCGGCTGGCCGTCCATGATATGTATAATCCTGTTTTTGGGCGGGATACAGCTGTTCTGCATAGGAGTGGTCGGGCAGTATCTTGCAAAGACCTATCTTGAGACAAAGGGAAGGCCGATCTATATAGCCAGAGAGAAGGAATAAGGTATGAAACTCATAATACAGATACCCTGTCTAAACGAGGCGGAAACGCTCGAGATCGCGTTAAACGATCTGCCGAAGCATATAGACGGGATAGACGAGATAGAAGTGCTCATAATCAATGACGGGAGCGTCGACAATACGGTCGAGGTGGCAAGGAAATGGGGAGTTGACCATATCGTCAGCTTCACAAAGAACAAGGGTCTTGCCAAGGGATTTATGGCCGGGATCGATGCGTGCCTGCGTAACGGAGCCGATATCATCGTAAATACCGATGCTGACAATCAGTATTGCGGTGCGGATATCGAGAAGCTGGTACGTCCCATCCTTGATAAGAAAGCAGACATAGTCATTGGCGAACGTCCGATAGATGCTACGGAGCATTTCTCACCGCTTAAAAAACGGCTCCAGCATTTCGGCAGCTATGTCGTCAGAGTCGCGAGCAAGACCGACATCCCTGATGCACCAAGCGGCTTCCGTGCCTTTTCGCGTGAAGCGGCCATGCATCTTAACGTTATGAACAACTATACCTATACGCTTGAGACGATCGTTCAGGCCGGAAGGACCAATATGGCGATAACCTCGGTTCCGGTAAGGACCAACGGTGAGTTAAGGAAGTCACGTCTCTTCCATTCCATGTTCGGATATGTCAAGCGCTCGATGCTGACGATAGTGCGTGCCTTTATGATGTACAGGCCGCTTACGTTCTTTTCGATACTCGGACTTATACCGTTCACTCTGGGATTTGCCCTGGCGGTCAGGTTCCTTATATATTTCTTTGCGGGTTCGGGACTTGGGCATATACAGTCACTTGTATTCTCGTCAACTCTCATGCTGCTTGGTTTCATGACCTTCATAGTAGGGCTCCAGGCTGATGTTATCGCAAATAACCGGAAACTCCTTGAGGATATCCAGTACAGGGTAAGGCGCCTGGATTATTCGGAGAAAGAAAGAGAAGAAGCGGAGAATGGCAGAGAATAAGTGGGTACTGATCGGGCCCGTTTATCCGTATAAAGGCGGGATATCCCATTATACAGGTCTTATGTATCGTGCGCTTTCAAAGGTCCGCGATGTGGAGATGATCTCATACAGCATGCAGTATCCGAAGCTTCTTTTCAAAAGGGAGCAGAGAGACTACGAAAACGATCACTTCAGGGTTGAGGGTACGAAGTTCCTTATAAATACGGCAAACCCGTTCAATATACTTAAGACGGCAGGGGAGATTGTCCGCATGAAACCGGAGAAAGTCATCATCCAGTGGTGGCATCCCTATTTCGCGCCGTGCTATACGCTGCTGACGCGCAGGCTTAAGAAGGCAGGTATAAAAGTCGTATATATATGCCATAACGTGTTCCCCCACGAGAGATTCCCGCTTGACAGGCAGCTTACACGCATGGCATTAAAGAGAGGAGACTCATTCATCCTGCATGCGAACGGTGAGGTTAAGGATCTTCTGTCGATAAAGCCCGATGCTGATTACAGGGTTTCGGTCCATCCGACATACAGCGCATTTAATTTTGAGAATCTTGACCGCGGCAGTGCAAGGAAGAGGTTATCTATCCCGGATGATGAAGATATGATGCTGTTTTTCGGATTTGTAAGGGAATATAAGGGACTTAAGCACCTGTTAAATGCGATGCATATACTTAAAGACAGGTATGAAGGAGCCGGCAGGATCCCGAAGCTTTATGTCGTTGGTGACTTTGACGGCGGAAAGGATGAATACCTTGCACTTATTGACAGCCTCGGAATAGGTGAAGATATAACCATAAAAGACGGGTATGTCCCGGATAAAGAGGTGGAAAAATACTTCTCGGCGGCAGATCTTGTGGTACTGCCGTATGAATCGGCGACCCAGAGCGGGATAGTCCAGATAGCATACGGATTCAGAAAGCCCGTGATAGTCACGAGGGTAGGCGGACTCCCGGAGGTTGTTGAGGACGACGTGACCGGAATGATCGTGGAGCCCTTCGATGATGAGGCGCTTGCCTCTGCCATCCATACGTATTTTTCGGAAGGCAGGAAGGACAGATATATACAGGGTATTGCCGACCGGGAGTACAGGTTTTCCTGGGACCGCATGGCGGAGGCACTTTCGTGACCTTATACTCCTGCCTTGCGTAGGGTGAGTATGTGTAGTAAACTTCTATAATAAACGTTGAAAGGATAAGACATTGTATTATCTGGATATGCATTGTCATATACTTCCCGGAGTCGATGACGGATCGAGGGATATGAACATGTCCTTAGCGATGCTGGATCATGCTTACTCCGAGGGTATAAGGGCGATCATCCTGACGCCGCATTATCACGGGGGATATGTTGAGACGGCAGCAGAAGTCATAGATGAGGTCTTTGAGGAGTTAAAGAGCCATCTTAACGAGATCCACCCCGATCTTAAGCTGTTTATCGGAAATGAGATATATTATTACCCAAGCGTACCCGAATGGATAGAGGAGGGAAGGGTCCATACCCTTGCGGAGTCAAATTATGTGCTGCTTGAATTCTCAAACGGGGTCAAGAAGCGCGAACTGGCCGAAGCGGTCCATAATATGTTAAACAGCGGCTATTATCCGATACTCGCTCACGTTGAAAGGTATGACTGTCTTGTAAGGGAGCCTTCGTTTGTCGGGGAGCTTACGGACAACGGGGCCTATATACAGGTCAATTCGGCAACGATAACCGGTGAGGGCGGTTTTACGATAAGGCGTTTTATCAAGAAGCTCCTTAAGGAGGAATGGATCCACTTCATAGGTACCGATGCACACAGTATGGGGAGCAGGAAGCCTGACATGGCCGAATGCGCCAGGATAATATGTAAGAAATGCGACAAAGATTATGCGGCCCGGCTGTTATTCGCAAATGCGGTAAACATCATCAATAACCGGCCGTTATACTGATCATATGATGATCCGGGAGAAATATTAAATGGAAACTGGAAACAGGAATTCGGAAGAAATAGAGATAGACTTAGTCGAACTGATCGGCGTCCTTATGAGCAAGCTGTGGATGATCGTGCTCTTTGGCGCGCTTGCGGGAGCGGTCACTTATGTTCTGTGCGTATATGTCATCACCCCGCAGTATGAATCGACGACCAAGATGTACATAATCAACCGTCAGAGCAATGAAACGCTCACATATTCGGATCTTCAGACCGGTACGCAGCTGACCAAGGACTATCAGGAACTGGTCACAAGCCGTCCGGTGCTTGAGGAAGTAAGGAACGAGCTGGCGCTTGACATGGACAACCGTGAGCTTAAGAGAAAGATAAGCGTTACCGTTCCCACCGATACACGTATCGTTACGATCACGGTCGAGGATTCAAGTCCCGAAACGGCCCGTGACATTGCGGATGCCATCAGGAACTCCGCATCCGAGCATATTTCGGCGGTAATGAACACCGAGGCCGTTAACGTGGTCGAGGAAGCAGACGTTCCGACCGAAGCGTCATCACCCAAGGTATTCAGGAATACGCTGATCGGCGGAATGGGCGGAGTGTTCTTTGCCATAGTCGTGATCATCCTTATCTACGTAATGGATGATACGATCAAGAATCCCGATGATATCGAACATTACCTTAAGGTCAGCGTGCTCGGTTCGATCCCGTATGTGGATGAGAAGGCCGGCGAGAACGACAGGGGCAGAAAGAAGAAGAAACGCCGTTCGGATAAGGAATTTAATTCCAAGACTGCGACAACTCCGGTGAACATGGCTGTGTTAAGACCGGGAACGGAGGTTGAAAAGAATGGATACTAAGGTAATCACCATAAACCGGAAGACCAAGCTGGATTTCAAGACCAACGAGGCATATAAGTCATTAAGAAGTAATATGGAATTCTGCGGCAACAATGTTAAGGTAATAGCCATTACCAGCTGTGTGCCGAACGAAGGAAAGTCATCGGTATCCTTCAATCTTGCCATATCCATGGCGGAAGCGGGAAAACATGTGTTATTTATAGATGCCGATATGAGAAAGTCAGTCATCCTCGGAAGATACCAGATAACCAAGATATCATCCGGCCTTTCCCACTTCCTTGCAGGACGCAGGGATATCCAGGATGTGATATACTCGACCAATATCAGGGGACTGCACATAATACCTACGGGACCCGTACCCCCGAACCCCTCCGAGCTGCTCGGAACCGCAAGGTTTAAGCTTGTCCTTTCCAAGTTCAGGGATATATATGATTATGTTATAATTGATACGCCTCCTTTAGGAAGCGTAATAGACAGCGCGATCATAGCGCAGAACTGTGACGGCGTGGCTCTTGTGATGGAAGCCAGGGCAATAAGCAGGAAGTTTGCCGAGCGTGTGATCGAGCAGATACGCAAAACGGGCTGTCCTATTCTCGGCATCATTCTCAACAAGGTTGAGATGGGCGGCAAATACGGCAAATATTACGGCCGTTATTATGGTAAATACTACGGCAAGTACTACGGAGATTATTACGGAGACTATTCCTCCAACTGAATGGTGTTTGTATGGGTGACAGCAGCTTACTTAACGACATAGGTGAAGAGATAAAGGAATCACTTAAGATAAGCCTGAGCAGGGGTGACTTTTCCAGGCTTAATGAAGCCATATCCAATTCCGTGAACATGGTGATAGATGAGGCGACCGACCAGCTTGAGAGGAGTACCGGGTACAGGAGCGGCGACCAAAACGGCCACAGGTATACCAACTATTCTGCCGGGGCTGCTACGAGGGAAAGACAGCAGCAGCTTGAGAGAGAAAGGGCCGAAAGGGCGAGGCTCCGTAACGAAAGGTTAAATAACGAGCGTATGGCAATGGCCGCAAGGCGGAAGCAGGAGCTTGAGGAAAGAAGGAAGCAGTCCGAGTTAAGAAGAAAGATGCGTTCGCCGAATGCGATCATCAAAAACGGCAAGCTGCTCCCCATTAAGTTCAATGCGGTCGGTGATAATTCGAGTATTCTCGGCATAGTATTCGGAAGCGTATGCGCAACTGTTTTCGGGATCATGACCATGGCTGTCGCAGCCTCCTTGGGAAGCGATCCGGGTCATATTTCGGGCGTGATAACGTTCCTTACGCTGACTCTTATAAGCGCAGGGTTCATCGTATCGGGAGTACAGCACCGCAAGCTGCTCGAAAGAGCAAAGAGATATGCCGTGATATGCGGTGAAAAGCTGTATGCAAAGCTCAGCCAGATATCATCGGCGACCGGTATTGCGGAGAAAAAGCTCAAAAAAGATATTAAAAAGATGCTTAAGAAGGGATTTTATCCCGAAGGGTATTTGGATGAGGCGGAAACCACCCTGATGCTGTCATCGGATGTATATAAGGAATATGAGCAGACGATGAGCAGGATGAAAAATGAGGAGGAAGCTTCACTTACGGGGGCCGAGCAGTCCGAACTCGATATCATGGTATCCGAGGGTATGGATGCTGTGAACAGGCTCCATAAGCTCAACGATGATATCCCGGGTGAGGTGATAAGCGCCAAGCTTGACTGTCTTGAGGGTCTCTTAAAGCAGATGTTTTCAAGAGTCAAGGAGCATCCGGAGCAGATGGACAGGATGCATAAGCTCATGGATTACTATCTGCCTACGATGCTCAAGCTCGTTGAAGCATACAGTGAATATGACAAAGTGACCGCTCCGGGCAAGGAGATAGTACAGGCCAAGGCCGAAATAGAGAAGACACTCGATACTATCAACGAAGCATTTGTGCAGCTTTTAAACAACCTGTTCCAGGATTCCGTCTGGGATGTGACCAGTGATGCACAGGTGCTTACGACCATGCTGACCCAGGAGGGTCTCACTCAGGAAACGGCTCTTAAGCAACAATAATATACGGAGGAAACGAGAATGGATGTTAACACAAACGGATCATTAACTGAAGGAACGGCAGCAGAGGCGGTTGTACCGCAGGCGGAATTATACGAGTCTCCATTTGCACCGCTTGAGGAGGAGAAACCCGCACCTGCTCATACGCCCGTGAACTACGGAACGGAGCTTTCGGATATCAAGACGAAGAGTGAACTGACCCCCGAAGAACAGAAGGTTGTGGACAGTTATGTTTCCCAGATCGATCTGAATAATTCCCAGCTCGTTATACAGTATGGCGCAGGCGCACAGAAAAAGATAGCCGATTTCTCGGAAGGTGCCTTAAACAGCGTGCGTACCAAGGATATGGGACAGATAGGCGAGCTGCTTACGGGACTCGTCGGCGAGCTTAAGGGCTTTAATAATGACGAGGATAAGAAGGGGCTTTTCGGACTCTTCAAGAAGGGACAGGAGAAGGCAAGCGCGCTGCTTGCAAGATATGACAAGGCAGAAGCCAACGTCAACAAGGTAGTCAAAGTCATGGAAGGGCATCAGGTGACTCTCCTTAAGGATGTTGCGATGCTTGACAAGATGTACGAGACGAACCTTACATATTATAAAAACCTTACATTATATATCCTTGCCGGCAAGGAGAAACTCGCGATAGCCAAGCAGGAGGAGCTTCCCAAACTGCTTAAAAAGGCTGAAGAATCAGGACTTCCCGAGGATTCGCAGGCCGCATCGGATTATGCATCGATGATCGAAAGGTTTGAAAAGAAGATCTATGACCTTGAGCTTACGAGGAACATCTCGATGCAGATGGCTCCCCAGATCCGTCTCATCCAGAACAACGACACGATGATGTCCGAGAAGATCCAGAGCACGCTCGTTAATACCATACCTCTCTGGAAGAGTCAGATGGTCATCGCCATCGGCTTAAACCATTCAAGCGAGGCCGCCAAGGCTCAGAAGGAAGTTACGGACGTTACCAATGAGATGCTCAAGAAGAATGCGGAGGCCTTAAAGATAGCGACCATAGAGTCCGCAAAGGAATCCGAGAGAGGCATCGTTGATATCGAGACCCTGACCCATACGAACCAGACGCTCATAGATACGCTTAATGAGGTAGTCCAGATCCAGGCTGACGGACGTGCAAAGCGCGCCGAGGCCGAGAAGGAGCTGTCAAGGATCGAGACCGAGATGCATACGAAGCTCATCGAGTTGAGCCGGGCATCGGGACAGCAGTAATACTTATCTTAAGATGAAGAAACGGACCGGAGAGATATTACGCATATTGGACGAAATGTACGGGACGGATGCCAGATGTTACTTAAATTACGATAACCCCTGGCAGCTGCTGATCGCAACGATATTATCCGCGCAGTGTACCGATGCGAGGGTCAATATCGTTACGAAGGACCTTTTCGTAAAATATCCGGATATCAGGGCATTTTCGGAAGCCGATCTTCATGAACTCGAACGGGATATCCATTCCACCGGTTTTTATCATAATAAGGCAAAGAACATAATCGCATGCTGCCGCAAACTGCATGATGATTATGACGACAGGGTACCTTCGGATATTGAAAGCCTTACGGCTCTGCCCGGTGTCGGCCGCAAGACGGCCAATGTGATACGCGGGAATATATTCGGTATTGAGAGTATCGTGGTAGATACGCATGTAGGGAGGATATCCGGAAGGCTCGGACTTACGAAGGAGAAGGATCCCGTTAAGATAGAATACGATCTTATGAAGGAAATACCGAAAGATCACTGGATACTTATAAATATGCAGCTTATCACCTTCGGACGCGAGATATGCAAGGCACAGCGTCCGGAGTGTGAGAGGTGCCCCCTTACCGGATACTGCAGAAACAAGTGATCCGGGAGGCGGTCAGGATTTCTTTCCGACATACATGTTTATGTCGCATTTTTCCTTAAGAGCGCGGACTATGGGGCCGCTCATAAGTGAATTTATCCCTTCTGCGACCTCTATAAGACGGTCGATCCTGTCAAACTCAAATCCCTCGGCATACATATCCGCAAGCATCATATAGCTCGACCTTAAGTCTGTCCTGCATTCGACCGCGAATTCGAGGACTTTTTTTGCGTCTTCTTTTCTGCCCTGTTCAAGCAGACGGCTTCCCCATGAATCAAGTGACTTGATAAGCAGGGTATAATTCTGGTCATATTCGGAAAGCAGGGGAAGGTTCGGTGCTCCGTATGCCATCTTAAGATCGGTATTTGAAATGCCGGTAAAATTCACGATCTTCTTATCTTTAAGTTCAAGGATCGCAGCCTCACAGTCAGGTATATCCGCGTCGGAAGGCTCTTTATCGCTTCCTTTGGCGGCTTCCGGCTCTTTATCGCTTTTTTGGGTGAACGGTAGCGATCCGAAAGGTATCGTGATATATTCAAGATCGTCAAGGCTCTGTCTTCGGACCGAGTTGGAACTGCGTTCGAGTTCGAGCCGTTTTTCGTCGCCTGTATTGAAGCGGTTGGTGGTGACCTTCATGTAGATCATGACGGACAGAAAAACTATCACTATAGTTGTAAAAATGGGCGAAATCATATATAATATTCCTTTAAGAGTGCTGATCTATGTACGTTACCGGAGGTACCATATGAACTTCTACAATAAAAGATCAAGAAAGATAATGTCCGGCATCATAATCTTTATCCTGGTGCTTGCAATGGTTGTACCCACGCTTGTTTATCTGCTTCAGTAATTATCATTATATCATACAATAATTCATGAATCGAGGGATGATCGTGATAAGAGCTATTAAGCTGCGTATCGCGCTTCTGTGCGCAGCTGCAATGACAGTCAACACTGCGATGCCTGTCTGTGCCGCATCGGCGGGCGCAGCCAATGTCATCAATAAATCGGAAGATGTCATCGTTTTCGATGCCCCCGCCGAAAAGGAGGATACAGGCAGCGAGATAACGATAAATATCACTTCCGGAGAGGAAGACGTGGACCCCACAAAGGATGAGGTGCTTGAGAATGCAAACAGCCTCACCACCGAGATAAACGTTGAGGTCCCCGCCTCATTTCACGTGGATCCCAATGCCAGGATAGGTGCGGGTATATACGCAGATGATATCGACCTTTCCGGGATGACATATAAGGAAGCAAAGGACAGCATCGAGGAGAGGATCGGAGTCTTAAGGGGAAGGCAGATATCCCTTGCTTCAATTAACGGACGCGTAACAAGCGTATCCGCAGGGGATCTGGGTATCAAATGGTCCAACAGCGATATCCTTCTTGAAGCGATAGGCCTTGGCAAGACCGGAAATGTCATCGCAAGATACAAGGCCAACAAGGATCTTCAGATCGAACATAAGGTATATGACATCAATGTAAGTGCAGATAAGTCATATGTAAGGAACGTTATCCAGGCAGAGAGCGATGCGAGCGGAAGCGAAGCGAAGGATGCCACGATGACCAGAGAGAACGGCCAGTTCAAGGTCTTTGAGGGCCAGGAAGGCTTCGGAATAGATGTGGATAAGTCGGTAGACGCCGTCATGGAAGAAATGTCTTCATGGCAGAAGGACGACATAAGCATCGAACTCGTATCCGGAATGATACAACCGAAAGGCAAGGCCGAGGATCTTATGAAGATCCACGATCTGCTCGGAAGCTTTACGACGAGTTTTTCTTCGTCGGGTAAGGAGCGTTCGGGTAACGTAAGGAACGGAACAAAGCTCATTAACGGAAAGGTCCTGTATCCGGGTGAGCAGCTTTCGGTATATGAGACCGTCAGCCCGTTTACCGAGGAAAACGGTTATTATCTGGCGGGATCTTACTTAAACGGCCTTGTTGTCGAGAGTCTCGGCGGAGGTATCTGCCAGGTGAGTTCGACACTGTATAATGCCGTGATCAGGGCGGAACTGCAGGTGGATGAACGGTATAACCATTCCATGATCGTCAGTTATGTGGATATGTCCGCGGATGCGGCCATCTCGGGAACATCCAAGGATTTCAAATTCACCAATAATCTTTCCGATCCCATATTCATAGAAGGTTATACGACCGATGACAAGCAGGTCGTTTTCAATATTTACGGAGTTGAGACCCGTCCGTCCAACAGGACGATCTCATTTGAGAGTGTTGAACTCGAACGTACCGAGCCCGAGGGTGAGAAGGTCGTTGCCGATCCCGAGATGGAGGCCGGCAAGGTTTCGGTACAGTCAGCCCACACGGGTTATCTGGGAGAATACTGGAAGATAGTCAAGGTGGACGGGGTTGAGACCGACCGTGTCAAGATTAACAAGAGCAAATACCAGGCAGTACCGAGGACTGCATCCGTAGGGACCGCAACGGATAATTCGTTTGTCAAACAGGTGATCAACAATGCCATCGCAACGGGCAGCATCGAAGCATGTAAGAATGCCGCCGCCCAGGTGAACGCTGGTATCATAGATCCTGCAATGCTTATGAACGTGCCGGGAACGGAAGGTGAGCAGCCGGCGCCCGCCCCGGAACAGCCGGCACCCGAGGCAGCCGGCGAAGGGCAGGATACCGGGGGCGAATAAGGAATGACAGGCATGATGAAGACAGGCAAGGTACCCGAATCCGTACTCAGGAGGTCCGTGATAAACCGGATAAAGAAAAGACGTCCGGAGATACTGCAGGGAGCGGCGGTCGGCGAAGACTGTGCAGTGATAGGACTCGGCAGCGATGAGGTATATGTGATGAGCACCGATCCCATCACGGGAACATCTCACGAGATGGGGTCTTTAGCGGTTCATGTAACCGCAAATGATATAGCATCGGCAGGCGCCGAGGTTATCGGAGTAATGCTCTCGATCCTCCTGCCCGAGGGTTGTGTGGAGGAAGACCTTAAGGAGATAATGGAGCAGGTGGAGGAAGCCTGCAGCGAGCTGGATATACAGACCATAGGCGGACATACCGAGGTCACACGGGTGGTGAACCAGCCGGTCATAACCGTGACAGGAGTAGGAAAGGTCCGTAGGGATAAATATATAACTACCGGCGGTGCACGTCCCGGAGACGACATAATCGTTACCAAATGGATCGGACTTGAGGGGACGTCGATAATCGCAAGGGAGAAGGAGGAGGAGCTGCTAAAGAGGTTCAGTTCTTCCTTTATCGGAGAAGCGGCGGGTTTTATCAGGTACCTGTCGGTGGTGCCGGAAGCCGGGATAGCCGTTAAGCACCGTGTAACGGCTATGCATGATATAACCGAAGGAGGGGTCTTCGGGGCATTATGGGAAGTTGCCGAGGCTTCGGGAGCCGGACTTAAGGTTGATATGCTGAGCATACCCATAAGGCAGGAGACCGTTGAGATATGCGAGGTGTTTGATATAAATCCTTACGAACTGATCTCAAGCGGATCCATGCTCATAACCGCCGGCGACGGTCCGGAGCTTATAAGGGATCTTAAAGAGGCCGGCATCGAGGCAACGATCATAGGAAAGATAGAGGAAGGCAGGGACAGGATACTGTTAAACAAGGGTAACGCGCGTTATCTGACTCCTCCCGGCCCGGATGAATTATATAAGATCTTTAGTACGGAGGAATGAAATGCGAGAGAAGATACTTAATTACATCGAAAAGAACAGCCGTGTTGAGCTTGCCGAACTGGCCGTGCTCCTCGGAACGACGGAAGCCGAGATAACAAAGGAACTTACAGATATGGAATCCGAGGGGATAATCTGCGGATATCATACCCTTATAGACTGGGACAAGGTGACTACAGACCGTGTGAACGCGCTCATAGAAGTCAGGGTAACTCCCCAGCGCGGCCACGGATTTGATGATATAGCCGAAAGGATATATAAGTACCCCGAGGTCAATGCGACATATCTCATCTCGGGAGGCTATGATCTTCTCGTTTCGCTCGAAGGCAAGACTCTTAAGGAAGTAAGCAGTTTCGTGACCCAGAAGCTTTCGACGCTTGAGAATGTTATCTCCACGACGACACATTTCGTGCTCAAGAAGTATAAGGATCACGGAACCATACTTAACGGTGACAAGACGGATGAAAGGATGATAATGATGCCATGAGGAACCCGTTATCTGAAACGATCGTCAATATCAAGCCTTCAGGCATACGTAAGTTCTTCGATATCGCAAGCGAGATGAAGGATGTGATCTCCCTGGGCGTCGGCGAGCCTGACTTTGACACGCCCTGGCATATAAGGGATGAGGGCATCTATTCCCTCGAAAAAGGAAGGACCTTTTATACCTCCAATTCCGGACTTATCGAATTGCGAGAGGAGATAACGGGATATATCGGAAGAAAATGCGGCATCGAATACGATCCGAAGTCACAGGTCATAATCACGGTAGGCGGAAGCGAAGCCATCGATATCGCGATGCGTGCCATGTGCGACCCGGGCGATGAGGTCCTGATCCCTCAGCCGAGCTATGTTTCGTATGAGCCCTGCGCGATACTTGCCGGTGCCGTCCCCGTCATCATAGAACTCAAAAACGAAGATGAATTCAGGCTTACGAAACAGGAGCTGCTTGATTCTGTCACGGATAAGACCAAGATTCTTGTGATGCCGTTCCCGAATAACCCGACAGGGGCTGTCATGACAAGGGAGGATCTTGAGGATATCGCAAAGGTATGTATTGAGAAGGATATATTCGTATTATCCGATGAGATATACAGTGAACTGACCTACTGCGGAGATCACTGCTCGATAGCTTCGCTTCCGGGAATGCAGGAGAGGACCATCTTAATAAACGGCTTTTCGAAGGGATTTGCCATGACGGGATGGAGGCTCGGATACGCCTGCGGTCCCGAACAGATAATCTCCCAGATGACCAAGATCCATCAGTTCTGCATCATGTGCGCCCCGACTACGAGCCAGTATGCGGCTGTTGAGGCTTTAAGGAACGGAGATAAGGATGTTAAGATGATGAGGGAATCATATGACCAGAGAAGGCGGTTCCTTATGCATTCCTTTAAGGAGATGGGATTATCCTGCTTCGAACCTTACGGCGCATTTTACGTATTCCCCGATATCAGGGAGTTCGGCATGACCTCCGAGGAGTTTGCTTTTGCCCTTCTCGATGCCGAGAGGCTTGCGGTCGTTCCGGGTTCGGCCTTCGGTGACAGCGGAGAGGGCTTTATAAGGATCAGTTATGCATATTCTCTTGAAAAGCTCAAGGTTGCCATGGAGAGGCTTGGGCATTATATCGAGGGACTCAGGAACAGGAAGTAGCCATTACAGACGTTGATCACTGCGTTTGGACATGCGATGAACGATAAATTTGACGGTATTTTACGCAAACTTCATATAGAACACTGGAAGGCGATAGCCGCGATACTGATCGTTTTTGATATCATCGCGGTCAACCTTTCATATCTTTTTTCTCTCTGGATCAGGTTTGACTGCAGGTTCAGGCTTATTCCCGATGATTATATGAGGCCTTTTCTCATATTTGCGCCCATTTATACGATCTTCTGCGTATTGGTCTTCGCAAGGCAGAGGATGTATAAGACGATATGGCGGTTCGCAAGTTACAGCGAGCTTATGCGCATCCTCATCGCTTCGGCCATATGTTTTGTATTCCATACCGTGGGCATATCCTTTATCCAGAGGATGCCCATGTCATATTACATATTCGGAGCTGTCGTCCAGTTCGTGCTGGTCGCCGGAGTCAGGTTTTCCTACAGGTTCTTCCTCCTTATGGACTTTAAGGGCGGTTTCAGGACCGTGGAACGTGAGGATAACGTTCTCCTTATAGGTGCCGGTTCGGCGGGGCAGATGATCTTAAGGGATGTAAGCCATTCGAAGGAGACAACGGACCGGATCTGCTGCATAGTCGATGACGACCCCAACAAATGGAACAGATATATCGACGGAGTGCCCATAATAGGCGGACGCGACCGGATATTGAGCGCGATCGGCGAATATAATATAAAGAAGATATACGTTGCGCTTCCCAATTCCGATGTTTCGGCCAAGAGGGATATACTTAATATATGTAAGGAAACGGGCTGCGAGCTCAAAAACCTCCCCGGAATGTACCAGCTCGTCAACGGCGAGGTTTCCGTAAGCTCGATGAGGAGCGTGAAGATAGAGGATCTCCTCGGAAGGGAATCCATAAAAGTCAACTTAGACGAGATATTCAATTATCTTACGGGTAAAGTCATTCTCGTCACGGGAGGCGGAGGCTCTATCGGCAGCGAATTATGCCGCCAGATCGCGGCCCATAAGCCCGGACATCTTATTATCCTTGATATTTACGAAAACAGCGCATACGAGATAGAACAGGAGTTAAGGACCGATTATCCGGGACTTAATCTTACCGTGCTGATCGGTTCTATCAGGGATTCGAGGAGGATCAATTCCGTATTTGAGACATATCATCCCCAGGTTGTGTACCATGCGGCGGCTCACAAGCACGTGCCGCTTATGGAGGACAGTCCCTGCGAAGCCATAAAGAACAATGCGATAGGTACCTATAAGACCGCCCACGCCGCTCTTTTGAACGGCTGTGAGAGGTTTGTGCTCATATCCACGGATAAGGCTGTCAATCCTACAAATATAATGGGAGCGAGCAAGAGACTGTGCGAGATGGTCATCCAGGCTTTCAACCAGCTTATAAGGGACGGTAAGGTTGATATGATCCCGAGGCTTTTCCAGCATGAGGTTGATTCGGAAGGAGTCAGGGTATACAGGAAGATCGATACGAGCAGCATAAAGACGGAATTTGTTGCGGTAAGGTTCGGCAATGTACTCGGTTCGAACGGTTCGGTTGTGCCTTTGTTCAAAAAGCAGATAGCGAACGGAGGACCCGTTACGGTCACACATCCTGATATCATACGTTATTTTATGACTATACCGGAGGCTGTTTCCCTCGTTTTGCAGGCAGGAGTGTATGCGCACGGCGGTGAGATATTCGTTTTGGACATGGGTGAGCCTGTCAGGATAGACACATTGGCGAGAAATCTGATCAAGCTTTCCGGATACAAACCCGATGTCGATATCAAGATAGTATATACCGGTTTGCGGCCCGGTGAAAAACTGTATGAAGAGAAACTTATGGCAGAGGAAGGTATGCAGACGACCCCGAATAAGATGATACATATAGGCAAACCCATAGAGTTCGATCCCGAGAAATTCATAGATGATCTGCAGGAACTCATGGCTGTCTGCTATGAGAACAATGACAGCATAGGTGAATATGTCAGGAAAGTAGTACCGACTTACAGCCCCTGCGATTAAGTTTATAACACGACTTAATACTTTAGCGAAATAAAACGTATCCGAACGACAGTTCGAGAAAAATTGCAAAAATCCCTGTTCACAACTAAATTAAATCCTGTTTTAACTGAAACACGATCCGGAGGCATATAAATACCGGAAGTTTTTAAAACACTAGAAACGCAGGTTATTTTTTGGGAGATCCGATTCAGTTAACAATTTTGAAAAAAATGATGACATTGGTATAAATGTGATGTATAATAAGCATGCAATGGTCATAATGTGATATTTACATGGGGATGTGATGTTTTGTGACCATACGGTGATAATGGGGTCGTTGTGATGCACGGGGAAGGCATTACTGCATGTATTTCGTTTGAAGGACGATATTACCGATATCATTCTTTAATACGAATACGATAATGAAGGGAGATTATTATGAATAAGGTGATCAGGATTTCAGTTTTTGCGGCAGCTTTTGCAGTATTTGCGATCCTGCCCGCGTCTGTTGCACATGCAGGTGTCTATTCCGGTTTTTACGATGATACCGAATATGAGATCCCTCTCGAATATGATTGGACATACCAGGATCCCGGATACGAGATCCCGCTTGAAGTTTCCTATGATGAATATGATGCCGGATACGAGATCCCGCTTGATATTTCTTATGATGAATATGATACCGGATATGAGATCCCGCTGGATGACTGCCTTCTTTCTTCCTATGATGAAGAGGATGAGATAGTCATTGATACGGACATACCGGAATATGAAGACGACGTCCTTGAGCCGGCAGCGCCCGTACAGGAGAAGAAGGAAGCAAAGTCTGCAAGGGTAGGTTCCTATGATCCGAACGGTTCGACATCCGTCGGAAGCAGGTCCTGCGATGCTGACGATATCGCAAGGCCCGCGGTTAAGGATAAGGGTAAGCCGGTTGCTCCGGCTGCTTCTTCGGCCTCGGTCTCATCAAACGGTTCAAAGGGAGCATCGGGCACCGTGACGAGTGAGATGAGTACGGCACTCGGAACGATCAATGCAAAGCGTGCCAAGGCCGGAGCCGGAAGTTTAAGTTTCAGCGAGGAGCTTAACCTTGCGGCTGCGCAAAGAGCAAAAGAGGCCACCCAGAGGTTTTCGCATATAAGGCCGAACGGAAAGAACGCGGTTACTGTCCTTTCCGAAAACGGCATCGAATATAATGTTTCCGGCGAGAATATCACGCTCGGCTACTCTTCGGCAGCAAGCGCGGTAGATGCCTGGTCATTGTCTCCTTCACATAACAGGTGTATGTTAAATGTCGATTACGCAAAGGCCGGCCTCGGTTGCGCGACTGTAGGCGGATATACCGTATGGGTACTTATACTTACGGATTGATACCCTGTTGAGTCATACCGGGATATTGTGCTATAATTTATGCGTTGCATATCATGTATCACGGTCGCAGACCGGGTGTTTATCACCGGCTGTCTTACGTATCGTGCAGATATTCCGGAGGGTTCACAATGTATAATGAAGAGAAGATATGGATTGGCAGGTCTGGTGAAGAGAAGGTGTTCATCTATCCTTCCATGGCAAACAGGCACGGAATGATAGCCGGAGCCACGGGAACGGGTAAGACCGTGACCCTTAAGGTGCTGGCCGAATCGTTCAGCGACTGCGGCGTCCCGGTTTTTCTTGCCGACGTCAAGGGAGACCTGGCCGGAATGTGCCGTCCCGGTGTCGAAACCGAGGATATGAATAAAAGGATCGAAAGGTTTGCCCTTAATGATGAAGGATTTGCATTTAAATCCTATCCCACGGAATTCTGGGATGTATATGCGCAAAAGGGCCTGCCTCTCAGGACGACGGTTACCGAGATGGGGCCGCTCCTTTTGGGGAGGATACTCGGATTAAACGAGACCCAGACAGATATACTTACGGTCATCTTCAGGATAGCGGATGACATGCTCGCCGAAGATAAGAACATGCTCCTTATAGATACCAAGGATCTACGGTCCATGATAAGCTATGTGACCGAGAACTGTAAGGAACTCAGCGTTAAGTACGGAAATATCCCGACACAGAGCCTTGGTGTCATAATGAGGTCCGTAATGGCGCTTGAAGCGGAGGGGGCCGACAGGTTCTTCGGTGAACCCGCTCTTGATATTAGGGACTGGATAACAAGGAGTCCCGAAGGCAGAGGCACGATCCAGGTGCTTGACTGCCAGACGCTCATCAATAACCCCAATATGTATTCAACCTTCCTTCTCTGGATGCTTTCGGAGCTGTTTGAAACTCTTCCCGAAGCCGGAGACCTTGACAGGCCGAAGATGGTATTCTTCTTCGATGAGGCCCATCTTTTGTTTGATTCCGCACCAAAGGCGCTTCTTGACAAGGTTGAGCAGGTCGTCAAGCTCATAAGGAGTAAGGGAGTCGGAGTGTTCTTCATAACCCAGAATCCCAGGGATATACCGGATGCGGTGCTGGCGCAGCTCGGAACGAAGATCCAGCATGCGCTGCATGCATATACACCCGGCGAACAGAAGGCCTGCAGGGCGGCCGCACAGTCATTCAGGGAAAACCCCGAATTTGATACCTATGAGGTGCTGACCTCGCTCGGTATCGGTGAAGCTCTCGTTTCGGTGCTTGACGAGCAGGGCATCCCGACCATTGTAAAACAGACTAAGATACTTCCGCCCCAGAGCAGGATGGGAGCGATCGATGACGAAGACAGGGCCGGTGAGATAAGCCGCAGTTTCCTGCACTTAAAATATGATGAATCCGTTGACAGGGATTCGGCCTATGAATTCCTTATAAGGCTTAAAGCCAAAGAGGATGAAGAAGTCCGGAACGCTCTCCTTGAGAAGCAGAGAGAGAAGGAGGAAGCAGAGGCTGAGAAGTTAAGGCTTAAGGAAGAGGAAGCGGCAAGAAAGCAGGCAGAGAGAGAAGAAGCCGCGGCGAAGAAACAGGCCGAAAAGGAAGAAGCTGCCGCGAGAAGGGAAGCCGAACGCGAGGCTGCCCGTGCGGAGGCCGCAAAGAAGAAAGAGGAGGAAGCTGCGAAAAAGAAGGCGGAGCGCGAGGAGGCCGCAAAGAAGAATGCGGTCAAGAATGCTGTCAAGGGAGTTGCGTCCTCTACAGCCGGAACCGTGGGACGTGAAGTGGGCAATGCGCTCGGCAAGACCATGGGCGGATCGTTCGGCAAGAAAGTCGGAGGTAATGTCGGAGCTTCGCTCGGAAGAGGCATCATAGGTACGCTTTTCAAGCTTAAATAATTAACGAAAGTATAAGTTCCCCGGGATCGCCCGGGGAACTTTTTTATGGCAAAATCAAAAAAATGCATCATATTTAAGAAATTTATATCGTTTAAGTAAAAAGTAGACAAAATACCAGCAAAGTGCAAAATTAAAGCGTATAAAATATGTGTATAATATCCAAAAACATCCAAAATGCACAATTTCAAAAAGATCATGCTTGCAAAATTGTAAAATATGTAATAATATTAAAGAGCGAAAACGATTAAGCAAAGTAATAGCCAGGTTTTTTGAACAAGGAGAGCACAGTATGAAGGGATTTTTCGAAAACACCTGGAAGCACAGAGCGCATGTGATAATGGCACTCCCTGCATTCCTGGTCCTTTTCTTTATCATGTATGTACCCATGGCCGGTCTTGTTATGGCATTCAAGAGATACGATTTCCAGAAAGGCATCTTCGGAAGTCCCTGGAACGGACTTGAGAATTTCATGATCTTAATGAAATCCAAGGCAACTTTCATACAGATGACACAGAACACGTTCATGTATTATCTGATCTTTACCGCAGTGGGAACTTTCCTTAATGTAGTCCTTGCGATAGCGATCGACCAGTGCGTGTTCAAGCGCTGCGCAAAGACGATGCAGACGCTCATGATAATCCCGGTGTTCATTTCCTACGCAGCAGTGCAGTTTATAGTATATGCGTTCATAAGTACCGATACCGGAATACTTAACAAGTCTTTCGGAATGACCACGAGGTTTTACTCGACCGCAGCGGTCTGGCCGCTTTTACTTACCATAGTAAAGGTATGGAAGGATACAGGTTACGGTTCGGTCCTCTATATGTCGGTCCTTGCGGGCATAGATTCCGAGCTTTATGAGGCGGCCGAGATAGACGGAGCGAACAAGTGGCAGCAGATATGGCACATCACACTGCCTTCACTCGTGCCTATGATAACGGTAATGCTCCTTCTTTCGGTAGGTTCGGTAATGAAATCGGATACGGGTCTTTTCTACCAGGTAACGCGAAACAGCGGTATCCTCTACAGTAAGACCCAGGTTATCGATTCTTACATACTTAATGCGATATTCAAGAATTCCAACTTCGGATTTACGGCTGCAACATCGCTGTTCCAGTCCGTTGTGGGATTGCTGCTGATGTTGTTTGCAAACGGGCTTGTTCGCAAGATCGAACCCGAGAACGCATTATTCTGAGAAGGAGGTAGGGTCAAATGGCAAAAAAAGGCAAAGATCTGGATCTGGCTCCTTCAAGAAAAGATAAGGTAAATGTTGGGCAATGTATACTGCTGTTCTTCCTGCTTTTGTATACGCTCTTTGCATTCCTCCCCGTGGTACTGACTTTTGTTGCAGCATTCACGGATGAGAAGTATATATCGCAGCACGGCTTCACGTTTTTCCCCGAGAAATGGTCGATGGCAGGCGTCAATGCCGTATTGCGTTACGGCAAAAGGCTCTTAACTTCATACGGAGTCACGATCTTCGTTACTATCGTCGGTACTCTTGCGGGACTGCTCATAATGAGTATGTTCGCATATTCGATAAGCCGCAGGGATTTCAGGCTTTCGAAGTTTTTATCGATCTATCTGCTGATCCCGATGCTCTTCAACGGCGGACAGCTTTCCGGATACATCGTTTTCACAACATATTATCATCTTAAGGATTCGCTCCTGCTTTTGATCCTTCCGCTCATGGTCACGACGATGAACGTTATCATCTTAAGGACCTACATAGCCAACAGTATACCGGCCGAGCTAATGGAAGCAGCCAAGATAGACGGAGCCGGAGAATACAGGACCTTCTTCCAGATCACCCTTCCGCTTATGAAGCCTTCACTGGCTGCGGTCGGATTCATGATGGCGACCGCGTACTGGAATGACTGGCAGAACGCCCTGCTCTACATCAAAACGGATACCAAGAAGCCACTTCAGCTTCTTCTTATAAATATACAGAAGAGTATTGAGTTCCTGCTCAATAACTCAAACGTCCCCGCATCCGCGAGGGCGGCGATGGGAGGAACGATCCCCCAGTATTCGGCGACCATGGCCACGGTCATCATAGTCATTGGCCCCATAATGGTTGCTTACCCCTTCTTCCAGAAGTACTTCGTAAAGGGACTTACGGTAGGTTCGGTAAAGGGCTGATCAAAGTGATTTCAAGATGTGACAATAGTGTTCACATTATGAAATATATATCCAAAGGGAGGTTTTAGAATGAAAAACAAAGTAGTAAAGAAAGTTTTATCGATTGCTCTTGCTTCAGCAATGGTATTTGGCATGGTTGGCTGCGGCGGCGGACAGGCAGCTGCTCCCGCAGACGGTGGTGCTACAGCACCCGAAACTGATGCGGCTGCTCCTGCCGGTGACGCCGGTTCATCCGACGTTGCAGGCGGCGTAAACATCAGTCTTTACAGATGCTGCTTCAATACCACTCCTGATTCTGCAAAGACAGCGCAGGTACAGGATGCGATCAATGCTTATCTTGCAGAAAAAGGCGCAAACGTAAGTATCACGCTTACCGATATCAACTCAGGTGAGTACACCGAGAAGGCTAACCTCGCACTTGCAAACAACGAGATCAATCTTCTCTGGACCGCTTCATGGGAAAGCACGATCGGAACCAACGACCTTGTTCCCCAGAACTCGGTTTATGACATCACCGATCTTCTTCCCGGCACCGACCTCTATGCTTCAATGGACGAGGGACAGTGGGAAGCTACCAAGTATAATGGAAAGAACTACTTCATTCCCGTATACAAGGACAATGTTGAAGGTTATGACTTTATGTTCCGTCAGGAGCTTATCGACCAGCATAACTGGGATATCACCAGCGTTAAGAAGCTTGCTGATCTTGAGCCCATGCTCGAGGATGCAAAGAACGACGGACTTAAGTATCCTTTCCTTACACAGAAGACCGCTATGTTCTATCGCTGGTACATCAATGATTTCGATTTCTTCACTGCTGATTCAACCGCTAATTGGGTTGCAGTTGACAGGGCAAGTGATTCCGTAGTAGATACCATCCTTACACCTCAGTACAAGGAGTTCTGTACTCTTATGTGCCAGTGGGCAGAGAAAGGCTACATCTCAGAGGATGATGTAACAAAGGTTACGACCGATACCACTACCCAGACTCAGGATTGGGGAATTTCATGGTGGACGGATATCCCGGTTAACGATGAGGCAGATTCACGTTACGAGCAGGATGTTACGATGCAGCCCGCAACCGACAGATGGGCACACTCCAACTCAGCTCTTGGTTCATGCTACTGCGTAACCGCAAACAGCACCGAGGAGCAGGCTAAGGCAGCCATCGAGTTCATGGGTCTCCTTTACACCGATAAGAAGCTTGCCGATATCTATACATTCGGTATCGAAGGCGAAGACTTCAATTATGATGCAAACGGCCATGTAGAGCAGGTTGAGAACGCAGTTTACAATCATTCAATGTGGGAGTCGGCTTCAGCTACGGTTGTTACCCCTCTTGCAAACGAGCCCGACAACAAGGCTGAGCTTTACAAGGAGTTCAACGGTGGTGCAAATACTTCATCGGCAGCAGGTTTCCGTTTCGACAAGGCACCTGTAGAAGCAGCATACGCAGCATGCCAGAACGTATTTGAGACCTACGGTTTCGCTCTTGAGAACGGTGGATATCCTTCAGCAGATGTTGAGAAGACCATCGAGGAATACCAGGCAGCTCTTGATGAGGCAGGTTATCAGGAAGTTCTTGCCGAGTTCCAGAAGCAGTACGATGAATGGAAGAAGTAATACACAGTGAGTATATGACGCTTGTGTGAAAATACAGCCCGGGGATATCTTCTCCGGGCTGTTTTACATCTCGTCAGCAAATGTGAGATATGGTATAATAGATCATATTAAACATACGGGGAGAGATACATGGATAAGAAATACAACATTGCCGTTGCGGGAACCGGATATGTCGGCATGTCGATGGCAACGCTTCTGTCCGTCAGGGATCATGTGACGGCGGTTGATATAGTTCCCGAAAAGGTTGAGATGATCAACAGGAGGAAGTCTCCGATCGTTGACGCGGAAATGGAGGAGTACCTGGCCACAAAGGAGCTCGACCTTACGGCAACGCTCGATCCGGAAGAGGCATATACCGGTGCGGATTACGTTATAATCGCAACACCCACCAATTACGATCCAAACAGGAATTTCTTTGACACATCTGCGGTTGAAGAGGTCATACAACAGGTCATAAGGTATAATCCCGATGCGATAATGGTCATAAAATCCACTGTTCCGGTTGGTTACTGCGAAGCCGTAAGGAACAGGTATGACACGAAGAACATCATGTTTGCTCCCGAATTTCTGCGCGAGAGCAGGGCTCTTTATGATAATCTGTATCCTTCGAGGATAATCGTAGGGACCGATCTTAGTGATGAAAGGCTCGTTAAGGCAGCCGGGGTCTTTGCGGGGCTTCTTAAGCAGGGAGCACTGAAGGAAGATGTCGAGACCCTGATCATGGGTTTTTCCGAGGCTGAAGCGGTAAAGCTGTTCGCAAATACTTATCTGGCACTTCGGGTATCATATTTTAACGAACTTGATACCTATGCGGAATCCAAGGGACTTAATACGCGGGATATCATAAAGGGAGTCTGCCTTGACCCCCGTATCGGCGACCAGTATAACAATCCGTCCTTCGGATACGGCGGATACTGTCTGCCCAAGGATACCAAGCAGCTCCTGGCCAATTACAGCGATGTCCCCCAGAATCTCATACAGGCAATAGTAGAGTCAAACAGGACGCGAAAGGATTTTATAGCCGACCGTGTGCTGAATAAGGCCGGATATTATGATTATTACAACAGCAGTTCCTATGACAGCAGCGGTGAGCATGATGTGGTCATAGGAGTATACAGGCTCACGATGAAGACGGGGTCGGATAATTTCCGCCAGAGTTCTATCCAGGGCATAATGAAGCGTATAAAGGCCAAGGGTGCGACCGTGATCGTATACGAGCCGACGCTTAAAGACGGCACGACATTCTTCGGAAGCGAGGTTGTGAACGATATAAATGCGTTTAAGGAGCGCTCGGATGCAATAATAGCAAACAGGTATGATGCCGTGCTCGATGATGTTTCCCAAAAGGTGTATACAAGGGATATATTCAGGAGGGATTAGTAGAAATACGCACTTATTTGGAGTATACTTAATAAAGGTCCTGTAAATGCAGACAGTTGACCGATCTTATGGCAGTTAAGTTCATGTAAACGGAGAACCGGAGGATCCGGGAGGGGGTAGGATATGACGATCAGCGAAAGGATATTTGAACTAATCAGTAAAAAGGGATTCACGCAAAAGGAGTTCTCGCGTAAGACCGGGATCGCGGAGAGTACCATAAGCGACTGGAAGAAGAAGGGCACCAATCCGGTATCTGACAAGATACTCATAATCTGCGAAGTTCTTGAAGTCTCTCCTTATTATCTGCTTTCGGGGATCGAACATGAGGATAAACGCTTAAGGAGCGCCGCACCGGCCGCAAAGGCACCTGCAAGGGCAATACCCAAAGCCGCCGCACCGGAGGCTAAGGAAGCCAAGAAGGCTGATGATACAGAGGTTAAGGAAGCAAGAAAGGCAGCTGATAAGGCTAAGGAGGAAGGACAGAAGGAAGATAAGAAGAGTCCCGCTATCCTTGAGGCGGTAAGCGTTGCCAATGACGATGATGATTACAGCATAAGGAAGAGCAGTGAACCTTCCGTCAGGGATACGGACGAAAAGCCTGACAAGAAGGATAAGAAAGATAAAAAGGATAAAAAGGACAAGAAGGACAAAAAAGACAAGAAGGATAAAAAAGACAAAAAAGATAAAAAGGATAAGAAGAAAAAGAAGGGATATTTGATCACATACTGATGAATGTTGTTTTACTATCCGGCGGATCGGGCAAACGCCTGTGGCCGCTGTCAAATGATGTCAGAAGCAAACAGTTTATCAAGATCTTCAAGGACGGAGAAGGGGCTTATGAGTCCATGCTCCAGAGGATGTACCGGCAGATACGCAGGATCGATCCCGAGGCGGTCATAACGATAGCGACCTCAAAGACCCAGGTATCCGCGATCAGGAACCAGCTTGGCGACGATGCATCCGTGTCGGTAGAGCCCTGCAGAAGGGATACTTTTCCGGCAATAGCACTGGCATCTTCATATCTTGCGGACGAAGAGGGAGTCAATCCCGATGAGCCCGTGATAATCTGTCCTGTCGACCCGTATGTCGAAGAGGATTATTTCAGGGCGCTTAAGGAACTCTCCGAACAGGTCTTAAAAGGCGAAGCGGATCTGGTCCTTATGGGCATTGAACCCACATCGCCATCCGAAAGATACGGATATATCATACCGGAAACTTCCGATGCAACCTCATATGTTTCGACATTTAAGGAGAAACCCACCGCCGAAGAGGCAGCGGAGTATATTAAGCAGGGAGCGCTGTGGAACGGCGGCGTCTTTGCCTGCAGGCTTTCATATGTTTTAAGGAAGGCCCACGAACTGATCGACTTTACCGATCATAAGGATCTTCTCGACAAATATGAGACGCTGACCAGGATAAGCTTCGATTATGCGGTCGCTGAAAAGGAAAAGAAGATCCAGGTCAAGCGGTTTTCCGGCAAGTGGAAGGATCTTGGTACATGGAACAGCCTTACCGCGGCGATGGAGGAAAGAGTGATCGGTAAGGGCATCCTGGATAACGAATGCAAAGGGGTGCATATAGTAAACGAGATGGACGTCCCCGTGCTCGCGATCGGAGTAACGGATGTTATTATATCTGCGTCCCCGGAAGGGATACTTGTATCGGACAAGGAATCAAGTTCACGTATCAAGCCCTTTGTCGACGGCATGGAGCAGCAGATCATGTATGCCGAGAAGTCATGGGGAAGCTACAGGGTAATGGATGTCGAGACCGGATCCATGACGATAAAGGTGACTCTTAATGAAGGTAATTCCATGAATTACCACAGTCACAGGAACCGCGATGAGGTATGGGTGGTACTGTCCGGAGAGGGCATGACCATAGTTGACGGTATGGAGCAGAGCATCACCGCCGGTGATGTCATAGCGATGAGCGCCGGATGCAGGCATACAGTGATCGCGAAGACGGAACTTAAGCTTATCGAGGTACAGCTCGGACGCGAGATCAGCGTACATGATAAGACCAAATATCCGCTGGAGTATTAAGTATGGGAAACAGGCCGCTGCTTCTTAGGCCTTCGGGGAAGGATTACCTGTGGGGCGGAAGAAGGCTTAACGATGAATTTGAGAAGGGTATCGACATGTCGCCCCTTGCGGAGACATGGGAGTGCTCTACCCATCCCGACGGTCCAAGCTACGTTAAGGGCGGTGAGTTTGACGGAATGATCCTTGCGGATGTGTTAAAGGAGCATCCCGAATATCTGGGCACCCATTCTCAGGGAATATCCGAGCTGCCGATACTGATCAAGTTCATAGATGCCGACAAGGATCTGTCGGTCCAGGTACATCCGAGTGACGAATATGCATCGGAGCATGAGAACGGGCAGCGCGGCAAGACTGAAATGTGGTATGTGCTTGATGCGGCAAAGGATGCAAGGCTCATATACGGGCTTAACAGGACCGTGACCGCGGAAATGATGAGAAATGCGATCGCGGACGGCACCATAAACCGGTATCTGCAGAGCGTTCCCGTAAAGAAAGACGATGTGTTTTTTGTGGAGGCAGGGACCATACATGCGATCGGAGCCGGTGTTCTTCTTGCCGAGATACAGGAGAGTTCGAACCTTACCTACCGTCTTTATGATTACGGCAGGACCGATAAGTCGGGCAGTCTTCGCGACCTTCATATAGATAAGGCGCTTGAGGCTGCAAACCTTACCTCTGCCGATGAACCCAAACAGCCTCTTAGGGTCCTAAAATACAGGCAGGGAGTCGCATCGGAGCTTTTATGCCGGTGCAGGTACTTTGAGGTATACAGGATGATCATAAATACCGAAAGGCGCCAAAG
>JAILLY010000027.1 GCA_024692905.1 Lachnospiraceae bacterium | reverse complement strand
GATGTAGGCGATGGGCTGACTGTTATCACCCCTGAAATACAGATGATAATCATCCTCAAAACCTGTCATCAGCCAGCTTTCGCTTTTTCCGGGTATAAGTGATATTGCCTGGCCGAGCCTGGTCTTTAATTCCTTTTCCTGATCCTCCGTGATCTTTACGCTTACCTTTGAATCAATAAATGGCATATCTTCGTCCTCCTTTTCCGCTTACTGACAGAGCTTAGCTACAACTTCGGATATAACCTTGCCGTCTGCCTTGCCCTTAAGTTCCGGCATTACCGACTTCATTATCATGCCCTTATTCTTTGAAGCGATAACCTCGGCAAACTTATCCTTAAGAAGTGATTCTACCTCATCCGCACTTAACATCTTCGGTGCATACTCCTCAAAGACTGCCAGGCGTGCCTTATATTCTTCAAGAAGTTCCGTTCTGTCTGCCGGGCAGGTTTCTATCTGCTCTTTTACACTCTTAACTTCCTTAAGGATCGCCTGATCAACCATCTCCTCCGGCACATTGTCCCTGCATCCGTTGTCTATCCCGATCTTCTTGGCCGCCGAATACAGTACCGAAATAGATTCCTTCCTTGCCTTATCATGGGCCTTCATGGCCTCCATCATGTCCTTTTGTAATTTTTCCAGCTGCATATTTATCCCTCCTTGCATAACTTATTTTATTATTTTACCACAAAAAAGGAACCGTCCCCTGGTACCTTAACAAAAAAACCGGAAAACCGCATAAAATGGGCATTCCGGGAAAACAAAGAAAGTTCTCCTTACGGAGAACTCTTGATGTCTCAAAGCCGACGGGCTCCCCCGATATAAAATCGGGGGCAATAACAGGGGATGAGAGAATCGAACTCCCGCTAAAGGTTTTGGAGACCCTTGTCATACCATTTGACCAATCCCCTATGTCATAAGACCGACTTTATTCTTATATCATACCCGCAGGCGCTTTGTCAACTCATACTCTCATGAAACACATGCTCGTGACTTCCCTCTGTCAGGCTTCACAAGGCACCCGATTTGATGTATAATTCTTCGGGTGATTGCGCAGGAAGCAAAATCCGCGGCACAATGATATTTAATACATATGATATGTTCCGAAAGTTACAGCAAACAGATATGAACAGACGGCAGAGAAAAAAGATACGAAGGATAATAAGGATCTGTACATCAGTGATACTGGTGGCACTTACCGTGCTCATTTTTTCCGCATGTCTGCGTATAAAGACACTCAGGGTGTTCCGGAACGATTATGTACGCAGCATCGATATCACCGACCGGGTTGTATCCTCAGCCGCCGTCTGGCTTAAGGATGTGGAAGGAGCCGAGATAGATACCGCATGGGTACGCTTAAGGGCCGGCAGCATGATCATGGATGTAAATCTCGATCTCACCCCGTCGGGTCTTTCAAAGGGCAGTTATACCGAGGAACTTGACCATGCTTCATACGAAGCTTGCAGCGAGGCCGCTTATACCCTTACCGCCGACTGCTTAAGGGAACTTATCATCAAACGGCTGACGGCGGTCGGATATGCAGAATCAATAAGCGAGAGCGATGCCGACGCACTCATCACGGAAGCCCTGGGCATGACTCTTGATAACTATATCAAAAACGCAGGGATAGTCATGATCCCCGCATATGACGACCTGGCCGCCGAGATAAACCGGAGCGGCAATTACAGGATAAAGAAAAATACGATCAAATGGGAACGCGGCAAAAAGACCGTTACCGATACGTTTTCATATACCCGCGACACACTCTCGATCCCTGCCGCGGACTTCATATATAAAAAGCAGCCCAAGGACAGCACCAAAAACAACGCAGGTTCAAAGGACAGTAAGGACTCCGTAAACAGTACCGGCATTACCCCGGGCTCATTCCTTCGCCCGCTTACGGTGCACGCAGCCACACATACACCCGAAAATATAAATATGAGCGTAAACGGCGGCGATCCGGTGACCGTGCGCGCACTTAACGTATCATATACGAACAACATGTATATATCGCTCAGGGATACGGCCGCAGCACTTTCCGGGACCCCTGCCCAGTTTAACACCGACATTAACGGCGGCGCGATCATGATAACGACCGGCGAGGCTTATACGGATGAACTGTCCCACTCGGGCTTTTTGCAGGAGGATCTTACCCAGAAGCCCGGCGGAGACCCGGGTAATAACCCTTTAACAGTCAACGGCGAGGACCGGCGGTATTTCACGCTGCTCATCAATATGGACGGATATTATGATGCGTTCATAAGCCCGCTGGATCTCGCGATGATACTTGATATAAACATAACGACCGAGGACGGCGATAACCTTTCGGTCGACACCTCTGCCGGATTAGACATAAATCCCGCCAAGATGGAAAGTTACGGTTTCTTTGACGGTTTCAACAGCGTCGTTGCCGGCGATGCGACCACGGGCGAAGTATACTACGGATATAACATGGATATGCCCCATCCGAT
>JAILLY010000029.1 GCA_024692905.1 Lachnospiraceae bacterium | reverse complement strand
CAAAGCCCATACTCGTGTCGAGGGAAATGTTATAATAAGCGACTTAAGGGGCGTTGATCCGATATATACGGGCAACCGCTTCATGATATACAGTATGTATCCCGAGCAGAACATCTCCGCATGGATAGTTAACGGGCGCGGTGGACACGGATGTTCGGCAGCTGTCGGATACAGTATCTTAAACAGGACCAGCAAGGTTAATGTGGGGCATCTGATGCTCAAGTATAACGGCGGCGGCCATGAGAAGGTGGGAACCTGCCAGTTCAGCGATGAAAACATGGAGACGGAGCTGCCGAAGATGCTTAAGGAATTGTGTGAACTTGCAAATGGATAAAAAAAGAAAAATGATAGTTATAGTGTTCATATCCGCGGTCGTCGTTATTACGGCGATCGCGATTGTGTCCTTTATGATATTCAGAAGAAATACGGTTATAGAAAAATTTGATGCGCAGGCCGGTGAGAATCACGGGTTTGAGGACTATGTTAAGACGGATGAGTATACCGAGCTCATAGGTCTGTTTGATGATGAAGATACCGCGCGCAGGGCAGCGGATCTGTACGGGATCGAATTTGAAAAATATGAATCCGGTCTCGCGGTATTTCATGTGTCAAATGAGAGGGATATCGATAAGTTGCTCAAGGAAGGCCGGAAGAAAAACTGGCCTACACTTGAATATAATCATTTAAGACATATGAATTGATTGACAACAATGCCTGTAATCGGTACAATCCTTTTACAGGCATTGTTACGGGTTAACAAACCATAAATGGCTCATATAGATATATAGGCAGAAAAAAGGAGAAACATTATGAAGAATTTTCGAATCAAACGGATAGTGGCGGCAGCACTTGCAGCTACGATGATCATGAGCGAATGCGCGTATGCGTCCGAATTGGATCTGTTAAACGGCGTATCGGCGGCGGAGGATATCGCATATGAAGATGTGACCGTGGAAGCTGACGGATATGAAGATGCAAATGCGGATCCGGGTGATATCTATACGGATGATATCGCAGTCGGAGATGAAGAAGAAGGAGTGTCGGATGATGCAGCTGAGATCACCGTGAGCGGCGATACCGTATCAGGTGACTCTCTTGATGATGCGGACACCGTTTCGGATAATGATGCGGATACCGTATCCGGCGATGTTGTGATAGAAGAAGAGCCGGATATCGACTTCGATCATGCCAAGCCTCTCCCGGAAGAAATGGCGCTTAAAATGTTCCCGGGACTTTCCAAGGGAGCTGTATTTGATAATGAGACACTCGCAGATAAAAAAGAGGTGGCAGATCATCTTAAGGAATCGGCTCTCGGTATCGAAGGTCAGGATTATGTTGAAAACCAGATACTCGTATTCGCCGATGATGAAGCACAGGCGGAGGAATATGCTGCGGCATATAACGGTACCCTCGAAAACTATGAGTTTGACTTGGCAGTGATAAGTCTTAATACGAATCCCGAATATAAAGAAGCCTCCGTTATGGATGCGATGTGTGCTTCGGCAAATCCCAAGAACATGCTTCCAGCAGCGTGGCCCAACCACTACAGATATATCTGTGAAGAAGGTGCGGATGAATCCATGACTGAAACACCTGATGATGAGGATGCATATGAGGATTATGACGATCAGGATGAAGAAGGTCAGGAAATGTATGTGGATGAGAACGGGAATCCCGCGTACGAAGATGAAGACGCAGCGGATGTAGAGGAAGCGGATGATCCTGATCCTGATTTTAATGAAGAGGAATATGAATATACCGAGCCTGAAGACGGTGAGCAGGCGGTGTTCTATGATGAGAATGGCGATATTGTTGAAGAAGGAGCTTCGTCGACAATGGATGCTTTCGGATACACAGAACCCATGCTCTTGCCTGATAACTCAATGTACCAATGGCACCATAACCTTATAGGTTCAAAGTATGCATGGCAGGCGGGATATACAGGTAGATACAAAAACAGTGACGGAACATACACACCTGTTAAGGTCTGTGTTATAGATACGGGCGTTATACAACATAATGATTTAAAGCCTATGGCTGGAACCTATTATACAAATGGTGATTCGGCAACGGATAAGAACGGTCATGGTACTAATGTTTGTGGTATAATTGCTGCCCGAGCAAATGGTATTGGTGGCCGTGGAGTTGCTCCGGATGCAGCCCTGTATTCGATAGCGGCTGGCACCAGTAAGGGGTCATTCTCTGAAAGTGCGGTATATTATGCGATAAAGTATGCTGTCGACACTTGGCATGTCGAAATCATTAATATGAGCTTTGGTGGGCCTGCCTATAACGATGTAGAGGCCAAGGCTGTTAAATATGCTTACGATAATGGAGTAGCAGTATTTATATCTGCCGGTAATGAATATACCAACGCAGCGGCATATCCTGCAAGCTGCAAGGGTGCTATCTGTATAGGTGCAGTTGACAGGAGCAACAATAAGTCATCATTTTCAAACACCAGAAATGTGGTCTTTACAGGTCCCGGTGTTGAGATTTATTCGACAGCATATGATAATGTAAATGCATATGATGAGATGAGCGGTACTTCGCAGGCTTCGCCCAACGTAGCAGGTATTGCGGCTGTTCTGCTTGGCAGTGGCAAGGTAAGCGGAACAGGAAAGAAGAGGGTCGAAAATCTTAAGAAGCTGATGCAGAAGGGTTGTATTAAGTCGGGTCTTGGTAAAGGAACTCCTAATCTGGCCAAGTGTCTGAAACTTAAAACATCAACCAAGGCTCCTGATATGCCAAGGGCGACGAGTAAGTCAGGAACTTATAAGGTTGCATCTATGAATGTTAAACTGTCCATACCTGCAGGTACTGTTGTTTATTATACGACAAATGGAAGCAAACCCAAGTATAAGAACGGTATTCCGACCGGAATATCATATGGAGGAGGAAACATCCCGATCGGGGGAGCTTCCAAAGTTACGCTTAAGGCGATCGCAGTAAGTAATACAAATAAAAAAGTAAGTAAAGTCGCTACATTTAAGTATACTCTTAAGCCGAAGGTAAGCGGTATAACCGTGACGCCAAAGAACGGAATAAATGATGTTGTTAAGGGCGGAAGCCTACAGATGATGGCTAGCTTTTCGCCGGCTAATGCAGCTAATAAGAAAGTCAAGTGGTCATTGGCGGATAAGTATCCCGGGGTGACCATAAGCCAGTCGGGACTTATAAAGGTCGCTAAGAAAACCACTGTGACGAGTTTTGCAGTATACGCTACGGCTACGGATGGCAGCAATGTTAAGTCAAGTAATTACCCTGTCCATGTAATTAACGAAGGGCAGATCACGTCGGTTAAGCCTGCATCTTCAAAGGTTACGTTGTCTAGAGGGACGACAAATGCCACAACTGTCGTAAAAGTAGCTATCAAAGGGAAAGGGGCGCTGACTACTACTTATTTGCACCTGATAAGTTCAAATGAGAATGTTGCGGTAGCTTCTATAGCAACAGATGATTCCATTCTTATCACGGGTAAGAGTCCCGGCAAGGCAAAAATCACCCTTGTTGCAGATGACGGAAGCGGCAAGACAGCGACGATCAAAGTAACTGTAAAGCAGTATGTAACAGGCATAACCATAAGTACTACGGCATCGGGTAAGGTTGCCCAGGGTAAGGGATTTAAGGCTACTGCAACGATTAAAACGCCTGTTAATACGAGTGCGTCTAATAAGAAGGTGACATGGTCGCTGCCTGATACTGCCAAGGCTGCCGGTATCAGTATAAATGCCAAGAACGGAACTGTAAAGGTAGGTTCCAAAACACCTACGGGTACATATACCATATATGCAAGTTCAAAGGATGGTAATGTTAAGAATGCCGCCGGATCATTTACTGTTATAGCGGCCGCGGAACGTGTTGCATCGATTAGCGTAGATAAGAAAGTTAGCATCTTCAGGGTAGTGAACGCATACGGCTCTCAAAAAAGCAAAACAATATCGTTTGCGGCAAAGACTGCGGGCGGAGCGGCTGTATCGGAGGAGAGTCTTATTAGCATAACATATAAGTCCGGACTAGTTTCTGTTACGAGGTTAGGTAATTCCATTACGGTAACTGCAACCGGTAACGCAACCGGGACGGCGAACATTACGATCGCATCTGCTGATGGAACAAATATAAAGAAGACGCTCAAGGTATCCGTAGTCAATCCGCCTTCAGCGGTTCGTTTGGCTCCCCCTGCAGGAAGATCTGAATGGATTGCAAAGGGTAAGAGCCTAAAGTTGAAGACGGTAGTTGAAACTGATTACGGACCGATAAGTAAGGAATCAAAGAAGTTTAGTTATTCTCCCGTAGAGAGTTCAGCTATAAAGGTGAATTCAAAAGGTACGGTAAAGGCTAAGAGTGCTTATGACAAGGATGTATATGTTACGGCGACAGCAAAGGATGGTAGTGGCGTAACTGCGTCATATAAGGTTTCAACCTGCACTAGGATAAAGAGATTCACGAAGGTTATGTCACGAAAGGAAACTGATGGTCTATTTTGTGTCTATGTATTACCACAGTACCAAGATTCTGGATGGATAAGCGGTGAATTTCAGGTAAAAACTAATAAGAGTGGATTGGGTGTAAAACGAAAGATTCACAAAGATTCAGATGGCAATATTTGGTACGGAGTTGGTCTTTGTGGAAATAAAAGGGGAAAGTATAAAGTTACTATAGCGCCTAACGATGGGAATAAGGCCAAATGGTCGTTTATGATGACAATTTATTAATTTGATTCCATGCAATGTTTATGTAAGAAACGAAAATAGAAATAAATAGTCTCCATAATAAAGCCTGTAGCCGGCTCAGACCGGTTACAGGCTTTATTGATCCTTCCTACTGCAGCACCTTAACCTTAGCCGGGTGCCTGCGTTTATACAGGCCGGCGATGAATAAGAATACGAATTTTTATCTATCCCCCGTTTTTCCAAGGCGGGGGATGTTTCATTCCTCATATTTAGATCAACAGTTAACTATCACAACTTGACATTTTGTGTTCAATCCTGTATTTTCATAATATCACATTAAAGCAATGCATTTCTTAACACATATGATCAGCTCTTGCATATCTTTCGGTGATTTACCGTCCGTTTTGAAATCGTTTGCTTTATAGGTAACTGTCGACGGGTGATTTTTGCCACCCTTATATAGTAAACGAAGGAGGTTCATAAATGGACGAGAGAAGGATTGACTATGAGCGGGAACTTTTAAGCAGCGGCTTGCCGGCGGAGAGGGTGAGGCTGCATGAGGCTATACGTACCGGTGAACGTTTGGCAGATGTGTATTATGATACGATAGCCAAGCATGTGTTTTCGCCGGATCTGCACCCTGAACGCATGGAATTTATCTTGCGGAAAACGATGCGGGATCCGTCAATGAGTGTAGAGCATTCGGCTGCGAATGAGACATATCTGCAGAGCATATATTCCAAGAAGACGATAAGTGATCTTCCGGCATGGCTTAAGGATCACAGCCTGGTGGATATTGAGATCCAGCGGGCTGCGCAGGAATTTGTATTTGACAGGGCAGATATATACGGTTCCAATATGCTTCTGCTCCAGTATTCGGTTGATGATGGAGGATCAAAGGGTGAACTTGATTATGAAAGTGTCAGCAGTGCGATACTGATCGTGTTGATGGTAAAGAGTCCCAAGGTATTCAGGGAGTATAGATCAGACCGATACATACATCGTATCACGACAGCCAGAGCGGATTCCGGGATTGAGTTTAAGATGAAGAAACAGATGGTGTTCGTGCAGCTTGATAAGGCGCTTGCGCTGTATGAGAGAGGTGGTTATAATGAAGATGAGGATGTTGAATTGCTCGAAATGTTCTCTATGATAGCCGATATAAACAATGAGAAAGTAATAGACAGGACCAAGGGAAATAAGCTTTTTGATGATATACGGGAAGATGTATACAGGTTCACAAGGAGCAGGGAGGTGCAGCAGATGATCCTGGCAGAAGATCTTGCGATAATGGATTGGAATTCCCAGAAAAAGTGGGAACGAAACGAGGGCATAAAAGAAGGAATAAAAGACACCAATGACTTATATGCATGGCTGTTCTCCCTTGACCGGGGCGATGATGTAAAGCGTGCGACTGAGGACGATAACTACTTAAAGGTGTTGTTTGATGAGTTTGAAGCATCAAAAACGAATAGCTGATCCCTACTGCAGTACCTTAACCTTGGCCGGATGATGGCGGTTATACAGGCCGGCGATGATTATTAGGAACAGGTAAAGATAAGCGGTTATATATACCGGAAAATAATATTTAAAATACGAGGCGGGCGCCAGCACAAAGACGATAAACCAGTGTGCGAGGAGTCCGCCCGTTATTATGAATGAGAACCATCTTCTGCGCGCAAGGCTGTAGAGGCATATGAAAAAGACGATAAACAGGGGAATATAGAGGTTATATGACACCGTCTTAACGATGCTTACAAGAAACAGGGCAAGCTGCTTTAAGCCAAAGCCGGTGAAGCTTATATGGAACGGCAGGGCGGCATAATTAAAGGCACCTATCCTGGTACGGAGGAAGACCTGCGGATTGTTCCTGAATATGCGCTTGAGAGCGGCGGTAAAGTCATAATAATCGGTTATCGTGGCTTCCTCGCGGACGCCGATAAATCCCGGCTGGTACAGTATAAGGACATCCTCGTAATTGATATCCCCGTAGTAGTCGCTTATCGCATCA
>JAILLY010000079.1 GCA_024692905.1 Lachnospiraceae bacterium | reverse complement strand
AGACCGCAAGTTTTTTGTATTCAAAAAATTGCGGTACACCTAAGCGCATGATTTGCAAAGAAATGATTCGATCTGACGATCGAATCGGTACGAACTGAAGTTCGTACCTAAGCGCACGATTTGCTTCGCAAATCGGCGCAGCTCCGCAAATCGACGCAGAGAGGAAATGATTCGGTTCGTCAAAACGAACCGAATCGGCATAAACTAAAGTTTATGCCTAAGCGCACGATTTGCTTCGCAAATCGGCGCAGAAAAAACTGCCCGGATGGCTCCGGGCAGTCAGAAAAAATCTCATTTATACGGCTTATTCACCGAAAACATAGACCGTCTCGTTCTCCTTTTTCTCCGCAAAGGGACCGGGAATCGCGCTTACGCCCCTGTGATCGCCAAAATAATCGACATTAAAGATGATGGCGGATCCGTCTCTTTCCTCGAACCTCTGCTCAGGCTCAAATGCCTTTCCGAGAATATCGCTTGTTATGATCCCGTCCGTAAAATCACCTATGATATCATACAGATTTGTCTTAAGTTTACAGGTCCCGCCTTTGTCTGTAAGCTCAACCGTCACCTTACTGTCGGTATCCATAAACTTCTTTTCTTCCCTGTTAAAGGCCTTTGCGCCCATAAGGTATGCATTTCCGTTTATCCATACCGGGAGATGGTCAAAATGAGGGGATGCGAGCTTACGCATATCCGGCTTTTTAACATCCATGTCAAATCTCTCTATCCACTCGTCATAGGTCGGATACTCATCCCATACATGTGTACCGACCACCTGATAGAAAGGGGTCTCCTTGGTCTCATCATTTTTGACCGGATAATACTGGATGAAAATATTGTTGTAGATCCTGTTATCGCCATGAAGGATAGTCATCATTCCGGCCACCTCGGTCCTGTGACGGATGTGATACGGCGTATAGCGGCGCTGGCTCCTTCCGTCAACCTCGTTATCCGTACCGACTCCAACCATCGTAAACGAGCCGAGTATCAGATTATGCACGATCCCGAGGCCTTCCGTCGCAACCCTGAGGCCATAACGGGAAAGCAGGATATTATTATCTATGAGGGTCGGACCGTGGCCCACCTCAATAAAGATATCCTGGCTTTCCATTCCGCCTTCAAGCTTTGTGCTGCCTTCGGGAACATCATTATCATGAAGCAGGTTCTGTGAGATCCTTGCACCCTGTGCCTCCCAGTCAAGCCATATGCCCATCGTGCTGTGGTGGATGTGGTTCCTTCTGATCAGCACATCTATCGCGGCATGAAGCTTTATCCCGGATATCTCGGCCCCGCCAAGCTCCATCATGTTATTTATATGGTGGATATGGTTATCCTCTATGGTTGAGAACACGCATCCCATCCTTCCGACTATGCCGGTCTGCTGGCAGTCATGGATATTGCATCTTCTTACGATGTGGGAACCGATCTCCTCCTTAAGCCACCCGTGATACTGGCCTCTGCAGACAGCGTCCCTTTCCATCTGTGTCGGGCTTTTGACATGCTTCGTAGTGAAATAATGATCATTTTCTTCATCATAGTACTTGCCGAGAGAGATACCGCAGCATTTGCTGTTTGTGATCTCGCAGTCTTCTATGATCCAGCCCAGCGACCAGTGGGGTCCTATCATCCCATCCTGATAAGCCGCCGGAGGCGCCCATGTCGTTGCCGCCTTTTCAATAAAGAAACCGCTTACGGTGATATAGTTTACATGCTCCTTTTTTGGCATGAAGCATTCTCTTCTTACGTTTATCTCTACCTTCTCCTGCCTCGGATCCTTTCCCCTGAAGTTCGCATAGATAACCGTTTCGTCATCTTTCACCTCTGCATACCATTTATATACAGACCACTCCTGTTCCCACGAGGGAGTATATATCTCGGCCTTTTCGCAGGCCTCTACGGAATCGGCCTCGTACATAGCCTTGTCGTTTAAATAGACGCATCCGGTATGCCTGTCATCCTTTGCGAAATACCAGTCACCGTATACAGGCGTTGCAAACGGATTGTAATCATTAAAGACGCCGTTTGAAACCTTTGCCACCCATACGTCTCCCTTATAGTTTTCCCAGTCCTTCACCTCTTCGGCACCGGAAATTACCGCCTTAAGGGGTTCAACAGATTTATATATGATACGGTTCTCTTTAGTCCCGCCGTTTACCGGATCCACATACTCACGGTAAAGGCCCGGCAGAACAAGGACCTCGTCTCCCGCCACGGCGATCTTTGCCGCCTCGTTGATCCTTTTGAAGGGTCTTTCCTTCGAACCGTCTCCGTCACATCTGGCTGATGCATCAACATAATACTTCATGCTCTTCTTCCTCCTTCTTAAACCTGAAAATATAAGTATGTTCTGATTATTATACCGGTCCGTGCCCGATTTGGCACAGACCGGTATTTCATATTGCGGATAATGAAAAACAGATTATGAAATGAAAATATCACACTCAAATAGCGATGTCAAACCACAAATCCGAAGAAACGGCTTATTATGGATGAAACACCGCATTTTCGTGTAATACTGATAAATTTACGTTGTTTTTTTGTTTATATTTCGCGGAAGGTGTTAAAGCGGCGCTTCCTCACCAAACGCTTTCGAAAGCTCCCTCTCAATATGTATATCCAGCTGATTGAACGG
>JAILLY010000037.1 GCA_024692905.1 Lachnospiraceae bacterium | reverse complement strand
CCGGTAGTTGACGTTTCCGGAAGCCTCATTAATCCGAATCCGAGTTTCTTTGTATCAGCGCCGAAAATATCTGCCATGGTATCTTCCTCCGTTATTTATTATGCGATAATTATATTCTGTGGTGGATTTGGCGGCAACCATATTATATTATAATATAGTCAGGAGGGAACTAAAATGGATGAGATATTTAAAAGGATAAGCGTAAGAAGATACGAGGACAGGCCTGTTGAAAAAGACAAGATCGAGAAGATATTAAGGGCGGCCATGGCGGCTCCGTCCGCAGGGAACCAGCAGCCGTGGGAGTACTATGTCGTAACCGACAAAGAGGTGATCAAAAAGCTCGCCGGGATAAGCCCGTATTCCGGATGTGCGGCTAACGCACCCGTGGTCATCGTGACATGTCTTAAGACGGAAGGACTTATGTTTCCCGAGATAGCCGAGATAGATCTTGCCATCACTACGGAAAACATCCTCCTTGAGATCACATCGCTCGGGCTTGGCGGAGTATGGCTGGCTGCAGCCCCGTTTGCCGACAGGATAAAAAAGGCAGATGAAGCTCTCGGTATCGGTGACGGCCTTCATGCATTTGCACTTATACCGCTTGGATATCCTGCAGAGGACAGGCCTCAGCAGGACAGATACGACGAGAGAAGGATACATTACATAGATTAAATTAAAGTGGGGGGATCAGGGGACGGTTCGGCACCGGGGGACGGTTCTGCGGTCCCTTTTTGAGAATCGAAAAGGGACCACAGAACCGTCCCCATCCCCAAAAGGAGATATTTATGAAAAAATCATTATTTACCATCATGATCCTGATCATGTGCCTGTTTGTATTTGCAGGCTGTGCAAAGAGCAAAGAGTCATCTTCCGACGAAGGATCCGATAAGAAAGCAGAAACGGAAGATAATCGCACGGAAGAAAAGGAAGAGGATACTTCCGAAAAAAAGAAGAAAAAAACTAAAAAAGAAAGAAACGACAAGAAGGATAACGATGAAGAGACAGAAACCGAAAAGCCCGGGACATCTGAGAAAAATCCCGCGCGTCTTACTGAATCCGAATGCCGCGATAAGATCGATGAGTTAAGGGGAAGCAATCCCGTTCGTCCGGCGCAGGAAGAGATCCTGGCCGAACTGGCAAACATTCCTACGGTGTCGAGGGTAGTTGACGAACAGGGAGCAATCTTTTCCGAAATGGATAATGATCAAAGGGCGCGTCTTCGCAGGATAATCATAGATGAGGTTTTGTGGGAGGAATCCGGCTTGGCCAAGGCGATCCCGGTTGTATATGATCACGACAGGGAAGATGCGGATGTCCTGATCCCGTTGGATGATGCCAAGGCGTTCTTTAAGGAGATATACGGCGAGGAGGACTTCGTTCCCGCACAGTATGAAGCCGTCGATGATGAATACATGCTCTTTTCGTACGGTGACGGAGATCCGTGGAATTCCGTGGAACATATGCAGTATTTTGAGGATGATGACTATATACTTGTTTCCGGCCCCGAGTTTTACGGTGATAACAGTGGAGTGATAGAGCTTCTTGGATATGCTGATATATTGTTTGAGAAAAATCCCGACAGCAGGTACGGAGTGACTCTTCTTTACGGAAGATGCCGCCCGAACGATATAAGGGTTTCGTATGTTAATACATCCTCGGAACTTAAACCGGCCGCAGGCAAGACATACGGAGGGATAAACCTTATCGACAATGATCCTGCAACCGTATGGTGCGAAGGAGTTTCGGGAACAGGCGTGGGAGAATCAATCACGCTCAAACTTGATAAGAAGCAGCCTGTATTCGGCATCGTCATAGTCAACGGCTATACCGCCGATTACACGTTGTACAGTAATAACGGCAAGGTTACCGACGTTCAGGTCGATTTCGGAGACGGTAATGTCATATCGGGACTCATCGGAGGATATGCATTCGAGGGGGTGTCGGGCGATTATCTTGCCGAACTTAATACATCCAAGGTCGAACTTGATCAGCCGGTCATGACGGATACGATCACGATCACGATAACCGCGGCCGAAAAGGGTGCCAAATACGATGACACCTGCATCAGCGGGATAAAGGTGTATTAAGAGTCATTTCAGTATCTCATTTAAGTTACGTATAAGGCAATGTTTGGCGGCTGTGATTATAACGCAGTCGCCTTCTTTTATGCATGTACTGCCGGAAGGGATGATAAGCTGTCCGTCCCTTATGATCGAGGTAACTATGATGTCCTTCTTAAGGCGGAAAGCCTTGTCCGCGATAGGTACGTCAAGGCAGGGAAAGTTACCCGACGCGGTGAATTCCATGATCTCAGCCCGGTTGCCCGCAACGTTATAGAACTTGCCGATGCCGTTTTTGGCATTTCGCATTTCATAATTCCTCACAAACCGCATCATCTTTAATACGGATAATTCCGTGGGTGATACCGTTATATCGATATTTACTCCGTGCAGAAGCCTTACGTGCTCGGGGCGGTCGACCCTTGTAATGACCGAAGGTATACCGCATGACCACGCATACATGCTTATAACGAGGTTGGTCTCATCATTATCGGTAAGGGATATGATACAGTCAGCCTCGCTCACGCGTTCCTCCTCGAGGACATCGAGTATATCACCTCCGGAATATACGACCCTTGCCGAGGGGTACTTTTCCATAAGTTCGCGACATCTTTGTACTTCGCTTTCGAGTACTGTTATACTCTTTCCCTGCCCGTACAAAAGGTCGATAAGATATTCGCCCGTGATCCCGCCGCCTACTATAACTATCCGCTTGACCGCGCGTTTAGCAATGCCAAGGGAAGCCAGGATATTATGCATTTCGCTCTTTGAAGCGACAATACCCAGATTATCGCCGGCTTTTATCTCAAAGGAGCCGTCGGGGATAATAAGCTTATTATTCCTTATTACGGAAGTTACGAGCATATCGAGTTTGGTTGACTGTTTTATATCGGCCAGTGACCGCCCGTTTATGGGACTGCTCTCAAGAACGTTTAAATCTATGATCTGGATATTGTCACCCCAGAAACCTTCGAGCTTGGTGAAACCGGGCATGCCGATATTCCTGTATATCTCCTCGGCTATATCTGACTTTGGCTTAACGAAATAATCTATGCTGTACTGTTCCCTGAGTGATTCCGATTCGTGCACGAAGTCAGGCATCTGCAGCCTTGCACCGCTTCGTTTCGTACCGGTTGCCTTGGCCTGCATACAGCTTAAAAGGTTTATCTCATCGACTGCGGTCACAGCGATTATCGCATCGGCGCTGTCGGCACCCGCAGCAAGCAGTGTCTCCCTTGAAGCACCGCTCCCGGTTACGCCGTTTACGTTATATTTGTCTGTGATCCTGTCTACTAAAGACTTGTCCTTATCGATCACGGTGATGTCGTAATGCTCCTTTGAAAGTGCTGCCGCAAGTGCAGTTCCGGTCTGCCCGAGACCTACTATTATGATTTTCATTTAGGATCCTTTCTATTCTCTGCCGTTTTTAAGGCGAAGGGCCTTACTGCGTTCGAGTGCGAAATAAACCTTTTTGACCGTGAGCCCCTGCACCAGTACGGTGAAGAAGATGGTCACGTAGGTAACGTTCATGAATATATGGAATACTTCGGGGGCGAGGTATTCGGACGTGCCGGTTGCAAGCGCGAGTGACAGTCCGCCCTTGAGCGCCGACCAGGTCATCAGTATCACGAATTCCTTAAGGTTGTAGTTGCCCGGGATGTTGTTCTTCGTAAGTACGGTGCTTACGAATACTCCGCCCGAGCGCGACAGTATCAGGATGATGAGCGAAGCGGGGATGATTATCGCGGCATACCTGCTGATCTGCATGTTTATTACAAACATGCCTATAAGGACAAAGAGTACCGAGTTTAAGATGCTCTCGAGTATCTCCCAGAAATCCTCATAGAAGTTTGAGGGATCGATGACCATGACGCTGCGCTCGATCTTATCCATCGAATAGGAGAAGAACATGCCGCAAACGACAGATGCGATAACGCCCGAGAAACCGAGATGCTCACATATTATGTAAACCGCTGAAACATCCAGAAGTGAGATCAGAATGTATTTTACGGGATCGCGGGTAAGGATCATAAGCCTGAACAGAAGCCAGGATATGATGAGAGCAACGGCAACGGCGCCAACGATCTCCTTGAACATGAGTATTAAGAAGTTATTCCTTCCGCTGTGGATTATGATGGAACGCACAAATATGAACAGAGTCACTCCGGTCCCGTCATTGAACAGGGATTCGTTCTCAATGACAGAGCATACGTTTTTCGAAAGGCCGATCTTGTTTAATATACCCGTCGCGGCTATCGGGTCGGTGGGTGATACCACACATCCGAGCAGCAGGCACATCCAGATATCCATCGGAAGTGAGAATGCCTTTGCCACAGCGTAAAAGACCGCCCCGTACAGGAAGGAGGATATGACTGTGGTCAGCAGTGCCAGCAGGCAGATCGGCTTAAGGTTCTGCTTAAACTTGCCCATATTGACTTTGCCTGCTCCTGCGAACAGCATAAAGCACAGTACACCGTCCATTAAGTATTCCTCGAATCCGAAATGGCCCATGTTATTGGTGTACATTTTAAGCCCTTCCAAAGGTATCAGATATCTGATTATCAGTATGATAAGTGAGATTATCAGAGAAAAAAAGATAAGCGCGATATCAGACTGAAGATGGAAGATCTTCTCGTTGATGATCCCGATAAATACGATATAAATTAAAACGATCAAAAGAAATAAAAGGACGTTCATGCCGGCTCCTTACGTTTTTGGATCAGTTATGAGTATAGCACGGTTACAGGGTCAAGGCAATGTGCCCGGATTTGCAGAAATGATTGAATCATACAGTGATTTAGGATATTATAATAAAGAGTCTTTTTCCGGGAGGGCTGAGGGAGATGTATAAGCGCAACAGTCAGGGGTGGATAAAACATATCGATTTCATATTGTGGGATGTTATCTCACTTCAGATTGCCTTTGTTCTTGCATTTATCATAAGACAGGGCCTTAAAAATCCGTATTCCTTTGGTTCATACAGAAATCTTGCCATAATCTATACAATGATAGATATAATCATTGCAGCAGGTTTTAATACCATGAGCGGGGTCCTTCGACGGGGATATTACCGCGAGTTCGTTCATACGCTGAAGCAGGTTTCTCTTGTGCTCGTGGTCATGACCCTGTGCCTGTTCCTTGTAAAGATAAGCGATACGTTCAGCCGTATCACGATAATCTTAACGGCTGTTTTTCATCTTGTGATCGGATACATACTCAGGATACTGTGGAAGAAGCTCATAGTGAGCGTTGTTGGGTTTAACTGGAAGAAGACCACGCTTTTACTGGTTGCGGATGAGGAGCAGGTTCCCGAGATCATCAAAGGAATTGAACCCGGATCCGGAATCGAGTTCAGCGGCCTTATACTCAGCAACAGAAATGCATCCGGCGAGGAGATAGCGGGACTTAATGTAGTAGCGAACCTTTCAGATGCTGCGGATTTTATCTGTCGAGAATGGGTGGATGAGGTGTTTATCTGTCCAAGACACCTTACAGATATAGAGGTTCACAGGAGTGCCCTGTATAAGAGTATCGAGGGTTTCATAGAAGATGATCTATCCGAGTTTTCCAGGACCGAGTATAATGC
>JAILLY010000019.1 GCA_024692905.1 Lachnospiraceae bacterium | reverse complement strand
GGACCGCTTTCAAGGATCCTGGCAAGTGTTTTTCCCGCGATACATTCCTCTATTACGATAAGACATGTCTTGCTCTCATATATCCCTGATATCTTCGGCATTTTTCTTACAGGATGTTCCAAAAGATATTCGTATATGCTCTTGTCATAGGATGTCAGCAGCTTCTTGAAATAGTATTCTCCGGTCTCTCGATTGGTGACAACGATCATGTCTTCACGTCCGTTATACAGTCCCTCCTCACGGTACACGGATAATGCAAGGACGTCCTCATTACTCAGTCCCCTGTACGGGTTCTTGAGCTCCATCCTATATTCTTCTTCTGTTTCATATAACTCACTGTCGCTTATCGTGTTAACATGCCCGCATACCTGACATTCCCACTCCCCACAGTCTTCATTGAAACCCGGCTGGATATTAAGTGATGCTTCACATTCATCACAAATCCAGACAATATCTGACTCTATCTTGGGATTGATCAGCATTGCCCCGCAACCAAGACATGTCCAGTATGCGAATCTGCTGCTGTAGCCTTTCTGCATCGTGAGATCCGCATTACATTTGGGACAATATTCGTAATCATTGTTTTTCCCGGTTTTCTTTTTACGCACACCTTAATCCTCGCCGACAAGATGCACCGTCTGATGATCGTGGCCTGTTGCCGGCAGGAACTTTTCGATCACATCGGATGTCTTCATCTTCAGGCTCGAAGTGCAGACACAGGGATGGCATCCGATATATTCACCCTTAAGTACATCCTCATCTATTAGAAGTTTAACCGCGTGTTCCTTATCATTCATAAGCCCCATGATGCTTACAGCTCCGGGTTCGATATCAAGATACTTGAGCATATCCTCCGGATCGGCAAACGAAAGCCGTGCTGAACCTATCTGCGAAGACAGCTCCTTTGTCTTAAACTTTTTATCTCCGGGCATCATCAGAAGATAGAAGTTTGTTTTCTGCCTGTTGCAAAGGAACAGGTTCTTGCAGATGATAACGCCAAGCACTGCATCTATCTCATTGCAGGCCTCCATGTTATTTGCCGGCTCGTGATCGGTCCGTTTAAATTCGATCCCGAGTCCATCAAGATAATCATATGTCCTGACCTCTCTTGGCAGCCTTCCTTCAGTATTTTCCGGTCTCCCGTTATATAATTCCATTTTCATGATCTCCTCTTTCTTCGATATGCTTTACAATACCCTATTTTGCATCATTTCACAAGACAGTCATTTCCGGGTTGGCTTATACGCGATCTTCTGTTATCCTGTCTATGGGAAGATATAAACCTGCCAGGCATGATTCTGACCGACATACTTCCCAAGACGCTTAATAACCATTACGAATCGAGCAAAAAGGAGAAACTGATATGGCAATAAAATGGGGTGTTCTCGGAACTGCAAATATAGCTAAGGGATGCACGATCCCGGGCATGAAACAGTCAGATAACTGCGAGCTTTATGCGATAGCCGGAAGAAACGGAGCCAAGGCCGGGAGCTACAAAAACGAGTTCGGTTTCGTCAAGGCTTATGAAGGGTATGATAAGCTTCTTGAAGATCCGGATGTTCAGGCAGTATACATCCCCCTTCCAAACCACCTTCATAAGGAATGGGTAATTAAGGCACTGAGGGCCGGCAAGCATGTGCTGTGCGAAAAACCCCTTGCGCTGAATGCAAAAGATGCTGCGGAAATGTTTGCGGCGGCAAAAGAAAATAACGTTATACTCATGGAAGCTTATGCCTATCTTCACAATGAATATATAGCCTCTCTTAAGGCGGATATACAGAGCGGTATGATCGGTGATATCGATTATATCGAAACGGCATTTATTACCCAGGGATACACCGAGGATATAAGGCTCCATAAGGAAATGGGCGGCGGAGCGGTATATGATCTTGGCTGCTACTGTACCACCATGATCCTTTCACTGACGGATTCGGAGCCCGAGTATGTGATGGCAAACGCCGAGTTTAATGATGAGGGCGTTGATGTATTCACCCAGGCGCAGATGAAGTTTAAGAACGGCCTCAGGGCAGCGTTCAATGTCGGTATGATCTTCGATCCCGGTTCGGACGCAAGATGGGACAGATTATACATCCATGGTTCCAAGGGGATCATAAGGTCGGATGTCGAGTACAATCAGTCGGGCGACCTTAGCTATACCGTTATTTCCGAAGGCAAAAGGATCGTGCGGCAGGTAAAAGTCACACAGAACTACTCCCTTGAAATACAGCAGCTTGGAAGATGTATAGAAAACGGAGAAGAACAGCATGTTTCTCCGGCGTTCTCCGTAAAGAACGCCGGGCTTATAGATACCATACTAAAAAAGATAGGATATTGATCCCAAAAACATAAATAACGCTTAAGAAACCGGAGAAAGGAGCCGATAAATAATATAAGAAAAACAGAAGGGAATTTCCCTTCAGGACAGGAGGTCCAATGATAACTTCATATCAAACCCAGTAAAGGCATCGGGACTAAGACATACTTTTGGTTCCGGTGCTTTTAGTTTGGGTTAATTATCCGGATTGCTCTTCCTGTCCGGGATCACAAAATCAGGATGTTCTCCGAGCCATGCCGTCTGAGGCATATAGGAGAGCATTGATATATCATCTTCCGAAAGTTCAAAATCAAACACTTCCATATTTGACTTCATATGCTCGATCGAGGAAGCCTTCGGTATAGGCAGTATTCCCTTCTGCAACAGGAATCTTAAATTGATCTGCTGGATGCTCCTGCCGTATTTTCTTGAAAGACGGACAAGGATCGAATTTCCGATGGTTGCATTTTCCCTGCCTCTTCCAAGCGGCGACCATGCCATTGGCAGGACATCATTTTTCTGACAGTACGCAACGGCACCTTCCTGCGAATAGCCCGGATGAAGCTCAAGCTGATCGACTACCGGGCGGATCGTGCAGTTATCAAGTATGTTTTTAAGATGATGAGGCAGGAAATTGCTGAGTCCGAGCCGTCCTACCTTTCCTTTGTTTACGAGGTTTTCCATCGCCTTCCATGTTTCGATATCAAGCGCCTTCCAATCCTCGTCATCGGTACCGGTCTGTCTCGGCCAGTGCATCATATAAATATCGATATGATCGGTCTGCAAACGGTTTAATGAACGTTCAAATGCTTTTTCAACATTTTCTGCACCCATCTCGTCTATCCAGAGCTTTGTTTCTATGATGACCTCGGATCTCGATATTCCGCTTTCACGCAGAGCATTTCCCAAGGACCGCTCAGTCTCATATAATGATGCGGTATCAAAGAAACGATATCCGCACTCTATCGCCTTTAAGATAATATTCTTATTATCCTCAAATTCTTCATTATACGTTCCGAATCCGATCTTCGGAAGCTTCGATCCGTCATTTAAGGTGTAATATTCGTTCATTTTATTCCTCCTTTTTTGTGGTTAGGGACCGCAGAACCGTCCCCCGGTCCCTTATTCTAATTCTTTAAGCAGCATCTCCTCGGAAGTTATAAGCACAGCTTCCATCCCCAGTTCCTTTGCAGCATTTACGTTGTCTTCATTATCATCAAAAAACCGGCACTCTTCCGCCTTCAATCCGTACTTATCTAAAAGATAACGGTATATGGCATGATCCGGCTTTATGGAATGTGTTACATACGAAACAACAATACCATCCATGATCGGAAGTATCGTTACATCCTTCGTATGTTTTTTAAACAGGTATTCCGAATAATTTGACAGTACATATATCTTATAACCTGAATTCTTGAGCTCTCTTACCCTGTCCCATACACGCTCCCGCTTAACCGACATACGTTCGCCTTCGTAAAACATCCGGCGGATCACGGTAGCATCTTCAGGATACAGCTCAACATAATGCTCAAGCACGGTTTCCATGGGTTCAAGTCCGGCATCAAACTTACGCCATATTGGGTCTTCAAATAACATTTCCCCGATGGGAAATGCCCTGTCTTCTTCAACACCGAAATCTTCAGTGAGCATTTCCTTCCAGCGATACCCGATCAGCACGCCGCCCATATCAAAGATCAGATTCTTGATCAAGCCGCACCTCCGCATGCATATTGTACTCCGGTTACATTCAGTATATACTATAGTGGTGAAAAAAAGGAGGTTTTTTCATGGGACGTTCATCTATAAAAGAAAACAAATCCATCTATCAGCTTACGCGCGAAGAATTGAAGCTTACCCGGGAGAAGGCCAGTGAGCTTATCGGCTTCATGTCACCCGAGCGCATCGAGAAGATCGAGAATGCCAAGGTAAACGTCCAGCCCGATGATGTAATGGCGCTTGCGGAATGCTATAAAGCCCCCAAGCTCTGCAATTATTACTGTGCAAACGAGTGTCCCATAGGGCAAAAGCACGTTCCTGAGATCGAGATCAAGGACCTTGCCCAGATCACGATCGAAACCCTCAATTCACTTAATAAGATCAATAAGGAAAAGGACCGGCTCCTTGAGATCATCGAGGACGGAATGATCACGGACGATGAGCTGAATGACTTTGTCTGCATCAAGAAAACCCTCGATAAGATATCCTTATCCGTTGATACGCTCCAGCTTTGGATCGACCAGGCGATCGCAAACGGAAACCTTGATGAATCCGCCTTCGCCGATTAAGTATCACTGTAACTCACCGATCGTCCTATCTATCTCCTCAAGTATAAGAGCAGCCGGCAGGACACAGTCATCCCCGTGGACATAACCGTTGCTGATCGCTTCGGCAACCGTCTCATCGTATGAGATGCCCCCGTCATCCTGGAGCCCCTGCGCATAGTCCGATATCTCTTTGCAGAAATCCTCGTAACTCCCGTCTTTTCCGTACTCGTTACGGTATCTGTCATAGGCCCTGTTACACAGATCCTTTACCAGATCCTGGCGGTCTGAAAGCTGCTGCATGTTATATTCCGAATATGCATCAGCGTTATCTCCATCAATATACACCGTATTCCCGAGACCACACTGATCACTGATGATGCAGCTTATGAGCGCATGTCCGAGTTCATGGACAATGACTGCACTCACATCCGTTCCTTCTGTCCAGTACCCGTCCCTGACATTTATCTTTATCATGTTCTGCAGCCGTCTTCCGTTCTCAAAATCCTTGGCCCGGAGCAGGATCTGCTTGCGGATCACCATAGGATAAATATCCTCGTAAGAATCATTCATTATAAAGGTTTCGGTCTCAAAGAGCGATATCGCCGAGATCTCTTCGGTAACTTCATCCTTCACCGTGATATTGGTAAGATAACCGTTAAGTATCGGATACCTGCCATACATATGGTCGCAGGCATCCTTAACGGCATCCGCGATCTCCGGTTCCATGTCCTTAAGATATACCGATTCCATATCGTAGGTCGTTTCAAGATACCTCTCGACCTCCATGACATGTTCATCCCTGTCTTCATCTCGGAGCAGTTCACCCTGGGCACGCAGCAGCCGGCGTGCCGTCTCTTCGTTCGGAACATATACTTCCGCACTGTCATAAAGTTCGGTGCTGAACTTATGTACAAGCTCTTCGTCAACATCCGATGATTCTTCAGTGTACGGACGGCCTTCATCATCCGCCGGTTCTTCCGTATTCGGACGCTCCTCATCATCCGCCGGCTCCTCCGTATTCGGACGCTCCTCATCATCCGCCGGCTCTTCCGTGTACGGACGATCCTTAACATCCGGTAACTCTTCCGTGTGCGGACGGAGCTTAAATACAAGTATTACCGAAACACATATTAAGATAAGGATCGTGACCGCTGCAGCGATCGCTTTTTTCTTCATCCAATGTGTCCTTTGCTATTTTAACTTAATATCAAGAAGATCCTTTACAGAATCAAATGAGAGTGCATCACCATCCAGATTCTGCGCAAATACCGCATAGTATGAATGGTCGGGAAGCTCAACGGCCGCGATCACCTTATTGAACCTGCTGCCGTCATATTCATAGCTCACCTTTTTGACCACTACGTCATTACCCTTGTATTCCCTGGTCTTGGGACCTTCCGCCTTAACATTCTTCGCATTATCGCTGATGAAGCATTCAAATTCAACCAGCTCGTCAAGATCTTCATACATCTCACCGGCGTACATGCACAGAACCACGTCTCCGCCATCTTCCGAATAGAAATTCTGCTTATAGAACAGATCCTCTTCATACTCATCCATATCATCCCTGTAAAGGTATCCGTCCGGTATGGCGACTTCGATCTTATTCCCGCCAAGCTTGATCTCGGTCTTATCGATTTCTTTGCCCTCAACAAAACCGAGATCATCCTGTCCAATAAGGTCATCCATGGTAGTATCGTCAAGGTCGGTTGCCTCTGCGGTGCTTAAAAATCCATTTATCTGATCTATCACGTCTTCTTCCGACCTGTCCGCGATGATCTCCATATTTATGCCGATACGCTTGTCATCCGTAGCCTTCGTGTAAATGACTGTGTTCGTACTGCTGTGATCACTGTATTCAAAAGTAAAGTATGCGTAACTCTTGCCGCCTGAGGTGTATTCCGTGATCTCCTTTTTCATGATGACACCCTGCTTCTTTGCATTGGCCATCAGACCTTCCTTGTCTTCAAGTGACTCTTCATAAGAACCGTCCCTTACGACCATAACCAGGCTAAAGTCAAGATCCTTGTCATCGATATAGATATCCTTGGTCTCTTCATCGATATTGATATCGTAATCCCTGGGTACTGAAAAAAGAACACCGTTTGAAACGATCAGATAATTTTCACCGTCGGTCTCCGTCTTCTTTTTCTTATCGGATTTGTCCTTACCTTCTATGTCCTCTTCGGGCTTTTCTTCTTTTTCCTTCTTTTTCTTGGACTCCTTTTCTTTATCGGGCTCCTCTTCAGGCTCCTCCTCAGGCTCCTCCTCTTCGATAGCCGGTTCTTCCTTGTCAGGGTTTTCCCCGGATTTCTTTTCGCACCCTGCGATAAGACCCACTGAAAGGATCAGAACCAGGATCAGAAACAATTTTTTCATAACAGTCCTCCTCTTTTAGCTTATCCGGGCATCTCGTAGATCATAACCCGGTTTCTCTCGTCCTTTTCCGGAAACAGGTCCATGCAGTCTATCTCATCCAAAAACATGACTTCATCCGCTCTGGCAAGATATGATAAATAGTCACTCTCAGGATAATAGAAGAACATAAGGATCCTTCGGGGCGCCTCATAATATGACTCTGCCACCCTTGCCAAAACGCTCTTAAATACTGCACCGGAAAATGGATTAAAGAAAAATATCCTGTTGATATACTGCGGTACCTCAAAGGTCTGCGCAGCATGTTTTATGAAGATTATATCACCTTGTGATTCTATATGCACGGTTTTTTTGTATCTTTCAAGATTTGATACTGCTTTGTCATAGAATTCCTCCATGAGTTCAACACCCATGGTCGGACATCCGATGCGATGATTAAGGTAAATGGCAACTCTTCCCTTGCCGCATCCGTAATCAAGTACATGGTCGTCCCGGCTTATATATCCGCCTTCAATAAGCCTGTCGAGCACAGCATAAGATGTGCCCTCATAGGGATAGTTATTCTTGTCCGAATATCCCGCATTACGCCCTGTCGTACTTATATTCAGTTTCGCATCTATAAGAAAATCTTCGAAATCTGCCTTCACTTTATGATCTCATATTGCATCAGTTCATATTTAAGCTTCGTACCTTCCGTGATCTCCGGCGGAAGAAGCGCGCGTGCAACAAGCTTGAGATCATCCGATCCAACATCAGTCCTTCTTAAATGTACGTAGTCTCCGTCAAACGATTCCACGCAAAAAATCATGGATTCAAGATTCATATATCATCCTTTCCCCGGCCGCATCCGATAATGCGCTGCTTTTCCTACTGTCTTTGTAACGTCATTAAAACCCATGCTTCTTATATTCTTCTTCCGCTTCCGCCATCTCGGATGCACCGAAAGCACACAGCTTAACGTCTATCTCGTAATCCGGATTATCCGAAACAAACTGCTTATATGCACTAATACACTGCTTTGCTGACTCTGCTGCAGGTTTTTTCAGGTTTCCCGCGAAAATACTTGAACTGATAAGCGGAAATGAAATACTGTGATAGCCGTTCTTCATAAGTACATCCAGAGAATTATAATATGCATCAAACAGTTCTTTAAATGCCGTCGGCTTACATCGAAAATCCGGACCCACTGCATGAATGACAGCCTTTGCGTTTGTCATATCAAAAGCCGGTGTAATGACCGCATCCCCGTCCTTTAACGGCGTCCTGTATTTGCGGCATGCTTCGGCAAGCCGGGCCGATCCGGCTTTTTTAAAGATCACGCCGCATATACCTCCGCCTTCCCACAGTCCGCTGTTTGCCGCATTAACCACCGCATCCACCGTCTGATCGGCACAAGATGCATGTATAAGTTCTATCCTGCTCATATCCTTTACCTCACGTCCAAAACGGTTTCTGATCCTTATGCGTATAACCCTGCATCTTCGCCTTATACTCATCAAGCATACTCTCATACCGGGCAAGTACTTTCGGCTTGACTTTACCGGACCGCTTCATATCATCTACCATAGACGCAAACTCCTTTAATCCATCCTGAGCCGCATCCTTATAGTTATTTGACATGTTCATATCGATCTGCCGGATTATACCGTCAAGTTCTATTTCTGCTCTGCTCTTAAACAATCCCATTTCACACTATATCCTCAACAACCGATGCGGATACTTCTATCAGATCCGCAGGTGCAAGTTCTATCTGGTAACCAACCTTACCGGCACTTACAAATATCCTGTCAAATGCTGCGGCGCTGTTATGGATGAACGTTTTAAACTGCTTCTTCATCCCGACGGGTGAACATCCCCCGTGAACATATCCGGTAAGTGGAAGCAGCTCCTTTTGTTTGATCATCGAAACAGCCTTCTCCCCGGAAGCTTTGGCTGCTTTCTTAAGATCAAGTTCCGCTCCCACGGGTACCACAAATACATAGTATTGTCCTGACTTTCCCTGCGTCACAAGGGTCTTGAATACTTTTGCGGGATCTTCTCCCAGGATACCTGCGATCTCTTCACCGCTCAAAGTCGCATCCGGCTCATATGAATGGCTTTCATAAGGGATCTTTTTGCCATCCAGAAGCCTCATTACATTTGTCTTTTCTTCTTTTTTCATCTTCTCTCCGGTCTATTTAGATTTCATATTAAGTCCGTATCCCAGAAAACCACCAACAATACCGCCTAAGATATGTGATGTATTTGAGATATTATCCCGAACAGTCAGGCCGTCAAAGATCTGCTGCCCGACGTAAAATACCGCTACAAGTATAAACGTGACCGGTAATTCTCCCTCGTGAAAGCTCGTAAACGAGGATAGCAGAATGAATGCAAATACAACACCGCTCGCACCGCATAATGCCACCGACGGAAAGAATATGTAGTTTACGAGGCTGGTTACAACCGCCGTAATGGCAACTACCCCTGCCAGCGTCGGTGAAGAATACTTTTCTTCAAGCATAGGCCCAAGCAGGAGCAGATAACTCATGTTCCCGACAAAATGCGACCAGTCTGCATGCCCGAAAATATGTGTGAATGCACGCAGCCATGTCATCGGAGAAAGCAGCGAAGAACGATAAGTCATAAATAACGCCCGCCCGATCGCACCTCTCGATATATAATTTAAGATCGTCGCCGCAAAGCTGATACCGACAATACATAATGTCACCGGTGCATTGTATTTGATCTTTATCTTTCTTTTCATATATCACCATTATAAATACGGATGCCGGTAAGGCGCCGGCTCCGGTCCTACATACATTCCGTAAGCATCAACTATCCAGTGCGATCCGTCCGGCATTGGTACCCGGCACCACTGATGCGACCACTGGTTTTCATTTACATGCTCATACGGTATTCCGAGCATATTAAGGCATAAGCCCGTTGCCCTTGTCTCGCCTGCACACGACCCCACTCCGGCTACAAAATATCCGTACGGATCGTTGTAATGCGGAACCGATGTGGTATACTGCACAGCTCCGCTGTCCACCAGACTTCTTATCGATGTAGCGATCGAAGATAACTGGTCTTCCCTGCTCCTGCCTATAAGCGGTGTAACTACATTTGCCGCAACATTATACGCAGCCTGAAATTCGGCGTTTGACATCTTCTTCTGAAGGCTCTTCCGGTTTGCCAGCTGGTTTATCGGAACAAGTGATGTTGCCGGCTGAGCAGCAGGTAAACTGTTCTGCTTTGACAAGGATTCGATCAGTTTTTTTGTTTGTGCAGACGGCATTCTGCCTTCCTTGATACCGGCTGTAAGATAATGATTTAAAAGCACCTGAAAATCCGTTCCGTATACTGCCTTCACATCCGGATTATTTGCCGCATAATAATTGGAATCAAACACGATCCCGTTTCCGAAATCATAGGTCTTTGCAGCAACATCAAAGGCCGGAAAAACCGTAAGACATATCGATAATAATAGTATCCATATGGTTTTCTTCATAATCCTTTACTCCTTTCGATAAATGCAGGCTCAGGTTGCTATGTCATCCAATAACCGTTTAAACTGAGAATTTCATATCATCCTTGTCAATCATATAATACCACACTATACTTATTAATAGCCACCAAGATTGACGACCGATCGGAGGTTCCGGACCGGAATATGAAGAGCGAAATGTATGATGACCGGATAATCAGGCTTACGGATGATAGCGGAAATGTCTTTACCGGAAGAGCATGCACTTTTTCCGCAGAATACGGAATGCATGAATACGGCCGCGAAGAATCAGGTATTCAGATAAACGGTTATACCGTGTTTGAAAGCGAAACGGATAATATAGAGATCCTTTCCGGTATGAATGTCATACGCGCCGAGCAGACATGGCAGCAAGCCGGTGCTTATTATGTCCGTATCCAGGCCATGGCAAGGAAGCACCACATCACATTAAGACAGGAATTCGATGAACATGATTCTCCCGAAACAAAGTATTTAGTCATCACAGAGAATGATTTTCCAATTGCGACGGCAAGGCTGTTTGCGCTTAACGATACCGACGTGATGATCGGGCGTGTTGTTGTCCTTCCGGAATACCGCCATCTGGGCATCGGGACCATGGTCGTAACGGAATGCGAACTGTGGGCAGAGGAACTCGGTTTTTCAAGATCTGTCGTGGAGAGCAGGGATAATAAGGTCGGCTTCTATGACCGGCTTGGATATGAAGTCTGCGGCGAAGCCGTACAGGGCGACACATTCACCTGTATCCGCATGAGGAAGGAGCTGTAGTCAAACGTACCAAAACAATCAAAAACATCTTTGGCATGGGACATATCCCTTTCTTTCCAATTCCTCTAATGATTCATGGGATTCCTTTTTGTTTTTTTCACTCATTTTATTAATCTGACTACAATTGGGATAGTGTATTTTTTTCGTATTTGTATTTAATATCCAATAGTATTCTATATTGGCTTCTTCCTTTACGTAATTTGATTCTTCTTTATTAACACCATAATCACTTTTATTGGAATTATTCTTTTTTGTATTATTGTCTTCTGCTACAGATATATCACTATAATAATTCTTTTTGACAGCATGATAATCCCTTACGGGCTCAGTTGTTTCGCTATCAGTAAAGTCATTATTTGCCGTTTCATTAACAACTTCTCCGGAAAAATAATCTTCATCCAGCTGTTTTCTTAAATCGAATATAATCGATCCTATATAGCATAATATGCCAACCATAAGCAGCAAAAACATAGTAAATATCAGTTTCCCTGCCGGACTTCTTCCGGAATTTCTTTCCGCATTTTGATCTATGCCATAATTTGTTTTATATATATCTTGTTTTATACTGTTTCCCGAATCTAAACCATCAAATCCATAAGTGGTATTTCTATATAATGCATTATTACTATTTGCAAAACCTTGTGTACTCTCGGGAATCTGTATCGGATCAAACATTTGAAAATCATCACCGAAAAAAGAGTCCTTTACCGGGCTTTTCGGTAACTCTTTTTCTGTTTCTTCCTCAAAAACCTCTTCAAATATTTCCTCGCCTACAATACTGTTAATAATCTTTTCTCGCTCTTCTTTAGAATAAGATCTCCACACAACTTCTGATACATATGTATCTTTTAAATATATATCTGGACAATTAGTACACCTTACCTTTTTATCATTTCCTTTAGTCCTAAATACTTTTTTACATTCAGGGCACACATACATAAAATAAACAGCTGATTCGGCGTTTTCGTTCAGTTCAATCCTTTGTTTGCTTTGCACTGGCGAAGGATTTGATTCCTGTCTGATTTGACTCTCAGATATATTTGGCTTCTCAGAATTATTTGGAAAGAAAACATTACCATGTGTTTTTTCATTCTTTACGCTAAATCCCTTATCTTCAGCAGCCTTTGTCACAGAATTTGCCACTTTATTTAGACTGTTTACTATGTCTGATAATCTATTTTTCTTCATCTATCCAACTATCCCCCGTTACATAATCAATAGTAATACCCGGTTGAACATTGTAAATATATACGTTAAAACATATGCCTTTTCCATCGTCTTCAACAGAATATGCTTCTATCTGCACTCCTCGAGCAACTAATTCTGCTCCGACAAAACAAGGCGTCACTCTATATAATACATGATTATTTGTTCTTTCAATATAGTATAATACACTTTCCTCGAATGGAAGCATTCCATCCACATTCATATATCTCGTACCGGTAATCAGATTTTGTTCATTATCATTTTCACCACAAAGGCTATATGCAATAAGATGGCAGCGATTATATAAGTATCTGTCCGGAATAATATCCGGATATTTTACTGTATGCCAGCCACTTGGCTTTATTTGTCCAATTGCACCTCTAGGCTCTGTCGGCATCATACCTGTCGAAATATTAGCTATTGCTACTCCGCATCGTCCGAGATAATCTAACGGACTATAATATTCAAATGAGTGTGTGTTTATTTCATCTTTCAAAAAATCAGGTTTATTTCCGTTAATTTCAATATATGGTCTCCCAAAATATGTCGGAGCAATTTCCGAGATATCTTCTTTAAAATCTGTTTTGTCTGTAGTTTTGTTTTCGACTCCTTGCTCAGTATGATTTGGATTCTCATTTATCTCCTCAATACGCCGCTTATTAATACTCATAATTTTACAAAACTCAACTATTATATATACAAACAAAACAATGAGTATTATTACAAGGAAAGTATTAAGCCATTTTCTGAAGTATTTCACTTATTCAAACCTTATTATGCTATGATATCTCACTTTTTCTTTTGTTATTGATTTTACTGTTTTTTATTCGAATCCATACACATAATCATATATATTCATTTAATGATATAATAACTCGAAAAGCATTTAAAAGATTTAAACTTTGGGAAAATTATACAGAACGCTCTCCCTCTCAAAAAAGGAGATGCCACTATAAGCAACATGTATTATTGTGCTGACTTTTATATAGTTTTTAGGCTGTCGATCCGGGCAAAACAATTAATTGTCCAAAACGTTCAGATATCCTGTCAGATCCGAATATATCCGATATCTGCTGTTAACTCTTACTTTTTGAAAACTCATATAATTCATCCGGACATATATCCTGCCCTTCAGGCCATACAACGGTAAATCCATCTGTACTCACCAGACGAAAATAATTTTCATCTTTAAGCATTCCATACCACGGACCCTTTATATATGGTTTGACATCAAACAGTTTATTTTCACCATTATCAAACGTAACGTTGATAGTATAATCCTGTTCAGGAAAAACCTTTGTTGCTGTTGGTCTTAACATACAATATCACCTCTATCTAAGTGGCTCAATCTTGAAGTATCCTTCCCCGTTGCTTAGCATCTGCCAATTTGCCTTTAACTCATCTTCATGGATAGCCATCCATCCTTCCAACATCTTGAGTTGCTTATTGGGAAATTCTCCTTCCAACACTTCTCCATCTAATCCGACAACTATTTCATTATCTCCGTAAAGAGCATGTATG
>JAILLY010000015.1 GCA_024692905.1 Lachnospiraceae bacterium | reverse complement strand
TGGATCATTGGACGTTTGCGCATCCCAAGGATCCACCACGCCGGCAGCAAGAAGAAGAGCTCCGCATGCCAATCCGTCAAAATCAGACCTTGTAACCAATCTCATTGCCATTTTACAAACCCTCCACTAAATATGATCATTACTATTTTAATTAGAAACCATCTATAAATCAAGTCATAATGACCATATTTTGACAAAAACCCCCTGCCGGAAGATATCTTTCCCGGCAGGGGGTCATGTCACAAGTTTGGTACAAAAATTTTAATCGATTAATCACGCGTGACTAATCCTGCACTCCCCGGATATACCGGATGCAGAATTAAATAAATTAATTACCTGGGTGCTACGGCGTTAGCAGTAACACAGTACTTTATCGTTCCGGCAGGAAGCGCAAACTTAATAGTACCGTTGCCCTGAGTAGCTGCCTGAACGGGAACAACCGATACCGCAGGACCTGCAACGACCTGTGCGAAAGCGGTGTAACTGTATCCACCTACAAACAAGGGTCCCTTTAAAGTCCTGGCACCGCCAAGTCCGGTGTCTGTACCTGCTGCCACGATAGCCGTATTATTACCTATTAACTTGAAATACTTACTGAAGGCAATAAGTGTCAGCTTATCGATGGGAACTACCGGCAGACCTGCTTCAGTTGTAACAGATACGCCAAGCGCAGCTACATAAGCATCGGTGATGGGCTGACCCGTAGGTGTAGTCTCAACAGGCGGAACCCAAGTATTCCCCGAATTCGAATTGTTATTCTTTTTCGAACTGGATTCATCCGATGACTCTTCATGATGATGCTTATGCTTGCCGGCACCCTTGGAACCGGAACCTGACTTAGCAGCAAAAGCAGGCATAGCCATTGTCAGAATGAGAACCATCGTAAGAAGAACCGCCATAATTCTCTTGCTCACCTTAACATCCCCTCCTTTCATATAGTACTTGTGACATCACTTGATTATACTATAATTGCTATTTACGGTCAACCTCCCTGTAAAAGAGGCTTATCACAAGATCGCGAAGGGCTTCCTCATCGGGGTGGAAGTATTCCATGTCAAACTCCTCGTCGTACTCCGTTTCTCCCTCCATCGTATATATATCATCTTCATCAAAGGAATAACCCATATATTCGGAAGTCATATAGCTTATCGTATCTACGCCGAGGTCGCTCACTATGTACTCCTTCATGCCTTTGTACATATTGACCGGGAGCATTATGTCCTTTTTCGTCTCGGCCTTCATCTGCTTTATGAACGACTTAAGATACAGTTTCTGCCTTGCAAGCCTGAACCTCTGGCTCTCGAATACTTCCGTGTCCCTCCAATGGATAAAGTCATAGGCATCTTTACCCTTGAGAGTGACTGTGGCGCCGGGCGTCCATTCCTTATTTACGGGGGTGACATCCTCCATTTCCTGAGGAAGAGTAAGAGTCACTCCTCCGACAGCATCATTGATGACCGGCACAGCCTGATAATTCACTGCCACATATCCGTGTATCGGGATATCATAGAACAACCTGCTCACCGCATCCCTCGTCAGTTCGCAGCTGTATTCGCCGCCTCCTCCGAAAGCGTGCTGTATGGTGATCTGCCCCTTGTCGATGACATCGGTACCGCCGTCGCCTATGCCGACCATAAGGATATCAACTTCTGTATCCCTGTTTACCGCAAGAATCTTGATGCTCTCATCAATGGGGTTTAAGATAACGAGAAACAGACCGTCCGCTTGACCGCCCTTGGTAAGCTCCTCAAACTCGGGATCTCCGCCTGTATGGGCGTTATCTATTCCCATTATCAGGAAAGTCCTTATCTTATCGTTGAATTCATAGACCTTCCCATTATATGATATCCAGCCTTCCTGCCAGTCCGGATCATATATCTTTTCGGTTTCCTCCTCCATGACCTCATCAAGGGTGGGGCCTTCGGTATTTGCATTTCCCGCAAGCCTGTTTTGCCCGATTATGGTCACTATCTTAACCGTCGCTGCCAATATGACAATGACCGCCAGTATGCTTCCGAGGATTATAAGGAGCTTCCGTATTATGAATTCTTTTTTTGAAACAACCTTTTTCTTCATCTGCCGCTGCCTTATGCTCACTCTTCCCCGTAGTATTTGCCGTAGTACTTACTGTAATACTTGCCGTAGTATTTGCCGTAATAACTCTTGCCGCTTATATCTATCTTGTTAAGAATCACTCCGAGTATCTTCGCATCGGCGACCTTAAGCTGGTCGACCACTTTTCTCGCAAACCTGTAGTTTATCGCACCGCTCTCGATGACCAGCATCATGCCGTCGCATTTGGTCGAGATGACGGCCGCGTCGATCACCGAACCTATGGGCGGAGCATCGACGATTATTATGTCATAATTCTCCCGCGAATACTCCATCATCCTCGAAAAGGACTTGCCTCCGAGCAGTTCGCTGGGGTTTGGCGGGATGGGACCCGCGAATATCATATCCATATCGGGTATATCGGTACGGCACAATGCTTTCTCGATATCAACTTTTTTGGCAAGCACATTTGTCAGTCCGTATCTGACTTTGCCCGTCTTGTATCTCGAACGCATCACGGACTTCCTCAGATCGGCATCAACGAGCAGAGTCTTCTTGCCGCTCTCGGCAAAACTCCTCGCAAGTTCAAAGGATATCGTTGACTTTCCTTCATTGGGCGTTGCGCTTGTCAGTCCCACGACCTTTATATCCTCACCCGCGAATTCAACATTCGTTCTTAATGTCTTAAAAGCTTCATTTGTCCTGAAATCATGTCTTACGGTCTTTATCTCTATATACTGCATGATCACTTTCTCCCCTGGCCGGCGGCTATATTCTCCAGACGCTGTATCATCGCGATCGTCCTTATGGCTTCCTCGGCAGCCGCGCTGTGTCCCGGATCTTCAATAACCGGATCTTCAGGCACGGCGGCTTTTACGGGAATTTCCTCTTCTTCCGGCTCTTCGATGTCATCCGCGTAGAACCCGCCTATGATGCGCCTCTCGCCTCTTTCCCTGCCGCCATGGTAACGGCTCTTTAATTCCGCCAGATGTTTTTTCCTGTTCTTCCTTCTCTTTCCGCCTTCCCCGTCCATATAAGGGATCAGCCCGATGGTGGATAGTTCAAGATATCTCTCCACATCTTCAGATACCCTTATAGTGTCGTCCGAAAGGCATTTTATCATCAGGACGCATATGCACAGGAACAATCCCGCAACAGCTCCTATAGCCGTGTACTTTATCACCGACGGCTCGGCCGGTTTATCTGCATCCGGCAGGTTTGCCTCATCAACCACATTGACGGCCTCGATATCCATTACCGACTTTATATGCTGGCTTGCCACGTTGCGGATCTCGTTTGCCATCCTCCGGGCCTCTTCGGGATCTTCATCCTTAACTGTTATCGAAATGATACGCGTATCGGTGGCATTGGCAACAGTCACCCGCTTAAGGAGCCCTTCATAGGAAACATCGAGATCAAGCTTGTCTATAACCTTCTCAAGCACGTTACGGCATGTTATGAGTTCTTCATAATCCTTGGTCAGCTGTGTTGCAAGCTGCGTATCGGAATATGAGATGCTCCCGTTGTTGTTCTGCTTGTTGAGGATATATACCTTGGTAGTCGATTCATACTTGGGAGCTATCACGCATGCGCTGAGTATGAGTCCCACTCCGCCGCTTATGATACCCGCAAGCACTATAAGCCACAGCCAGTGGATAAGGTAGAGCAAAACTTCCGCCAGATCTATTTCTATTTCATCTTCCCTGTTTCTCATGATCTTCCTCTGATTATTTATTTAATACCGCCTATCTTGCGTCCGTCACCTCATAAAGCCTTGCCTGTACCAGGAACCTTCTGTCATCGCGTCCGTTCACTCCCGTCGAGAGCGTAAGCGTCTTTTCGTCCGGACCCGGCAGACAGTCGGTATCGATCAGCCCGCCTATACCCATATTATCCTCTATCATGCTGAGATATACGCTGTACTGATCGTCGTTATCGGTACCGTAAAACATGATTATATGTCTGTCATCCGATTCATACGCGGCGAAAGTCTCGTAAATATACACCTTATCTTCCGTATAGATATAGAATAAAGGGTGAGAATCAAAGAAATCGGGATCGGAAAAAACACTCAGCCGCGAGAATGCGCCGGTGTTGCTTCCGTAGATCACGGTCATATTGTCGCTGAAATCTTTTGAATTGATCGACTGCGTATAAAGGGCGCCTTTTGGATCCTCAGCCCCCTCACTGTTATGTGTCGAATAGTAGAAAGCATCTTCACTGCTCTGGAGAACGGGATCGTCTATGCCCGACTCCGGTATATACAGCCAGGCGTATACATCGGGATTGTCCGTCGATGCAAGCTCCTTTTCACCGCTTTCCCTGCCTTCGGGAAGAAGATCATAAGCACTCTCCGCATAATCTTCACTCTCAGCGTCTTCAGCCGCATCAGCTCCGACCTGTGCCTGACCCGTACCGTCATCTGCTCCTACGGGCCGGGCTTCGGCATTCCCCGCTTCTTCAGACGCTTCCGTGGCGCTGCCTCCGCCGAGCATGCCGTGCTTATCCATATACATGAGCACTCCGAGTATTATGCAAAGAAGTGCCGCGATACCAACCAGCAGCGCAAGTATACCTGTTGACATACCGCCGCCGTTTTTCTTACTCATCTTTATAAAACTCCTCAAATCTATTTATCTTATCTTATCGGGATGCTGCTCATAATAGAGCTTCTTATCCTCATACATGCTCTCATCGGCATGCCGCAGCGCAAGCCTTACGTTCTTGCTGTTTTCCTGGACGCTGAAGCCGATCGCAAAGCTGACCTTGTC
>JAILLY010000134.1 GCA_024692905.1 Lachnospiraceae bacterium | reverse complement strand
GCGATGGCTCAACTACGGCAGATGATTCTGTTAATCTCTATGATTTTTCATTAGTACCATCCGGGAAGAAGATCTATGTCGTTTTTTCTGAGGACAGTATGGTATATGCTAATGCCTCGGATAAGAAAGAAGTTTACTTTTCCGACGGACACACACTTTTCGCGGATTACTCAAGACTTGGTGCTGCCGACAGGGACCGACTTAAGATAATTATGCAGTATTCACAGAATAATTCTGTGATGCTTAAGATGCACATGAAAGCCGACGGATCTCTTGCTTCAAATGAGGTCATAAACGGGAAACCCGTAAATATCTATGGGATGTTCACGGAAAAACTCAGCCCGTTTTACAGGACCGGTTCAAACTGGCATTACCTGGGCTGCTTGCCGGGAACAGTAAATGTATTTAATGCGTATTCAAGCGAAGATGAAAAGAATATAGAGGTTGTTATATCCATTGACCAGAACGGCAATCTGAAACAGGTCTGCAGAAGGGATACGGGAGCGAAACTGAACGGGCGGATTCAGCTCTACGATAAGTATCAGATCTATGTGAAGAACGGGCTTCCGGTAACGGGATGGCAGAAGATCACGTATCTGGGAGAAACATATAATTATTATTTTGACCCTGACTGTGCAGTAGCACTCGTCACACGGAGCCTCTTCTGACGGATAAGATCATGGAAAAGGGCGCGGCGTCTGCCGCGCCCTTTTTTCTCATAATGATCAACAATAACTTGAGAACATCATCCCGCTGTAGTTACTGGTTATATACGGTGACGCGAAGTTATGCCCGTTGGGGTTTTTGTAGGCAACTATGCGTTTATCCGTATATTTCAGCGGATCGAGTGCCACCGAATTCGCCTTGTCAAGTATGTTGTTCGCAAACTTCCTTATATTATCAAACTTGGTCAGAGAATTATCTTCGTTGGCGGTCTTCTGTATCAGACTCTTATCGAGTGATATCTGCCCGTCCTCGTCGAAGTTAAGCCCCAGGGATTCGAGCTCGCCTCCGAAACCGTTTGATAATCCGCTCATCTCGCGGACCAGTGCCTTTGACTGTGGCTGCGAATCAAGATACTTCGCTGCGCTCTGCATGAAGGTGTTGTATCCCATGATAAGGTGCGAGATGTTATCTGTAAGGGACTCGACATCTGTCTTGACACCTATCGATACGGGACTGCCGTCTTCGGTAATGCCCTTTAACGTCAGCTCGTAGGTTTTGCCCACGGTAACGTTGTTGGTCGGTGATGCACCCTCTGTTCCGTCTATTGTATATAATGCATTTTCCGGTCTGACCGTAACCTGATCCAGTCCGAAATAGCTTACGGCTCCGCGCGTCTTGCTCGTCTTGTCGTCGCTTACTATGAACTGGAGTCCCGACTCTCCCTTTGCTCCGGTATCGTCGGATATAAGGTCAAGCGAGATATTTCCCGATCCGTCCTCGACCGTATGTGCATGTATTCCGATATTTGACCGTGTGATAAGCCTTGCCAGCTTTTCCTCTATCGACCGGTTCGTGTCTCCTTCGTTTATGTTGAACTGGAACTCGTAATCGATATCCCTTGATCTTATATCGAAGGAGTAGGTGTCCGGAGGCAGGCCCATTTCCTCGGGTGGAAGCTGCCTTCCCGAATTGGTCTGGCCTATTGCGAGCTGCTTAACGGTCACTTCAATGCCGGGCGGACTCTCATTGGGTGAAGCCCTTCCTATATAAGAGGCGCTCACGAGAGAATCATTGCTGCTCATGACTGTTTTCTTACTGAGCATGCCTTCCTCGTTTTCAACACTAAGGGAAGAGATCGTGTTCTTGAGTGAACGCGCGCTTTCTTTTAAGCTTACCGCAAACTCCTTGGTCTCGGGACTGTTATCAATAAGGAACAGAGGGGAATCTTTGTTTAGCTTGACAATAGAATTAACGACGCCTTTAAGCTCGCTCTTCTTATGGGCGTCATACTTGCTGTTTGAGCCCTCGGGAGCATACGTCGTCATGTAATGATTATAGACGGTATTCAGTGCCGTAATATCTGCCATAAGTGCCCCTCCTTTCTTCCTTGATAACACCCGCCCTCCTGCGGGAGCTCCCCCGGCCTTTATGATCGTCCATACCGGCTCCTTCCGGCCTGCCGATGGGAAATGGGTACACTTCTCGATAATTGTTATGGCTATATTATATACCCCAAAATCACAAAATGCAATACATGTGACAAATAATAACTTAGTTTTTTTATGATTTTTTTAATTATCATGATCTTTGGCGGCAAAATAGTGCCGCAGTGCCCCAAAAATGTGTTGACGAAGCTGTGTGCTTATGCTATATTAGTCGGGCAGGGTGGGTTTGAGGCCTTATTTTTTTGCCCGTAAATCCGGCTGCCCCTGACGGCAAATGACTGCCCGAGGGTACGATCATGACCAATATAAGCGGAGGTATAGCATGCGCACGAGAATCACACTGGCCTGCACTGAGTGCAAGAACCGTAACTATGATACTACAAAGGATAAGAAGACTCATCCCGACAGGATGGAGACCAAGAAGTATTGCAGGTTCTGCAAGAGGCATACCATGCATAAGGAAACGAAATAAGGAGAGATCATGGCAGATACGAATGAAAATGCTGTTGAGAAGGTCGCAAAGAAGAGCGGCGGCTGGTTCAAGGGTTTAAAGACTGAGTATAAGAAGGTTATCTGGCCCAACAGGGATGAAGTGACCAGGCAGACTATCGCCGTTGTGGTTGTTTCGTTTGTTGTCGGTGTCCTTATTGCGGTTCTCGACATGGGACTTCAGTACGGAATAGATTTTATCATTAATCTGTAAGGAGGGCGGACATGTCAGAGACTAACAACAGCACCGAAGCAAGCTGGTATGTGGTCCACACATATTCGGGCTATGAGAATAAGGTTAAGGCCAATATCGAGAAGGCAATAGAGAACAGGCATCTTGAAGAGGAGATCCTTGAAGTCAGGGTTCCCATGCAGGATGTGACCGAGATGAAGAACGGCGTCAGGAAGACCAGCGCCAAGAAGATGTTCCCGGGATATGTTCTTATTAATATGATAATGAATGATGTTACCTGGTATGTAGTAAGGAATACCAGGGGCGTTACGGGCTTCGTAGGACCGGGAAGCAAGCCGGTACCGCTTTCCGAAGCGGAGATGAAGCCGCTCGGTATCAAGACTGAGAACGTTTATATCGACTTCACCGAGGGTGATACGGTATCCGTTATCGCCGGCGTATGGAAGGATACGGTCGGTGTCGTTAAAAGGATGGATATGGGCAAGCAGACGGCTACGATCAGCGTTGAGATGTTCGGCCGTGAGACGCCCGTTGAAATAAGCTTCGATGAGATAACGAAGCAGAGATAAAGGAAGAAATCTTTACAGATTTGAGTTCGTAGGGAGAGATCCCTTGTATATAGAAGGTGTCCGTTCGTATTTGGACGGGAACCGGATACATGCGAACTGTGGGAGGGAAATAGTTCCCGCCACTACCACAACTTTTTAGGAGGAAATAAAAATGGCTAAGAAGGTAGAAGGCTATATTAAGCTGCAGATCCCTGCCGGCAAGGCAACTCCGGCACCTCCGGTTGGACCGGCTCTCGGTCAGCACGGTGTGAACATCGTAGAGTTCACTAAGCAGTTTAATGCCAAGACAGCAGACAAGGGTGATGTTCTTATCCCCGTTGTCATCACGGTTTACGCAGACAGGAGCTTCAGTTTCATTACCAAGACTCCGCCCGCTGCAGTGCTTATCAAGAAGGCATGCAATATCAAGTCAGGTTCGGGTACTCCGAACAAGACCAAGGTTGCTACACTTTCCAAGGCTAAGCTTCAGGAGATAGCAGAGACCAAGATGCCCGACCTTAATGCGGCATCATTGGAAGCAGCGATGAGCATGATAGCTGGAACGGCCAGGAGCATGGGCGTTACGGTCGAAGAATAAAACGGAGGGAACTGAATAATGAAACACGGTAAGAAATATACAGAAGCAGCTAAGCAGGTTGACAGAGCTGTTGCTTACGAGCCTGCAGATGCGATCGCGTTAGTTAAGAAGACGGCATCGGCTAAGTTTGATGAGACCATCGAATGCCATATAAGGACCGGCTGTGACGGACGTCATGCAGATCAGCAGATCCGCGGCGCCGTTGTACTTCCCAACGGAACCGGCCGTACCACGAGGGTTCTCGTATTTGCAAAGGGTGACAAGGTCAACGAAGCTGAGGCGGCAGGTGCCGATTATGTAGGCGGCGATGAGCTGATCCCCAAGATCCAGAACGAAGGATGGCTTGACTTTGACGTTGTAGTTGCAACGCCCGATATGATGGGTGTCGTAGGACGTCTCGGTAAGGTTCTCGGTCCCAAGGGACTTATGCCCAACCCGAAGGCAGGTACCGTTACGATGGATGTTACCAAGGCCGTTAACGATATCAAGGCAGGTAAGATCGAGTATCGTCTTGACAAGACCAATATCATCCATGTACCCGTAGGAAAGGCTTCATTCACCGAGGAGAAGCTTCAGGAGAACTTCGATACTCTTATGGAAGCTATCGTTAAGGCTAAGCCCAGCGCTCTTAAGGGTCAGTATTTAAGGAGCATCGTTCTTGCTTCGACCATGGGCCCCGGTGTCAAGGTTTCGACTGCGAAGTACTAAGCCGTTGAGTTATAACATAACTATGGTATAATCAAAGGGATATGCGCAAGCATATCCCTTTTTGCGGATATTTGGGAATTCCCGAACTGTGAGATATTATGATAAAAAATTGCAGCAGTGTTCATAATACTATATTGGTAATTATCCTTATCGCAGGTCTGTCGCTTGGTGGATGTGAGTTTATAGGGGATCTTAAGGACAGTGCGATGGAAATGGCCGGCTTTTCTAAGGAAGAAACCCCGAGTATCACGATAAGCAAGTCAGACGGCAGCGAAGATGATATTCCCGTGATCGTGCTTCAGACGGATGAGGAGCCCCTGACCGTAAGCGTTGACCTCGTTGACGATCAGGAACCCGCAGAGGAACCTGAAGAGGATATCTGGGATGATGATGCAAAGATTTATTCCATGCATGCGGCATCGCCCGACGAGACCGTCCTTGTGTTTATCGGCGATATCTGTTTCCATGACGGATACGCAAATATGAATGCGCTTAAGCAGCGCGGCGGAGCATTGAGCGAATGTGTCCTGCCGGGTGTTCTTGAAGGGCTTAAGTCGGCTGACATATGTATGGCCAATAATGAATTCCCATACAGCAACAGGGGTACTCCTACCGCGGACAAGCAGTATGCTTTCAGGGCATCGCCATCTCACGTCAGTCTGCTGCATGATATGGGCGTTGATATAGTATCACTTGCGAACAATCACGCGTATGATCACGGTCCCGATGCGTTGACCGATACGGTCGATATCCTGAAAGAAGCCAAAGTTCCTTTTGTCGGCGCGGGTAAGAATATTGATGAGGCCGTCAAACCGGTTTACATAAAGATAAACCACATGACCATAGCTTACACCGGAGCTACGCAGATAGAGAGAACTGCCAATCCCGATACGAAAGAGGCGACGGCTGATTCTCCCGGAGTCTTAAGGACTCTTGATCCGACGAGGTATCTTAAGGTGATCGAAGAGGCGGATGCAAACAGTGACTTTACGATAGCCTACGTGCATTGGGGGAGTGAGAATACCGACCTTGTGGAAGCAAGCCAGCGCGACCTCGCAAAGAAGTATGCTGCCGCAGGAGCCGACCTTATAATAGGAGACCATTCGCACTGCCTGCAGGGCCTTGATTACGTTGACGGGGTCCCGGTCATATACAGTCTCGGCAATTTCTGGTTCAATTCAAAAACCGTTGATACGGGATATTTAAGGGTGATACTGGATAAGGATCATTCCATTAAATCCGTGCAGTTTGTACCCTGTGTGCAGGAGAACTGTAAGACGAGGCTTGCGGAGGATGACAAGAAGGCGGCGATCCTTGAATATATGCAGGGTATTTCAAACCATGCGGCGATCGACGGAGACGGATATATCACGAAATCGGATACGGATCATAATATCCAGCACGGACAGAACACATCCCCGTCACGTAAGAAGGAAGAGGATGCGGTTGATCCAAATGCCACACCCCTCACAGATCCGGCACTTGTGCCCGCACTGCCTGAAGGCACGGCACCGGCACAGTGAAATGACCGTAAGATCGTATGAGATTAAGGATAAAGGATGCGGCACGGCCACGGAATCGCATAAAATAAGGTGTTGACATGGCCGCATACGTGTAATATAATATCAAAGCGCGAATTTATCAGGGTTTTGTGCCATAGCCCCGGTACGAACGTGATAAACGCCATGGATAAGTGGTGATCGCAGGCGTCATTTCCCAACGCCGGCGGTTGATTTTAGGAGGAAAAGAAATGAATACTTTTATGCCAAGCGAGGCATCCGTTGAAAGAAAATGGTATGTCGTTGACGCTACAGGTTATACATTGGGCCGTCTCTCATCTGAGATCGCCAAGATATTAAGAGGCAAGAATAAGCCTGTATTCACCCCTCATGCGGATATGGGTGATTACGTTATAGTTACCAATGCCGATAAGATCACGGTTACCGGTAAGAAGCTCGATCAGAAGATCTACTACCGTCATTCTGAGTATGTAGGCGGTATGAAGGAGCAGACCTTAAGGGAGAAGCTTGCCAAGGCTCCCACCGAAGTTGTAGAGAAGGCTGTAAGGGGAATGCTTCCTAAGGGACCTCTCGGAAACAAGATGTATAAGAAGTTATTCGTCTATGCAGGAGCTGAGCATCCGCATGCTGCTCAGAAGCCTGAAGAGATCAAGTTTTAAGAGAGAGGTTTGAAAGGAGGAAATCAAAGTGGCTAAGGCAGCAGAAAGGTTCTACGGAACAGGCAGAAGAAAGAAAGCTATTGCAAGAGTTTATTTAATGCGCGGCAAGGGCAACATCACCATCAATAAGAGGCCCATCGATGAGTATTTAGGTCTTGAGACCCTTAAGACCATCGTTCGTCAGCCGCTCGTTGCAACCGACAACGTTGACAAGTTCGATATACTCGTAAACGTACACGGCGGCGGATATACAGGGCAGGCAGGTGCTATAAGGCACGGTATCGCAAGGGCACTCGTTAAGGCCGATGCTGAATATCGTCCGACTCTTAAGGAAGCAGGATTCTTAACCCGTGATCCCCGTATGAAAGAGCGTAAGAAATACGGTCTCAAGGGCGCAAGAAGAGCACCTCAGTTCTCAAAGAGATAATCGTTTCACAACATATTACTTCTTTGGACAATCGTATACGGTTTATTACACCCCAGGACAATTGTCCCGGGGTGTTTTTTTACATCGAAATAATCACTAAAAATGTAGAATTCTACAAATTTGTTGATTATAAAAACAGGTAACACAAAAGCTGCTTGTTGTAAATAGACCAATTGGTGAAACACTGGATGAGAATGGGTTCTCAATTATAGGGATTGCTGATTTTTTAATCCGATATGTAAAGGATTGATTGTGAAAATGAACGCAACGGAAAGATTAAAGGAAATAGTTAAAAAGTTAAGGAGCGAGGATGGCTGTCCCTGGGATAGGGAACAGACGCATATGAGCCTTAAGGCTGCATGTATAGAAGAGGCATCCGAGGTGATATGCGGGATAAATATCCTTGATAAGACCGGCGATCCGGAAAACCTGAAGGAGGAACTCGGAGATCTCCTGCTCCAGGTTATGTTCCATGCGGTGATCGCCGAGGAGGAGGGACTTTTCACCTTTGATGATGTGGCTGAGTGCATTTCACAGAAGATGATACGAAGGCATCCCCATGTATTTGCCGGGGTGACTTATGCTTCGGATGAGGAAAGGCATGACGCCTGGGAGAATATAAAGAAAGAGGAAAAGAAGGGCAGACAGTGGCAGGATGAGTACCTGCGCGAGGCCTTTCATGAAGCGGCGGATCTTATAGAAAGAGCGAAAAAAAGAAAAAAACTATGAAGATAGCTTTTGATGTTGATGCGACACTTACGGATATGAACGGCTTTCTGCTCAGGCACGGCAGGGCCTTTTTTGCGAAACTGAACAAACCTCTTCTTGATCAGGATGCAACGACTGTCGAGGTGATGTTCGGTGCGACTGAAGAGGAAATGGTATCCTTCTGGAAGCGGAATTATATCCGGTATTGTCTTGGTGTAAAGCTTAAACCCGGACTTAAGGACATAACAGAGCGCTTAAGGGCCGATGGCCACGAACTTCATGTGGTCACGGCACGCCTTTTTGCGTACCGGCAGGATTTGATCGGAAAGCTTGTCCGTTATGCGGTAAAGTCAAAGTTTAAGCATTACGGCATTTATATGGATTCCTATACGTTTACAAACGATGAGGTGGCGGATGACAAATTAAATGTCTGCAGGGCGGGTCATTTTGACACGATCGTCGAGGATAATCCCAATCACATTGAAAAGATCGCCGGGGAATTGAAGATCCCGGTCATAGTGGTAAATACGCCCGAAAACAAACGGCTTGATATGAAAGGTCTTATACGTATCGATACAATGGACGAACTTGAAGATGCCCTGAAGAAGGCAAATTCGCTTGTTATAAACAGTCAGACGGGAGGGAATGCATCGTGAGCACAACACAAAAGAGTACCTTTGAAGATTTCCGGAACATTGTCGATACGGTGTGCAGGGAGCACGCATCGGATTATCTTATTTCGAATTACATGGATAACGGCCGGCGTGTCGATATGAGATGTTCAAGGCTCACGGAGTTTATAAACGCATTTGCTCCGGTAAAGGAGAAATACGGCCTGCGTGACGGAGACAGGGTCCTTGTGCTTACCGCCTCAAGTGCCGATGCCTTCGTCAGTTTTGCGACTCTTGCATGCAATCATCTTACAGTGGCGGTTGCCGATCCCAACCTGCCGAAGAATGAGCTTGACAGGCTTATAGAGGATGTGCGGTTAAGCGCGGTCTTTACGGATAAAAAGTGTTTCCGGATGGTTGAATCCGTTCCACGGATACCGGTATTTGAAGCATGGGGTATGACGAATGAATTTTCCCTTCTTAAGGATGCGCAGGGTGAACAGGTTAAGTATGAGCCGACGCCCGACAGCGTTGCCATCATATTCTCCTCGGGTACGACGAGCAGGATGAAGCCCGTTGAGATATCCTATGAATCCCTTATCATGAGTGCCAAAAGGAACTATCAGGTCATGGATGTTGAAGGCAAGCGGTCAAGACTTCCGTTCCTTATGGTGTTCCCGATGTTCCATATCTCCGGCCTTGCCTGCATGGCGGGCATGTTGATAAACGCACTGTCCATCGCGACGGTTGAGAACCTCAATTCCGCATCGCTCGTCGGTTCTCTTAAGATGTTTGAGCCCGTTCAGTTCGGCATGGTCCCCAAGGTACTGTCGATCTTTATACGTAAGATGGAAGAAGAACTGAAAAAGAAGCATATGTATCCCATGTATCGGGCATTCAGGCACATCTCCGCTTTTTTCAGGACAAAGCTTAACATACGGTCGGTGGGCAGGGTGATAATGACGCCTTTCAGGAAGGCATTGTTCGGAAAGAACATATATGTCATGCTCTGCGGAGGTGCACCGTGCACTCCCGAGCTCGCCTCGGCCATGCTGGATCTCGGACTTAACTTTGTCATCAACTATTCTTCGACCGAGTGCGGTGTCCCGATCCTTGAATCCGGGACTGACATAAATGACTGTCTTGACTGCGTGGGCAGCATAAACAGCGATCCGAGCGTTTCCATACGCATCAACGATCCCGATGCAAACGGTATCGGAGAGGTGTACGTGAAAACCCGCTACATAATGAACGGATACTATAACGATCCCGAAATGACCGCAGCCGCCTTCGACGGAGAGTGGTTCAAAACGGGCGATAACGGATTTATAGATAAAAAGGGTTATCTTCATATCGCGGGCAGGAGCAAGGACAGTATCGTGCTCTCAAGCGGTAAAAAAGCGGCGCCGGATGATCTTGAGAACATGCTTTTGCCTGTCATAGGGATCGATGCTTCATATTCCGTGGTAGGTGTACCGGATGCCGCCGCCGGATGTGATGCGATCCATATCTTTATAGCCGGTGAATATGCTGAGGATGAGAAGGCTTCCATCATCGACAGGATCGGCACCTGGCAGCGTACCGAGGCGAAGCTTTATCCGATTGAAGAGATCCACTTTATTCCGGATCTTCCAAAGACCTCTATAGGCAAAGTCAAGCGCGTGGAACTTCGCAGGATGCTGACGGGACAAAAAGATGCGGCAGGGCAGCAGCCGGAGAAAGCAGCGGAGCCGGTCCGCAAAAAGATTACCGCAGATGTATTTTCAGCTGTTAAAGATATCATTACGCGTGTTGCAGATCTTAAGCAGCCGCTTAACGGAAATGAGGATCTTATCCGTGATCTCGGGCTTGATTCGCTGACTGTCATGGAGATCATAGTAGAGATAGAGAATGAATTCGGGGTATCGGTCAATATCACTCAGAAAGGCCGGTTCACGGCTGCCGGGATATCCGAACGCATACAGAACGGCGGGACAGATGATACTGCGGCGCCGGAGCGGTTTAACGCTTTTGATTTTCCCAAGCCCAGAAAGCCTATACATTTAAGGCTGTTCCGCATGGCCGGCCGCCTGTTTTCAAGGCGCCTTGATCTTGAGGCGGAAGGGCTTGACAATATTAAGAAGGGTGAACGCTATATCTTCTGCCCTAACCATCAGACCCATGTGGACGGCCTGTGGATGTGGACGGCTCTCGGAGATAAGTGTCCGCCGATCGATCAGTTCGGATGCATGGCAAAGATGGAGCATTTGAACAGCCCCGTCACGCGGATTATGCTGACCGTGCTCGGCGGTATACCCGTGGACCGCACCGGAAATGCCGTGGATTCCTACCAGCGGTCGGTTGATTTCATACGAGCAGGCAACAGCTTCCTTATCCATCCCGAAGGAACGCGTACAAGGGACGGAAAGCTTGGTGCATTTAAGACGGGTGCCGCGCATATGGCTGTTGAGACAGGCGTTAAGCTTGTTCCCGTGGCAATCGACGGAGGATGGGAGGTATGGAATCATTCCATGAAATCCCCCAAGACAAGAGATCCCAAAACCGGAAAGAAAAGAAAGGTGCGGATCGTGTTCTGCGAACCGATAGCGCCGGATGCAGGTTCGGAGGAGGAACTTACCCGTATGCTCAAAGATGCCATATCGGGGGCGCTTGAGCATGATAAGTGATATAATGATATAATAAGATATACCGATCTGAATATATATGAGGAGCAGATACCATGAAATGTAAAAAATGCGGTACCGAAAATGCGGAAGGCTTCAAGTTCTGTACGGAATGCGGGAGTGTGCTTCCCGTTGATGAGAATGTGACCGGGCCCGCGGAGGAAGCTGCGGAAAAACCCGGGAACGAATCTTCGGAGGAACCGTTGACTGAATCTGCGGAGGAACGACCGGACGACTCCGGGAAAGATCCTGCAGAGGAAGGGGCGGCTGAACCTGCGGAGGGACGATCGGATGAATCCGGGGACGAGCCTGCAGAGGGACAGCCGGATGAACCCGCGGAGGAACCTGCAGGGGAGCCGGTGACCGGACCTGCAGACGACCCCGAAGAGGAACCCGCAGACGAAGCGGCTGACACATCCTCGGGCAGCTTCTATGAAGACGAGGGATTTGTGCCCTATGACAGTATATATGATGATCCGGGCGGGCCGATCGGTTTTGCGATAGCATCCCTTATATGCGGATGCCTGTCGGTTATATGCTGCATATTAAGCTGTATTGTTACACCGCTTTCGATAGCTGCCATCGTTTTGGGAACGATAGCGTTGGTTAAGGATTTTGACGGAAGGGGCTTTGCGATCGCAGGTATTGCCACGGGTGTTCTCGGACTCCCGCTGCAGATATATATGTTCATCCTTATTTTCTATACGTGATCTGCATATGATAAAGGGAATATATAACAGAACTTTATACGGACTCGGAAAGTGGATCCTGGCTGCGGTTTTTGCCGCAGCCATAGTCATATGGGTATACGGAGAGAGGGTGCTTGAGTGGATACCCGGATGTACCTTTGAAAGGCTCACGGGACTGTACTGCCCGGGATGCGGCGGCTCAAGAGCAGTCATCGCCTTTTTTGACGGCCATTTTATCCGCAGTTTCCTGTATCACCCGCTCGTGCCTTATTCGATCGTCGTACTTACGGTTTTCATGATAAGGATGTTTCTTGTAAAGCATGCCGGCCTTAAAGAGGGGAAGGATGGCAGGATAAATATATTTATCTACATCGGGATAGGTATACTCATTCTGCAGTGGATCGTCAAGCTTATTCTTTTGGTCTGTTTTGAGGTAAGTATGATATAATGAAATTTAAGGGGAGCGGCAGGGAGACGTATGGATAATAAAATATACGAAGCCTTACGTGATCTGTTTAAGAAAGCGGCCAAGGATGATATCGAAGATAATGCATACAGGGATCTGTGCGAGAGCGTCAAAGTAGCCAAGATGTATTATGATATGAATCTCGGGGAAATGAACAGGTACCGCAACCCGTTCACCGGGGAGCTTGTCGTTGCCGAGCGCCAGAAGGATGATATGATCATCCTTTATGACAGCGGGGATGAAACGGATCTTGTGCTTATGTATCCATATTATTATAACGGGTACGAATATGTGCATGCGTATATTGCATTCCGGCCCGGAGTGATCGAAGATGAACTCGATCCCGGACTGTATCAGTTCATGGCTGATGTCATCTATCTCATAGTGAGCCGCCGCAATATGCGCGTGATGCTTGACTTTGCCGAAAGTGTCGACCCCCTAACGGGCATACCGAATTCCATTGCTTTTAAGGAAGAATATCATCGTGTGACTACAAGCGTGCCCGCACATGAACTGCTCGTTATGCGCATCAATATCAGGAATTTCCGGTATATAAACGAATCCGCCGGATCGCAGGCAGGTAATGAGGCGATCGTCAGTGTTTCAAGGAAGATCATGAGGTTTATCGAAGACGGTGAAGCCGCGAGCAGGCTTGGCGGCGATAATTTCGGTATGTTCATTTACAAAAGGAACCTTGATAAGGTCATTGAGAAGCTCTCCCATATAGTCATATCTTCACTTCCGAGTGCGCCGGGCAGGACGTTCGAGATATCGTCATGGATCGGAATTTCGAAGATCGAAAATGGATCCGAGATCCCGTTTGACATGCGTCTTGCGGATGCGTCCATGGCCTGCGAGATGGGAAAAGTCAGGTTCAGGCAGCCTGTGACTGTTTATGACGGTAAGATAGCCGCGATGATAAGCAGCGGACGTGATATGATAGCCGGATTCCGTCCGGCACTTCGCAACGATGAATTTATTCCCTATTTCCAGCCAAAGGTCAACATGCGTACCGGCAGGCTTGCCGGCTTTGAGGCCCTGTGCAGATGGCGCCACGGGGATGATATCATCGTTCCCGACCAGTTCATCCCCCTGTTTGACAGGGAGGGCCTGATCACGGAGCTTGATATGCATATCTTCCGCAAGACCTGTGCCGTTATACGCAAGTGGAAGGATATGGGGTTTGATACACCTTCGATATCATGCAACTTTTCCAAGAAAAATCTCTTTGTTAAAAATATAGAGGATGAGATATATAAGGCCGTTAAGGAAAACGGTGTTGAACCCGGGGATCTTGAGATAGAGATAACCGAGAGCATGAAGGAAGCGGAGTATGACAGGATGATGGAATTTGTCCGGAAGTTAAAGTCATACGGGTTCCGCATTTCCATCGATGATTTCGGGACGGGTTATTCATCGCTTTCGCTTATACATAACATAGATGCGGATGAGATCAAGATCGATAAGAGCTTTATCGCCGCGCTTCCCGATGATGAAAAGTCAACAGTGCTCATCGAAAGTGTCATAAGCATAGCCGAAAGGCTGAACATGTCAGCCATAGCCGAAGGCGTGGAGACCGCCGAGCAGGGAAAGAGTCTTATGAAGTTCGGATGCGACCTTGCACAGGGTTTCTATTACAGCAGGCCGGTCAGCTTTGAGGAGGCAACGAAGATGGTTGAGACCGGCGAATTTGGTGCCCTTGAATGACCGGGTACATCCCGCGATCGTTTGACGTTTTTTTCTCCGGAGGTGATCATGGATAACGGACTTAAGGGCAGAGAAAAGTTTGCATACGGTTTAGGCGCGGTCGGCAAGGATATGGTATATATGCTGAGCGCCAGTTATATACTGTACTATTATCAGGACATTATTGGAGTCGGCGCGGCGCCGATGGGACTAATACTTCTTATCGCCCGCGTGTTTGATGCGTTCAACGATCCGGTGATGGGGATCATCGTTGCGAAGACGAAGACAAGATGGGGGAAGTTCCGCCCATGGCTGATGATAGGAACCCTCACCAATGCAGTCATCCTGTTCCTTATGTTTTCGGCTCCGCCTTCACTCGATAAGGCCGGACTTACGGCTTATGCGGCTGTATTTTATATATTATGGGGCATTACTTATACCATGATGGATATACCGTACTGGAGCATGGTACCCGCATTTACCGAAAGCGGAAAGGAGAGGGAAGGCCTGTCGGCGCTGGCGCGTTCATGTGCGGGAGTCGGAAGCGCGATCATATCCATCATAACCGTTAAGGCAGTTTCGTTCCTCGGACATAATTTCGGCGGGAACGAAGCGGAATATGAGCGCATCGGTTATGCGAGGATGGCTCTTATCGTTGCCCTTGTCTTTATCGTTTTTATTTCGGTCACATGTCTTTTCATTAAGGAAAAGTCAACCGTCGACATGAAAACGGCATCCGTTAAGGAGATGTTTTCGGCGCTTCTTTCAAACGATCAGGCGATAACGATGGTCCTTGCGATCGTCATAGTAAACACCGCACTCTATATCACCAGCAACCTTGTCATATACTTTTTCAAGTATGATTTTTCCCCTGCGGTATGGGAGGATAATTACACGCTTTTCAACGTTGCCGGAGGCGGCTTCCAGATAATGGCAATGATGCTGTTCTTTCCGCTACTGCGTAAATTTATCAATTCACTCAGGATATTCTATTTATGCTTTGCCATGTCGTTTGCGGGATATTTCATCCTGCTTGTCGAGAGCTTCCTGCTTAAGGATAATGTTTACTTCCTTCTGATACCGGCGTTCCTTATAATGAGCGCGCTCGGTATGATGAACGTGATCACCACAGTCTTTCTTGCAAACACGGTGGATTACGGTGAGTATAAGAACGGGCGCAGGGAGGAATCCGTTATATTCTCGATGCAGACGTTCATGGTAAAGGCCGCATCGGGCGTGGCGGCATTCATTGCCGGGATAGTGCTCCACAGATGCAGGATAAACAGTGATAAGGATGCGGCGGCAGGTATGAGTATATCCGCTGCATCAAGGACGGGACTCAGGATGAGCATGACAGTGATCCCGATGTTTGTCCTCTTTATCGGTCTCATCATCTTTGCCAAAAAATATATACTTACGGATAAGAAGCTTGAAGAGATCACCCGTGAGCTTAAGAAACGTGGAGGAGAAACCGGGTGAGCGCTTATAATGTCCTGATTGCCGTTACGGTTTTATTATGCATATTTGCAGTCGTATGTGTCGGCCTTGCACACTATGCGATGCATGTTACCCCTCAGACCTTCAAACAGGCGCTTGCCTGGCAGAAGGATCATTATGATATCTCATTTTATGATTCTCTTGAAAAGACCGGATATACGGTGGAAGGTTACCATGGATACAAGCTGCCGGTCCAGCTTATGAAGAATCCCTTACCGGCTGACAGGTATGTCATTATTTCCCATGGCCATACGGATAATCATTACGGAATGTTGAAGTATGCAAAGATCTATCTCGATCTTGGATTTAATGTGCTGACATATGACTTAAGGGCCCACGGCGAGAACAAGAAGACGGTATGCACCTTCGGAATACTCGAATCAAGGGATCTTGAACTCGTGATAAAGGACACACGCAAGCGTTATCCGGATTTAAAGGTGCTCGGACTTCACGGAGAATCACTCGGCGGGGCCACCACGATAACGGTACTTAAATATGCCCCCGAGGTTGACTTTGCCGTTGATGACTGCGGGTTTGCCGAGATAATAAGTATAATGAGGCAGGGGCTTAAGTCACTGCATATACCTTCCTTTATGGTTTATCCCGCCTCCGTGTTTGCTCATTTAATGTACGGGTATCCGTTCACAAAAATGCGTCCCATAGATGCGCTTAAAGATAATAAGATCCCCGTGCTTTTCATCCACGGGAGTGATGATACCTATATCCCTGCGTCCCATGGCGAGAGGATGAGCCGGGCAACAAAGGGATACAGCGAATTCCATGCCGTGCCGGGAGCCGGACATGCCGCATCCGTACTTACAGCGCCGGATGATTACAGGAAATATGTTGAGGATTTTCTGAAGAAGTTATCCTATATCTGATAACGTGCCGAAGCGCCGCAGGGAAGGATGAGTCCCGAGCCGGTGACCGGAAGCCCTATCTCGTCCGATTCGACGTATCCGCCGAAACGTTTCACGATCGCGGTGTTTATCATATATGAAAGTACTGCGGGCTGGAGTCCCGTGGTATATGAGTTTACGAGCATGAACAGCGGCTTTTTGACAAGCAGGTCCGCGCACAGGTTTATGAAAGGGAATATGGATCCCTCTATCTTCCATGTTTCTCCTTTGGGTCCTCTTCCGTAGGAAGGCGGATCCATTATTATCGCATCGTATTTATTTCCCCGCCGTATCTCGCGCTCGACGAATTTGACACAGTCATCCACGAGCCAGCGTATCGGAGCATCTTCAAGGCCCGAACTTTTGGCGTTTTCTTTGGCCCAGGCAACCATTCCCTTGCTTGCGTCGACATGGGTGACCTGTGCACCGGCCGCAGCGGATGCAAGCGTGGCACCGCCTGTGTATGCAAAGAGGTTAAGGACCTTTACGGAACGGCCCGTGTTTACGGCATCCTTTATAAGGGCGCCGAACCAGTCCCAGTTGGCAGCCTGCTCCGGGAACAGACCTGTATGCTTAAAGGAAAAGGGCTTTAAGTTGAAGTTAAGCTGCCCGTAGCTTATGCTCCACTGGTCGGGAAGGTCAAAGAACTCCCACTCGCCGCCGCCTTTATTGCTGCGGTGGTAGTGGCCGTTTATCTTATTCCAGCGTTTGTCAGTGCGCTTTGTGTTCCATATGACCTGGGGATCGGGACGTATGAGGAGATAACTTCCCCACCGTTCAAGCTTTTCTCCGTCGCTTGTATCGATCACTTCATAGTCTTTCCAGTTGTCTGCTGTCCACATAGGCTTATTCTCCGTAAAAAATATAATACCAAAAAGGGAAATGTATGGCAAATGGGTTTGACTAACGTCATTTACTTATATTATACTAAACGAGTTGGTGTGACATTGTATTAAACGGTCTATGGAGGAAAATCAAATGACAAGTGCTTCATTGGGTATCGTTCTGGTTGCGTTTTTCGCATATCTGCTCATGATGGTCGTGATCGGCGCCATGTGCATGAAGCAGAATAATAATGCCGAGGACTTTTTCCTGGGAGGGCGTAACCTTAATGGTTTTGTAGCTGCATTATCGGCTCAGGCATCGGATATGAGCGGATGGCTGCTCATGGGTCTTCCGGGTTCGATCTATCTTATGGGAACCGGCCAGGCCTGGATCGGTATAGGTCTGTTCATAGGAACGGTCCTTAACTGGCTGTTCATTTCGGGTAAGCTTAGGAAATACACGATACGTGCAAATAATTCACTCACCCTGCCCGAGTTTTTCCAGAACAGGTATCATGATAGCAGGAAGATGCTTCTTGGAGCTTCATCCATTGTCATAGTCATCTTCTTCCTTGTCTATACCGCGTCGGCACTGTCCGCGGGCGGCAAGCTTTTCAATTCGATCTTTTCGGTTGATTATCATACCGCACTCGTTATCGGTGCCCTCGTAATACTTGTATATACGTTTATGGGCGGGTTCCTTGCCGTGTGTACGACTGACTTTATACAGGGAATGCTCATGCTGGTGGCGCTGCTCATAATCCCCATCATCGCTTACTGCCTGATAGGAGGCGCCAATTTCGCGGCTACGGTCTCGGGAACGGGCGTGGATCCGGTATCCTTTATGAACATCATGCAGGAAAACGGAGCACCCATCACTGCTGTATCGATCATCTCATCGCTTGCATGGGGACTCGGTTATTTCGGTATGCCCCATATCCTTGTTCGTTTCATGGCGATAAAGGATGAGAAGGAACTTAAGAAGAGTAAGGTTGTCGGAATCACATGGGTATTCTTATCACTCCTGTTTGCCTGCATAATAGGTATTGTCGGAAGGGCATATCTTGCACCCGTCATCCTGGGAAGTGAGGGCCAGGCTTCGAGTGAGAGCGTTTTCATCGAGATGATCAAGAAGATGTTCATCGCAGATATAAGGCTCCCGTTCATCGCAGGTATCTTCTTATGTGCGATCCTTGCAGCCATAATGTCAACGGCTGATTCACAGCTCCTTGTTACGGCTTCGGCTGTATCCGAGGATCTTTATAAGGGAATATTCAAAAAGGATGCAGACGAACTCAGTGTACTCAAACTTTCAAGGATCACCGTAGTAGTGGTTGCAATGCTTGCGGTAGTTATCGCATGGGATCCAAACAGTTCGGTAATGAACCTTGTTTCCGATGCATGGGCAGGCTTCGGTGCCGCATTCGGTCCGCTGGTACTTATGTCACTTTTCTGGAAGAGGACAAACCTTCAGGGCGCGCTTGCAGGCATAATCTCAGGTGCGGCGGTAGTTATCCTCTGGGATTATATACCGCTTGTTTCCGGGGCTACACTTTCTGCTGCAACCGGCCTTTATTCGCTGGTACCCGGCTTCTTTATAAGCCTTATCCTTATCATTATTGTTAGCCTTATGACTCCCGAACCTTCAAAGGAGATCGTTCAGGAGTTTGAGGATGTGAACAGGAAGTAATTTTATAAAGGAACCGACGGAAAACGGGTGACTTTATTATAAATTATTGATGAAAACCGCCATCCTATATGGGTGGCGTTTTTCAGACCCGGTCCCGGCCGGTCCGGTATGGGAAGAAAGATGGAATACAAGCCGCTCACGCCGCAATATGATGCGGCGCTTGCAAAACTGATACGTTCGATACTTAAGGACAATCACCTGGATATCCCGGGTACCGCATATTACGATGAAGCCCTTGATCATATGTCATCGTATTATGATGAGCCGGGGCGGGCATATTATGTCCTGCTTGAAGGGGATACTCTTGCGGGAGGCATCGGCATAGCGGGTTTTGACGGTATTGAGGGATGCTGCGAACTGCAGAAGCTTTATCTTGCGGACAGTGCCAGGGGATCCGGGACAGGCTATGAAATGGTGGGATTTATCGAGGATAAGGCCCGCGAACTTTCATACAAGCGTATATACCTTGAGACCCATACGAATCTTGAAGCGGCCATACACATTTATGAAAGGTCCGGATATAAACGGATCGACCGGCCCGAAAGTGTTATACACAGCACTATGAACCGGTTTTATTTAAAGGAACTGTAGATCACATGATAGTGGATATTTCGGATATTTCATCGCCGGAGCTTGATATTTACACACGGATGTCGGAGCCGCAGTTAAGGACGATATATGCCCCGCGTGAGGGACTTTTCATTGCGGAGAGCCCGATGGTGATAGGGCGCGCACTGGATGCGGGATATGAGCCTGAATCGGTACTGACATGTAAAGAGGCACTTTGCGGACACGGAAGGGACGTGATCTTAAGGATAACGGAAATGTATCCCGATATCCCGGTGTATGCAGGGAGTGACGAAGTCCTTGCCGGGATAAGGGGATATCAGATGACAAGGGGCGTGCTGTGCGCGATGAAACGAAGAGCGCATGAGCCTTTTGAAGATATCATAAAGGGCCGGACGAGAGTGGCGGTCTTAAATGATGTTGAAAACCCGGGCAACGTCGGAGCGATCATAAGGTCCGCGGCTGCCATGTATATGGATGCCGCAGTGCTGACGGGTGACTGTTCCGATCCTTTGTACAGGCGCGCTGCGCGCGTAAGCGTCGGAACGGTATTTCAATTGCCGTGGACATATACGTCCGGTCCGGCAGACGATCCGTATGCATATATAAGGACACTTAAAAGGCACGGCTTTAAGACGGCTGCAATGGCCTTAAGCGATGATGCCGTACCGGTTGACGATCCGCGGGTCGCAGGTGAGGAAAAGCTTGCGGTCATCATGGGAAATGAGTGCTTCGGGCTTCCCGGTGACCTCATCGCGGAATGCGACTATGTCGTGAAGATCCCGATGGCCGCCGGTATAGATTCGCTCAATGTCGCAGCCGCAAGCGCAGTCGCTTTCTATGTACTCGCAGCCAATAAGGTACCGGGGGACGGTTCTGCGGTCCCTCAAAATTGAAGTAAAAGGAACCGGAGAACCGTCCCCTGGTCCCAAAGAAAAGGAACCGGAGAACCGTCCCCTGGTACCCCCGGTACCAAGAAAAGGAGAAGAGATATGATAAGAAAAAAAGATGAATGCGCAAGGGAATACAGAGAGAAGATGAGGGACGGAAACGGCACGGTCGAGCTCGTTAACTTTATAAGCGGGCCCGCGGATCTAAGCGGAAAGGGCCGTCTGTTTTCGAAGATAATCCTAAAGAGCGGATGCAGCATAGGATATCATGTACATGAGGGTGATTCCGAACTGTTTTATATTTTAAAGGGCAGGGCGGAATATAATGATAACGGCACGAAGGTGACCGTTGAAGCGGGGGATGTCACGATATGCCCTGCCGGAAGCGGACACGGTATAGAAAACAATACCGATGAGACCGTTGAGCTCATCGCAGTAATAGTATACGCGGAGTAGATCATGTCAAAACTTGAAGAAGCAAGAGAAATGTTTTCAAAGGATCTTTATGCGACCAAGCTGTCGGGTATAAAGATCGAAGAAGTCGGTGAGAAATATGCGAAGTGCTCGATGAAGCTGACCGCCGATCATAAGAATGCCTACGGCGGGATAATGGGCGGTGCGATATATACCCTCGCAGATCTCGCATTTGCGGTGGCGTCGAATTTCGATGCGCCCGCATCGACCGTAAGCCTTGTGGGCCAGGCAAACTTCCTGTCGATGACCAAAGGGAGCGTGCTGTACGCCGAGACCGAACTCATTAAGGACGGCAGGACCAACTGCTTTTATAATGTAAGGATATATGACGATCTCGGGAAGGATATCGCGGCCGTGACTTTTACGGGCGCCCATATCCGTTAGGTCAGTGCCGCCTGCGTTTATGCTTTCCGATACGGAGCGTTTCCTTTGTTGAAACGATCTTATCGGCGACGCATACGAGGATCGCTTCCTTTGTGCGCGGGAGGCTGCGCAGAGTCAGCGGCCACATATGTGATTCGATAACGTGCTGGGTGTGCCTGTCGATGTTGAAGTGATTGACAGCGCGCTGTCTGGCGCGTCTTGCGTGAGTGAAGCCGTGCATATCGAACAGCCTGCGTTTGACTTTATCCTTATGCCAGTCATATCCGAAAAAGTCATGCAGCAGCGCACCTTCTATGAGCACCTTTTCATTGACGTTAATGCTCAGTACATGAGCCAGCATAAAGGCGGTATGAGCCACCGCATTGACGTGGTCGTATACGGTCACGTTGCCGTGCTGGACATACTGCTTCATTTCCTGAACCTTATGATGTTTTATTATCTTATGCGCCAGGTCGTTATAACGCCGGCTGTGTTTTTCGGTAAGTTTCATGGTCAACTGAATACTACCGCCATGTGCGGATAATGTCAATATTAGCGGGTATGACCCTTACGGCACTTGAATTAAATACCTTAATGCGGTATATTAACACGGTGAAACAGGAGAAGCATTACCTTTAAGGAGGATATCATGGATAAGAAGGAATTGGCACTTAAGAAGCATGAGGAATGGCAGGGCAAGCTTGAAGTCACGCCGCGCTGCAGCGTCAATACGATGGAGGATCTGTCGGTTGCTTATACGCCCGGCGTTGCAGAACCCTGTCTTAAGATAAAGGATGATGTTGATTTAAGCTATAAGTATACAAGAAGGAGCAATCTTGTCGCCGTCATCACGGACGGTACCGCCGTGCTCGGACTCGGGGATATCGGCCCCGAAGCGGGAATGCCTGTAATGGAGGGAAAGTGCGTGCTGTTCAAGCGTTTCGGTGATGTTGATGCTTTCCCGCTGTGCGTACGTTCCAAGGATGTTGATGAGATCGTAAATACAGTCGCTCTGCTCGCGGGATCCTTCGGTGGAGTCAACCTTGAGGATATCTCGGCCCCGAGGTGTTTCGAGATAGAGAAGAAGCTTAAGGAAAGATGCGATATACCGATCTTCCACGATGACCAGCACGGAACGGCTGTCGTAGTGCTCGCGGGTCTTATAAATGCCCTCAAGCTCGTTAACAAGAAGATGGAGGATATCTCGGTCGTAGTTAACGGTTCCGGTGCAGCCGGCATCGCGATCACGAAGCTTCTTATGAAGACCGGACTTAAGAGCGTCATCTTATGTGATACAAAGGGCGCCATCTATGAAGGAAGGGATAACCTTAACAGTATAAAGGAGGAAATGGCCAAGATATCAAACCTTGAGAAGAAAAAGGGCGGTCTTGCAGACGTTATAAAAGGCGCCGACGTATTCATCGGCGTATCGGCTCCCGGCGTCCTCACGACTGATATGGTAAAGACGATGGCAAAGGATCCCATCGTGTTTGCGATGGCAAATCCCGTTCCCGAGATACTCCCCGAAGAAGCAAAGAAGGCAGGCGTTGCTGTCATGGGTACCGGCCGTTCGGATTATCCCAACCAGATAAACAATGTCCTTGCATTCCCGGGCATCTTCCGCGGGACCCTTGATGTGCGGGCAAAGGATATAAACGATGAGATGAAGCTCGCTGCGGCATATGCCATAGCGGGAATAATAAAGGATGATGAATTAAAGCCCGGATATATAATCCCCGACAGTTTCAATCCCGATGTTAAGAATGCGGTTGCGAAAGCTGTTGCCGAAGCGGCAAGACGGACAGGGGTTGCGAGGTTATAAGAATATTACGCGTCATTCCGTACTGCGTACTCCCATGACGCTACAGGCATGCGCATTTGACAGGAAGAATCCGGACAGTAAAGTAGCCCGAAGGGGGAACCAACGGGCTACGATGAGGGGAGTATAAATAATTAATAAGGGGTCGTAATCGAGAATCCTTTGAAGGGTTGATTCCCGTTTACAAGTAAGATTATAGTACAAACCCACAAAAAAGACAATAGATTTTTAAAAATAGTAGTAACTTTTTTTGCAAACACAAAATGTTGTGGAATACAGTAAAAAAGCGGTTTACATAAACGTTTGCAGGCGGAAAAAATGAACAGATTTGAGCTTATCGTTCCATGCCATTTCGGTATGGAAGCAGTCCTTAAAAGAGAGATATACGATCTAGGATATGATGTCACAGAAGTCACCGACGGAAGAGTGACTTTTGCCGGAGATGAGGAAGCCGCTGCACGCGCAAATGTCTTCCTCCGTACAGCCGAAAGGGTGCTGATAAAGGCGGCATCCTTTAAGGCAACGACTTTTGATGAACTTTTTGAAGGTGTAAAGGCTGTGAACTGGGAGGATTACATCCCCGAAGACGGCAGGTTCTGGGTTGCCAAGGCAGCAGGCATAAAGAGCAAGCTTTTCAGTCCGTCGGATATCCAGTCCATAGTAAAGAAGGCAATGGTCGAGCGCCTTAAACAGACATATAACGTAAACTGGTTTTCGGAGGAAGGATCTCCTTATCCGCTTCGCGTATCCATCATGAAGGATGTGGTCACGATAGGGCTTGATACGAGCGGAGAGTCACTCCACAAGCGGGGATACCGCAAGCTCGTTAGCAAGGCACCGCTTTCTGAGAACCTCGCTGCGGCAATGATAATGCTCACTCCGTGGAACAAAGACAGGATACTCGTGGATCCGTTCTGCGGATGCGGGACCATACCGATCGAAGCCGCGATGATCGCCTGCAATATCGCTCCCGGTGCAAAACGGAACTTTACAGCACAGGCCTGGAGTAATATCATAGACAGAAGATACTGGACGGATGCCGTCGAGGAAGCCCGTGATATGGACGATATGACTGTTGAGACTTCCATTCAGGGGTATGACATAGACGGAGATATCATAAAGGCTGCCAGGGATAACGCGGCCATGGCAGGCGTTTTGGATAAGATCCATTTCCAGAAACGGCCCGTGCGGGAATTGAGCCACCCCAAAAAGTACGGCTTCATCATAACCAATCCCCCTTACGGAGAGAGGATAGGGGAAAAGGAAGAGATGGAGGAACTCTACGGCGAGTTTGCAGCGGCCTGCAGGGGGCTTGACGGCTGGTCCGAGTGCGTTATCACCGCATATGACAGGCTTGAGAATATAATGGGGCGTAAGGCCGATAAGAACCGTAAGATATATAACGGGATGATGAAGACATATTTCTATCAGTTCATGGGGCCGAAGCCTCCGAAGAAGACTCGTCCCGGCGCAGACGGGAGTGCATGACCGGGGTCGGGTGAACCGTATCCGGAAAGTCAGGTAAGGCGTGAACGGAAATAAAGGGACAGCCTGATGGGAAGAGGGCAGATGTGTCCCATATTAAAAAGAGGATATAAGGTATAAAATGGAAAAGAAACAGATCATATTTGCCACAGCAAATGAAGATAAGATGAATGAGATCCGCATGATCCTTGCAGACCTCGGCATGGAGGTGATATCCCTTAAGGATGCGGGGATCCATACCGATATCGTCGAGGACGGTGAGACCTTTGAGGAAAATGCCGTCATAAAAGCGGAAACCATAATGAAGGAGACCGGGATGATAACCCTGGCCGATGATTCAGGCCTTGAGGTTGACAGGCTTAACAAGGAACCCGGCGTGTATTCTGCCAGATACTGCGGAAGGGATACTTCATACAGGATCAAGAACCGGAATATCCTGGAGCGTCTTACGGATGTGCCGGATGAAGAAAGGACCGCAAGGTTCGTATGTGCGGTCGCACTTGCGATCCCCGGGGGTATCGTGGAAGGTGTTGAGAGCGATACCGTGGTAACGGTAAGGGGTACGATGGAAGGACGCATCGGATATGAAGAAAATGGCGAGCATGGATTCGGATACGATCCGATATTCTTCCTGCCCGAGTATGACTGTTACAGTGCCGAACTCCTGCCTGAAAAGAAGAATGAGATAAGCCACAGGGGCAAAGCCTTAAGGAAGATGAAGAAAGTGCTTGAGGGATACGGGATCTGATAGAGGGATGTATCAATGAAGATACTGATTGTCAGTGATACGCATGGATATGAAGATAATATGTGGAAGGCGATATACCGCGAGGAACCCTTCGACATGTTTGTTCACTGCGGCGATATCGAGCATATGCCTGCCGAGATAAAGAGATATCTCACATGCCCCGTGTATGTCGTAAAGGGCAATAATGATTATATGCTCAGGCTTCCGGAAACCGAGCGCTTTGAGATCGGGGATAAAAGAGTCATCCTGACACATGGTCACAAGCACAATATCTACCGTAACCAGGACGCGATGTTTTATTACGGTCAGGAGAATAACGCCGACATAGTGATGTTCGGACATATCCATGTTCCGGTCATCGCGAGCGTGGGCGGCATTACGATAGTCAACCCCGGCTCCATATCGCTCCCCCGCCAGAGGGACGCCCGTCCTACCTATATAGTGATGACTGTATCTGACGGATCCGACCCCGTGTATGAACTTAAGTATGTATAAACATGTATAAGCATGTATAAGTACGTTTTGTGTATGTATAAGGACCTGTTATGGGTAAATATATAGGAAGTAAAGATTTTTATAAATATACTCTGCATCTTGCGGTACCTATCATGGTGCAGAATGCCATATCCAATTTCGTAGGACTTCTCGATAACCTTATGATCGGGAGGCTCGGGACGAATGCGCTTTCGGGCGTATCGATCGCGAACCAGCTCCTGTTCGTATATTATCTCCTCATTTTCGGCGCGATCGCCGGTACGGGTATATTCACGGCCCAGTATCACGGCATAAAGGATGTTGAAGGCGTCAGGAATACGTTCCGGTTTAAGATAGTGATAAATATCCTGCTGACTGCGGGCGCAGTGATACTGTTTCTGCTGTTCGGAAAGACGTTTATCGGTGCGTTCCTTCACGGCGAGGGACTTAAGGCCGATGCCGAGGAGACCTTAAGGATCGGGATTTCATATCTTAAGATCATGCTCATAGGGATAGTACCTTATTCGATCGCATGCTGCTACGGCGGTACGCTTCGTGAGACTGGTGAGACCAGGGCGCCGATGAGGGCCTCCATGGCTGCGGTACTGGTCAACCTTGTCGGCAACTTTATCCTCATATACGGTTATTTCGGGCTTCCGGCGCTGGGCGCAAGGGGAGCTGCGATAGCTACCGTGATATCAAGGTTCGTCGAACTTGTGATTCTTGCATCATATACAAAAAGACATTCCGCAACACATGCATTTATCGTCGGAGCCTTCAAAACGCTCAGGATACCGGCCCACCTTGCGGGAAAGTTCTTTGTCAAGAGCCTGCCGCTTATGTTAAATGAGACCCTGTGGGCATCGGGCGTCACGTTCATGAACCAGAGCTATTCGTTAAAGAGCCTTAATGCCGTCGCGGCGCTGAATATAGAATCAACGCTCTTTAATCTCCTTGGAGTCGCATTCCTTGCGATGGGCGAAGGCGTGGGGATAATCATAGGACATACGCTCGGAAGCGGTGATATCAAAAAGGCTAAGGAGGATTCGATACGGCTCATTGCGTTCACCGTGTTCTGCGGTGTTATCTTCGGCGCGGTGCAGGTTGTCTTGGGGCCGCTGTTCCCGAGACTGTATAATACCTCGCCGGAGGTTAAGAAGATGGCGGCGGATCTTATAATGATATACGGGTGCCTGATGCCCGTTATGGCATATGCGCATGCTTCGTATTTCATAATCCGCGCGGGCGGAAGGTCAGGGATCACTTTCCTGTTTGACAGCTGCTTTGTATGGGTCATTTCGGTGCCGACGGCATATTATCTGAGCCGTTACACATCGCTTAATGTCATAGTGCTTGTTGCAATAGTACAGTCACTCGAACTGCCCAAGGCCGTTATCGGCGGCATCATGGTCCATTCGGGCATATGGGCAAGGCAGATCGTGGGAAAGTCATCCGGACAGGGGTAAATATGCAGGAGCGTATCCTGCGGAAAATATAAGGACGCAGGAGCGTATACTGCGGGGAAATACGAGGATGCGGGAACGTATCCTGCGGGAAAATATGAGGAGAGAAAAATGAAAAAACACATGATCGGGTTCATCATCGCAATGATGGGATGCCTTGTGCTTTCGGGGTGCGGTGCAAAGGACAAAAAGGCTGATAAGGACGAGGCCGAAGTAAATACAGAGGCCGTCGAAGAGCAGAGTGAGGATGTCATAGAATTCGGGAAAGAGGATAAGGAAGAGGATGACAGCCGGGATGTTTCAGAGCCTGCCGCGGTATCTTATGCCGCTCCCGTGATCGAACTCCGCAGGGAGAGCAGATATAAACGGGGTGAGGACTCCGCCTGCCTTATTGAGCATGGGATAGTGTTCCCGGTGCTTGATAAGGGATATGCAGAATCACACGACGGACTTTCCGGATCGCTTGAGGCTGTTCGCGATGAGATCGTAAGCGCCGAAAGTAAGGACTGGGCGGGGACGATTGATAAGATCGGCGGCGTTGACTCTTATAGTCAATGCTACGAACATTACTGGAAAACCTATATAAGAAGGGTTGATAACGATTATGTCAGCCTGGTCACGGAATCAAGGATGCCTGAATACGAGATCGAGCATTATTCCTATACGTCCCATAATTTCCGTACGGAAACGGGGGCTGAGGTGGAACTTTCCGAAGTGGTTTCCGACGAGGGGGCATTTTTCGATGCCGTTTCACAAAGGATAGCTGCATATATTGATGATATGCCGAGACTTGAATGGGGAGAAACCGAAGCGGCGGATGCCGGTAAAATAAGAGAGGAGATGGACGGCCTTGTACGGGACGGGGAGTTCGCGTGGACGATCGATCCGCAGGGAGTGACTGTTTATTTCGGGTCGGGAGTCTTTGACGGGGTACCCGTGTGCGCGACGGTATTTTTCGATATCGACGCAGGGCTGTTTACGGACGCCTTTGCGGGCAGTGAACCCGGTGAATGGATCATGCAGACGCCGGGAGGGCTTAAGTCCTGCATAGATCTTAATGATGATGATAAGAGCGTATACATAAGGGCAGATGAATTGCTGTCCCCGGATCTTTCCGGCGGGTCGGATGACTGGTATCTTAGCGGCCTGTATGTTAACTGCGGGGACGTGTATGAATCGTTTGATGCGACCGTGCCCGGCGGTACGGACCATTATGATGTGTTCCTTGTTCATAAGGATCATAAGACAGTACTTCTTGAAGTCCATGATGAGTATGATACGGCGTTTATGAATACATATCTCCTTGACGGGAACGCCGTTAAAGCGGCTGATTCTGCGAAGGCGCGTCTTGAAGATGCCGGTTATGACGGAGGAGCGGCGCTTGAGGATGCAGACGGTATCTACACTTATTATATCCCGACGGATATATCGGCTGTCCGTGTGCTTCTTATGCAGGACGGAGGCGAAGCATCTCCGGGAACGGTTGGCATCGACGCCGGAGGGATGATCGTAAAATAAGGGACCGGGGGACGGTCCCCCGGTCCCTATCCTATCTGAAGTTTATCTCAACATCCCCGCTCGATGTGCTTAACTTGATCGAACCGGGCTTATGATCATCGCTCTTGAAGCTGTCTTCGTACTTCTTGTCACCGACCTTGATATCGCCCGATGATGTTTCTATATCGAAGGAATAATCATCTTCGTTTCCGAGGATATCAAGGGTGATCTCACCTGATGAGGCATCAAGGTCCACATCATCCGTCTTTACGCCGTCAAATCTGATGCTTCCGCTTGAAGCTTCGCCCTTTATCTCATCCACGGAGCAGCCGGAAAGCTTTATGTCTCCTGATGAAACGTCAAGCTTAAGCTTCTTGCAGTCCGTGTCTGTAAGGGTGATATGACCCGATGAGGCTTCAAGTTCGAGGTTATCCCCTTTCGAGCCGTCTATCACGATATCGCCTGAGGACAGATCGATCTTGCCCTCAATGTTGACTTTATCTACTGTGATCTTACCCGATGAGGCGCTTAACTTAAGTTCGAGTGTGTCAAGACTGTCGGGAACGATCACCCTGTAATATTCGTTTTCGAGTCCGCCGAGACGCCTCAGATCAAATGAAAGGAAAGCACCGTTGGAGGGCTGCTTAAGCTTAAGCGTTTTACCGTTTACTTCCGCAACGGGGATGTTTTCCTCGTATGCCTGATACTCGATCCTGAAACTGTCTCCGTGCTCGATCACCGTATCGATCGATGCAACGTCAATATCTGCTTTGTCAAAGTCACTCAGATCCACCGTACCGTTTACAAGCTTACCGCCGTTTGCGAAGGCCTTTCTGTTGCCGACACTTATAACGGGAGCCGCGCCCGTATTGATCCCGAGGATCAGCATGCTCACGCCGGAAGCGAACATAAACGCCGCTACGGCGATCAGTATGATTTTTCCTTTACTCATTTACTGTACCTCCCTTTTCCTGAATACTCGTTTTCCGATCTTCCCACATAAGGCTATGATGAGCAGGCCTAAGAGCACCGAGCCGCCGGTAAGCGCAAGCCCCGTACCTATCGTGAACAGTTTCTGGCTTAAGCCGGGAACCGTGAATCCCCAGAAGATCGCGGCAACCCCGCCTATCCCGGTTGCAGCCACAGTCACTATGAGCGAAAAAACGACTGCGACGATCGTTATGATGATCGAAAGTACGACGACAAGGACTGCTATCGTTAGAGGCAGTGAAACCGGGAGAGAGAGGACTCCGAGGATCGACAGCCATATGACAAGTGCCCGGCCCTTTACGGTTTTCTGCTCTTCGGTGTTGTCGATGTGCTTTTGGGTGCACTGTTCTATTATGTCTTTTGAGACTTCCTTTGGTGATCCGAGCTTGACTGTTACATCTTCCCCGGGCGCAAGCCCCATATCGGAAATATATCCTTCGTAGTATTCGACTGCATCCAGCCTGTCCTCTTCGGGTATATACCGAAGCCTTTTATTGAGTTCCTTTAAGAATGCTTCCTTATTCATCGCTTCCTACCTCCGTTTTCCCGGCGGCTTCTTCACCGTCATTTCCGGTACCGCAAATGAGTTCGTCGATCTTGGTCTTATATTCGTTCCATTCATCCGAATAGAAGCTTAAGATATCCTTGCCTTCGTTCGTTATCGCATAGTATCTGCGGTTCCTTCCCTGAAACGGTGCGTCATATGTGGTAAGATATCCTGATTTCTGCAGACGGCGGAGTACGGGATACAGGGTTGATTCGGATATATCCACGACTCGCCGTACCTTTTGGGTGAGGGTATATCCGTAGGAGTCCTCGCTCCTGACTATACCCAGTACACATGCATCCAGTAACGGTGCCGTTAATTGATAAGTCATATTATACTCCTTTCGTTATTATTGCCTACGCAATATTATATAGCATATAATATTATAAGAGTCAACACAAAAATAAAAAAAACACCTAAGAAGGTGTTTTTCAGTGAGACATGGGGGATTCGAACCCCCGACAACCTGATTAAAAGTCAGGTGCTCTACCAACTGAGCTAATGTCCCGAAGTATAGATCATATATAAGGTAAAGTCACGCCTGCCGCGAATGAAAAGCGGTCGTTTCATATATAAAGCGGTATGACCGGTAGCAGGGCTAGCCGGATTCGAACCAGCGAATGCAGGGATCAAAACCCTGTGCCTTACCGCTTGGCGATAGCCCTACAAAAAAACATTTGCTCTATCATTACAATAGAGCAAAAGGGTGGGTAGAGGGACTCGAACCCTCGGCCTCCAGAGCCACAATCTGGCGCGCTAACCAACTGCGCCATACCCACCATATTTATGCCCGTACCGTAGCTGATGCACCGGGCGGTTATGCAGGGATATCAAACCTACAGACGTGCTCGAAGGGATTCGAACCCCCGACCCACGGCTTAGAAGGCCGTTGCTCTATCCAGCTGAGCTACGAACACACAACTGACGGGGCACCCTGCCGAGTCAGCGCTACTTATTATAAAGTATTTTGAAGTAATATTCAAGTATTATTTATAAGGGACCGGGGGACGGTTCTGCGGTCCCTAATATCATCATTTATGTGGATACGCATATGGTGTTCAATATGTTACAATTTACTGAATTGATTGAATCCTGCATGCGTATATGCTGTTTGGCAGGTACCAGGGGACGGTTCTGTGGTTCACCGGTTACATCCCGTCCTCAAATGGTACTAAACTGCGATTCTGCCGACGTTGGTATGATTTTTCGCATAAAAAAGGGTGCAAAAGTGGTACTAAATCGCGTTTTCACCGGGTTTGGTATGACTTTTCGCATAAAAAAGGGTGCAAAAGTGGTACTAAACCGAGTTTTCGCCGGGTTTGGTATGACTTTGCTCAGGGAGGAAATGCAAAGGGTACCAGAGAACCGTCCCCTGGTATACGGGTACCGGAGAACCGTCCCCCGGTCCCTTATTCCATTAAAGTTTAGACGTTTGGCGGTAGTTGGACATGAACACGGGGGTTATATTAAAGGGTAAAGTTGTTCTTAACATGAGAAAGGACGTAGAGAGCATGAAGAAAAAGTTTGTTGCCTGGATCGCAGCCATCGCAATGCTTGCGGTGACAATATTACCCGAAGTGCCGGTATATGCATCGCAGCCGGAAGATATCATCTCACTCGGAGAGGATGATATTGATTGCTTAAGCGGCACTGAGATACCGGAAGAGACTGCCATGCCTGAAACGTATGTTGAACAGGAAGAGTCAGTCCTGCCGGATGTATCTTTCGCGGAATCAGATTTAGCGGAAGGATTATCGGAAGAGATCATAGATGAGGATGCAACGGATGAATTGCTGAATGCACCCGATGGTGTCAGTCTGCAGTTTATCGATGAATTAGGGAATGTTGCAGGGACTGAGGATTCAAGATCTAAGCGACTTCGGATTCCGTTCTGTCTTACGGACAGTACCAAGACCGGTGTTTTCACTATCAAAAATCTGAGTGATGGCCCTGTTACGATCTCTTCGGTCGAGGGAGAGAGTTATTCGACTTTTGAAATCGCTGATCCTGAGCTTAATCCCGGGGATGATACGACTTGTACGGTGACTTATAACCACGATGCTTCTGCAAACAGCACTGAGTCCCCGAACCTGACCGTAAACCTTATATCCGGAGTAGAATCCTACAGCACGACTTTATATGCAATGTACGTATTCGGATACAGAGGCGAATACAGACCGCAGGAGCTTCCGACGGGCGAAATACGGCTTGTCGGTGATACGACGGTTGTACTTGAAGATGGAGACGAGTTTGACCGGGGAAAATACATGAAGAATGTGTATCTGACAAGGACTTATGCCGATGCCGGCATGAATTTTCCCATAACCCTGACTTTTGCGGGAAGTGATGACGGAAAACTTGCTACTGCGATCGGTTATGAGACCACACTGGACACGCTGAAGATCGAAGGAGGGGATATCTGCCTGACGGATAGTATCGGCAGTTCTTCACATTCATCCTGGTTGAACAAACTCATCATGACGGGCGGGAAGCTTGGCATTAACAATACATACTTCAGTGCCCGCATTAAGTCGGTTGAGATTTCCGGGGGAGAGTGTGATTTTTCAGGCAGCCTAGATGTTTATGTGCAGGACTCCTTCACGATAAGCGGCGGTAAATTCATAGGAAACAAGCTGAGAAGGAATAATAATGATAATGGCGGTCAGATCATTCCGGAAGCTGTGATCAGTGGGACCGGGGAGGTGGAGATCACCGGTAAAACCAGCAGTGACTACATGGCTGTAAAGGATCTGACAGTTTCAGACAGTGCAATGATCACAGCAGTATCCAATGCAACCACCCCGCTGGAAATACGCGGCACCCTGACTTTGGGAGATGACGTCAAGGTTCTGCTCCCGGCAGGAGGAAGATACGATCCAACATCGAAAAGGTTCAAAGATGCAGAAAATCAGGATTATTACGGCACGGTCAAGATCGGACCGGAACCATCCGTGACCCCTGAGAATCCTTCTTTTACGATCAATATGACAGATATTGACTGCGGGACTTATGTAAAAGGCAGTTATGTGGATTGGGATCCCGGAGCATATGTAAAAGAGGTTACCGTGACAAACACGGGAGATTCGGAACTTTTATTTTCTCCATTAAGGCCCTCAAACTTCATATTTGGCGGATACTCCAAGGTAAAACTTGCGCCGGGTGAAACCATGACCTTTAAGATCTGGCCAAAGGAAAAGACAACAGCCAAAAAATATGAGGAAACGTTTACGATCAAAACGGATGCAGGAGTATCAAAAACCTTTAAGGCCAGTTTCACGGTTGAAGATCCGCGGTACAGTCTTGCGTTTTCACCTACAGCCGTGGAATTTCCCCTTCTGTATCTTGGCTCCAGTCCGACTTCACAGGAGGTGACCGTAACAAATGACGGTAATGTTCCCTGCACGCTCACAGAGGCGAGTGCAACAAACTTTACCGCAAACGTAACCGAGTGGCCGAAGCTTGCGGTTAACGAAACCTACACATTTACGGTACAGCCTAAACCGGGACTTGCAGTCGGCCCCTACAGCGAGAACATGGTATTTGCCATTTCGGAGGACGCTGCAACGTATACGCTTCCGCTTTCCGTTGAAGTAAAGAAAAGTAATGCAAAGGCAGCCTTCACCGCCGTATCATCGGAAAACGTATCTTTCAGTGGTGCGATCGATGATGAAGACAGTGCAAAAGCGACAGCTGATTTTGGAACGGTAATAAAAGGATATGACTTTACCGGCGGATCCCCACTGAATATAGAGATCACGAATACGGGTGAAGAGTCTATCCAGTTTAATAATGTAACTTCGGAAAAATACACTCTCACGTATTCGAGAACACCGGCATCATTAGGCACGGGAGTTACGACCTCGAAGATAATGTTAAGTATTCTGCCTAAAGGCGGCTTAACAGCCGGCAGCCATAATGAAACTGTTACATTGACAACGGTTCAGGGCTTTACCATGAATATTGAGCTGAAGTTCGCAGTAGAGGAGGCGACGGTTTCCTTAGAATATACCGATGTGTTCGGGAATGTGGCAGGAACCGGATCAGAAAGATCGAAGCGCCTTCGGATTCCGTTCTGTCTTACGGATGATACGAAGACCTCCGGTTTTACGGTCAAGAATACCGGAAATGTTCCGATTACGATCTCTTCGATTGCAGGTGGAACGAATTCGACATTTGCGTTCACGGATTCCACCCTTGATCCCGGTGAGGAAACAACCTGTACGGTCACTTATACGGGTAACGCCTATGTTAACGGTTCAAGCGAGCCGGAACTGACCGTAAATATTGAATCCGGTGGAAACACTTATACTAAAACTATATATGCATACTACTTTTTCGGATTCAGAGGAGAGTATGAGGCGCAGGAGTTTTATGATGACGGGACCCTGCTGACAAATATCCCGCTGATCGGTGATACGACGATCGTCCTTGATGATACGGACGATCTTAATATGGCGGGAAAATTCATGAAGAATGTTTATCTCACAGATACTTATATAGATGGAAACTGTCCTATAACCCTGACCTTTAAAGGAAGTGATAACGGAAAACTTAAAACCACGATCAGTTCTGACACTACACTTGACACCCTGAAGATCGAGGGCGGTGATATCTGCCTGAAAGGTGATCTTGGCGGTCCTTCATCTTCATCATTTGTGGACAAACTCGTCATGACCGGAGGAAAGCTTGGGACTGATGCAATCAGTTTTTCTGCCAAACTTAAGGCTATTGATATTTCCGGAGGAACGTGTGATCTTTCGGACAGCTGGGCTGTTTATGTACAGGATTCCTTTAAGGTCAGCGGCGGTAAATTCATTGGAAACAAGTTGTGCAGGAATAATGATGATAATGGCGGTCAGATCATTCCGGAAGCTGTGATCAGCGGAACCGGCCGGGTGGAGATCATCGGCAAAGCAAACAATGACAATATGTACGTAAAAGATCTTACCGTTTCTGACAACGCAACGCTTGCGGCAGCAGGTGCTTACTCGCCGCTTCTGATCACCGGCAGCCTGACTTTGGGGGATGATATCAAGGTGCTTTTACCCGCAGGCGGACGATTTGATGCATCAGAGAAAAGATTTAAGGATTCAGCCGGTCAGGACTATTACGGTCCGGTTAAGATCGGCCCGGAACCGACCGTAGTCACGAATCCGGCCTTTACGATCGAACCTGAGGTTGTTACTGCTGCGTCATTTGTTGAGGGGCAATATCCCGATCCGTTTCCCGAAGGGGACAAGGCGATCGTTACCGTCACAAATACCGGTGATACGGAACTGACTTTTGCATCATTTGCTTCCGAAAAATTTGCGGTGAGCGCATATTCAAAGTCAAAGCTTGAACCGGGAGAGACCATGACTTTTAAGATCTGGCCGAAGAACATAGAAGGAGCAGTAGCCGGCAGTTACTCTGAGGACCTTACGATCTCAACGAATGCAGGTATTTCACGGACGTTCAAGGCAAAGTATGAGATCACGGCGGCGCCTGAACCGGTTTATGGCCTTACTGCCACACCGGCAAGTATTGACTTTGGCGAAAAGCTTGTGAATGAGCTCGGAGGAGCAAGCGGATTTAAGGCTGTGACTGTTACGCTCACGAATACGGGCAATCAAGCACAGACCATTGCATCTGTTACCCAAAATGTGGGTCATAAATTTATAATTTACGATGGAGTACCTGAAGAAGGGGATGAGATCGCAGCGGGAGAGACAAAATCATTTAAGGTGATACCCAGTGCTGACTTCAATGCTTCAGGGACGTCTGATCTGTCCCTGACCATAACGACCGAGCATGGGGAAACCGTTACGATCACGGCGCATGCTTCGATCACGGATATTGCGGCCGGACAACTGATCGTCAAAAGGCTCCCTGATG
>JAILLY010000127.1 GCA_024692905.1 Lachnospiraceae bacterium | reverse complement strand
AATGCAAAGTCACTCAATTACAGGGTGCTTTTCAGTGCTGTAAAGGATATAGAGGCAGGAGAGGACCTTACGGTCAAGGGTCTGACACTTTCTCCGAAGACGATGAGGCTCTTTGTCGGACAGGAAAGCGATCTTAACTTTGTTTTCACTCCCAAGGATGCGGTACCTAAGGATATTAAGATTACGACAAGTCCCGAAGGTGTCGTTTCGGTGAGCACGGATCCCGTTTACGGCAAAGCAAAGGTAAGGGCGCTTAAGACGGGATCGTCTACGGTCACCGTTACGGTAGACGGCTTTACGGATACCTGCAGCGTGACTGTCGTGAATTCGATCCTTTTAGAATACTGCAACGGTACGGACGCTCATGAATGGAAGCAGGTGACCTTCGGCCAGGCAATGACGTTCTTAAATGACGTGAAGCCTTCCTATCCGGGCCATGAGCTTGTCGGATGGTACACGGCACCCGACGGCAAGGGCATAAGAGTGAATGCGGATTCACGTGTCGGAGATTACTTTACGCTGTATGGATACTGGAAAGAGGTTGTCAACGAGGAGATAGAGTTAAGCGTTTATGTGGATGACTCTGCCTGCGTTTATACCGGCAAGAAGCTCAAACCTGCCGTAAGAGTCTTTATGGGTGAGAAACAGCTTAAGAAGGGCAGGGATTATAAGATAAAGTGGAAGAATAATGTTAACGCCTACACATTAAAAGAGGGTGATGAAGGCTTTGATGCTTCTAAGGCACCTGTTGCCATCGTGACCGGGAAGGGTATGTATAAAGGTACATACCGGAAGTATTTTATGATAATGCCTGCGGACATCTCTACCGCCTACATAGAAAACGTATGGGCAGCCTGCAACGGGACGAAGCAGTACCCGGTACCGGTGTTGAAGTATAACGGGAAGAAGCTTAAGAAGGGCAGGGATTTTGAAGTTTCCTATCCGTCGGTCGATGAGGGAGAGACTGTTGCGTATAGGGATCCCGGTTCATACAAAATAGTGGTCACGGCCAAAGAAGGCGGTAATTATACCGGAGAGAGGGTAGCTATACTATATATGTACAATAAAGAGGATACTATAGACCTTTCCAAGGCAAGGGTTAAAAAGATAGCACCCATACCATACAGGGAAGGAGGAGTTTTCCTTACCGATGAGGAACTTAAGGTGAGTGTAAAGGCAGGAGGAAAGTATAAGGATCTCGTCCGTGGTGTTGATTACGGGTTACTGATCAAGAATAACAGCAATAAAAAAGCCGGAACCGCGACTGCGTACCTTTATCCCATACTCGGAAAGAGCTATAATACCAAGAAGTTTAAGTTTACGATAACGGGTTTATCATTAAAGAAAGTAGCAATAACAGGCGTTACAGATAAGACATACAGCGGATCTGCGCAGGAACAGGCACCTGTACTTAACTATAACGGCACGGTACTCAAGAAGGATACGGATTACACGCTTTCCTATAAGAAAAACGTCAATGCCGGTAAGGCTTGTGTGATCGTTACCGGAATAGGCGGATATAAAGGCAAGGTGAAGATTCCTTTCGAGATCTTCCTCGGCAATATAGGAAGGGCGAAATTCATTATTGACGATACGACGTATGCGGATGGCGATGTGCTTGAGGCAGGTAATGTTACGGTTCCGTATATGAAGGGCGGCAGCACCCCGTCTGTGATCATTACCGATGTAAATAAAACGACCCTGACGTCAGGAAAGGATTATACGGTCAAGTTTAAGAATAATGACAAAGTCGGTGATAAGGTGGCCACACTTACGATCAAAGGCAAGGGCAATTTCGGAGGCAAGGTAACGGTTAAGTTCAGCATCACGAAAAAGGCACTCGAGGATATGGTCATCGTAATGCCGGATAAGGTGGCATCCAAAAAGAAGGGAGCTTATATTTCAAAGCCCGTGATCTATGATGATAACGGAAAGAAGCTGAAAGAAGGAAAGGATTATAAGATCAAGACATATACTGCGCTCTATCCGGATTCAACCACCGCCGGACTTTCTGCCAAGAGCGCGGTCAATAAAGCGGGTACTAAGATATCCGTGCTCCTGGAAGGAAAGGGAGCATACAGTAAAAACGGCAACCGGGGTAATGCCGAGGCTGTGGCCGATTACCTGATAAAGTCAAAGAACTTTACGGGAGTGACTTTCCCCAAGATAACAAAACCCTATTCCGGAAATCCCGTATATCTTAAGGAAAGTGATTTTAAGAAAGACGGAGTAAGCCTTGTGTTCATAAAGGAAGGCAAAGCAAAGACTCCTATTGAATACGGAAAAGATTTTGAGATAGTTGAAGGCACGTACAAGAGCAATGTAAAGGCCGGCACCGCGAAAGTCACCGTCCGCGGACTCGGAGAATACGGCGGCATCCAGACACTTAAATTCAAAGTGGGACGACGCTCCATCTTAAGCCTTCTTGGATTCTGATGCACTCACTTGTGCTTGCGAAGAAATGATTTTTTAAGTATTATGATTATCAGGGTTTAAATCCTATCTCCGCAGTAAGCTTGCTTACATGCGGAGATAAGGATTTGTAACCCGCCCCAACATGAGCAAGAAGTGTCGTGAAACGGCACGAAATTGCGAATGGTGGGCAGGATCGCGAGAGTGCGAAGCACGAAGCGATCCGTAATCATGTATAGAACCGAAAGCGAGGTAATTATGAGTAAAGTCGGAATAGTTATGGGCAGCGACTCTGATATGCCCGTTATGAGCAAGGCGGCGGACATCCTTGAACAGTTCGGCGTTGATTATGAGATGACGATAATATCGGCACACAGGGAACCGGACGTATTCTTTGAATACGCGAAGACTGCCGAGGAAAAAGGTTTCAAAGTCATCATCGCGGGAGCGGGTATGGCGGCGCATCTTCCCGGTA
>JAILLY010000125.1 GCA_024692905.1 Lachnospiraceae bacterium | reverse complement strand
TATTCTTCTTTGACTTTCTCCTTAATTTCTGTCCATTTTTCTGCTATTTGATCCATGAGAATCCTCCAAGTTTTAAGTGTATCTACTTAATGATAATATAAGAAAAGTGAATTTTCAAACCGGTTTTCAAGATCGTTTTCTATCTTATTTGAACCATGAAGAACAGTAGAATGATCTTTATTTAAAAAATCTCCTATCTTTGGAGAAGACCAGTCTGTATATTTTGAACAAAGATACATTACTATCTGTCTTGGCCTTGCTATTTCTTCATTACGTTTTTTTGATTTTATCTCTTCCGGTTTTACATTAAGATGTTCACATACTACATCCATTATATGTTGTGGGGTAATCTTATTTGGAGTATTTGGGGATATAATATCTTTAAGAGCATCCTTTGCTTTCTCCAACGTTATTTCCCTTCTGTCTCCCAGAATATAATATGCATTCAGTTTATTAAGGGATCCTTCCAGTTCTCTTATGTTTGAATTTACGTTCTTTGCCACATATTCTATTACTTCATCACTTATGTTATATCCGCCGAGATTTTTCTTTTTCTGGAGGATAGCCACTCTTGTCTCATAATCAGGAGACTGTATGTCTATTGTTAGTCCCCAGCCAAACCTTGATTTTAACCTTTCTTCGAGGATATACATATCTCTTGGAGGTTTATCAGATGATATAACGATCTGCTTTTTTTCCTGATAAAGCTTTTCAAATGTATTGAAAAATTCAAGCTGTGATCTTTCTTTTCCTATTATAAACTGTATATCATCGATAAGTAGTACATCAATATTTCTGTATTTTTCACGAAATCTGTTTATGGCTGCCGGTGAGTTCTTACCTATTCTTATTGCTTCGATAAGTTCGTTTGTGAACTGCTCACTCGGAACATACATTACCTTTAATGAAGGATTGTTGTTTATTATAAAGTTTCCTATGGCATGCATAAGATGAGTCTTTCCAAGACCCACTCCTCCGTAAAGGAAAAGAGGATTATATACTTCACCGGGAGTTTCGGCAACCGCAAGCGCTGCAGAATGAGCAAGGCTGTTATTGCTGCCTACTACGAAGGTATCAAAATTATAATTAGGTTCCAGCTTTGAGTTTTCATAAAGCAGATTATCTGAAGGTATTGTTGATGAGTTGTTTGTTTTATTATAAATATCCTTCTCAAGAATGAATTTAACTTCACATTCTTTATGAAGGGTTTCCGATATACTGACCTTGATAGGATGATAATACTTATTGCTTATATAGTTTATGGACTGGGCCTTATCCGACGGGATCATTATGGTTATGACATCATCATTTACTTCATAGATATCCAAAGGCTGTATCCACGTCTTAAATGAGATATCCGAAAGAGAATACTCTTTTTGTATCAAAAGCTTAATCTCTTCCCATTTGCTTATTAATTCTTCCATCGTGGTACACCTCGTACGACGGTCCTAAATCAATTTAAGAACCCTTTACGTTAATTACAATCTATTATATATTAAACCAAACTTGCAAAATTGGCAAATAAATATGAAGAATATAAAAATTACCTGTTTATAACGTTATCAACAGATTTTTTATTGTATTTGTGTAATGATTTAAAAGTTATTAACAACATTGTTGATAAATGTGGATAAGATGTGGAAAAGTATTATGTAAATTTAATGGTTTTTGCTTGACTGGATATTTTGTTTTTAATATAATTGTAGCGATGTTTTCCAATGACATATATGTTTACTTTATCATATAAGGAGGTGAATCGACATGAAAATGACATTTCAACCTAAGAAGAGACAGAGATCCAAGGTTCATGGATTCAGAAGCAGAATGAGTACTGCAGGCGGAAGAAAAGTTTTAGCTTCAAGAAGATTAAAGGGAAGAAAAAGATTATCAGCATAGACCGCATTTAATGTGGTCTATTTATCTTTTTGCATTTTTAAAGGCCGGTATAAAGGATGCTTTTTACAAATTCCTTAAAGAAAAACGAAGATTTCAGGACTGTATATTCTAAAGGAAGATCGAGAGCAGACAGATATTTTGTTTTATATGTATTGGAAAACGGAACTGATTACAACAGATTAGGAATATCGGTCAGTAAGAAAACCGGAAACAGTGTAGTAAGACACAGGATTAAAAGACTCGTTAAGGAAAGCTACAGACTGCACGAAAAGATGTTTAATAGTGGTTTGGACATCGTGGTCATAGCACGCAGCGGTGCGGCTGGTTTGAATTATAATAATGTAGAAACGGCATTGCTGCATTTATTAAAGCTTCATAAAGTATATAGTTGAAGGTTTATTGACTTATTTAGATGATAAGTTATTTTGCATAGATATGAAGATTTTATTAATCAATTTGATCAGATTCTATCAAAAATATATCTCATGTCTTAAAAGGATAAAATGTCCTTATATTCCTTCATGTTCCCAATACGGATTGGAAGCCATTGAAAAATATGGTGCTTTAAAGGGAAGTTTGCTTGCGTTATGGAGAATTATAAGATGTAATCCCTTTTCCAAAGGCGGATATGATCCTGTTCCGTAATTCTTTGGAAATAACAGAATAAGGAGGAAGTCCAATTGTACAGTGTGATCCTTACACAATACAATGGTAAGATCCTTGGACCTATTGCGAAGATACTGGGATATCTTATGAACCTTATTTTTGTAGGTCTTGATAAGATAGGCATCCCGAATACAGGTCTTGCCATTATATTATTTACGATAGTTATCTATCTTCTTCTTATGCCTCTTACAATAAGACAGCAGAAGTTTTCAAAGCTGTCGGCAAAGATGAATCCCGAGATCCAGGCTATTCAGGCCAAGTATAAAGGGAAAAAAGATAACGAATCCATGATGAGGATGAATGAGGAGACCAAAGCCGTATATGCCAAATACGGTACCTCTCCTACCGGAAGCTGTGTACAGCTTCTTATACAGATGCCGATCCTTTTTGCTCTTTACAGGGTTATAGACAATATCCCGGCATATGTAACAAAGGTAAAGAGCGGTTTTTCCCCGTTTGTTGAAGATTTCATTGCGAGTAAGGGAAGTACCGAGTTTATCCAGAACAAAGAGAATTTTGCAAATGTTGTAAGATTTACCAAACAGTTTGGAAACGAACTGTTTATAAACGGAGATACGGAATATGTTAAGAATACCTTTATAGACGTACTTAACAAGGCAACGACTGCAGAATGGCATAATATATATGCACCCGGAAATTTTGAAAATCTTAAGGATCTTATAACAAACGCCAGTCATACCGGTGCTTTTGATATATTTGCCAGGTATAACAATTTTCTCGGACTTAATATAGCAAACTCTCCTTCATATTATTTTAAGGAGGGAATGGTAAGCAAAAATATTGGTATGCTTATCGGAGCTTTGCTCATTCCGATCCTTTCCGCTATTACACAGTGGTTAAATACCAAACTTATGCCCCAGCCGGAAACCGCTTCATCAGGCAATTCCCAGCAGGATACGATGGCTGCTTCAATGAAGTCGATGAATATCATGATGCCGATCATGTCAATGTTCTTCTGCTTCAGCCTTCCCGTAGGTATGGGTATATACTGGATAGCCGGTGCCGTAGTAAGAAGTATCCAGCAGGTTGCCATAAATAAGCATCTTGATAAGATGAACATGGATGAGATCATTGAAAAGAATGCTGACAAGGCCAAGGAAAAGATCGAAAAGATGCAGAAGATGAGAGAAGCATCAGGTCTTACAAATAATGCTAAGCTCAGTACCAAAGCCATAATAACTACTGACCAGCATAATAATGAAGTTTCATCCGGTAATGATAACAGCAATAAGAAAGAATATAAAGCAGGAAGCCTTGCCGAAAAGGCAAATATCGTGAGAAAGTATAATGAGAATAATTAGGAGGTTACAATAATGGATTACGAGGAATTCAGAGGAAAAACAGTTGAAGATGCCATTACTGAGGCATGTCAGAAGTTTACGGTAACCAGTGACAGGCTTGATTATGAAGTGATCGAAAAGGGTTCCAACGGTTTTCTCGGTATCGGGACAAAGTCGGCAGTTATAAAGGCAAGGGCTTTGGGAGAAAATGAGGAAAAGCCGGTTAAGGAGAATAAAGCCGGACAGGAACAGGCAGCAAAGTCAGCTGAATTAAAGTCATCGGATATAACGGTTGAGAACGATCCCAAGGAGTTTCTTGATCAGGTATTTAAGGCAATGGGCCTTAATGTTGATGTAAAGGTTGAACTTATCAATAATGATATGAGCATAGAGTTATCAGGAGATGAAATGGGCGTGCTTATCGGAAAAAGAGGCCAGACGCTTGATTCTCTCCAGTATCTTACAAGTCTCGTAGTAAATAAGGGAAGCAGCGAATATATAAGGGTTAAGGTTGATACCGAAAATTACAGGAAGAGGAGAAAGGATACTCTTGAGAACCTTGCAAAGAATCTTGCATACAAGGTTAAAAGGACAAAGAAGCCTGTAAGTCTTGAGCCCATGAATCCGTATGAAAGAAGAGTTATCCATTCCGCTCTTCAGAATGATAAATATGTAAGCACCCACAGTGAAGGCGATGAGCCTTACAGGAGAGTTGTAATTACACTTAATAAATAATATTAAATGGCTCAAAGTGCAGTATATTGCATTTTGGGCCTTTTTGTTTTTTATTTGGATGCCGATGTCGGCAAAGAGGTTTATATGCAGATTACCGATACAATTGCTGCGATATCTACCGGTATGAACAATGCCGGTATCGGGATAATCAGAATAAGCGGAGTCCGTTCATTTGAGATCGCCTCACGGATATTTAGGACCGTATCAGGAAAACAGATAAAAGAATTTGAATCACATAAAGTATATTACGGATATATCACCGATAAAGAGATAATAGATGAAGTCCTGCTCATAGCTCTCAGATCTCCCAGGAGTTATACTGCCGAAGACACGATAGAGATTGACTGTCACGGCGGTAATACAGTCATGCGAAGGATACTTAGGACAGTCATCGATAACGGTGCAAGACCGGCTGAACCGGGGGAGTTTACGAAAAGGGCTTTTTTAAACGGCAGGATCGATCTTTCGGAAGCCGAAGCCGTTATCGATATCATAAATTCAAAGAATACATATTCGCTTGATAACTCAATGAAGCAGCTTACGGGAAAGCTTCATGACAAGATAACCGATATAAGGAACAGGATCAAGTATGAGATCGCTCATATAGAGGCCGCACTGGATGATCCGGAGCATTATGATCTTAACGGTTATTATGATGAACTGTCCGTAAAAACAGATCGGATAATTGATGAAATTACACATATGAGAAAATCCTTCAAGGAAGGAAAGATCTTAAGTGAAGGTATAAATACAGTCATACTGGGAAAGCCTAATGTAGGAAAGTCATCCCTGCTTAATATCCTTACAGGTGAGGAAAGCGCAATAGTAACAGAGATAGCCGGCACTACCAGGGATGTTCTTGAACAGGATATCATCATTAACGGACTTACTCTTAAACTGATGGATACTGCAGGTATAAGGGAAACAGAAGATACCGTTGAAAAGATCGGTGTACAGAGGGCATATAAATATGCGGATGAAGCCGACCTTATCATCATGCTTATCGATTCCTCGGTTCCTGTTGATGAAAATGATATTGCATTGTTTGATTATATAAAGGATAAGAATTCGGTTATCCTTCTTAACAAGAGTGACCTCCCGGTCATGATCGCAAAGGATGATGTAAAAAAACATACCGATAAGCCGGTAATGTCCATATCCGCAAAAGAAGAAGAAGGAATAGAAGAATTTAAGACTTTTATTGAAAAGATGTTCACCGACGGAATGATAGATTATAATGATGAGGTCATTATCACTAATGAAAGACATTTGATCCTTATTGATGAAGCGATAAACAGTCTCAATGAAGTGATGACAGGTATTGCTTCGGGTATGCCTGAAGACCTTATCTCTATAGATCTGACAAATGCTTATTACAGTCTCGGTGCCATAACCGGAGAAAAGGTCGGGGAAGATATTATCAATGAGATATTCTCAAAATTCTGTATGGGCAAATAGAAACATGTGTTATTCAAATTCGTTATACAAATATGTTATCTAAGGGTGTTATTGAAAATGTATGAGGAATACTGCGATGTTGCCGTGGTCGGCGCCGGTCATGCCGGATGTGAAGCCGCACTGGCTTGTGCCAGGCTTGGACTTGAAACAGTCATATTCACGGTAAGTGTTAACAGCATAGCTTTGATGCCATGTAATCCAAATATCGGAGGAAGTTCCAAGGGACATCTTGTCAGGGAACTTGATGCTCTCGGCGGAGAAATGGGTAAGAATATCGACAGGACCTTCATCCAGTCAAAGATGCTTAATAAAAGCAAGGGCCCTGCTGTCCATTCTTTAAGAGCACAGGCCGATAAGGCAGAGTATTCAAAGTCCATGCGTCAGGTTCTTGAAAATCAGGAGCATCTTGCCATCAAACAGGCAGAGGTATCAGAATTGATACTTAATGACGATAACACGGCTATAGGTGTCAAAACATTCACAGGATGTACATATCACTGTAAGGCAGTTGTTCTTTGTACGGGTACATATCTTCGTGCAAGATGTCTTTGCGGAGAAGCCATTACTCATACCGGACCTAACGGACTCCAGGCTGCAAACCATTTAACGGATTCTCTTATAAAAGCAGGCATAAAACTCCAAAGGTTTAAGACCGGTACTCCTGCCAGGATGGATGGAAGGACAGTTGATTATTCAAAAATGATCGAACAGCCGGGTGATGAGCATATAGTTCCTTTTTCATTTTCGACCGACCCTTCTTCAATACAAAAGGAACAGATAAAGTGTTATCTTACATATACCAATGAGAAGACTCATGAGATCATAAGAAACAATCTTGACAGATCTCCTATTTACGCAGGAGTTATCGAGGGGACGGGACCAAGATATTGTCCTTCGATTGAAGACAAGGTAGTAAGGTTCGCCGATAAGGATAAGCATCAGATCTTTATCGAACCGGAAGGACTCAGTACAAACGAAGTTTATATCGGAGGCATGTCCTCTTCTCTTCCCGAAGATGTTCAGATCCGGATGTACAGGACTGTTCCGGGACTTGAGAACTGCAGGATCGTAAGAAATGCTTATGCGATAGAATATGACTGTATCGATCCAAGGCAGTTATACCCTACTCTTGAATTCAAAAAGATTAAGAATCTTTTTGCAGGCGGGCAGTTTAACGGAAGTTCGGGATATGAAGAAGCTGCAGCACAGGGTCTTATAGCGGGAATAAATGCTGCCATGTCTGTTTTAGGCCGCGATAAGATCATGATCGACAGGTCCCAGGGATATATAGGTGTATTGATAGATGATCTTGTGACCAAAGAAAATACCGAACCGTACAGGATGATGACCAGCCGTGCCGAATACCGTCTGCTGTTAAGACAGGACAATGCGGATCTTAGACTTCGAAAGATAGGTTATGAGGTTGGTCTTGTATCGGAAGATGAATATAATAACACAATAAAAAAACAGGTTTGTATTGATACGGAAATCGAGCGTCTTAAGGCTAAATACGTGGGTACCTCTGAAAAAATAACAGAATTTTTATTAAAAAATAACAGTACCGCTTTAAAGTCCGGTTGCTCGTTATTTGAACTGATCTCACGTCCCGAACTTGATTATGAGATCACAAAAGAGATCGATGATGAAAGACCTCTTTTGCCTGATGATGTAAAAGAACAGATAAATATAAATATTAAGTATGCAGGATATATTGATAAGCAGCTTAAGCAGATAGAAGCGTTTAAAAAACTTGAGAAAAAGATGATACCTGACGATATCGATTACACTCAGATATCCGGACTTCGTAATGAAGCTAAACAGAAACTCGATCTGTTCAGACCTGTTTCCATAGGTCAGGCCTCCAGGATTTCCGGTGTCAGTCCTGCGGATATATCCGTTTTGCTTGTACATCTTAAGAGCCGAAGGTAATATTTATGAGAGATAACCGACTTTTAAGAAGTTCGCTTGATATCCTTGGAATTGCATATACCGAAGAACAGCTGTTGCAGTTTGAAAGATATTATGATCTTCTTATAGAATGGAATAATAAGATAAACCTGACTGCTATTACAGATTATGATGATGTTATCATCAAGCACTTTATCGACAGTGTTCTTATCTGTCGTGATATTAAGTTTTCATCCGGAAATAAGATGATAGATGTAGGTACCGGTGCCGGTTTTCCAGGTATCCCTCTTAAGATCTTAAATCCCCAGTTAAGTGTTACTCTTCTTGATTCTCTGAATAAAAGGATCGGGTTTTTAAATGAAGTAGTAAATGAACTGGGACTTAAGGATATTATATGTATCCATGGAAGAGCCGAAGACGTTTCACGTGAAAAATCATTCAGGGGTCAGTTTGATCTTTCTGTTTCAAGAGCTGTTGCTAATCTCAGCACCCTGTCCGAGTATTGCATCCCTTTTCTTCGTCAGGGCGGACGGTTTATATCCTACAAATCAGATAAATCCGATGATGAAATAGAAAGCTGTACCAATGCACTCAGGTGTTTTAATTCCGGGATAGTTGAAATAAAGAACATACCTCTTCCCGGTTCGGATATAGTCAGGAAATTTATCATTATAGAATCAAAAGGTCCGGTAAACAACAAATATCCAAGAAAAGCAGGTATTCCGCAAAAGGATCCTTTATGATCTGATTTTTTGTTTTTGATGGGTAAGATATATATACGGGAGAAAACATACATGAAAAATAATTTTAACGTGATCGAAGAACTGTACAGGGATTTTACGGATAAAAGAAATAATCTAAAGATCGAACTCGATAATTACTTATCCGAACTTGAAGTAGTTGAGAAGAGTATGGATTATGATCATAAGTCCGAAGATGAATATAAATTGTTTTCTCCAAGAAATAATGACGGCTTTAACGGGTCATATGATGAACTGAGTATTAAACGTATTGAACTTGAAAAACTAATTGAAAAAACCAGAGCTGATCATTCATATTATGATGATTATTGTGAAAAGTTAAAAGCATTGATCATATCCGATAACGGTACGGACATTAATGATCTTATTTACAGACAGGGTTCTGAAGGATCCGGTCCTGATATTACGGATGAACCCGGAGAAAATAATGAGGACGATCATTCATCTTCAGAACCGGGTTTTGATATGGATGATCTAAAAGACCGACTGTCTTCTGTCTGCAACAAATTAAACACCTGTCTTAAGATATTTGATAACGACATTGTACGTTCCAAACAGGAGTTAAAACATATCGAAAGCTCGATAAAAAGCCTTCTTGACTCACTTGAATAACACATGTTTCACGTGAAACATTTACACGGATCACAAAAGACACAAGATGATGTTTCACGTGAAACATCATCGAACTACATCTTGTGTTTTACCCGTGAAACATTAAAAAAACATCCAAAACACATTGAAAATATATATCTCATAGGATATACTTATTACTTGACTGAAGAAATATATATACGGGGAGAAGAAAAATGGGCAAGATCATAGCAATAGCAAATCAAAAAGGCGGAGTCGGAAAGACCACTACGTCCATAAACCTTGCATCAGCACTGGCAAAAAAGGGCAGAAAAGTACTTCTTATCGACTGCGATCCTCAGGGAAACGCAACCAGCGGAGTCGGAATAAATAAGGATGAACCGGGACTTAATACCGTCTACCAGCTTATGATAGGCGAAGTAGATGATATCAATGACTGTATCATCAAGGAGGTTTTCAAGAATCTTTCGGTAATTCCGGCAAATGCAGAACTTGCAGGCGCGGAGATAGAACTGATAGGGATAGAGAAAAACTGGTCAATACTTAAAAAAGAAGTGGACTGGATAAAGGACAAATATGATTATATCCTTATAGATTGTCTTCCTTCATTGAACATCCTGACCGTAAATTCCATGACTACCGCGGATTCAATCCTTGTTCCCATACAGTGCGAATACTATGCGCTTGAAGGATTAACCCAGCTGGTAAAAACCATCAATATGGTTAAGAGCAGGATAAATGCGGAACTTGAAATAAACGGTATAGTATTTACCATGTATGATTCAAGAACGAACCTGTCCCAACAGGTGGTAGATAATGTAAAGGAAAACGTAAGCTACTATGTATATGACACGGTCATCCCGAGAAATATACGTTTAGCCGAAGCGCCGAGTCATGGGATGCCGATCGACGAGTATGATCCGAAGTCTATCGGTTCGGTGAAATATTCGGAACTTGCTGCCGAATTCATCGCACATGATAAACTGGGCGGATGAGGAAGAAAAAGAAAAGATCACAGATATAATAAGGAGATACTAAACAATGGCAACAAAATCAAAGGGTTTGGGAAAAGGACTCGGAGCTCTTATCCCGCTGGATGAACTGGATGTTAAAAGCGAAATCGATGTAAACAAGAAGACGTCATCGCCGGATATGATGATAAAGATATCCCGCATAGAGCCAAGAAGGGATCAGCCGAGAAAAACCTTTAATGAAGATAAGCTGCAGGAACTGGCTGATTCTATCAAAAGATACGGGATCATTGAACCCATAATAGTACAGGAACAGGGCAGCCACTATGAGATAGTTGCAGGTGAAAGAAGATGGCGTGCAGCGAGAAAAGCAGGGCTGAAGGAAGTCCCGGTCCGCGTCAAGGAATTCACCGAGCAGGAAAAGGCTGAGATCTCACTTATCGAGAACCTTCAGAGAGAAGACTTAAATCCTATAGAAGAAGCTCTTGCATATAAAACACTTCAGGACAAATATAATTTAAAACATGATGAAGTTGCCGAAAGAGTATCAAAGAGCAGGACTACCATCACCAACTCAATAAGACTTCTCAATCTGTGCGAAGAAGTACAGCAGATGCTAATCAATGAAATGATAAGCCAGGGACATGCGCGTGCACTTCTATCCATTGAAGACAAGGAGCAGCAATATAACGTGGCGCAGCGAGTTTTTGACGAGAATCTCTCAGTCCGTGATATAGAGAAGATCGTTAAGGACATGTCCAAGGTCAACAAACAGAAAACCGAGAAGAAACTTGATAATGAATTTATATACAAGGACTTCGAAGAGAAAATGAAGAATGCTCTTGGCACCAAGGTGATCATCAAACCCAAGGATAATAAGAAGGGTAAGATTGAGATAGAGTATTACAGTGCAAACGAATTTGAACGCATAGCCGAGCAGATCATCAGTTCGGCTATAGAGAGTCAGGTATAAGTATGGATAGTAAATTACTGGATTCATTGGGATTGGATATAGATCCGGGAGTACTGTTTATCCTCATGTTTATCTTTCTGATCATAGTACTGATCGCTCTGATAGGTCTGCTCGCAAAATACAGCCGGCTTAAAACGAGTTACGATGTGTTTATGAGAGGAAGACAGCCGGCCAGTCTCGAAGAAGAAATAAAGAGCCTGTTTGATGATATAACTCTGTTAAAGATCACGGCAGAAAAGAATAAAAAAGATATAAGCTATCTCATCGAAGATATGAAGGAAACATATCAAAGAGTGGGCATAGTTAAATACGATGCCTTTAAGGAAATGGGCGGAAAGCTTTCATTCAGTATAGCTCTTCTTAATGATAACAGGACCGGATTTATACTGAACTCGGTTCACAGCTCCGACGGCTGTTACGTATATACGAAAGAAATAGTAGACGGAGAATCACAGATATCTTTGGGAGACGAAGAAAAGAAAGCATTAATGCTCGCCTTACAGGGTGAAAGTACCAAATATGATTGACCGAGGTATGGATATTGCATCAATATTTAAATGCTGTCGGCTTCAGTAATATAAAGACCAAAAAAGAATTAATGGGTCTTATAAAACAGATCATTGTTGAACCGACTGAAAAGAACTTCATTGAAACAGACAGAAACAGTGTTATATGTGAATATGTCAAGTATTTTACGCCTAGTACGGGTATTGCCGTAAGAGGCGAATACGATGAGAATAACGAACTGACTCTGGATTTCTACTATCCGTTATGTAAACCATATGCCATAAGCACAAACGAATACCTGAATATAGAACGCTATTCGGCACATGAGTATTTTGCAGGTATATGCGATGATCCGAGGATAGGAGTCACGCTTATTTTTGATATACAGAATTCCGTTGAGGTAATGAAAAAAATGGCGGAGAAGAATTCCGACACCGAAGAAAAAAAAGAAGTAAGCTTCTCCGGTATGTCGGTTAACGGAATGATAATGCTCCCCATCAAAAAGGATATTAAGGAAATAGAAAAAACTCAAAAAAATGCGAACAACAGAAATAAGCTTCTGCTGGCAGCCAGGAACGGAGATGAAAATGCCATCGAAAGCCTTACGCTTGATGACATAGATACATATGCCCAGTTGTCAAAGAAGATAAGGAATGAAGATGTATATACTCTTGTGGAATCTTATTTCATGCCCTACGGTGTCGAGTGTAATCTGTACTCGATCATGGGTGAGATAACAGATCATACTGTTGAGACAAACACTGCCACCGGTGAGGAGATATATATCCTGGATCTTGATTATAACGGCATGGCAATGAATATCAGCGTAAATAAAAAAGATGTTTTGGGTGAACCCATGAAAGGCCGGAGATTTAAAGGCACAGTATTAATGCAGGGAAAAGTCGAATTTGGTTGACATAATAACTTGCCAATTCACAAAAAAGCATATATAATCATCTTTGTGTTTTGTTCGTCTACGTAGCTCAGCAGGATAGAGCGTTCGCCTCCTAAGCGAAAGGTCGGAGGTTCGAATCCTCTCGTGGACGTTGATACACAAAAGGGACAGACAAATGCCTGTCCCTTTTTATATACGAGTTCCTTCGGGCTTGAAAAAGTTCGAAGGACAGGAATGCGGGTAACTCATAAAAACAATCTAACGGAGAGGATCATATGAAGAAGATAAAAAAGATCACGGCATTATCAGTGTGTATGGCGCTTGTATTGAACCTGCAGGTTTTTTCTGTGTTCGGTGAAGAAATTCCGTTGGAGCCGGAGATCGGGACGGAAGCAGATGCCGGTGTCGATGTGGAGTCAGACGAAGATGTTTTGCCCGAAGCAGAAGAAAAGCTTGGTGATGTTGAATATAAATACAGCAAACCATACGAAGGAGCTGCATATGAACTGAAATATCATATTATGGACGATCAGACAATCTGTATTGACGGATATACCGGAGAAGTCACAGGAGAACTGATCATTCCGTCCGAGATTGACGGGAAAGCTGTAACGGAGATCGGGAGTGAGGCATTTTTGGGCTGCAGCGGCTTTACGGGAAGCCTGACGATCCCGGCCAGTGTGACGAAGATTGATAGGCAGGCATTTGTTAATTGCACCGGTTTTAATGGAAGCCTGATAATACCGGACGGAGTGACGAGTATTGGGTTAAGTGCATTTGCCGAATGCAGCGGTTTTACGGGAAGCCTGACGATCCCGGCCAGTCTGATAGATATCAACGAAGGTGTATTTTTCGGCTGCAGCGGCTTTACGGGAAACCTTACGATCCCGGACAGCGTGACAACGATCGGAGAGGGTGCATTTTATAACTGCAGCGGCTTTACGGAAAATCTGACGATCCCGGACAGCGTAATGTTGATCAGAGAGGATGCATTTTCCGGCTGCAGTGGTTTTACGGGAAAACTGACGATCGGAAAAAACGCAGGGTCGTTTGAGGATGGGCAATTTACCGGATGCAACGGCTTTAGAAAGGTTGTGAACCGTTCAGATCAGGAGTATATTCTTCCTCCGGGTCCTGACGGACAGTATTGGATCGACGCCGCAACAGGAGAGACAATTACGAAGATACGAAGCGGAATGGCAATCCGCAGTGACCGCTTTGATCCGGTGAATGCACCTCTTTTTACGCATGATGCGGCAGAAGAGCAGACCTATACCGGAAAGGCGATCAAACCTGCGGTAAATGTCTATTTCGGAACCTCAGTTTTAGAGGAAAAGAAAGACTATACGATAACATACAGAAACAACACGAATGCCGGAACAGCTACATTTACCGTTACCGGGAAGGGCAATTATACCGGAAGTGATTCTGACAGCTTCAAGATCTTAAAAAAGAATATCGATGCGGACGATGTATCCTTCACAATGTCTGCGACAGCAAAATACACCAAAAAGGAACAGATCCCGGTACCGAAGATCACCTATAACGGGATGACTTTAAAGAAAGATAAGGATTTTACGGTAGCCTGCTATTCGGATGAAGCCTACAGCGAGTGGTGTGTTCCGGCAGAACCGGGGACATATTATATCAGGGTCACTGGAATCGGAAATTATGAAGGCGAAGTAAAAACAACCTTTGTGATCGCAGATCCGAAAAGGAAACTGATGAGTTCCCTGAAGGCCGATAAGATCGCAGATAAGAATTATGCAAACGGAGAAAAGATCACTTTAGCGGCAAATGAACCTGTCATCCGGGACGGCAGCAAAATTTTAATAAAAGGACAGGATTATTATGAGATAACGGATTCCGATTATACCGACAACATATATCCCGGAACGGCCAGAGTGACGGTCCGCGGGATCGATAAGGCCGGTTATACCGGAACCCTGACCGTGACTTTTAAGATCACGGGAACACCTATCAATAAGGCAGAGATCACGGGGCTTGATGATGTCACTTATAACGGAACCGACCAAAAACCCGAACCGGTAGTAAAGCTTAACGGCACAACTCTTACAAAAGATGAGGATTACGAACTTATCTATGAGAAGAACAAAAATGTTGGCAAAGCCAAAGTGACCATCAAAGGAAGCGGCGGTTATACGGGAAGTGTCAGTAGGACCTTTACGATCAAGCCGGTCACGATCATGAACGGGATGATATCACTGGATCAGGAGGAGCCGTATCCATATGCAGGCTCCGGAGTAAAGCCCGCAGTGACTGTAATATTCAACGGTACCACTCTCAGTGAAGGAAAAGACTATACAGTAAAGTATACCAATAACACGGCGGTAAAAAGCGGGAGCGAAACGAATAAGCCGACTGTCAGTATTACGGGAAAAGGCAATTTTACAGGAAAAGAGGATGTCTGCTTTACGATCAAAAAGGCGGATATCAGTACCTGTGACATTGTGGTAGACGATGTCATATATAAAAATATAAAAGGCAACTGGAAACCTAAAAAGATCTCAGTGACCGGACCGGACGGAAAGGCACTGAAAGCAGGAAAAGATTATGATGATAAGACGATCCGTTATACGTCCGATGTGGAAGGGATGAATGAGATCTTAGCTGATGCGAGTCTGGATGCAGGCAATCCGGTTTATGTATGGATCAAAGCCAAGGATACAAACTATACCGGCACTGTCATGGGAATCTACAGGATCGTGGCACAGGACATCGGTAAGCTTACGGCAACACTTGACCCCAAGGCCTATACCGGAAAAGAAGTGAAACTAAACAAGGGTGATATCAAGTGGAAATCCGGCACAAAAACCGTTACCGGCGTAAGTTTTTATTTGGTTGAAAACAGTTACAAAAACAATGTCAACAAAGGAAAAGCAACCGTCGTTGTAAAAGGGACCGGAAACTACGGCGGGACAAAGACCATCACATTTACGATCGGCTCGAAAGGGATCAAGTGGTGGTGGAGGAATCTGTTCAACTGACAATCATGAAAGGTTTGTTCAGTTTTGATAGGCATAATTGAATAAGTATTGTATATTATTATTATCGAAGACAGAATCCGTTGAGGATCATTTATGAAAAGAACTTATATTATAGTGATAAACGTGATCATAATGTTAACCATATTGATCTTCGTTTTTCTCTATTCCGGATATGAAAACAGAATATCCTACCAAAGGCAGGTTGAACACTTCGAAAACACGACTGTCACCATGGAACAGGTAACGGAGAATTACCTGGAAGGGGAGCAGAGGGTCTGCGATGTTTGGGCGCAATATATCAACAGCAGGACCATGACCATGGAAGAGGCAGTTGGATTTATCCGATCCTCGCATGTACTATAAAGAACACCTCAGCTCATCTTATCGCTCTTGATACACTTACGGGTCTCTCTACGCGCCCGAAACAGGGAACAGATGATGACTATAACGTATCCTATGACCGGATAGATCTTTTTGGGAACGTGGACTGGATCAATGAGACAGGAAAGTCTATCAATATAACCCGTGCCTATACAAACCCCATGAACGGTGAACAGTCACTGGCTTTCTGTAACCATATCACGCTGTATGATAAAGAAAGTGAAACGTCCGTGGCAGCAGTCCTTCTCAGGGTCATTCCCATATATGCATTGGAAGAAAAATGGGTTTTTCCCCAGATAGAACTTGCAAATGCAGAGCTGTCCATGATCGACGGGAACGGAGATTATATACTTAAAGGATACAGTTTTAAGAACTCAAGCTTTTTTGAATTCTATAAGTCTTATAATACGACGGATCCCGGAACGACGGATATACTGTTTGACAACATTACTTCATCGACAGGTTACACCACTATGATCAATTCGCACGGACAGGAGTGCATACTTGCCTATACTCCCGTAACGGCAACTGAGGGTTGGACATTGCTCGGACTCGTGCCGGCGAAGGATCTTAATGTAGACAATACAAAAAACCTGTTGCTGTTTGGAGTTGTATTTACCGGTCTTCTGCTCCTGTTCCTGTGCGATCTTTTCTATTTGCGTTACTTAAACAGGCGCCTTCAGATATCGGCCAGGGAAGCGGAGTCAGCAAATAAGGCAAAAACAGATTTTCTTTCTACCATGTCCCATGACATCCGTACTCCGATGAATGCCATTATAGGCCTTACGGCCATTGCCGAGAAGAATCTCGGGAATAAAGAGCTGGCAGCGGAAAACCTTCGGAAGATCAGTCTTGCAGGCAATCATCTTCTGACACTGATCAACGACATTTTGGATATATCAAAGGTGGAAAGCGGCATACTGAAGCTGAGTCCCATGACTTTCTCGATCGTTGAAACGGTTGAAAACCTTGTAAATATTTCCCAGCCGATGATCAGGGAAAAGAATATTGATTTCAGTTTCCATATCGACCAAATGGAAAACGAATATCTGTATACAGACCAGCTCCGTATGAACCAGATCTATATCAACATTCTCTCAAATGCCATCAAATATACGGAACCCGGCGGAAGCGTCAGTGTGGATATGCGTGAGGAAGAGAGTACCGTACCGGGATGCATACGGCTTATATACATTGTATCGGATACAGGGATCGGAATGAGCCCTGAATTCATGGCTAATATGTATCAGCCATTCTCCCGTCAGATAGACAGTCGCGTTAACAGCATTCAGGGAACCGGTCTGGGACTTGCCATTACAAAGCAGATGGTAGAACTTCTTGGCGGAACGATCGAATGCACCAGTGAACAGGGCAAGGGAACAACCTTTACCATCATACTGGATATCCCCGTAGCAGACAGGCAGAGGGAGGATATGAAGCTTGAACCGATCGATTTCCTGATCGTTGATGACGATGAGATCATGCTCCAGACTACAACCCATACACTTGAGTCCCTCGGTGTATCGGCGGAACAGGCGACCGGCGGAGCGGATGCGGATATTCCTATCATACTGATCTCTTCATATGACTGGTCGGATATCGAAGACAAGGCAAAAGAGGCGGGAGCGAACGGGTTTGTCAGCAAACCGCTCTTCCGCTCAACGCTCTATGATAAGATCAATGCCCTTATCGGAAAAGGATCAGCATCCCGTGAGCCGGAGGATGATAATTCCGATCTGCGGGGCATGAATATACTTGTAGCCGAGGATAATGATATAAACTGGGAGATAATATCCTATATGCTTGATACGTTTGGTATCAGGGCCGACCGTGCGGAAAACGGGGAGGTCTGTGTGGATATGATGAGCGCAGCGAAGGAGGACAGTTACGATCTTATCTTTATGGATGTACAGATGCCCAGGATGAACGGCCTTGATGCAACAAGAGCGATCAGGAAACTTGAAGATCCCCGGAAAGCCGCCATTCCGATCATCGCTATGACCGCAGACGCATTTTCCGAAAACGTCACCGAATGTTTAAACGCAGGAATGAACGGACATATAGCAAAACCCATCGATGTGAAACTGGTATTAAAGGAGATACGGAGGATAAAGGAGGATAAAAGAAGACCATGAAAAGGTGGATGTGTATATTTTTATCGGTATTGATGATCCCGGGTATGGCCGCGACCAATATAAATCTTCCATCGATCATGCCGAGGATCTGGCCGATCCCGCGCTGGGTCTTGATCTTGACTGTATCCGTAGCAATATAATCCTTAATACGGATGACGGTACACTTCCGATGGTCCCTGTATTCTCAAATACATACGGAATGCTTGTTAACAGCAGTTTATTTGAAAAAGAAGGTCTTAGCGTTCCCACGACTTATAAGGAACTGGTTTCGGTATGTGATGAGTTCCGCAAAAAGGGTTATAAAAACCCGATGACGGTTCCGTTTTCCTCGACATGTCGAACCTGCAGTTTTCTGTCAACAAAGACAGTCAGAACCTTACGATGGCCAACGAATTTTTGCGTTTTCTGATCACGTCGGAGGAGCTTAATAAGATGGCGCAGAACAAAGGGCTTATGTCACCGACCAAGGATCTGTCTTTTAACAGCATGTATGCTGCGTTTGGAGCCGTTCCGGAAGCACGGATCATATCTCCTGAAATGATCGGAATTTCGGATGATGCGTCCATACAGTTAAGACAGGCGGTTTACAATGTCGGAAGAGGAGAAATGAGCATAGATGAAGCTGTTGCCGCTTATGGCACGTTTACTCAGTGATCTGCGGCTGTTATGAAGCCTTTCAGCGGCGCGATAAGTAAAAGTCATCTATATATGTACATGCCGTTCCCATGGGATCGGCGTCCATATCAAGCCAGAGGATGTCCTTGCGTTTCCGAAACCAGGTCATCTGCTCCTTTGCAAGGTGCCTTATCTCCATGAAAAGCTTGTCATGGAAGGCTTCATAACTGTCAAATTCACCCCGAAGATACATTAGGATGTACCTGTATTCAAGTCCGAGCTTATATAAGAAGACATCATCCGCCCCGTTTTTCCTAAGCTGTATGACTTCGTCGATCATTCCCTGATTCAGTCTTTTATCAAGGCGGACCCTTATCCGCTCATACAGGATCTCCCTTGGCCAGGTTACTCCTAGTACGAGCGTATCATATCTTGCCTCTTTTTCCTTCTCTCCACGGTTTCCGGCAAGAGCCTTTTCAACGGCTCTTTCCACACGGCGTTTGTTTTTTAAGTCTACCCTGTTGAGCGCTTCGGGATCATGCTGTTTCAAAATATCTGTAAGTTCATCAAGCGGTTTCTCTTCTATTGTCTTTCGAAGTATAAGATCCGGCTTTCCTTCATGCAGGCAATAGCCGTCAGTTACCGCATTTATATACAATCCGGTACCGCCAACCAGAAAGGGCCGGCCTTTTCGCATCAGAATATCATCTATGGCTTCATATGCAAGACGCTGGTAATCGGCAAGAGAGAAGAATTCGTTAACTTCGGAAACATCGAGAAGATGATGGGGTACACCCTTCATCTCTTGTGCGGTTATCTTGCCGCTTCCAAGATCAAGCCCTTTAAAGACCTGTCTTGAATCTGCAGAAACTATCTCGGCATTATATTTTAATGCCAGTTCAACCGCTATATCACTTTTTCCGGAAGCGGTCGTACCGGTTATCACTACAAGCTTTTCCATAGGCATCCTTTTTGATCGGGATTTTAAAGATCCGTATTATTCTACCATATCAGGGTGGCTGCAAAAAGCCTGATGAGACTGATTTTTGGTAAAAACCCTTAAAAACCGGCGCACGTTTTTGGTTAAGTATACAAAATGACGCAAAATCAACGGATTTTTGCGAAAAATCATTGCACATAACAAACTGTTATGTTACCTTGTAATCGTCACGTCAGTCACATCTGTTTCATTGTCGCGTATCGGTATGGTTTTTACGCGCCTTTGTCAAGGAGGGGAAATGAATAAAAGAGGAGAGGAGTTATTCTGGTGTAATCAGAAAACGGAAAAAAGGGTCGTCAGGGTTCTTACATATCTATATCACCATAACAGGTTGTGTGACTTTCCCACTGATAATGACACTATCGGGAATATACAGCTTCGTATAATCAGATCAGTGGATTACTGCTATAAAAGAACAGAAAGCAGCGGCAGGATAGAGATTGAAATGCTAAATGAAATGAGCAATATCTCCTATGTTATCCTTGGTTATCAGGGTATCGAGAACGGCCGTCTTACCGGAGAGTTTAACAGGGTCTTATTCCGGTTTCTCATAATCCACGGCAGTAAATATGATAACCGGAGAATACTGAAGATGCTGACAAAGAGCAGGCTGCTTTCCGTACTTTCGATATGTATAGATAATTATGAAGCCTATTCTTTTAAACCCGGGCTTCTGTCACTTTATTACCGTGATAAGAATATTGATATAAAGGATAAGAACCTTTTATATATGATGACTTTCCGTGTATGCACACCCCGTAAGAAGGATTATGAAATGGATGAAAGTTCGTTAACGGATGATGAGATCATAACGGGACTTAAATATAATATATTAAGCGGTAACGACCGTGATATCTGCATACGGCTCAGGGATAAGCTGCTTACGCTTAGAGGATCCGGGACACAAGACGGCAGATACGAGGAATTTATAAAAGACATACTCATGCTTCATGATTCGGGGATTCTTGATATAGATCAGTTCAAAGGACTCATAGAATGGCATGATCTGTATAAGGCCAGGTATGAACCGGATAAGATCGATTATTCAGTGATGGATCTGGATATGCTTCCTTATGTGAGAAGCTTAAATACAGCCGGAAATTTAAGAAGATACGGAGGAGATATCCTGTATTGCAGAGTCAGGGCAAGATTCCCCGATTATCCTGCGATACCGGTATGCACGGCATGTGATGTGATCCTTTGTAAGCGGAAACGGGAGTTGTCATATCCCTGAAATACATTGAATAAAGCGCGGCGGGATAGTATAATTATACAAGTATTTACCGACGCGGAGTTATTATATGAATTATATCGTACTGGATCTTGAATGGAATCAGTCTTCGGATAAGCACAGTCACGATCTCGGACTTCCCTTTGAAATACTGGAGATCGGCGCGGTCAAGCTTAACAAGAAGATGAAGGTCATAGACAATTTTGATGAGTTGATCAGGCCTCAGATTTATCATACTATCCATTATATAACGACAAAGATCATAAACATGGATAAAGAGGAGCTCAAAAAGGGCCGTCCGTTCCCCGAAGTTATGGCGGATTTCCTCAAATGGTGCGGAAAGGATTATGTATTCTGTATCTGGGGAACGCTCGATCTTACCGAACTCCAGAAGAATATGTGTTATTACGGGATGGACGTGCTGTCGGACGGTCCGCTCATGTACTTTGATATCCAGAAATTCTTCAGCATGACATATGAGGACGGAAAGATAAGGCGTGCTCTTGAATGGGCCGTGGATTATCTCCATATAGACAAGACGATCCCGTTTCACCGCGCATATGCGGATGCTTTTTATACGGCAAAGGTCTTTAAGATCATCGATGAATATAAGCCTGAGATCGAAAAATATGTTTCCTATGATGTTTTTATGATCCCCCAGAGCAAAAAACAGGAAGTACATGTCAACTTCAAGACATATTCCAAATATATATCCAGGGAATTTGATGATAAGAATACGGCGCTTGAAGATAAGGCCGTTAATTCGACAAGATGTTATCTGTGCGGAAGGAATTCAAAGAAGCTGATCAAGTGGTTTTCGGTAAACGGCAAGCATTATTTCTGCCTGGCTTACTGTAAGAAGCACGGATATTTAAAAGGCAAGGTCAGGATGAAAAAAGCGGATGACGGCAGGGTTTATGTGATAAAGACTCTGAAACTCGTCGGAGATGATGTTGCGATGCAGATACGGGAGAAACAGGACAAGCTGAGGCTTCAGCGGATGGAAAAAAGACATTTGAAAAGAGAAAGGGTGAATTGATCAGCCCTTTCTCTTTTTATATCTGTTCCGTTTCAGATTCTTAAGATGCCTGTCTGAATAAGAGTAGCTCGATATGAACGACCGTATGAACAGCACCAGTATTATAAGTCCGAGTACGGAAGCAAGGATCAGTATGATATTTTTTACATTAACAAACACGGTCTTCTTATTCCGGACAAGCTTCTTTGGTTCCTTGCTGCCGGAGGAATCTCTCAGGATATTCGCAAATTCGAATACGTCGGTGGATGATTGCGCATAATCAAGAGTGGTGGATCCGACATGGTTCCCGGAATAATAATAGTCAAGCGTTGCGATATGCCCGGTTGACACGTCGGAATAGGTAAGCACCGCTTCGGCATCAAAGAAACCGGCAGTCTTGGGAAGGATTATATAACCGGAATCGTTCAGTTCCATAGCCTGCTTTGAACTGCCCATTATATCAAGGTCGGTGTTGAAGAAGGTTGAACTGTCAAGTGTATAGCGGTTTTCGTTGTCCTTGATGTTAAGCATCCCGAACCCGTCAAAACCGTAATCAAACAGGTTCATCGTGTCAACGAACTGGTTGGGGCTTTCTTCCTTCATTATCACACATATGAGCCGGATGCCGCCTCTTTCCGCACAGCTTACGAGAGTCTGCCTTGCATCTTTGGTATAACCCGTCTTGCCGCCTATGAACCCGTCATACTGGTATTTAAAGCCGGTTACCATCTGATGATGATTGTCCATTATCCTTTCCTGCGACTGGATATTTGTAGCCGGGATGGTATATGAGCGTGTACCCGAGATATTGGCGAAAGCCTCGTTTTTATAACATTCGCGGGCTATCAGTGCAAGATCGTATGCACTCGTATAATGCTGCTCGTCCGGAAGACCGTTGGCATTTATGAAATGAGTATCACTGCAGCCGAGGGCTTCTGCCCGCTCGTTCATCATATCAACAAAGGCTTCGAGGCTTCCCGCGACATGCTCTGCGAGCGCATAGGCAACCTCATTTGCCGATCCGAGCATAAGCCCGTACAGACACTGTTCCACAGTCAGTTCCTCGCCGACATCTATTCCGATCCTGCTTGAATCGGAATCTATATTATGGATGGCATCATGGGAAAAAGTCACGACTTCATCCATGGAAGTATTCTCTATGGTAAGAAGAGCGGTCATCATCTTGGTGGTACTTGCGGGATAGAGCCGTTCATGGATGTTCTTGGAGTAAAGGATGGTCTCCGTATTAAAGTCCATAAGTATGGCGGATTCGGCGCCGAGAACCGGTCCTTCGGGCCAGCCTTCCCATTCGTTGCTCTCGACTCTTAAGAATTTACGCTCCTCGGCAGCTTCTTTCTGTTCGGCTGTGGGAACCGTATTTACGGCATATACCGGTGTGGAAAAGACCGGGATAAGGATCATAAACGACAATATAAATATGAGTTTTCTGTAATATCTGTAAAAATGCATCATAGAAACATAATACTATAAATTGTAAAATTATTGAAGATGATGATATACTTAAAAAAACCGTGAACATAAGGAGGAAACATGAAGAAATACACATATTACCCGAAAGGGGTTTGCGCAAGGCAGATAGATTATGAACTTGATGAGGAAGGAAAGATACATAACCTAAAGTTTACCGGAGGATGCAACGGTAACCTGAAGGCAATAGGCCTGCTCCTTGAAGGTAATGACGCGCGCAAGGCAGCCGCGATCCTTAAGGGTAATGACTGTGCGGGAAAGGGTACCTCCTGTGCGGATCAGCTGGCAAGATCCCTGGAGGAAGTGTTTAACTGATATGAGACTCAGAAATATAACGGGTTCCAGGGAGATCATAGCACAAAACCGGTTTGTCATAAATGATGCGAAGAGTCATAAAGGAAACATAAGCAGGGAAGTATTCAATAATGAAGCTCCCTTACGTATTGAGATCGGCATGGGCAAAGGCCGGTTCATAACCGAACTCGCATCCGGGAACAGGGATATAAACTATATAGGGATAGAGAAGTATTCGAGCGTACTGCTTCGCGCATTGCAGAAGATGGAGGAGAATGAGCTTCCAAACCTCTTTTTTCTGAGAATGGATGCCGAATATATCACGGATTATTTCGGGACCGGTGAGATAGACAGGATCTACCTTAATTTTTCGGATCCCTGGCCCAAGGACAGGCATGCAAAGAGGCGTCTTATGTCCCGCAACTTCCTTGATAAATATACGGGTATCCTTAAAAAGGACGGACTTATCGAATTTAAGACCGACAACAGGCCCCTGTTTGATTTCGCGGTTGAAGAGGTAAAGGAAGCGGGCTGGGAACTCGTTGCATGTACCTACGACCTTCATAATGACGAAGAAATGGTCAGGGGAAACATTATGACGGAATATGAAGAAAAGTTCCATAGCATCGGAAATCCGATATGCAAGTATATAATAAGGAACGTTAAATGACCGGATTCAGCCTTTTTTGCGCATAGGCCTTCCTGCTATGAACGGAAGGAAACGGTTGATAAGAAGTATGGTGACCGAAACGTAAACAAGATGGATCGCAATGATCACGGCATAACAGATATATCCACGGGCTCTTGTAAGAAACTGGTTTATATACATTGCCGCAAGCATGGACAGCTTTAAAACGGCGGAATTATTATGGACCGCCATGAATACAAGTGAATTGACACCGCAGAACCTTATAAAGGGGAAGGCGGTGTCTTCGTTTATACGGTTCCCGATCCTAAGTGAAGCAAGAAAGCGGCTTAACAGTATGATAAACAAAGAACCGCTCAGTGAACAGAAATAATAAAGGAAAGGATTGTTAAATACAAGCGAGCGAAAGTCAACCGGGCGGTTGATCCGGTTTAAGGAGATATTTATAAAAAGCAGGATGGGCATGAGGATAAGCTCGACCGCCTGCGCATACCGTACCTTCTCCTTAAGAATATCAAGTCCTTTATAAATACAGAAGCCGGTCAGGATATATGCGGAACCTATGAGAGGACGGAGGACGGTTATGATAAGTTCATTGAGCCGCTCGTATATGGTCAAATCGTTGGGTAAAAACCTCCTGACATAGTTTGCTGAAAATGCTGCAATCGCAAGCAGGATTATTACAATAATCGATTTGCTGTTTTTGATGCGTTGGGTAATGAACAAAAAGATGAGCTCCGAAGCAAAAAGTGCGGGCAGGAACCAAAGCACATTCATCCCGTACATTCCGAACACGTACCACAGCTGAACGAACAATGTGTTCAAAGGAATTTCTTTAGAAACAAAAAGTAAATAAAAAACGATAAGGATATAGATCAGGCTGAACCAGAAATATGGGATCATGATCGAACGGAATTTTCGTCCGGCAGTTTCCTTAAGATCTTTTTGATCTTCTTTCTTTAAATATATGATCATCCCCGAGATAATGAAAAACAAAGGCATATGAAATGAGAATATCCAGGAGCAGAGGCTCAGGATATAAGGGGAATAGGAGAAAATGGTATCATTCTGAAGGTGGCCTATCAGAACAAGAAGTATACCAAGTCCCTTACAGATATCAAAATATATGATTCGTTTCTTATTATTATCCGTACTCATTTTCGCTGATAAGTATATACTTACCTTCATGTTTTTTCAAGCATCCGGACACTCCCTTAAAGTCCGTAAGATATGGTATAATAAAGAGTGATGACACAAAAACGCAGGTATCACAGGGAAGGAGCAGATATGCCCACAAACGAAGAGATAGAAGAAGTCATTAAGATGCTTGATAAGAAAACGGAAGAAGGCGTGAGCAGGATCGGAGTTCACCGTGTGGAAACGGAGAGGGAAGACTTCGTTAAGGAAGTCCATCATCACGGAAGATGTGATATAGGAAGTCCGTTTTCCGATGGGAGCGTAGGAAATTTCGGCTGCTAATCCCCGTTGGTAACGGTATTTATTACGGTAATGCCGGAGCTGCTGCCGGAACTGCTGCCGGAGCCCTGATCATCTGAAGGGGCTGTTTCGGGAGCCGTATCCCCGGAAGGTTCATCTCCGGTTTCAGCGTCGGGGAGGATATCCTCTTCAAGAGGTATTTCATCACCTTCGTTAAGAAGTATATCTTCCTCTTCTGCGGGAGTATCCTGCGTAAGCGGCGGCATTGATGAAAGCTCTGACAGGCTTGAATATATCGCTACGTGATCGTAGATACATCTCCAGCCGCTGGTGGAATCGGCGGTAACACATATATAGCCGTGACCGTCCGAGTCATCGGCGAAGCTTGCGGCGCAGTTCCTTGACTGTACCACGAATCCGGTCTTGGCGCATTCCACGGTAAGCCCGCAATCCTTATCCTCGATGCGGCGAAGGAACCAGTTTGATACCTGTATCCCGTCCGGATGCTCGGGGGTAGAGGACGTGGTATATGTACGTGCATTAAGGATATCACGGCATAACGGGTTGTTAATGGCGGCATACAGGATCATGGCCATATCATAAACAGTGCTGTAATGCTGTTCATTATACATGCCGGCAACATTGGTAAAGTGCGTGCTGTCGGACAGCTGCATCTGTTCAAGTTTTTCATTCATCATTTCGACAAAGGCTTCTTCCGAGCCTGCCACATATGTCGCAAGAGCTATCGCGGCATCACCGCCGGAGGGAAGGATCGTTCCGTAGAGAAGGTCGCGGACCGTAACCTCTTCATTCTCGGCAAACCCTACCGCACTCAGATCGTTTGAATAACTGTAATCCGTAAATTCAAGAGTGATCTTCATCGTATTATCAAGATCGTTCTCGTTTAAATGCTCGGCGGCCACAAGGACGGTGAGGATCTTGGTCATTGAAGCGGGGCTTATCCGTTCCCTTGCATTACGTTCTTCAAGAATGGAATCATCTGCCAGATCGATGAGGATCCCGTAAGTGCTTACGACATCTGAAGGCAGAGCGGCCGTGGAAGGCGTTTCCTCTGCGGTATATATCTGCCTTATTTCCTCTTTTTCCTCTGCGGGTTCATTATCTTCAGAGGCGGCAGATTTTTCGATGGTGATATTCGGTGAGGGAGCATCTGCGGAATGCTTCTTTCCGGAAGCCTTAGATATAAGGACGGCCAAAAGAACTATCACTGCCACGACTATGACCGTGGGTACGCCTATACGGATAAGAGGATCTATATAGCGCTGCCTTTTCCTGTATCGCATTGATTCTTCGCGGCGGGCAGCATATTTACGTTTGATTATTTCTTCTTCTATACTGCTGTAATGACTCATATTATTATTTAAGCGAACTTGGCAGGGCATGTCAATGGGTTTACATTGACGAAGGAAAGAATTGAGGTTATAATCCATACGAAGCAAAGGCGCTTCGGGTACATGCCCGAAGTGTCTCTTTTTTTTGGAGGAATGACGATGAAGCTTGAATTTACCAAGATGCAGGGCTGCGGGAATGATTATGTGTATGTGAACGGGTTTACTCAGAAGATCCCGGCAAACAGAAAAAAAGAACTCATCCCGCTGCTCAGTGACCGCCATTTCGGTATCGGATCGGACGGTGTTATCTTCATAAATCCTTCCGAAACGGCTGACTTTGAAATGGAAATGTATAATGCCGACGGAAGCCGCGCCGAGATGTGCGGAAACGGGATAAGGTGTGTCGCCAAATATGTTTATGACCATAAGATGACGGATAAAGATGAGATCACGATAGCAAGCTTTGATAAAGTAAAGCCGATACGTATAACGGCTGAAAACGGGGTGGCAAAGTACATAAGGGTAGATATGGGAATACCTGAACTGGATCCTGAGAAGATACCTGTCATTTCGGAGCAGGAGAGAGTCATTAATGAGCCTATTGAAGCGGGAGGAAGGGAATATGCGATGACCTGTGTTTCCATGGGAAACCCGCATGCGGTCATTTTTGAGGATCCGGATGAGGTTGGACTTGAAACGGCGGGACCTCTCATTGAAAATCACAGGGTTTTCCCAAACAGGGTAAACGTGGAGTTTGTAAAGATCCTTGACAGAAAGAACGTAAGGATGCGGGTTTGGGAAAGAGGTACCGGAGAAACGCTCGCATGCGGGACCGGGTGCTGCGCGACTGCCGTCGCATGCATACTGAACGGATATACAGACCGCAGTATTACGGTACATGTGCTTGGAGGAGATATAGAGGTTGAGTGGGATGAAGCTGACGGCCGTATTTACATGACCGGCCCTGCCGAAACCGTATTTGACGGTATCATCGATATCGGATGAACAGAGACAAAGACCTGGTATAAATGGGTTCCGTACAGGATGGGAGGAAAAACGATATGGTAAAGATCAATGACAATTATCTTAAGCTTCCGGGAAGTTATCTGTTTTCAACGATCGGGAAGAAGGTAAATGAGTTTGCCGCGGCCAATCCGGACAAAAAGATAATAAGGCTCGGTATCGGCGATGTGACGCAGCCTTTGACTCCTGCGATCACCGATGCCCTGCATAAAGCGGTGGATGAGATGGGGCATGCGGAGACCTTCAGGGGTTATGCTCCCGATCTTGGATATGACTTTTTAAGAAAGGCGATAGCGGAGAATGATTATGAAGCCCGTGGCTGTGATATCGGCATGGATGAGATATTTGTGTCTGACGGCGCAAAATGCGATTCCGGGAATATCCAGGAGATATTTGCGACCGGTAATATCATAGCCGTCTGCGATCCGGTATATCCGGTATATGTTGATTCAAATGTAATGGCCGGACGCGGAGGGAGCTACAGTGAGATAACGGAGGGATTTTCGGACATCATATATATGCCGTGTACCAAAGAGAATGACTTTGCACCGCAGTTACCCGAAAAAACACCGGACATTATATATCTGTGCTTTCCAAATAATCCGACAGGTGCGATAATAACAAAGGAAGAACTTCAAAAATGGGTGGATTATGCCAATGAACATGGCTCCGTGATCATCTATGATGCCGCATATGAAGCATACATACGCACGGAGGGTATACCGCACAGTATCTATGAATGTGACGGGGCAAAGACCTGTGCGATAGAACTTCATTCATTTTCAAAGAATGCGGGATTCACGGGAGTTAGGCTGGGATATACCGTTGTACCCAAAGAACTTAAAAGGGACGGGGTGTCACTGCATACCCTTTGGGCAAGGCGTCACAGCACGAAGTATAACGGAGCGCCTTACATAGTCCAGAGAGCCGGGGAAGCGGTTTATTCCGAGGCAGGTAAAAAGGAGATCAAGGGTCTGGTCGACCATTATATGAGAAATGCCGCCTATATCCTTAACGGTTTAAAGGAAGCGGGATACAGCGTATCGGGCGGAACGGATGCTCCTTATATATGGTTAAAGACTCCGGGTGAAATGACCGGCTGGGAATTCTTCGATCATCTGCTGAATAACGCAAACGTGGTAGGTACACCGGGTTCGGGATTCGGACCGCATGGAGAGGGTTATTTCAGGCTGACGGCATTCGGAAGTTATGAAAACACCGTTGAAGCCGTGGACAGGATAAAGAAGCTTTAGTTCTGTTTGGAAACGGAAGGAGCAGGTTATGTGCGGTATTGTTGGATATTGCGGAAATAAGCAGGCGGCGCCGATCTTGCTTGAGGGGCTGTCAAAGCTTGAGTACAGGGGCTATGATTCTGCCGGTATCGCGGTAAGGGACGGCGAAGAAAAGGTAAGGATAGTAAAGGCAAAAGGCAGGCTGAGTGAGCTTGCGAACAAGACGGATGACGGACATGCGATGAAAGGAAACTGCGGAATAGGCCATACGCGCTGGGCTACCCACGGTGAACCTTCGGAGAATAACGCACATCCTCATCACAGTGATGATTTCGAAGTTATCGCCGTTCATAACGGGATCATTGAAAACTATACTGAAATAAAGGATAAGCTTGTTAAGAAGAAGTACAGTTTCTATTCGGAGACGGATACGGAAGCTATAGTCAAGCTTATCGATTATTATTACAAAAAATACAATATCGGACCCATAGATGCACTGGCCAAGACCATGGTGCGTGTCAGGGGTTCGTATGCGCTTGCGGTAATGTTTAAGGATCATCCCGGTGAGATATGGGTCGCACGTAAGGATTCCCCGATGATAATCGGAGTCGATCCGGAGGAAAGCTTTGTTGCATCCGATGTTCCGGCGATACTTAAGTATACAAGGAATGTATATTATATCGGCAATCTTGAGATGGCATGCCTTAAGGACGGAGAGGTGCATTTCTATAACCTTGACGGAGAAGAGGTAAGCAAGGAGCTTTCTCATGTGGAATGGGATGCCGAAGCGGCCGAAAAGGGCGGGTTCACCCATTTTATGATGAAGGAGATCCATGAACAGCCCAAGGCTGTCCAGGATACGATAAATGCCTACGTCAAAGATGATAAGATCGATCTTGAAGCAACAGGGATCACGGATGAGGTGTTAAAGTCACTCACGGAAGTCCATATATCGGCCTGCGGTTCGGCCTATCATGTCGGGATGGTCGCGCAGTATATAATAGAAAAAATGGCAAGGATCCCCGTCAGGGTAGAACTTGCCTCGGAATTCAGATACCGAGATCCTATCTTAAGTCCGGATTCTATGGTCATAGCGATCAGCCAGTCGGGAGAAACGGCAGATACCCTGGCAGCGATACGTGAGGCTAAGGGCCGGGGAATACGGACTTTCGGAGTCGTAAATGTTGTGGGATCCACGATAGCAAGGGAGTCGGATCATGTAATGTATACCATGGCCGGTCCCGAAATAGCCGTTGCGACCACAAAAGCGTACAGTGCCCAGCTCATAGCGATGTATCTGTTTGCGATAAAGCTTGCTTCGGTACGCGGAAACCTTGATGATCAAAGACAGGATGAGCTTATTGCTGAGCTTAAGACACTGCCCGGCAAGATAGAGAAGACTCTTGAGGATAAGGAGAGACTCCAGTGGTTTACGGCCAAGTTCTCAAATGTTCATGATGTATTCTTTATAGGAAGAGGCATAGATTATGCGATCAGTCTTGAGGGAAGCCTTAAGATGAAGGAAATAAGCTATGTTCATTCGGGTGCATATGCGGCAGGGGAATTAAAGCACGGGACGATAAGTCTTGTCGAGGACGGAACCCTGATAATAGGAGTGCTGACCCAGCCGGATCTGTATGAGAAAACGGTTTCAAACATGGTAGAGGTAAAGAGCAGGGGCGCATATCTGTGCGGGATAACGTGCAGCGGCAATTATGAGACGGAGGATACGGCTGACTTTACCGTATATATCCCGAAAACGGAAGAGATATTTGCGGCTTCCCTTGCTGTGATACCTTTACAGCTTATGGGATATTATATGAGCGTCGCAAGGGGACTTGATGTGGATAAGCCCAGAAACCTTGCAAAGAGCGTTACGGTTGAATAGGTCACCATTGAAACGAAATTACGATTATGATATACTTATACAGCATTCCTTCGGGGATGCTGTATTTGTGATATTCGGGATATTTAAGCATATTCCGGATACAAAATAAAGAAAATCATTCAGAAAGGACGACTATCATGGACAAGCTTAAATTACAAAAGACTGCGAATGAGATCCGTAAGGGTATCGTTTCGTCTGTTCATGCAGCCAAGGCCGGACATCCGGGCGGATCATTATCTTGTGCGGATATCATGACTTATCTGTATTTCGAAGAGATGAACATCGATCCTTCGGATCCCGATAAGAAGGACAGGGACCGCTTTGTATTATCCAAGGGTCACTGCGCACCGGCTCTTTATTCAACGCTGGCACAGAGGGGATACTTCCCCGTTGAGGAGCTCCTCACCCTGCGTAAACTCGGATCACATCTTCAGGGTCATCCCTGTATGCAGCATACTCCCGGTGTTGACATGAGCAGCGGCTCACTCGGCCAGGGAATATCGGTTGCGGTCGGAATGGCTCTTTCAGCCAAGATGTACGGCGAAGCTTTCAGGGTATACACCCTTTTAGGAGACGGTGAGATAGCCGAGGGCCAGGTCTGGGAAGCTGCCATGTTCGCAGGCTTCAAGAAGCTCGATAATCTTGTCGTGATAGTTGATAATAATAACCTTCAGATCGACGGTCCCGTTACCGAAGTCTGTGATCCGTATCCCATAGACGAGAAGTTCAAGGCATTTAACTTCCATGTTGTAAAATGCGACGCGCATGACTTTGACTCGATCGCGGCAGCCTTTAAGGAAGCCAAGGAGACGAAGGGCATGCCTACCGCCATAATCGCCAAGAGTATCAAGGGTAAGGGCGTATCCTTCATGGAGAATAATGTGGCATGGCATGGAACGGCTCCCAATGATGAGCAGTATGCTACCGCAATGGCGGATCTTGAGAAAGTAGGTGAAGCATTATGTCAGAAGTAAAGAAGATAGCAACCAGAGAGAGTTACGGTAATGCTTTGGTGGAACTCGGAAATGAGCATGACGATCTTGTTGTTCTGACGGCGGATCTTGCTGCAGCAACCAAGACCGGTGTATTTAAAAAGGCTCATCCGGATAAGCATATAAATGTGGGTATAGCAGAGTCAAACATGACCGGTATTGCCGCAGGTATAGCAACCACGGGCAAGGTTCCTTTCTGCTCATCATTTGCGATGTTTTCGGCAGGACGTGCGTTTGAGCAGGTCCGCAACAGCATCGGATATCCCCATCTTAATGTAAAGATAGGTGCCACTCATGCAGGTATCTCGGTAGGTGAGGACGGTGCGTCCCATCAGTGTAACGAGGATATCGCTCTTATGAGGACTATTCCCGGCATGGTGATAATTAATCCTGCTGATGATGTTGAAGCAAGGGCAGCTGTTAAGGCAGCATATGAGTATGTTGGCCCCGTTTATTTAAGGTTCGGACGTGCTGCGGTTCCCGTATTCAATGATGAAGCTACATATAAGTTTGAGATGGGCAAGGGTATCGTGCTCAAGGAAGGCAAGGATCTTACGATAGTCGCTACCGGCCTTACGGTTCCCGAATCAATGGAAGCGGCTAAGATGCTCGCAAATGACGGCATCGATGCCGAAGTCATCAATATCCATACGATCAAGCCTCTTGATGAGGAACTTATAATTAAATCAGCGAAGAAGACCGGCAAGGTCGTAACGGCTGAGGAGCATTCGGTCATCGGAGGTCTGGGATCTGCGGTATGTGACTGCTTAAGCGAGAATTGTCCTACTCCGGTCAAGAGGATAGGTATGTATGATGTATTCGGCGAGTCGGGCTCGGCTTCTGCACTCATCCACAAATACCAGCTTGATGCGGAAGGCATCTATAACCAGATAAAGGAATTCCTTAAATAGGAAAGAAATACCGATAAGTAAGGGAGCGGATATCCGCTCCCTTTTTTATTTTGGCTCCGACGGAGAATTCAGTTTGTAATTGAACATATACTGCTGGATGATACCGTTAAAACCTTTGTATCTTTCAAGGTCAAACCCGTCCGGATAATAAGTTTCAAGTATCTGCCTTATGTGGGTATCGACCGGAAAGGCATCAATATGATGGAGTCCGAAAAGACATATGCAGTTGGCGACTTTATCTCCTATTCCCTTAAAGGACTTAAGTTCACGGAAGGCGTCTTCGTGATCCATCGATTTAAGCCTGTCGGGGAAATCCTCATGCAAACGTGCATATTCATACATTCCGGATAAATAATCTTCCCTGTATCCGAGCCCGAGGCTTTTATCGTTGAAAAAGTCCGTATCTACATCATAAGGTCCGGGAAAAGCATATTTTCCTTCCGGACAATCATTCTTAAGCGGTACTGCGGCCTTCACGCATATGGCTTCTATGCTGTTTCGTATCCGTTTTATGTTGTTATTCTGCGATATCATGAATGAGATGACTGTTTCCCAGAGATCCTGCTTAAGTATCCTTATCCCGCTTCCCATTTTATAGGCTTTCTTAAGATACTCATCGTGAGAGTTGTTTATGAGCCGGCCTATCCCGGCATAGTCCGTGCCGGAATCCAGATAATCGGCCCAGATATCATCCCATTCTCCGGGACTGCAGGACAGTTCGAGCTCATCGCCCTGCTTTTTAAGGGTCAGGTATCTTCCGAAGGCAATAAGCTCATATTTGTCATCCTGAGTCCTGTTCCATCGGAAACACTGGCCGCTGCCGGCGATAAGAGCCGGATCCAGGTTATCTGATCTGATCTTCATAACGTCCCCAAAAGGCAGAAAAACCCACTCAATATAATTGGATGGGTTGTCTTATTTCTTCCCGAGAAATGACTTCATCGGGTTTACCTTTTTTGATTCTTCTATTATATGGTCCCTGTTTTCCGAAAGGTATTCTTCGATCTCTTTAAGTTCTTCGTTGCTGAATCCCTTGTTTGAGGTTATCTTGCAGTCAGGGATCGAACCTTCCGCGTATCTGTCTTTATCACTGAAGTATACACATATCCTCTTATGTTCACCGGTTCCCACGAGTCCGGAAACCAACATGTTCATCTGTTTCATCCGATGACCTTTCAAACATGATAAAATCAGGAGTTTTAGAAACTTTTATACTGTATAGTTTACTATAAGATACGGGTTTTTACAATCCGGTTCATTTGTGTTAGTATCTACTTATGTCCAAAATAAACAACTATTTCAAGGATAAATATGATGATGACCAGGTGGAGTTCCGTGCCAAGTTAAGCAGGCACAGGAGGCTCATCCTTTACAGGGTTCTCGCGGTCCTCATAGCCGTATGTGTTGTCGGCCTTATCATGTATAACAATTACAAGAACATGATATATACGGATTATACCGTACTTAGGACGATGGAATACGAAGAGGCTACCACAGCATCATACCTTAAGTTCAACAATAACATATTAAGATACAGTACGGACGGGATAGCGGCATTCAGCATAGACAACAAAATGCTGTGGAACCAGACCTTCGAGATGCAGAACCCGATAGTCGACGTTTGTAAGGACTATGTTGCGGTAGGCGATTACAAGAAGAGCAAGATCTACGTGCTAAACAGCGAAGGCAAGCAGGGTGAGATAGACACCACGCTGCCGATACAGAACCTGTGCGTTTCCGGTACGGGAAATGTTGCCGTGATCCTTGAGGAAGGGGATGTCACCTGGGTAAAGCTATATAATAAGGAAGGACAAAATATAGCAAACGACAGGACAACCATGGATAAGAGCGGATATCCCGTTGCGATCTCGATATCAAACGACGGGATCATGCTGTGCGTTTCTTATCTGTTAGTCAACGGCGGTTCCCTTACATCATCGATAGCTTATTATAATTTCGGAAATGTCGGCCAGAATGAGATAGATAACCTGGTTGCCGGATATAACTTTGACGATACGATAGTATCGTATGTCAATTTCATGAATGACAATACCTCGTTTGCGGTCGGTGATAACCGCTTTGAGATATTTAAGGGCGGGCAGAAGCCGGAGAACGTTTTTGAGACCGAGATCACGGATGAGATAAAGAGCGTATTTAACAGTGAAAATTATATAGGTCTTGTTTATGCAGGCGGAAAGGGCGACGAACCTTATCATCTGGATGTTTACAATACGTCCGGAAACATAGTGTTTACAAGGGATTTTGCCCTTAATTACAAGGATATAATCTTCAACAAAGACATGGTGATCATATATAATAATGATGAATGTGTCATATATAATCAGAAGGGTATCGAGAAATTCAGCGGAAGGTTCAAGGAAAGCATAGTTGAACTGGTTCCCACCGACTCGGTAACGAGATACCTGCTTGTATCGGGAACGAAAACAGAGGAGATACAGTTAAAATAATGGAAATAAACCTGGTGCAGGCGGCTGTGATCCTGCTGTTTGCGGTTTTTATATTTTCCGGATGGCGCAGGGGATTTCTTAAGATAGTCATTTCATTTGTCGGCACGATAGTGATAATCATTGCCGTGACATTGATATCTCCACGGGTCAGCAGGTTTATCATCGACAATACGGATGTTTACGGCAACACCCGGCAGAAGGTGATGGATGTATTCCTTGACCGTTCGGGGATCGGTGATAATGCCGGGGAGGTACAAAGCCCTGATACGGAGCCAAGCGGACAGTCATTTCTTGATGACCTGAACATACCGGATATACTGAAGAATGATCTTATAGAGAAGAGCGCATCTGAAATGTATCAGGCGATGCTTTTGGTGGTCATCAGGGATTATATCTCGGTTTATGCCGCTAAGCTGATCATAAATGCTGGATCGTTCGTCGGTGTATACATCGCATTGTCGGCAGCCTTGTGGATGATCATAAAGTCATCCGACCTGATAGCAAAGATACCGGTCATCAAAGGTATAAACAGGCTTCTCGGTGCGGCGGTAGGCGCGGCACAGGCCCTGATCATCGTATGGATATTCTTTTTTGTCATCATCATGTTTCTCGGAAACAGCGCCGGCAGCAGGCTTCTTGAATATGTTCAGGATTCGGAATTCCTAAAATTTCTGTTTAATAATAACTTTCTGTTCAGGTTCATCTCAAAATGAAAAGGTAGATTAAATGTTAGCAGACAGGGAAAAAACAATAGTCAAAGTAAGTATCATCGGTATCGCGGTCAATATCCTGCTTGTCGTGTTCAAGGCATTTGTCGGGCTTATATCAAACTCGATCGCCGTTATACTTGATGCGGTCAACAATCTGTCGGACGCGCTGTCGTCCGTAGTTACGATAATCGGCGCAAAGCTCGGTGCGAAGCAGCCTGACAGGAAGCATCCTCTCGGATACGGCAGGATCGAGTACCTCAGTTCGATGATCGTTTCCGCCCTTGTTCTTTATGCGGGCCTGACCGCACTCGTAGAGTCGGTGAAGGGTATCATGAAACCGGAAGCTGCCGATTACAGCACGGTTTCTATAGTAATAATATCCGTGGCGATAGCCGTAAAGCTGCTTTTGGGACTGTATGTAAAGGGACAGGGAAATAAGGTAAATTCGGGTGCGCTGACAGCTTCGGGATCCGATGCGCTGTTTGATGCCGTCCTTTCCGCATCCGTGCTGGCTTCGGCGGTCATCTACCTTGTATCTGGAGTATCGCTTGAGGCTTATGTTGGTGTTATAATCGCAGCCTTTATCATTAAGGCCGGGATCGAGATGATGATCGAAACATTCAATGATATAATAGGAAAGCGTGAGGATGCGGAACTGACAAAGGAACTTAAGAAGGTTGTCTGCGAAGAAGAAACCGTAATGGGAGCTTATGATGTGACTCTGTTTAATTACGGACCCGGAAGGAATTACGGTACGGTCCATATTGAACTTCCGGATAACCTTAACGTGAACGATGTGGACAGGATAACGCGAAGGGTCCAGGCGAATGTTTACCAAAAGACCGGAGTGATCCTTACAGGTGTGGGCGTATATTCTTTCAATACTTCCGATGATGAGGCGGCAAGGATACGCAGCACTGTCAGCAAGACGGTCCTGTCACATGACTGGGCGCTCCAGATGCATGGTTTTTACACCGATATCGAAAAGAAGACGATCCGTTTTGATGTGGTAGTCAGTTTTGATCATGACAGGATCGATGCCGTAAATACATTATATAAGGAAGTCTCGGCGCTCTATCCCGATCATGAAATACTGATAATACCGGATATAGATGTGGCAGATTGAACAGTAAATGTACAGATAAGGAGAAGATCATGGCAAAGAAAAGGATTTTATGTTTCGGTGATTCATTAACGTGGGGATACGATCCGGATAAACGTACAAGACTTCCCGAGGACAGCAGATGGCCCATGGTAATGCAGAGCATACTGGGGGATGACTATACCGTTATCGAAGAAGGGCAGAACGGCCGCACTATCGCCTCGGACGATCCCGCCGAGGGAGAGAAGAACGGTTTAAAATATATAGGTCCGTGTCTTGAGAGTCACAGTCCTCTGGATTTTGTGGTAATAATGCTCGGATCGAATGACTGTAAGCGCAAGTTTGCCTACTCCGCCATGGATATAGCAGGTGAAATGCAGATCATGCTTGAGAAGGTGCTGGCTTATGACCGTTTCAGGTGTTCGGACGGATTCAAGGTCGTGCTCATCTCACCTCCGCATATAGCCGGATCCATAAAGGATTCATGGCTTGGGGACAGCTTCGGATATGATAATTCAAGGAAACTGAGCATGGAGCTTGCCGGATGGTACGAGCAGCTTGCCGAAATGTATGGATGCAGCTTCATAGATGCTTCTAAATATGTTAAAGCAAGCGATTCGGACGGCTGCCATCTGGATGCGGAGAATCAGAGGAAACTGGGGAAGGTCATCGCGGAACATATAAGCAGGCTTTGACAAGGCAGTACATCCATACAAAGATTGTGGTTAAATAAGTGCGCTCCCACAAGATATTGTGGGAGCATTTTTGCCAATTTAAATAAAGGAAAAATTGCATAAAAAAAAGGGTAAAAAGGCATTGACAAGGCAAAATCACAATGATATTATGTATAAGCTGTCGCGAGAAACGGCGGTAAATCTCTGTGTTCAGAATTATTGAACCGACAGATCAAAGCACCTTGAAAATCTAATAGTATAAACCATCCCTGAAAGATTTCAAAACATGAGACCATTCTGGACAGCACGGAAATTTTAAAACAGGTCTCCCATGCTTGCATGGAAGAGACATGTTTTACAAATTTACGTATTGGACAGATCCAAGACAGCGAAAAAATCTTTGATTTTTGAGCCTGT